>JAGQYM010000003.1 GCA_020436085.1 Cyclobacteriaceae bacterium
CTATCGACCGATTCGACAAATCATTACACAAACCAAAATGCTTCAATAGAATGGTTTCACCTCCTCCACGAGAAGTTTTCATCAACCGTGAGTGCAGGGATGGGGACTTATCAGTTCTCTATAAACTATGAATCCAATCCGGAAACTGCATTTAACTACGGTTTCAAAATTGATGAACAGTTTGGAAAAGCGCTGTTCAACTACTTTCCCTCAGAGCAACATGACATCCAGTTTGGTATCGAGGCTAAGTTGTACAACCTAAATCCCGGTGAGTTGGTAGCGACTGGCGCTTCGGTTATTACCCCAGCCAAGCTGCAAACAGAAAAAGGTTTTGAGAAAGCATTTTTTGCATCGGAAGAATTTAAGGTCTCCCCTGCTCTGACATTATATGGCGGACTTCGATATTCATTTTTTACTGCACTTGGCGCCAGAACCATTAATTTTTATCAACCGGGAAGTCCCAGAAACAGCAGTACACAAATTGGATCAGTATCTTTTGAAGACGGGGATTTGATTGACACCTATCACGGCCCGGAGATTCGCCTCTCTGGCAAGTACTCTTTATCTAACCAGTCTTCTATCAAGGCAGGAGTCACACAGATGCGGCAATACATTCACGCGCTTACGAGCACCGTTTCTGTTTCTCCCACCGATACCTGGAAATTATCGGATCCCAATTTCGCCCCTCAAACCTCGGTGCAATACTCTCTCGGCTACTATCGTGATTTACCAAAAAAGAACCTTGAGTTCTCGGCCGAGACGTATTACAAAACCCTGGACAATATTCTCGATTATAAAATCGGAGCCGACCTAGTGCTCAATGAAACGCTTGAAACAGGCGTTATCCAGGGAGTTGGGCGTGCTTACGGACTTGAACTTCTGCTACGAAAACCAAATGGAAAACTGAATGGATGGATTGGCTACACCTACAGCCGATCTCAGCAAAAATTTGATTCTCAATTTTCAGAAAATCGTATCAACCAAGGTAAATACTTTTCATCCAACTTCGAAAAACCTCATGACATCAGCATAGTTGCCAATTACAAAAAGACACGAAGATTTAGTTTTTCGATGAATGTAATCTACACTTCTGGAAGAAAGGTTACTTACCCTTCTGCGAGATACTCCCTTAATGGGGTACCGATCACACATTTCTCCGATCGCAACAGCTACCGGATCCCCAACTATTTCCGGGTTGATGTAAGCATGAATATTGAAGGATCGCACAAGCTTAAGAAAATTGGCCATGGCTATTGGTCAATCTCAATTTACAACGTGCTAGCCCGAAAGAATGTTTACTCTGTCTTCTTCACAAATTCAAACGGAACCATTAAAGGATATCAGCTGTCTGTACTCGGTACGGCCATTCCTTCGATAACCTACAATCTCACCATTTGAAAAGGATATCAAACCATATCATCCTACTGTCCATACTCCTGCTGATGAGTATGTGCCTCACAGAAATTGATTTGGAGCAAATCGATACGGAGGATCTTTTGGTAGTAGATGCCCGACTTACCAGCGAACCAGAAAAACAAATGGTTATTCTGTCACGAACAAAACCACTGAACAGCATGGATGCGGCAGAACCTGTAACCGGTGCAACAGTATGGATTGAATCTGAAAACTCGAACCGCCTCAACTTTCAGGAGTCTTCTCCAGGGCATTATGAAAGCAGTAATCCATTTGCTGCGCAGCCCAATACCAATTACAGTTTACACATCATCACCAGCGAAGGAGACGAGTACCAGTCTGATCCTACCGCAATGGTACCCACTCCACAGTTCGATTCGCTGTATGCAGAATTTGAACCTGCTCCAACGCCCACTAATCCGTTTGCTGGATTTTTCAATTTCTATGTTGATTCAAGATCCAACCCAGACCAGGTCAAATATATTCGCTGGGAATGGAACTCAACTTATCAACTGGAAGTACCCATGCCGTCACGATGGCTTTGGACCGGAGGCAACAATTTTGTGATAAGGGAACTTGGGTCTCCTAATGACTCACTTCAGGTTCAGATTTGCTGGAGTTCAGACTCTGCAAAAGATATTAATATCAAGGCCTTGCTCGATGGGGAGAACGAAGTCATACGCCAACCGATTCACAGGTTTCACTCTGATAGTGGATTCTTGAAATTGCGATACAGTATTTTGGTCAAACAGTTTGCGTTAACGGAAGAGTCATATCGGTTTTGGAATATGATTAACGAAAGTAACAATCAGGGATTCCTTTTTGATATACAGGTTGGTACCATTACCGGTAATCTTCACAACGTAGCCAACGCAACGGAAACCGTCTTAGGGTACTTTGACGTAGTTCAGGAAAGGACAGTACGTCAATTCTACGCGCCAAGGGATTTTCAAAAAGATGGGTATCGCGTGCTTGATCCATTTTTTGTCAACTGTTTTAATGAAGAGCCCATATTGCTGCCGGCTGACCAGATTGGCGACTTCATGGAGCGAAACCAATTTGCTTATAGTCTGTGTTATTTCCTGTCTCCTGCAACCGCAGTCTTTTGCAAAATCAGGTGCGCGGATTGCACATATCATGACGGTTCAAACAAAAGGCCTGACTTCTGGGAATGAGAAATTCAATTGGACTGGTCCTGGCATGTGTAATGGTGACGTTGGCGGAATCGCTGTACGCACAATCTCCTGACCTTGCTAACCTTCCTCAAGAGGAGCTTGTGGTTTTTTTGAATCGAACGGCATTTATTCCTGGAGAAGAATTAGAAGTTGCCATTTCAGCCCACGTTTCTCCTCAACAATTTCTAATCAGTCGTGTGGCTTATCTCGAACTCCTTGACCCAAATAATCAGCCGGCAATTCGATTGAAAACAGAGCTGTACGAGGGGCAAGGGAGTGCCGTGCTCTATCTACCGTCCTACTTGAAATCAGGAGTGTATACGCTTCTCGTGTACACAAAGTGGCAACGAAATTTTGGGGTTGAGGCCATCACGCAACGAAAGATTACGCTTTTAAATCCCTATGCTGTAATTCCAAAGAGCTTGTTTGAAAAAACCAAAAGTCAGGATTCGCTCTTCGTTCAATTCTTTTCGAAAAGTGGCGAGGATGGATCTATCGCTTATGAAATCAAAAATAGAGAAGGCGAAATTGTTCCCGGACAGCTAAAAATTATCAAGGAATCTGAGACATTAGTTGATATTAAGTCTCAGGATGGGTATGGCACTATTGACTTCTCGCCAAAAGAAGATGAATCATACAGTGTTGCACTGATAGATAAGGAAAGTAATTTACACTTGTCAAACTTCGAACTGAATTCCCGTCTTTCAGCTGCCAAAGAGTTCAAAAATTTCAATCGTATTGAAGCAAAGTTATTGTTAAACAAACTGGCTTTTAAACCTCGGGAAGAGATTAAGCTGACAGTTAGTGGGAGTGAGCCGATCAACGTAACGCTTGTTATTCAAAAACAACAACCATTGGAAAATGAGGGGCACAATCTGACCAGTCATTTCTTTGGACCAGTCACTCCTTTTATAAAGACACAATGGCCATTGGATGAGTTAACAAGACAATTTCTGTCAATGAGATCGGGCAGGGTAACAAACCAAATAATACCAGGCCTCAAATTTCTACCAGACTTTAGAGGAGAATTAGTCGAGGGCACTCTTTTAGGCCAAAATGGAGAATCAACAGCGAATCATAGATTTCATCTAACTACCATTGGTGAGTCACATAAAGTTTATTCGGCAACAGCCAAACCCGATGGCACTTTCAAAATTTCTCTCGATCCCATGTATCCGGCAGATCAACTGATTTTCTCCGGGGCAAACAACCTGACCGTGAGTTTAGATTCTGCCTTCCTCAACAATTATGACTTTGTAGAAAGAGTGCCCTTACAACTCCAGGAAACTGATATACAAACCTGGCTTGTGGAGAAAAGTCAGCAAGTTCAGATTCAAAGCATCTACGAAAATCGGAACAGCGAACCGTCACTAATCGAAGGTTTTTTTGCCGATAAGGACAAGCTCACGTATCGTTTAGACGACTATGCCAGGTTTCCCACAATGGCAGATCATATCATTGAATACATTCCTGCTGTTACCATCAGGAAAATGGATAACCGAAGAGAGTTCTTTGTTCGAAACATGGATAACAGAACAGGAGATATGAATAAAGCGCTGGTCACATTGAATGGCATAGTGTGTGGCGATGAGGATATTTTGAATTTTGATCCCTTAAAAATAGAACGCATCGAAATTTATCCACAGCAGTTTGCGATTGGTGGAGAGGTATTCGCTGGAGCCATCGGTTTCTTCACCTTCGCTGACGCCTACCTGCCTGCCGATCAGTTTGGGTCAACCACAAAATCTTATGTAAGGGTTCAGCCACGAACAGAATTAACCTCACCCGAACCACCGGCTGAGACCAAGCCCGACTTGCGAACGCAGTTAGCCTGGGTGCCTCACCTGCTCGTCAGTCAACAAATTCGCTCACTTACCTACTATGCATCCGATGTTCCGGGAACCTATGTTGTAGCGATTGTGGGAGTACAGGGTAGCAACTATGTGTATGAAACGCTTGAGTTTACTGTCGAATAAGGAGGTTCCGTGATATATAGGAAGATAAGTAGCCCCGGAAACCAAATTGTCGAACCAAAATTCCTGGAAGATTTAAAGATTTTACATAAAGTCCTCATTTTGCTATCCAGGAGGAAATGAGCCGACAATTTGGTTCAGATTCTCAATCAATACCCATTAGAAAGAATGGTATTCCCTGTTCCTAATAAGCTTTGTAAAGCTTTATTTTAAGATTGCTTAACAACTAGCAAATAGCTAGAATGTGGTGATAAATCACAAAAACCGAGGAAACCGGACACAAACCAGAAATTTTCGTCTTGAGACCATACAATCACAAGCAACTGGCGGACTTCTACGGAGTATGTTGGTTGACGTTTCAGAGATGGGTGAAAAAGAATGAAGACCAAATCGGAAAGAAGACCGGGCACTTCTACAGTATTAACCAAGTCCTTATTATTTTCAAGATATTTGGTATGCCTAAGCGGTTTAGAGTTTCCCTTTCCGAAGTGGAGGAAATGTTTAAAGCTGCCTAGATTCGAAGTCTAATTTCACCAGAATGCATGAGTTGTTAATAGAGAGTATAGGTAAAAAGGTAAAGTTCACTGCCCAAGAAATTGAACTGCTGAAACCTTACTTTATTCCTAAGAAAATCCGCAAGCGTCAGTATCTTTTGAATGCAGGCGATACATGCCAATACGTAACCTTTGTTGAAAAAGGTATGCTTCGCTCCTTTACAGTAGATGACGAAGGGCATGAACACGTTGTACAGTTTGCCATTGAAGGATGGTGGATTGCAGATATGGGTAGTTTCCTTTCGGGAAAAGAAGCCATTTACAACATCGAAGCGTTAGAAGATTCGGAGGTGCTGAATCTGAGTAAGCAAGCAATGGAAGAAATGATGAAGCAACTTCCGGCTATGGAACGGTACTTTAGGCTACTCATGCAGAATAATATTGTTGCGCTTCAACGCAGGGTGGTGGCCTACATGAGTCTGTCGGCTGAAGAGAAATATCTGAGGCTTATGGAGGTTGCACCGGACATTATGAACAGGGCATCACAACAACACATTGCATCTTACTTGAGTATAACACCTGAAACATTAAGTAGAATCAGAAAACAGGTGTCGCATCGAAAGTAACTACCATTTAAGCTGGCCAGGTCATGACCGAACGCGAACTTCACGAAGCCATTGCTTCAACTTATTATGATCCATCGGATCGAGATAGGTAAACGTTTTTTTGTATTCTTTTCTAAACAGCCTTCTGCTAAAACTCATTTTCTTCAGCACGAGTTTGCAATAGTCAAGCATACTTGTCTTACCTGTGTTTTTGCTCATGGCAATGAGTAGTTAATAATTTAGTTTTTGATTTTTTTGAAAGACGTAAATGTGATGCTGGGAGTGCCTGCATTACAAGGAAAAGTCGCCTACCGCCTCTGGCTGGTAGGTAACCTTTAAGATTTCAAACTGTCCATCCCCGGCAGGTGTCTTCCACGAAACTACATCGCCAACCTTTTTGCCAAGTAGTGCTGCGCCTATTGGTGAAAATACCGAGACTTTTCTTTCGCGGTTGGCCGCATCTTGCGGATAGGTTATCGTTAGCTCTGCCTCTCTTTCGCTTGAAATATCTTGCAAGAGAACCCTTGAGTTCATGGTAATTACGTTGCCTGATATAACATCCTGTGAAAGTTTTTTTGCGTTCATTAAGGCATCGTACAAACGCGAAACAGTATCAGGCATTTTTTCCTTGGGTGAAGCAAATTCACTCAGGCCTATTAAGCGTTCGTAGTCGTTAGCTGTTATAACCATTCTCTTTTCCATTTCTTCTTGTTTCATTCTGACCTTCGCAGTATCCGTGCCAGATTGAACAGGGGTTCTAGGAATGGAAACCAAGTCAGTTTAGTTACTTTCATGGTTCAGAATTACCCGGTGGGTAGTAATTCCTCAGTGCCATCAGGGCGTTTATAATAAAGGTGGGAGATTAGTTCCTATCTTTGAAAAATTGAAAATAAGAAAAATGAATGCGGCTGACATCAAACTCAGGGAACGGGTCAAAGAATTAAAGTGTCTTTACGACTTATCTAAGATTGCCCTAAAGGCAGGAAACGATGTAAGCGTTATTTTGAACAAAACTTTGGAAATACTTCCCGATGCCATGCAGTTTCCCAACCTTGCTGAGGTTAGCATTACTTATGGTAAATTAAATTATACTACAAAAGAATTTTCAACGTGCAAGCATCACATATCGTCCAGTATTGGCATCGGTAATAAAAAGGTAGGTGCCCTTAAAGTCGGCTACAGAGCAGTCTCAAAAAAAGCAGCGACTCGTAATCTGTTTCTGACGGAGGAAAAAAACCTCATCAAAATTGTAGCAAGAGAGCTATCACTGTTTATCAAACGAGCAGCGGTTGAGGAGAACAATAAGAAACTGGAAATGCAGCTCCAACATTCCGAGCGATTGGCTTTTGTGGGTGAGTTGTCGGCAGGCATTGCGCACGAATTAAATGAACCACTGGGAAGAATTCTTGGATTTGCTCAGTTGGTAAAGAAGAATGGCTCCTTAACTGAACAACAAGACACCGATATTGACAGAATTATTAAAGCATCGCTCTACACACGGGAGATCATAAAAAAACTCATGCTCTTCTCCCGGCAAATGCCACGACAGATTAATGAGGTAAATCTTAATGTGCTAGTATCAAACATCTTGTATTTTATTGACATACGCTTTCAGAGTCGGGGGATTAAAATTGTGGAGAGACTAGATCAGCATCTACCCGTCATTGAGGCCGATTCCGTTCAGATAAGCCAGGTATTGGTAAACCTTATTACCAATGCCATTCATGCGATGGCCGGAGGTGGAAAAATAACAATCGCAACAAAACGTAAGCAGAATCAGGTAAGTCTTGTGGTGAGTGATACCGGAAGTGGGATGTCGAATGAAGTAAAAAGAAAAATTTTTGAGCCCTTTTATACCACAAAGCCCGTAGGCCAGGGCACAGGTTTGGGGCTTTCGGTTGTTCAGGGAATTGTAGAAGAACACAAGGGAAAAATACTGGTTAGCAGTAGCCCTGGAAAAGGCTCAAGATTTGAAATTGTATTGCCTTTAAGGCAGATGAAGAAATGATATGAAGAAGAAAGAATTTACCAATATCAATGTACTGGTAGTTGATGATTCTCCCGAAAGCGTGGAACTCATCAAACGCAACCTTCAGTCGAAAGGCTATCAGATTTATACTGCCAGCAATGTTCAATCGGGTATTAAGGTTTTGGGATCAGTAGCCATTGATCTTTTAATTACCGATTTAAAAATGCCAGGTGAAAGCGGTATTGAATTAGTGCGCCATGCTTCAGAAAATCATAAGGGTATTGGAATTCTTGTCGTTACCGGATTTCCTTCTATACAGGGCGCGGTTGAATCGATTAAGATTGGCGCGGAAGAATATCTGGTGAAGTCATTCACTGATGAGGAACTGTTTGCAGCCGTAGAAAGAGTTCTGACCAAAACGAAAAAGACCAAAATTGATATACCCTCAGTGCAGAATTTTGGGATCATCGGGGAATCCGATGGCATGAAGAAAATTTTTAGTACTATTCGTAAAGCAAAGTCGACAAATGCCACTGTATTAATTTACGGAGAAAGCGGTACAGGAAAGGAGTTAGTGGCCAGAGCCTTGCACTATGGAGGTAATGCTTCTGCTGCGCCTTTTGTACCCGTTAACTGTGGAGGAATTCCTGATACACTTTTGGAAAGTGAGTTATTCGGTTATGTGAAAGGAGCATTTACCGGAGCTACGGAAACGCGTGCCGGTTTTTTTCAAACGGCTGATGGAGGTACAATTTTTCTGGATGAAATAAGCAATACAAGTTTAGCTATGCAAGCCAAGCTTTTGCGCGTTCTTCAGGAGAAAGAATTCTACATGGTTGGATCGAAGAAAACGCTGAAAGTGAATGTGAGGATAGTAGCTGCCACCAACGTTGACCTGATGCAATTAGTCAAGAAAGGACTTTTTCGAGAGGATCTCTACTATCGTTTAAATATCATCACCATCGATTTACCACCCTTGCGTGAACGCGGAGATGACATCCTTCAATTGATCTATTTCTTTCTGGGAAAATATGTAAAAGAATTAGGCAAAGCTTCCATGAAGTTTACACCCAAAGCATTGCAGGCTTTTAAGGATTATTCATGGCCGGGTAATGTACGGGAACTTCAGAATCTTATCCATAGGCTCGTGATCATGTCAGAAGATAGCACCATCGATATACCCGATCTCCCCGAATCATTTCGGTTTTCAGGCAGGCGAAGCAAAGGGCTTGATCGAAAACTGGAAGACGTAGAACGGGAATATATTCTAGATGCACTAGCAGCCAACAAGAACAACATCTCTCAAACAGCCATTAGCCTCGGCATAGACCGGAAAACACTGCGCGATAAATTAAAGAAGTATGCGCCAACCAACTAGTGGAGAGAAATGTACCACTGAGGTAATTCTATCCAGATACTAACACAGCCATCACCTCATTCAGCCTTCATTCAAGGATTAATAGTGGTATGCCTTTTGGATACTCTCCTATGAAAGTAATCCTATGTATTCACAAGATTTGATTGAAGAGTTAATACAACACGAGCTGAAAGGGCTTTGCACCAATTGTGCTTTGGAAAGTGATTGCACGTACCGAAAGGCATCGCATAAGATCATTATTCAATGCGAGCTATATCAATTGAATGATGAAATTCACATACTCCAGTCAAACGCACATTCAATGCAGAAGGGGCTGTGTATGAATTGTAACAGAGTCGATTCGTGTGGATTACCAGGAAAGCATACCAGCATTTGGCATTGTGAAGAATATGAATAGAGCCGATCAATTACTAACTATGTTTGACTCATTCTTTGGTAAAAAGAAAAACCGCTTAAAGGAAGGGCGGTGGAAAGAATTTAACAAGCATGCTGTTTTGATTTCGGTAGGTAACTATATACACGGTAATAAACATGGGCGGTGGGTAGAGTATTATGATAGTGGTGAATTGATGTTGGAGGAGAGTTTTGAGAATGGTATTCTTCACGGACGTTTTGCCACGTATCATCCTAACGGCAATTTAATGAGCGAAGGTGAGTATGTGCATGGCTGCCGAGAAGGTTGCTTTAACATCTACAACGATGAAGGACTACATATTAAGTCCTTGTTTTTTAGTTCAGATAATTTAATGGAAGAACTCAATGAGCAGTCAACAGTTAATGAGATATTAGAAAGAACTTAAACTTACAGACTATGAAATGGATACATAACGTAAGAAACAAGAGTGTTGCTTCAGCGGCATTACTTTCACTGTGTTTATTGGTTTTGTTTAGCAACCATATCGACCGTGATCATACAAACAATGTCAAAAATTCGATTACTACTTTGTATGAAGATAGGTTAGTGGCGGAAACCTACATTTTAACAATGACAAGCGACATCTATAAAATAAAAGAGGTGTTGAACGCTGTCGGGCCGAATTTCGACCACGGAGATAATAAGATTGGTAGTTTGATCTCCGAAATCAGGGAGGTAAGTAATGCGTACCTAAAGACAACACTTACAGCAAACGAGGAGCTAAAATTTGTTGAGTTAATGAAAATAGTAAACGAATTCGAAACTTCGCAACTAAAGAACATTGAATTGAAATCAGAAAATGCAGACAAGGCACTTGCTCTGTTGAGCGAACTATCTGCGATTCAATTAGAAGAATCTAAAGTAATTATGAATCAGGCTCAAACGCTATATTCTTCAGGAGAGATTTCAACACAATTCGCTTTTGCTGTTATGATTATTATTCTATTGGTTCTTCAAGCACTCGTATTTACTTCCAAAAGTAGCACCACCGAATATTCGGCAACCTGAAACGGTGGTTAAAAATTGATTGCGATAAGACAGAAGGCACTTGATCTATATCAAGTGCTTTCTTATTTCATATCAATCCCCACGCAGGGTAGTCGCCATAACTTTGTTTCATCAAACAGGACAAATTATGGCTACTATAAAAACTATCGCAATTGTGGGGGCAACCGGAAATATGGGTTCTGCCATCGCAAAAAGCCTTTCTAAACAAGGAAAGTATCGTTTGCTGCTTATGTCAAATGAGCAAGACAAATTAGTTGATCTAAAAATGCAAATAGAGAAAACATCCAAGAGTACAGAGGTATTCGCTATTAGCTGTGCCAGAGAAGCATCGTGGGAAGCAGATATTATTATCGTGGCGACTCCGTATGAAGCAGAAAAAGAAGTGGCGGAAAAAATACGGGAAGTGGCGACTGGTAAGATCGTGATTAGTATTTCCAATCCACTGAACAGTGCGTACAGTGAATTGGTTACCTCATCCGATACCAGTGCAGCAGAAGAACTTCAAAAACTTCTGCCTAACTCAAAGGTGGTAAAAACATTCAACACCACCTTCGCTGCCGACTTCCTATCACCTATTATCGATGGTAAAACAGCCGATGCTTTTATTGCCGGTAACAATTAAATCCAGATTCTACCACCGTTTTTGATTGGGATGATGTTGTTTGGATTGTCGGTGAAAGGGTAAAAATACAAACGCTTAAAGAGAATAAACCATTAGCGAAGTAATCTGAATTATGTACCATTCAATTCATGGACTTTCAGCCGTTTTCATAGAATTGAATTTAAGGTACCCATCATTCATTTCTAAGAATACTTCCATGCAAGAAGCTATGAGATGTAGGTAGTTGCAAGCCAAAGACCCAGGCTATTCCGAAAGAGGTTGCTCAACGGCTGTATTTGTTTCTTTTGCCTGAACCGCACTATTGCGATTGAAGGCAAGTAGAATTCCGAATATGAGAATGGCGATGAATCCCGCTAATTTTACTGAAGGTGTAAACCTTCGGCCATACATTTCAATTATATGCTCGTTTTCATAACTCCTTCCCGTTTTATTTACTATAAAATTAGATCAGCTCCTCTCCAAAAGCATTGAGCTGTGATAACTTAAAAATTGACCTGGATCAATTTTTTTGAGTCGTCTTAAAGTTTAATTTCTTGAGGTTTTTATCGCTACCTTCATAGCAAAAAGAATTGCACAATGTCTGAAATGGCTACGAGAGGATTGATCCCGTTTTTAATGACGATACTATTTGTAAGCTGTTCGCAGGAATATGATGTGAAAGGTGTCGCCTATTCAGGAGAGGCGAACCTGAATAGCCGGATTCGTGAGTTTACTGCAACTAATACAGGTAACGAGAAGAAAATCATTCTTAATATGACAGGGCCACACGAATTGACGATTAGCTTCAATAACAAAATTAGTCATATTGATTACGAAGAAAAGGTTGTGATCTTCAGATCAGAAACTGACAAATCGGAATGGACAGCTAAAAAGGTAAGAGGCGGCTTTAAGTTGGAAGATGGAACTCTCCTAAAATACGGAAATTGTCGGGATTGGACTATCTGCCTACTAGATGATAGTACCAAACTACCGATTCTAAAAGGACGATATTTATTGAGGGGAAATAGTACTGAAATAACATTGTGGATTTCCGATAGTGAAAAGCATGTTGAACTGTTAGGATTGATGGCGAACGGACTGTTCAATAGAAGCAGAAATGCAAAGCAGTCGATTGACTCGTCATTTGAAACCTTATCGCCTCAAGTGTGGACGTATTAGATGATCAATGCAGGTGTACAGAGTGAATAACTTTCTCTCTTAATTAATACATTCCTAAATCCTTTATGTAAAGAACTATGAAAAAGCATTATACCAGCCTTTCCGAAGCCACAAACGATTTGAAAGTCCGTGGCTATACAAATGATTTTAATATTAAACCGGATTGTGTTGAATGCCCCGCTTTGCACTTGCAAGTCAGCCCGGAAAATTTCACAGTTGATGAATTCCATCGTTTTGAGGGCATGTCAAGTGTCGATGATAACAGCATTGTCTTTGCAATAACCTCTGATGAGGGCGTGAAGGGAGTTCTTGTAGATGCATATGGTGTCTATGCCAGTAATTTGAATGATGCCATGATTAAAAAATTGTCCTTTCGGAGATAGCGTGTATAATAGAACAACTGACGCTTATGTTAGAAATAACCATTGAAGCAAGAAAGGCTTCCATCGCACCAGGTATGGAGGTTAGAAGAATACTTCCGTTTAGACTCAAGCGAATGGTGGGGCCGTTCATTTTTATGGATCATGGAGGCCCGATAGCCTCAAAGCCATCATTAGTTCAATCGCTTGATGTTTTACCACACCCACATATTGGATTATCAACGGTGAGTTATTTGTTTGATGGTAAAATGACGCATCGCGATAGTTTGGGGGTAGAGCAGGTGATACAACCCGGTGAAGTCAACTGGATGACTTCGGGAAAAGGCATTGCCCATTCTGAACGTTTCGAAGATCCTAACCTTTGGGCAGCCGGTGGTTTTGAAATGATTCAAACCTGGGTGGCACTTCCTGAAAAGGCAGAAGAGTCTGATCCTACTTTTGCCAATTATAAGAAAGATGAGCTTCCCGTTTTCACGGACAAAGGTGTATGGATGCGATTAATTGCCGGCAGTGCTTTCGGGTTGACTAATGAGGTAAAGACACATTCACCGCTTTTCTACATCCATGTTGTGTTGGATAAGCAAACCATCTTATCGCTACCAAAAGAACATGAAGAGCGTGCTATTTATGTAGTAAAAGGAAGTATTGAATTTAATAACCGAAAATACGATGCAGGTCAGATGTTGGTCTTCAGGAAAAATTCAGAGCCAACAATACAAGCTCTCGAACAAACAACACTGATGTTATTGGGTGGAGAACCAAAAGGCGAGCGTTTTATCTGGTGGAATTTTGTTTCCTCCAGAAAGGAACGAATTGAACAAGCAAAATCAGATTGGCAGCAAGGCAAAATTATTCTTCCGCCTAACGACAATAAAGAATTTATACCCTTACCTGACGATCGTTCACGACCATCAGCAAGTCCAGCACCTGAAGCATTTTCGTAAATGTGTCAATTAACTGAAATCGAATAAATACCTTAACTAAAAACCCACACACATGAGTGAATCAGCAATCCTTTGGTCAAGTTTCAGTCTTTTTGTAATTGGAATGCTGGCCCTGGATTTGGGAGTATTTCATCGGAAATCACACACCGTGTCAGTAAAAGAGGCACTGACCTGGACTATCGTATGGATAACGCTAGCTATGTTATTCAATCTTTTTGTGTATTACTACTTTGGAAAGGAGAAGGCTATTGAATTTTTTACCGCCTATCTGGTTGAAAAGTCCCTGAGCATCGACAATATCTTTGTCATTATCATGATCTTCTCATACTTCAGTGTCCCGGATTCCTATCAGCACAAGGTACTTTTTTGGGGAATTTTTGGCGCGTTGATTATGCGTATCATTTTCATTTTTGCTGGTATTGAGCTGATTCATAAATTCCACTGGCTGATTTATGTATTCGGAGGCTTTTTGGTAATTACTGGTGTGCGCATGGTTGTGGGAGAAGATAAACCGATTGACCCAGATAAGAATCCATTAGTAAAATTAGTTCGAAGAATATTCCCTGTCACTGAATCGTTCGAGGATGATAACTTTTTTGTTAAAAGAGATCATAAAACTTGGGCAACACCATTGTTTATCGTGGTTGTTTTAATTGAGGGTACGGATTTGATTTTTGCTGTCGATTCTATTCCTGCCATCATTGCCATTTCCGATGATCCCTTTATTGTCTATACTTCAAATGTATTTGCAATTTTAGGCTTGCGATCCCTATACTTTGCATTAGCCGGAATTGAAAAGTATTTCATGTACCTCAAGTATGGGCTAGCAACCATACTGGTATTTGTGGGCGTTAAAATGTGTATTGTAGATTTTTATAAAATCCCTGTTGAGATTTCATTAATCGTGATTTGTTTCTTGCTTGCTATTTCTATGATTGCATCTGTGCTGGTTAAGAAAAGAACAGATGTTGTTTAATTCTTTTAATAACATTTTAATATAAGAACCTATGGCTAAAGTATCATCAAGTATTAAGAACGAGCCTTACAAGATCGAAATCAAATCACCTACTGGTAATGTGGTCATTGCAGACGAACCCATAGATAAAGGAGGAAAAGATATTGGATTTTCCCCCAAAGAATTACTTGCATCCGCATTGGCAGCCTGTACCAGTGCGACAGTGCGTATGTATGCCGACCGCAAGCAGTGGCCGTTAGATGAAGTAAAAATTGATATTGATTTGGAGAGAGATGAGGCAGCCAATAAGACTGTGATTAATCGAAAGGTTCAGTTCATTGGCAATCTGGATGATGAACAACGGAAAAGATTACTTGCAGTAGCCAATGCTTGTCCGGTACATAAAATTCTTACCAATCCAATAGAAATAAATACCAGCTTATAATGGAATCCTACAAAGCACCATCTCAAACCAGAATAGGTCATGTACACCTGAAAGTTTCTAACATTCAGCGCTCTCTCGATTTTTATTGTGGACTTCTGGGTTTTGAATTAGTTACCACCTACGGTGAGCAAGCTGCATTCATCTCAGCAGGAGGATACCATCATCACATTGGCTTAAATACGTGGCATAGTAAGGAGGCACCCCCTGCAACAAAAGAAGGAGTTGGACTTTATCATACCGCTATACTTTATCCTTCACGAAAGGATTTGGCTTCTATATACATCCGCTTAAAAGAAGCTCACTACCATTTTACCGGTGCATCAGATCATGGAGTGTCGGAAGCACTTTATTTGAATGACCCGGATGGTAATGGCGTAGAACTGTATTGGGACAAGCCAAAGGAACAATGGCCAAAAAAAACTGATGGCTCGCTTGATATGTATACGAGGCCTCTTGAACTAAAGAATTTACTTGGTGAACTAGACGGCATTTTCTGATTTTCATAACACACGAAGCTTGACGGATCAAGTACGTTTCATCTGTCTGTACACTCATTGCCATTTGCCTTGGGCTCTACTCTGATAGTAAGTCCCGGTTCAGACAATCAAAGGCAAAATTTATGTTCGTTAACCCCTTAAGTATTTCCAACTTCAAGTCAATGGATCATTTTTAGCTCACACTACTCACAAGAAAAAGTGCCAAATTCTGTCAATTTGTAACTTTATAAGAAATTTTAACGTGATCAGAAACTTTTTAAAAGCAATTTCTGTACTTTTGTTAGTGAATATTCACTAACTTAAATTAATGAAACCAATGAATGGCAAGAATAACATCAGTATTGGCTTCCTGACGATGGGGGCTTTTATGGCATATGGATTTCTCCTTATCTACCTAAGGGACTTTGCGCCAGGGAAAGAAGAATGGGTTAATTCCTACTCCGTTGGTAAACATTTTGAAAGTCGGTTGGCACACGTACACGGCAATCTCTTTGCTTTTCTTAATATACTTATCGGCTACCTGCTCCTCCATTTTCAATCCAGGTTGACTAGCACAAAAATTATCTCATGGATGGCTTTAACCGGATTACTGATGCCTATTGGAATTCTGGCTGAAGTATATTTTGGTGCCCCTCCCGTGTTCGTTTTAATGGGTGCAATTGCCATGACTGCTTCTGTAGTGTGGCTGGGCATTTCTTTCTTTAAAATGAAAATCAATAGTAGTAACTCATAAAATAAAGGAACCATGAAAACCACAAATGCTATCGGTCTTGAAAATAACAACGCCAAACAATTGGCTGAAAAGCTTAATGAGCTATTAGCAAACTATTCTGTTTTCTATCAGAATACACGCGGTTCACACTGGAATATTAAAGGTGAAAAATTCTTTGAGCTTCACCTTAAGTTCGAAGAATTATACAACGATTTGTTGCTGAAAATAGATGAAGTAGCTGAAAGGATATTGACTTTAGGCCATTCACCAAATCATAACTACTCGGATTACGCCCGTATTTCAAAAATTACTGAGAGTAAGGAAGTAAGTGATGGCATTAAGTCTGTTACCAATATCCTTGAGTCATTCAAAATAATAATTACACTTCAACGTGAGCTTCTCATACTTTCGGCAGAAGCGGGTGATGAGGGAACCAATGCACAAATGAGCGATTATATCCGTGCACAGGAAAAATTGGTATGGATGTACTCAGCTTTCTTAACTAAGAATTAAAATGGAAATCAAAGAAAGGCAACTGGAAATTATTGAAGCCGCAGGTGAGATTTTGACTGAGTCAGGTATTGTCGGCTTGACTACAAAAAATCTCGCAGCTAAAATGGGGTTCGCAGAATCGGCACTATACAGACACTTTAAAGGTAAAGAAGAAATAATTCTGACGATGCTGAGATACCTGTCTATGGATATGGATAGTCGTCTAACAAATGCCGTAAGTGATATTGATAGTCCAACGGAAAAGTTGAAAGCAGCATTCAATAATCAATTCGAATTCTTCAAAAAGAATCCACACTTTCTGGTGGCGATATTTTCGGATGGCTTATTGGAAGAGAGTAAGGCTATCAATGAAGCGATCTTGCAGATTATGGGTACAAAACGGAAACACTTACTTCAGATCATCCAGCAGGGTCAGAAACAAAAGCAATTCACGGATGCTCTATCAGCCGATGAATTGGTACATATTATTATGGGCAGTTTCAGATTGCACATGTTACAGTGGCGTTTATCAGGTTTTTCATTCGATTTGAAGTTAAAGGGAAATAAACTAATGGCAAATCTGCTCACATTAATTCAACCTCTTAAATCTATTCTATGAAAACGACACTTAAGATTTCAGCTATTCTACTTACACTTTTTGCGCTGATTACGGTGTTCATGAGTGGTTCCGTAATTTTTGATTTATTCGGTATCCGTGAAAAGGAAGGTAATTATGTTTTGTTTATTGTGATCATAAATTTTATCTGCGGTTTTATCTATTTGGCGGCTGCATACGGCTTATTCTTTGGAAGAACGTGGACTACAAGATTACTTGTATTAGCTACAAGTATTTTGACAATAAGTTTCGTTGGCCTGATTTGGCATATTTCAAGTGGAGGAATATACGAGCAACAAACTGTTAAGGCAATGCTTTTTCGGATTGCAATTACCGCTGTGTTTGTTGGATTGTCGTGGCGATTTACTTCCGATGAAAAGGATTACTCTTTAATTAAACAAAAATAGATTTTACCTATGAAACGTGTAACAGCATTCTTAATCACAACCCTTGTTTTTTTGGGTCTGGGCTGCAAAGAAAAAACCACTGAAACCCATACTCATGATGATCAATCTGTAGTAAAATTAGATGGGAGCAAAAAATGGCTGGCCAATGCGGAGACAACACAGGGCATACAATCCATGATCGTATTGACTGATGGATATTTAGCAAATCCTTCTCCAGACTTAAACCTGATGAAAGAAAACCTGACGTCAGAGCTAACAGGTATTTTTCAGAAGTGCACCATGAAGGGTGAATCCCATGATCAGCTTCATAACTATTTATTGCCTCTCAAAAAGAAAATAGAAGAACTAAGCAGTTCTGGTGATGTGCAAACAGTAGAAGAAATAAAAATATATCTCGAAACCTATAAAGATTACTTCGAATGAATCTGAAAGATGTATTCACAGAGTCGAAACCTCTGCAAACAAAAAAGATGTTTACCTCCAATGAAGGCGTAACGACCATTCAGTTAATGGCATCTGCACAGTTAAAGGAACACACGACCAAAGTACCTGCATTTTTAGTATGCGTAACAGGTGAAGTCTTTTTTGAAAATGAACTGGGAGTTAAAGAAAAGCTCCTTTCCGGTGATTTTATCAATATAGAGCCAGCAGTTAGGCACTGGATAAGTGCGGAGACCGATAGTCTTTTGTTACTCATTAAATAAAAAAATTTGAAATAGTATGTTAGTGAATATTCACTTTTTTAAACAAACAACTTTCAGTATATTCCTTCTTGTGGGCATTCTGGTTAGTCAGCCTCTCAAGGCACAAGTGTGGACGCTCAAACAATGTCTCGACACGGCACAACAATACAATAAGAACTTGCTGGTTTCTCGAAACAATGTATTGATCGGTCAAGAAAAAGAGCAGGAATCCAGGGCTAATCTAATACCCAAAGTTTCAATTAATGCCGACTACAAGTATTACGCAGACTTACCCTATCAATTCATGCCACAGGCGGCTTTTGGTGGACCTGAAGGAGTATTCAAGGAAATTCAGTTTGGTGTTCCTCATAACATAGCGGCTAACCTACAACTGGCTATTCCCTTGTATAATCCACAAGTGTACGGTTCAATTCAGTCATCAAAAATTGGCTCCGAACTTATCGCTTTGCAAAACCAGAAAAACGAAGAACAACTTACCTATGAAATAACAAACCTTTATTACAACGCTCAAATTCTACGCTACCAAGTGGCATTCTTAGAGGACAATTTAACGAATGCCAAAAAGCTCTTGCAGAATACCCAAGCCCTGAAAGATCAACTACTTGCTAAGGGCACAGATGTATCCAAAGTACAATTACAGGTGGAGCAACTGACTAACCAGCGGGAGCAGATTTTAAGCAAGTATGGTCAGGTTCTAAATGCCCTGAAGATTTTGGTGGGCATTCCTTTGTCTCAAAACCTTGAGGTGGAAAAGTCAATTATAAATACAACTGCGCCAGTTTATGAGCAAGCGGCTACTTTGGATATGCGTATCATTGAAAAGCAGAATGCTCTTTTACAGAGTGAACTGAGCACATTCAAAAACTCACGACTTCCATCAATTTCCTTATATGGCAGTTATGGTGTTACGGGATTTGGATACGATAAGGCGCCTAACGAATTTCTAAAGTTTTATCCTGTAAGTTTCGCAGGGCTTCAATTGTCCTATCCTCTATTCAATGGAACCGTTACCAGACAAAAAATCTCTCAGAAGAAACTGGAGATTAAGAATAAAGAACTTCAGGCAGGCTTGACATCAGATCAAACCGCCCTGTACATTGAAACGGCTCACCAGCAAAAATCAATTGCGCAGCGATCTGTTGAAACAACCCTTGCACAAGTGCAGCTTGCTCAATCCATTTACGATCAAACGATTCTTCAGCAAAAGCAGGGAGTAGCATCCCTGACCGATGTTCTACTAGCTGATAACGCATTACGAGAAACTCAACAAGGTCACGTGTCAGCTTTGATCGATTATCTGAAAGCGGATTTAGACCATAAAAAAGCAACTGGCAACCTGTTTATTAAATAATTACGTACCATGAAAAAGATTTTGTACTTGGCAATACCTCTGGCCTTGATTGTGCTGATTGCCGTGCGTTTAAAAAGTAATAAAGAAACTTCTTTAAACCGTATTTATACCTACAACAAAGAACAGGCTATCGAGGTAAGAACCGATACTGTAAAATATATCCAGACGGGTATTCAAAAATCCTTTACCGGTCTGTTTGAACCCGATAAAGAAACCAAGGTAAGTGCAGATGTGCAGGGTAAAATCGTAAGCGTATTTGTCGATGCGGGCAGCTATGTAAAGAAAGGGCAGTCGCTCATTAAAATTGATGATGCCTTGTTGAATCTACAACTTCAATCCGTTTCCATTCAAATTGAGGGATTGGAAACTGATGTCAAACGCTATTCAATTCTTGCTGAGTCAGATGCAATCCAGGGGGTACAGTTGGAAAAAACTCAACTGGCATTAAAATCAGCACAGGTTCAGCGGAGTACTTTATTGGAGCAAATTAGCAGAACAATCGTTGCAGCTCCGTTCAATGGGATTGTAACACTTAAAATGACTGAAGCTGGTTCCTATGCGGCACCTGGTGTACCCCTGCTGCAACTCACCGATATTTCTTCGCTCCGTTTTACCATTCAGGTTCCTGAAAATGACCTAACGATATTTCACAACAACCAGGCAGTAGACGTTTTTGCCGACCTCTATCCGTCAATTTCACTTGCAGGAAAAATTTCCCTCATCGGAAGCAAAGGTAACATGGCCAATTCTTTTCCAATTCAAGCCTTGGTGAAAAATACTCAGGACATGAAAATCAAGTCAGGCATGTTTGGGAAAATAGTGATTGAAGAAAAGCTTGATGAAAAGCAACTTACCATTCCGGCATCAGCCATAGTGGGCTCTACTTTAAAACCTCAGGTGTATGTGGTTGAACAGGGAAAGGCCAAGCTTCGCGACATAACTATAGCGGATAGAAAAGGAAGCACCGCTGTTATTCAATCCGGATTGCGTGAAGGTGAAATGGTCATCACGAATGGTCTTATCAATCTCTTTGATGGTGCTACTGTAGAAAGTAAGAATTAATTATTATGAACATCACCGAAATTTCTATTAACCGCCCTTCGCTGATTATTGTTTTATTCAGCGTGTTTATACTAGCTGGTTTTTTAGGCTATAAAAATCTCAGCTATGAGTTGATGCCAGACTTCAATCAACCCGTTGTAGTTATTAAGACGGGCTATCCGGGTGCAGACCCTACCGAAGTAGAAACTTCCGTTTCGAGGAAAATTGAGGACGCCTTATCTAACCTTGAAGGTGTTGATTTTATCGTAACCAAATCATTGCCTAACGCATCCGTACTCATTGTCAATTTAAAATATGGAACTGATCTGGATCAAACGATGCAAGATGCGCAACGTTATATTGATAATATCCGGAGGGATTTACCGGAGGATATTTTAAGTCCTGTGATGAGCAAAGTCTCGCCTAATGATTTACCCATTATGCAGATCAGCGCAACCAGCAAACTTCCCGCAACTGAATTTTATCAAAAAATGAAAGATGATTTTCTTCCGCAAATTCAGCAACTAAAAGGGGTAGCAGAAATTACATTACTAGGCGGTGAAGAAAGGGAGATTCAGGTTAAAGTAGATCAGGAGAAATTGAAATTGTACAAAGTTTCCATGTATCAGGTTACAGAGGCGATTAATCGTTCCGGTCTTGATGTTCCTTCAGGTAAGGTACAGACCACTCTGGTTAACAATCCAGTCAGGCTAACAGGAAAATTTAAATCCATTGAAGACATTAGTGCAGTTCAGGTTGCCATGCCAACACAAGGCAGTCCAGTATATGTAAAAGACATTGCTTCCATTACCGATGGAATTAAAGAAATCGTATCTGTAAGCCGATATAACGGAGTGAATGGGATTGGTCTTTTACTTAAAAAGCAGGGGGATGCAAATGCGGTGGAAGTTTCCAAAGCGGTGCAGGAAAAATTTCAGGCAATTGAAAAACAGTATGCTTCCGCAGATGTAAAATTCACCATAGCCGATGACTCCACAGACAACACGATTGCCGCAGTGAATTCTGTTGTATTTGATTTGACCTTAGCTGTCATATTAGTGTCCATTGTGATGCTTCTATTTTTAAGAAGTTTCCGAAACTCTATTATCGTTTTGGTGGCTATCCCAACCTCTCTGGTAACTGCTTTCGCGGTGATGTGGCTCTTGGGTTACACACTCAATTTAATGACCTTATTAGCCATGTCATTAATCATCGGAATTTTGGTGGATGATGCAACGGTTGTACTTGAAAACATCCAGCGACATCTTGATATGAAAAAGAATAAACGAGTAGCCGCATTGGATGGTCGGATGGAAATTGGATTTTCAGCATTGTCAATAACCCTTGTGGACGTGGTTGTATTCCTTCCCATTTTATTTCTACAGGTATTTGTTGCAGACATGCTCAAGCAATTTTCTGTAGTGGTGGTCACCTCTACTTTAACAAGTCTACTCGTTGGCTTTACGTTAACACCGTGGATGGCTTCGCGCATCGGCAAATCAGAGGATTTACAACCAAGCAATTTTTTCAATCGGTTTTTACTTTGGTTCGAGCATCAGTTAAATCGGTTTATTGATTGGTATGGAAGGCAGTTGGAGTGGGTATTAAATCACAAACTTATCACCACTGGCATTATTCTCTTGTTGTTTGTTTTCACGTTAGGCATCATGAAACAAGGCATCATTGGGAAAGAGTTGATAGCAACGGGTGATCAGGGAAAGTTTCGCATGAACCTTGAATTTGACAAAACCACCACGGTACAGGAAAATAATATCGTTACTCAGAAAATAGAAAGTTTTATTGCAGCGCAACCAGAGGTACAGGCTGTCTTTAGTAATGTGGGCGGACCAAGTTCAGGAATTGGAAGTTTAGGTGTTGGCTCCGTTAATAAATCAGAGCTGACCATTCAGTTAAAACCTGCAAATGAACGAGGTGATCAACCTACAGAGCAATTCATGAAAGAAATTCGTGAAGCATTGAAGTCAGAATTTCCGGCCATCAATTATTCTATGGCTGCATTGGGGCTTGTACCCCGCTCGGCTCCGATTGAAATTACGTTAAGCGGAAGCGATGGAAGTCAGGTAATGAAGTTAGGAAGTGAATTAAAGTCGGTGGTTGAAAAAATTCCAGGTGCAGATAATGTTCGTCTCTCCGTAGAAGAAGGAAGTCCTGAGTTCCAGGTAATTCCTGATAAGGATCGAATGCAGCGATTAGGACTTACCACCGCTTATGTTGGCCAAAGTATTCGCACAGCATTAACAGGCAACGATGATGCTACGCTTACTGAACAAGGTACGGAATACCCTGTGAGGATATGGCTGGATGATTTCAATCGACAGAATATGGAGGATGTTAATTCGCTAACCATCATTAATCCACAAGGTTTACCGATTGAAGTATCTCAATTTGCAGAAGTTATCCAGGATAATTCGCCTTCGTTATTGGAACGATTGGATAGACAGCCTTCCATCACGTTAACAGCGGATGCGCTGGGGCGTCCATCCGGAACAGTTGCGGATGAAGTGGTTGCTTATATAAAACAAAATCCATTACCCGAAGGAATTCAAATGACTTGGGGCAGTGATATAAAAAGACAGAATGATAGTTTTGGAGCACTTGGGTCAGTGCTTCTTATCTCATTCATTTTGATTTATCTGATCATGGTGGCGTTGTATGATAGTTTTGTCTATCCTTTTGTGGTATTGTTTTCTATACCCGTTGCGGCAATTGGAGCTTTCCTGGCTTTAAATCTGACGCTAAACAACCTGAGTTTATTTGCTTTGCTTGGGTTAATTATGCTGATGGGATTGGTGGCAAAAAATGCGATTCTGATTGTGGATTTTGCCAATCAATTAAAAGCCTCCGGAGAACATTTTAAGGAAGCCTTAATTACTGCGGGGAAAGAGCGTATGCGTCCCATATTAATGACTACCCTGGCAATGGTTATTGGTATGTTGCCGATAGCGTTAGCGAAAGGTACAGCCAGTGAGTGGAAAAATGGACTCGCCTGGGTAATTATAGGTGGATTACTTTCATCTCTTATTCTTACGGTGTTTCTGGTGCCAATGGTTTATTATGTAGTTGATTCAATTAAGGCCAAGTGGAATATAGAATAACTTACAGATAATTTCACCTCTTGACAATTAGCGAGTCGATTTTAAATCCCAATACCAATCAATCATTAACTATTGACTAGGAAAAGCTCCTAATTAAATCGAAAGTTGTAAGAACTTGTGAAATGACATGGCCGCACCCGCAGCGTACATCCAAAGCCGGGCAAAGAGTGTGGTCTGTTTTGCGTAGCTGGACACAATAGACGATGAAAAAATGCATCGCCACGACTTACTAATATAGCTTCGTGTTGGCCGACAGTCAAAAGAACCGACTACGAATGAAGTGAGGAGAAAGACCCTACTACTGCCAACGACACCAAAGCTATGGCAAGAGCCAAAATCCCTCCAACGACCTTGAAGGTAGATTCTCAAATAATATTTACCCATAATCATTGTTTTCTTGTATAGTTAGGAATCCTTACTATATTTGATCCGTCATTCACTAAAACCTCTAAAACAATGGAAAAAATCAAAGGTTACACGTATGGTCAAGTTGCGCAATCACCAGTATCCCTTGCTGACTTGGACTTATTGAAAAAAACAGTTCTTTTTTCGTCAGATGACGAGAAACATCTACAGCTTGCTGGTGAGGTACTGAAAGATCAAACAAATGAAGTACTTGATTTGTGGTACGGATTTGTTGGCGGCAATGAACATCTGGTTCATTATTTCGGAAAGGGCGGTAAGCCTGACATGGAATACCTCTCTGCTGTGAGGATGAGATTTGGCCAGTGGATTATGGATTTATGCACAAAACCCTATGACCAGGATTGGCTTAACTACCAACATGAAATTGCGTTACGCCATCATAGCACAAAGAAAAACAAGACCGATAATGCAGACGCAGTGCCTATCATTCACTATAGGTATCTGGTAGCATTCATTTTCCCAATTACAGCTACTATCAAAGGTTTTCTTTCTAAAAAAGGTCATGATATTGAAACGGTAGAGAAAATGTATGCTGCCTGGTTTAAGGCTGTGACCTTAACCGTTATTCTTTGGACATATCCATACATCAACAACACTGAATTCTAAAAAAAACCTAAATCAAAATCAGTATGAAAACAAAAATTGCAATTCTATTTCTTACGGGCATACTTTACTCGACTGCAAGTCAGGCTCAACAACAAAAAGCTCCTGCGCCTGGGTAAAATCAGTTCTGTCGCAAAGCATCCTTTCGGGTCAACCCTATATGAAGAAAGGCGAATTCTAATATTAAGAAAAGATAACTGGACTACATACTTGACTAACAAGGGTAGTTCAGTTATTCCCTTCAAAAAAAATAAAAAAACGATGAAAGTAGCAGTTTGGGATACTTATGTAACTAAAGCGGACGGGACTATTATGAATTTTGATATTCTAGTACCTGCATCCGAAACAAATCCGGAAGTCATCTACAGATACGGCCAAGACTATCTGAAATCCAAAGAGATGAACGATTACCCACTTACATCAAACCATTGCACATTCTGCCATGTTGAAACGGCCACCGATGTAATGTTAGACGATATTAAGCAAAAGGGCTATTATATTCTCGAGCTCAAAAATTGCTGATGAAACTGGCACTTAGTTACACAGATGTAATTAATGGGAAGTTTACACTTGGCTCAATTAACCTGATGATGGTATTTCAGGTAAATTGTCCGGGTTGTTTTATTCACGGGTTTCCTTTGTTGAAGGAATTGCAAGCACACTATAACAACAAACTTTCCTGCTTTGCTCTCGCTACTGTATTTGAAGATTTTCACTTAAATACAGAAGAGCATGTGCGGTTATTGGTTAATACCGGTGGGCTTATAGGTGAAACATTAAGGTCACAGGAAGCTGGCCATTTAAATTGGGATAGTTCCACGTTGTCAGTTCCTGTTCTTATTGATGAGTTTGTCAATCAATCCGAATTAAATCAATCCGAGTTTGTTAATCGCATAATCCAAAACATGGTTGATCCAAATATAACCACCGCCTTAGAACAGGAAAATATGAGAGCTACGCTAAAAAATTATTTTAGTCAACTGCCTAAATGCGGAAAGACGTTTGCGGAAAATCTAATGCGGGGCACACCTTCATTTTTTCTGTTCACCGATTCCATGGACATCTTAGTACAGTGGTTTGGTCATGCTGACAGTTCAGCGATTAAAAATAATTTAGATATATTTATCAATAAAAAAATGGGTAAGTCTCCTTTCGATTTAAAGCATCAGAATGAAAATATCGACAGCCGGATTATTGCGGCCATGGAACGAATTTCACAAGCCTTTAGAGTTTTACTGTGGAATGAAAGCAAGGAACTTTCGTTAAGTCCAATCCAAATACAAATACTTATTTTCCTGATGTTTCACAGCGAGGCGAAACGAAAAGTAAGTTATCTGGCAGAGGAATTCAATATGACCAAGGCCACCATTAGCGATTCAATAAAGGTACTTGAGCAAAAAAAGTTTATTCGAAAGGAATATGAGCCGCATGATACCCGCAGTTATATCATCTACCTCACCACCAAAGGACTGGAAATAGCGAAACGGACGGCCTCCTTTACAAATCAGATACAAGAACCGATTGCCCGACTACTCGCTGAAGACAAAGAGAATTTATTGATTAGCCTGATGAGTATTATTCAGCACTTAAATAAAACAGGGGTGATTACCATACAACGTATGTGTAAAACGTGTGTGCATTTTTCCCCAGGAAGTGGCAAGACCCAACACTTTTGTAACTTGCTTAATCAAAAGCTATTAGACAGAGACCTACGTATTGACTGTCCTGAACATGCATTCATAGTGAAATAGTGGCTTACGAAGAAAAAAATGAATTTATGAAAACCTATGTCGAGCCCTCTTACACTCCCGTACACTATGAATATCGCGAAATCATTGAAGAAGAAATAGTGAAGCAACGGAGTGGAAAGGTTTTCTATTTCAATCAAACCGGTGTAGTCGATAGCCTGGAAGGTATGGTGGTGGCCCTGACAGAGGTTACTGGAAAGGGTTTATTTATTAATCTGGATACCCACGCTACTATTCGTATTGACCGCATCATCACCCTGTTTGGCATCCCTGGTGCTGCGTATAACGAATATGACGCCCATGCAAACGCTTGCATGGAATGCAATTACGGAGAAGATTGGGAGTAAATAGTAGTGGATACATTTGTCCACTATATAAATTAATCTATCTTTGCTTTTACAAAGGGAAAGGATATGTTTTCAAAAGCCTGTGAATACGGAACACGCGCTGCCATTTATATTGCAGAGCAATCGCTGGAAGACAGAAAAGTAAGTCTGAAGGAGGTTGCTGAAGCGATTGATTCCCCTGAGGCCTATACTTCAAAAATACTGCAGCTTTTATCCCATAACCAACTTATCATTTCTGAGAAAGGTCCTGCCGGAGGTTATTACATGGATAAAGCAAAACTTGAGAGGGTAACGCTTAGCAAAATAGTATTTGCCATTGATGGCGACAACGTATATAAAGGCTGTGGTTTGGGGTTGCAGAAGTGTAATGAAAAAGTGCCATGCCCTGTTCACTTTCAATTTAAAATAATTCGAGACCAACTTAAACAAATGCTTGAAACCACCACCCTAATGGATTTGGCGTTGGGCATGAAAGAAGGTTTATCAGTTTTGAAACGATAAAAAAATTTTAACCTATTAGTGGACATAATTATCCATTAATATTCAGAATATGGAAAATAATGCTCTGTTAAGTGAGACCGGGATAATCATTACGCTTGTATTGATAGTCATTCCGGTAATTGCCGCTTTGTTGATTGTCATTTACAAAATCTACGGTATAGTTAATGGCCTTGTGCGGAAAAGGGAATTGGAGAAATTCAATGAATATTTAAAAGGATTAAGTCAGGAAGAAGTTAAGCAATTGGAGCAAAGAAAAAGAGAACTTGAATTTGCGCTGTCAAATAATGAATTAGCTGGAGACATAAAACTTTCCGATAGCAGGGGGCTACTAGCTAGTATTAATAGTGCAGAAGAACTTCGTTTTGTAGAGAAAAAGAAAAAAAGTCAGCCTCGTCCTTATATAGAACCCAAATTGAGCAGGCTCATATTGTGGTATCTGGGATGCGCAGTGTTTTGGCTTATATTCGGCACAACTGTTGGCGAATATGTGGGTATCAAATTCGTTGCGCCTGATGTGGATCATATCAGTTGGCTGAGTTTTGGCCGACTCCGGCCGGTACATACCAATGCCGTTTTCTGGGGCTGGGCTTCTATGGCCATGATGGGCCTCGCGTATTATGTGGTGCCACGAATAAGCAATGCACCGTTGGCGAGTATCAAAACAGGCTATTACACTCTGGTTCTAATCAATATTTCCGTCATCCTGGGCAGTATAACCTTGATGGCCGGTATTAACAATGGTGGTGGGGAATATCGCGAATATATTTGGCCGGTAATGGTCTTATTCGGAATTGGAATAATCCTTTCCATTTGGAATTTCATAAAAACAATTGCACGCAGAAGTAACAAAGAGATTTATGTTTCTAACTGGTACATCATTTCAGCAATGATGTTTCTATTGGTAATCGCGGTGGTAGCATATTGGCCGGGCTGGCAAAACGGATTGGGCGAAACTATTGTGCAGGGTTATTACATGCATCAGGGTGTCGGTATGTGGTTTATGCTATTCAATCTTGGATTGATGTATTATTTCCTTCCCCAGCAACTTAACAAACCCATCTACTCCTATAGTCTGGGCATACTTGCCTTTTGGGCGCAGATCCTTTTCTATACACTCATTGGAACCCATCATTTTATTTTCAGTGCTATACCCTGGTGGTTACAAACCATTGCTATTGTGGGTAGTGCAGGAATGGTTATACCGGTAGTAGCCGGCACCACCAATTTCTTAATGACGTTTAATGGTTCATGGCATAAGCTTTCAGGCAGTTACACACTTCCATTCTATTTGATTGGTATCATCTTCTATTTTACAGGTTCGCTACAGGGCACCGCTGAAGCATTTCGGTTTACCAATCTGATCTGGCATTTTACTGATTTCACCATAGCTCATTCTCACCTCACCATGTATGGCATTATCACTTTTATGCTGTGGGGATTTATCTACACACTGGTGCCCAGACTAACAGGAAAAGAACCTTCGCAAATAATAGTAGGCGCCCATTTCTGGCTGGCACTTATTGGTCTGCTCTTTTACACATTTCCGCTCATGTATGGCGCTACACTTAGGGGACTCATGTGGATGGAAGGAACAAAATCATTTATCGAAAGTGTGGAACTCATGGCTCCTTATTGGCTTTGGCGCGCCATTGGTGGGTCACTGATGTGGTTATCACACATCCTTTTTGCTTACAACTTCTATGTGATGGTGAAGAGCAAGGAGAAAATAGGTATACCTCTCTCGCCAGCAGAAATATTAGTGGCAAAAGAAGAGTTGGAAAGCAAGCTTTGAAAAACAAAATACAGGATGGAATTCTTTAACAATCACAAAAAACTATTCGGAACAGCCTTAGCACTTTTTGTTGCGTTGACCATCATAGTGGCCATACTACCGGCTATCAACAATCAACAAAACAATGCACCACTTCCCAACGCAGTGGAGCTAAGCGAAGAAGCCTTCTTAGGTAAGAAGAGTTTTATTGCCAATGGTTGTGTGGCGTGTCATACTCAGCAAGTGCGCAACGTGGACATGGATAAGATATGGGGCAACCGACCAGGCATTGCTGCAGATTATGCAGGCATCGCGCGCACGGGTTTATGGATTAATACAGCAACCCTTATGGGCACTGAACGCACCGGGCCTGACTTAACCAATGTGGGTGTGCGCCAGCCAAGTGCAGCCTGGAATCTATTGCATTTATATCAACCTCGAACTGTTGTTGAACAATCTATTATGCCGGCCTATCCATGGTTGTTTGAAACTAAAGAAGAACTGAACGAGGATGATGTGGAAGTAATCGTGCCAGATGAGTTCAGAAAGGGAGTTAAAGGAAAAATAGTAGCTTCTAAAGAGGCGTTGCATCTGGTGGCCTATCTGCAGAGTTTAAAACAGACCCCCTTGCCCGATGGTAAACCGGCTTCTGATTTTCTGTATCAAAAGAAAAAACAAGAAAGCGACAATGCACAATCAGATCAACCCTCACTGCTTCCGGATGGAAATCTACTTTACGTCAACAATTGCCAGGCCTGCCACCAGGCAAATGGTGAAGGTCTGAAAGGTGCTTTTCCACCGCTGAAAGGAAGTACAGTTGTATTAGGTGATGACCTCGAATTATTTGTAAACATTATTATGCTGGGCTATGACGCCAGGCCTGAGTATGCTACCATGAATGCTGTAGGGTTGGATAATAAACTAACGCCCGAAGAAGTGACGGCCATTATCAACCATGAAAAAACAAGTTGGGGTAATAATGCTAAAACTGTAACACTGGAGGAAGTAAACAAAATAGTTGAGTATATAAATGTAACCGCTAAAAAATAACATTATGGAACCAACAGAAATCTGGTTAGAAACGCTCATCACAAATACGCCTCAGGAAGGCAGGGATCTGGCTATCAAAATGGCGCGCAAGAGCATTGCAGCGATTCAAACAGATCCAGAAATACGGAAGAAATTGCGCCCGCAATATGCTAATGATACAGCCCAACTTATCGCATCATCGCAAGTGATTGCCACCGAATTTCAAACCGTTGCATCTGCCAACAACTACTGGAAAAAATGAAAAATCAAGTAAAATACCTCGGCTTACTTTTATTTATTCTTCTGGTGCATGGAAATTCATGGGCTTGCGAGGTATGCCAAAAGCAACAACCAAAAATTACTCAAGGTATTACCCACGGTGCAGGTCCCCAAAGTAATTGGGACTGGGTAATCATTGCTGTGATTTCGGCTATTACACTGTTGACATTGATGTATTCTATTAAATACTTAGTTAAACCAAGCGAAGACAGCGCTGATCATATTAAACAATCGATACTATACAGTAAATAAAATGAATGAAGATAAAAGCAAAATTCTGCTTTTTGTTGACGAAGACCCGCAGCCAATTGCTGAGTTGACTACGCCCGTACAATTTGAATTTGATACCAGTAAATTGACGGATGGTGAACATATATTAAAAATCGTGAGCAAGTCGCCCGCTGGTAGGGAGGGAATTCGTATGATAAATTTTACAGTACGCAATGGCCCTGCCATCGCGGTTGAAGGCTTGCGCGAAAAGGAGGTAGTAGATGGCATTATCCCCTTAATGATCAATGCTTATGACAAAGGCAATCAAAATAAATTTATCATCGAGGGCAGCGAAACACCACAAAGCATACCGAGTTGGTTATGGATTTTACTCATTGCTTTTGCAGGATGGGCCGCGTACTATACCCTGACAAATTTTACCCTGTAAATATTTCATTACTGAACAATGAAACACGACATCTCTACACTCGATGACATCAAGTTACTCGTAGATAGCTTTTACGGCAAAGTGCGTGAAGATAATCTGTTGAAGGATATTTTCAACGAACGAATAGAAGACCGCTGGCCGCAACACCTCGAAAAAATGTATCGCTTCTGGCAAACTGTGTTACTTGAAGAGCACACGTATTTCGGAAGCCCCTTTGTGCCTCATGCAAAATTACCGGTAGAGCAACATCATTTTGAGCAGTGGGTAAAAATATTTAACAAAATAGTTGATGAACACTTTATTGGTGAAAAGGCGGAACGCGCGAAATGGCAAGGACAGCGCATGGCCGAAATGTTTCATTACAAAATTGAGTATTACAAAAACAACTCCGCTGTACCATTGCTATAATTTTTGTTACAGTTCCTATCATGCGACTACATACTCAAACTTTATGGCATGGAAATCATCAAGGCAATCTGTCTTGCCCCATTTTGGAATAAGATCTTTTAAAATTACGTCAATATGGATAAGGAAATAATCATCCGTGATATTGAAAATAAATATCAGGAATTAGGAGAAAACTCGGAATCTTATTTAAAAGGATTACTTCACGCCAAACCGATCAATTATTGGGATTACATTGAAGTAGACACACTCTTGTCGCTGCAAAAACCCAGAACCAACTTTAAAGACGAAGAAATATTTATCATGTATCATCAGGTAACCGAATTATTCCTGAAAATGATGGTACATGAAATAAAGCAATTGGTGAGTGAGTCTTTTGAAGAACCTATGTGGATAGAAAAATTAGATCGGCTAAACCGGTACACCCATATGCTCATTAATTCATTTGATGTAATGAAATACGGAATGAACTATGATGATTACAACACATTTCGCTACGCCTTAACTCCGGCCAGTGGTTTTCAGTCAGTAACGTTTCGCCTAATTGAGATTTATTGCACACGACTGGACAATTTAATCAATGAAGAGGGTAAAAAAAGGCTACCCGAAAAACCCACTACCCAAGACTATTTTGAACACATCTACTGGAAAGATGCGGGCTATGATAGGAAAACAGAAAAAAAATCTCTAACCCTTCGCCAATTTGAAGAAAGATATTTAGACGAATTAATTTCCTTGGCCAGCAAAACAACAGGCAATACTATTGAAGACAAAGTGCTCAAAATGGAAAATTGCTCAGAAAAATTAATACAGAAATTAAAGGAGTTTGACTATCTGTATAATGTTGCCTGGCCTTTGGTTCATTTAGGAACTGCTCAACATTATTTGGATGCAAAAGGAGAAACAAAAGCCGCAACAGGGGGCAGCGAATGGAAAAAATATTTACATCCAAAATTCCAACAGCGCAAATTTTTCCCAACACTATGGAGTAAAGAAGAATTAAGCAATTGGGGAAATAAACTTTAAAACAAGCGGTTATGAATATTCAAGAAAACAACATTATCGGAGAATTGGTAGCAAACGACTATCGCACAGCATCAGTATTTAAAAAATACGGTGTTGATTTCTGCTGTCAAGGCAACAGAACCATTGCAGACGCTTGCATGGCAAAAAAAGTTGACCCAAAATCGGTAATAACGGATTTAAACCAGATTAATCAAGAACAAGTCAGTGCTTCAACCGACTACAAATCGTGGCCCATTGACCTATTGACGGATTACATAGAAAAAAAGCATCATCGCTATGTAGAAGATAAAACACAGGAAATAAAGCCTTATCTGGATAAAATTTGCAGTGTACACGGTGAACACCATCCGGAATTGTTTGAGATAAGAGATCAGTTCATTGCTTCTGCCGGAGAATTGGCAGCACACATGAAAAAAGAAGAGTTTATTCTATTCCCTTTCATTCGTAAACTGGCAAAGGCCAGGCAAGAAAATATGCTTATCGATGCGCCTTCATTTGGTACGGTACAAAATCCCATTGCAATGATGCATGAAGAGCATAATATTGAAGGAGATCGATTCAGGAAAATAGAGGAGTTAAGTAATCACTACACACCACCAAATGATGCGTGCAACACCTATCGGGTAACGCTTGCCTTACTTCATGAATTTGAACAGGATTTGCACCTCCATATTCATCTCGAAAATAATATTTTGTTTCCTAAGGCTATTGAAATGGAAGCTGAATTAATGAGACGTAAAGTCATGTAGTGTTTAAATTCTGATGAAATAATGAAACGTGAATAACCCCATCAATCGAGACAAAGCGCTTCAGCCTCTTAGCCGGGAGCATCATCAAAGCTTATTGCTTTGTTGGAAGATCAGAACCGGGTTCAGGAAGAATGTTGAAGTAAGTCTAATAAAATCTTATGTTGACTGGTTTTATAAAAATCATGTGCAATCACATTTCGAATTGGAAGAAAAGCATGTATTCTCTATACTAGGGAAAGAGCATGAATTAGTGAAGAGAGCCTTAGCAGAGCATCGAAAACTAAGACGGCTATTTAAAGAAGAAAATGAAGTAGTTAAAAATCTTGGACTAATTGAGGAGAAACTGGAGGCGCATATACGTTTTGAGGAGCGGATACTTTTTAATGAGATCCAAAAAATGGCGACAAGAAAGGAACTGAAGGAAATGGAACTATTACATATGGGGTCGGATAGCCTTAAGAAACCTCAAGAATGGAAGAACGAATTCTGGAAATAGTGTGCATGTATGAAAATAAGGCGTGAATTTGATATCAGCTTTACTGTATTTCTGCAAACCGAAAAGCACACCATTGTGACCTATCAGGGAGAATATCGTAATCTGATGGCGTTACTATATGACAAATTCTATATTGAAGACTTTGGAGAATGTAAAGGGATAGGCCGATGCGGTACATGTCATATCCATATCCTCAATAGTGTCGATTTAATATTAAGCAAAGCAAAAGCCGGAAATGAAAATACAACACTAGGCAAAATGAATTGTGTGCAATGGAATAGCCGGTTAGCATGCCAGATAATCATTGATAAAAATTTAGATGGTGTACAGATTGAGTTTGAGACTATCTAACAGCATACTTAACGTGTCTGCTGCCGTCCTGGAGGAAGTCTTGGGCAAATAGAATTGTTCCAGGCAGCAGTTGCTGGATTCGGTTTACAATCTTGTCTTTACGGAAATACTTCGGATGTCCATTGTCACAAAAAATTACACCTTTTTGTGACAAAACCAGTGGTTAGTCACAAAATCATCGAATTTTTGCGATTCCATATTAGGTTTCTGAAGGGGGCAATGGAACATTGGGTAATTTTACTCAATATGTTGAGTAGAATGTAATACATCAGGTTATAGCCTGAAAATGAGCCGGTTTTTATCAGATTTAACTTGATAGTTTCTTCGACACAGTTAAACCATCGTTTACACCATCAACGAACAACGGAACCAACTTTTCCAACTCCCTGAGCACTAATCCGACTCCCCGTCAACATTAAGTCAACTCAACGTGAACATGCTTGGTCGTGTCCTTCGTTCTTCCGGCTCGAAAAGCCAATTCATTTAAAATCCAAAATAATCCTTCATAAACCTTAACAATCCTTCATAACCCTTCACAATCGTTAACCCTCCGCTGAAGGCTGATCTACATTTACAAAAAAGAAAACGGCATGTGAGGTAACTGAAGTTCTCGCCTTCAGAGGGAAGATTTGAAATGGATTGGAAGAGATCGATCAAATCAGGAGGCAAGATTAAGTAAGTAAATGATTTAAATTATTAAGGTTATGAGAACCAGAAATTTCTTAGTGCCACAAGATTTAATCTTCGAATTTGTAGAAGCCATCGAAGAAAATGACTTCGCCAATCACATCGTAGGAATAACAGCAGAGAGTGAGATTGAAATCAGCATTGGCTATAACACCGATGAACGAAAGGTGGTCAACGAACTTCAAGATATGATTGATGAACACAACTATGATTAGGATGATGACGAAGATGAGGATTAAATTTTAACGCTGCTGTTCATAGAGGCACCTGTTCATAGCAAGTGTTTCTTTTTTTAAGTAAAGTGCAGAATGATTCGTGATGTATGGAGAGAGTTAAAAAATTATCAATTGCCCATTGCAAGAAAATCCTTGAATCAAGTGGCAAAAAGTATTCCGATGAGGAAACAGAAAAAATCAGAGATTTACTTTACAAACTTGGTGAATTGGATTACCGTATATCAATGGATATGAACAAAAGTGATAATTCTACCTGCGAACTAAATAAAGCTGCATAGTATTTGCTTTATTTCATTTACCTTCCTTAATTCCACAATATGAAAAAGGTAGTCCTTTATGTTCGTGTATCCACTGATGAACAAGCTAGATTAGGCTATAGCCTGGGTCATCAGGAAATGGTGCTTACAAAATTTTCAGAGCTAAAAGAGTTTGAAGTAGTCAGTATATTCAGAGAAGACCATTCAGCTAAAAACTTTGAACGGCCTGAATACAAAAAGCTTTTCAAATTCTGCAAAACCCATAAAAAGGAAATTGATTTCGTGTTGATTACTAAATGGGATCGTTTCTCTCGCAATCAACGCGATGCCCTTCAAGAGATAAAATCCTTTAGTGATTTAGGAATTGAGGTGAACGCTGCGGAGCAATGGATTGACTTTTCCATTCCACACAACAAAATGATGCTGTCCATTTATCTCACCATTCCGGAGATTGATAACGATGTGCGCGGAATTAATACGAGGATGGGAATGCGAAGAAGCTTGAAGGAAGGTCGGTGGACAGGTGTTGCGCCTATTGGTTACAAGAACGATCGCGATCACCTAAAGAAACCCATCTTAATTCCAAGTGATAAAGCTCCTTTAATACTTGAATCCTTTGAATTGTTTGCCACCGGACTTTACGATAAAGAAGAGCTACGCAGAATAATGAACAAAAAGGGGTTGATATTAAGTAAAAGTCAATTCCCGAAAATGCTGGAGAACTCACTTTATATCGGAAAGATTTTCATTCCAGAGTTTAAAGGTGAGGATGCGCAGCAAGTGGAGGGGCTTCATGAACCAATCGTGCCTGAAGAATTATTCAATAAGGTTCAATGGATGCTAAAGTCAAATCAGAGCCAACGCAAGTTGTACGAAAAGCTTAATGATGTGACTCCGTTAAGAGCTTTAATCACATGTAGCAAGTGTGGCGGGAAGCTAACCAGTAGTGCCTCTAAAGGTAGAAGTCGTTACTATACTTACTACCATTGTAGAAATGGCTGTACAGAAAGAATTCCTGCTGAACAAGCTCATGAAGCATTGTTGAATTACTTTGATGAGGTTGCCGTTAAACCAGAGATTGAGAAACTTTATCTGGACGTGATGGGTACCATCTTCAAAGCGAATGAGTCAAATCGTGAGCAAGAGATTAGTGGGCTGAAAGAAAATCTATCCGGTGCAAACAAGAAATTAGCATCGCTAGAAGAAAAATATGTACTCAATGAAATTGAACGTGATAGTTATTCTTTCATGAAGCCACGATTCAAAGACGAAATATCAAAGCTCAAGGAAAAGTTAAGCGATCTTGAATCGAAAGAAACAAACTATACGCGGTATCTGAATTCCGGAATTACACTATTACAGAACCTCAGTTATTATTATGAGGCAGCCAGTTTACCAAACAAACAGAAACTCATTGGTTCAATTTTCCCGGAAAATTTGATCATCGAAAATGGCAAGTGTCGAACCGCCCGTGAGAATGAAGTAATCCGCGTTTTAAAGGGATTTGAGCAGGATTTTACAAAGGAAAGACCGAGAAATTCTCGGCCTTTCCGGTCTGGTAGCCCCGACAGGAATCGAACCTGTATCTTCAGAATCGGAATCTGAAATACTATCCATTGTACTACGGAGCCAAAATTCTTTTCAAATATTCTTTCCCGGATCCACTCTTATAATACTTTTCTTGTTTTCGTGCTGATAGCCAGTCAGGAAAAATCTCTTGATGAACTAGTCGCCACGGACGCAAACCCTTGGTATATCTATTCTTTCCTTGACTATGATCTCGTAGTCTAACCTCGACTTGTTTGCAGATACCCACGTACAGGTCGCCATTTAATTCGCTCTTTATGACATACAAATATATCATTTACCCCATCAGAATCCCTGCCTGCCGGCAGGCAGGGGAATCTGAAATACTATCCATTGTACTACGGAGCCAAAGGAAAGTGCAAATTTAACTATTCCTGATTTACACGACCAGCCAGCTTAGACTATCTGACAACTAATTTCTGAACAGAAATCGAGGAGTTACCAATCAACCGAACGATATAAACCCCGGTCGCCAGTCTGCTATCCGGGCTTATTTGCAACCCAATCTGCTTTTCCCGCGGTGGCAGTAACTGACGGAAGACCACAACCCCGGTAGACGAAACAACCTCAATGGCTAATGGCTCTACAGAATCACCCTGCCTATAAATGCTGAATAGACCACCATCGGAAGGGTTGGGTGAAATGGAAACGCCCGTCAGTTGATCATCAATCTCAATTTTCCGAATAGGTGAAAATGAATAAGCGCCATCAAAATCGACCTGGCGAAGCCGGTAATATGACCTCCCCCCGACCGGGCTAACATCTGTGAATGAATACTGTGAGGAAAACGAAACTGTTCCAGCTCCTTTGGTTGTTCCGAGGCTCTCGAAATTTTCTCCATCGCTCGAACGCTCTACAACAAAGTAGTCGTTGTTAAGTTCGCTTTCAGTTCTCCAGTTGAGCCTAACCACCTGAGACTGATAATTGGCCTCGAAAGCAACCAACTGCACCGGCAACGGTGTGGTAAAGCTTGTTGTACCAACAGTAATAAAATCGTTGTGCTGAAGATTCACACCAGACACGGTAAAATTTGAACCGACCAATGTTCCCGTCAGAGGCGCGACATCATTGTCGCTAAAGCCATCTCCATCTCTATCAATTAACATTCTCAAATCAGATTGCGATTTGCTTCCAGGAACTGCACTCAGGTCAAAGGTTATATCAACAGCTCCTACATCGCCTGTTTCGGCCATCTTCCACACCCGACTTAACCTGCGCAAAATCAACGCACCGTCCACATCAACAGTGTTTGGACTGGTCATGCTTCCATTGTTGCTACCCCACACAAGAAACTCCAGGTCAGTCAGATTAGTTGGGTTTTGAATTGTTACCACCGATCCTGTATTCACGCTCCGGGATTGTGTCTGGTTTAGTTTGGATACGTCATCGCGACCAATTCCTGCGATATCAAACCTATAGGTACTGTGCGTGGTCGTAGTGGGATACACCACAGTGCCATCAGATGCCGTGTAATTGGTCAATGATGACTGATCGAGTGTGATCCCATATTTTATGGCCAGATAGCTATTGATCAGATTGCGCTGAGTGGCATTGAGATCGCTGTTATAAAAAACGAACTCTGCAAAATCTCCGTTATACCCCTTGTCCCCATCATAGTGTGCACCAATTCTCAGGTTTGGTAAGGTCATTGATCCATCAGTGTCCGATCCTGTAGCAGCTTCCTGGTTTCCATTGTAGTACATTCCATATCTCACGCCATAGTCACGATAGTACCCGACAAGTTGTGGTGCTGTGAGGCTGGCTGAAGATGTAGTGGATATCCCCCCTAAGCCCCCACCGCTATCGTTGCGTTTCTGGTAACCAAAATTGCCAGGTGTCACTAATTTAAATCCAGCTAGCGGGTTGCCCGAGGGTGATCCGCTATTTCGATCAATAATATATCCACCAGCACCATCACTCACCGAGCCTGCGTTGGCTACACTCGATGGCCGCAGTACAGCAATGAAATTGAGATCACTTGATGAGGCGACACCCATTGCACCAAAATCTAAAAATTTATGTGTAGCTCCTCCAGAGGTGAAACGAAGCACGGGATTTGAATTGAAGACGTTTGTAACGAACGTTGGCCGATTACCGGCAGTGTTTTGCGTTACGTTGTAAGTCGCTGTTCCTTGATTATGCCATTGCTGCACAGTCTGTCCATTGGTAGCCAAGGTTGACCCGGCATCCACATAAGCACTCATGTCAGCGCGAAGCCAAACGACAGCGCCCGCCACGCCACCTGGCCCAGGTACCTTATCAGTTGCTAGCGTGAAGTAATCATTGTTGTTAATGGAAGCCAATGTAAACGATACCACACTTCCTACTATTGATCGACCAGTGGTGTGTGCGGTAGCGTCACTGAAATTTCCGTCACTATCGATTAGAAGCGCAAACTTGCTAGGGTCGGAAGTGTCGATGCCCAATGTCGACAAATCGAAACTCACAGACACCGTTCCCACATCATTGGTTTCAGCAGCTCTCCATACTCGGGTAAGTCGGTTTGCATATCCAGCTGGTGTGTTGTTGGAATTCCAGATGACCGGGGAATTGTGACCCCAAATCAAAAAGTCACCGTCATCAAGCGATGAAGGCGAAGACACAGTCATAATACTCAAATTGTTTTGACTACGAGATGTGGCATGATTTAAACCGGATGCATTGTCCCGACCAATACCCGCTATGTCGTTGTCATACGCATCATGACTCGTGAGAGCTGGATAAATCACTGTACCGGCTGACGACACATAATTAGTGCCCGTAGTTTGATCCAGGGTTATGCCATATTTGATCGCCAGATACGATTCAATCTTTGCCCGATCTGTAGAGGACATGTTGGCATTATAAACCACCATCTCCGCAAGATCTCCGTTCAGCCCTCCATTTGTAGTACTGGTGTGTCTCCCTACGCGAAGCGTTGGTCCAGTCAACGTACCCCCATCATCCCCACTTGTTCCGTTGGTAACTCCATTTAAAAACAATCCATATTCTGTTCCGGAGTTTCGATAGAAATCTACGATTGCAAACGCGGACGTAGTTGCAGAAGCAGTTGACACTGGACCTCCAAGTCCCGACCCATTGTTATTTCTCTTTTGAAGAAAATACTTGTTGGTATTCACCATTTTAAAAGAGGTGAGTTCATTTGTCGCAGAGGTACGGTCGATAATATATGTACCACTTCCATCAGAAGTTCCCCCGGCTGTGAAGCTTGATTGCTTCAGTACAATAAAGAAATAAAAACTACCCGTAATACCTGGAGCAGCACCTGCATCTACAAACTGATTGGTAGAAAAACGAAGTACAGGATAGCCGTTGATAATATTTGTTCTGAAAATGGGTCTGTTGCCACCAGTACCCTGCGTGGCATTATTTCCCACGGCACTCTGGTCATTCCATCTTGCAACGGCATCGCCATCGGCAGCAGCTGAGAGGGAGGGATTAAGTACACCAGCATCTGCCTTGAGCCACCATCTTAAACTAGAAGAAACTCCACCGGGGCTCTGCGCCTCCGCCACAAAGGCCAGCAAAAGAAGCAACAAGAAGGAAAAAATTGCCCTCATAGTTTTATCTAATCTGTAAATATAAATAAAAATGCATCAGCACATGCGTTTCAGCATATAGCGATGGCATCATCATCATTTTTTTAATTCAATAATAGATAGTTGAAGTACTTATTGAAGTCGTCAACAGGTACTGATTACCTCCGACAAATCTGATTTGACACCAAAAATGATGCTATCAACAGGAAAATTCATTTTAAAACAGAAAAAAAATTCAACGAGTCAATCTGCGACTACAAATAGAAAAATCAACGAATACGATTCGTATGCAGCGATTATGAAAGAATAAATTGCATTTCATTTTTTTGCTCGTGATGCACGAAGAGAAGTTAACAACTTGATTCTTTGTTTTTTTATTCTAATGTTATTTACTTCAAAGTGTATTATACTAATAATGTTTAACTAAAAACACAAAAGCTATGGCAAAGAAAGCTAAGAAAGCAGCGAAGAAGAAAGCTGCTAAAAGAAGACCAGCTAAAAAGAAAGCTGCAAAGAAGAAAGCTGCTAAAAAAAGACCAGCTAAAAAGGCTAAGAAAAAAGCAGCGAAGAAAAAGAAAAGATGAGCCTAATGCTCTAGCAAAAAAGGTTAGCAAATTGCTAACCTTTTTTATTTTCTACATTCACCTAAATCGAATGATGCCGTCACTGAAACTCAACAACTGACGACAAAAAAATATCTTAATAGTAAAGCTCGCCTTCGTCCCGATAACTCGGGACTATGGCGAGCGAAGGTGGAGCCGCAGAGAATCCCTGCCTGCGGCAGGCAGGGAACTCTTGCAAACAAAAAAATAGAGTTTAAGCCAATGTGGAGCCGCTGGGAATCGAACCCAGGTCCAGGGAAGATAAACGCGTAGATTCTACATGCTTAGTCAACTTTAATTTTCGAGAACGGAAAGGTAGTCAACAACCTCATCTGTTCCTTAGTCACTGTGTCTTAGTTGCACTTAGTAACCTCGCGCAAAGCAGTTCCGACAAACGACACCGCATATTCATCACTCGCAGAACAAAAGCGATGAGCGATGTTGGCCCTCCGATTCTTAATCGGAGCAAACTTATCTAACGAATCGTCAGATTAAGCAGCCAAGGCGTAGTTAGACTCGCCAAGTATGGTTCAGGACTATCTTTCAAGGCTCTCATCCCATGAGCCTGCATGCTGGCATATGTACTCACGCATCCTGTCAAAACCGGTCGGCCCCATGTTTTGAGCGTGGCAGGTAAAGCCAAACTCTTCAAAGAACGTGTAATGAACTACAAAGATACGCTGAATTTAGTTTCTCGCCTTAACGCTAAATTCTTAATCTTTTTCCCGCTGCTGACACCGCAGCAGTGTTGAAGAAACCAACAACCTTTCGATTTCCTTTTGTTACTACTATGTTGGTCGAAACATTCGCCAAGGGGGTGGCAAACAACTCAGAAAAGCCACCCGGGCGATCTGTTTGAATAACTACCTGATTCATGAAATTAAAAGCTTCCAAAGTAATGGAATGAATTTCCACGTACACCGAATCCAGGGGCTTATAAGGGTTCTTGACAAGATTAGTATTGTCGTCTACGTCAAAGGGATTGATCTCCCTGCGAATGGGAGCAATAAAAGGCACGCCATCAAAATTTCCACTTGCAGAAAATCCGGCATCATAAGCCAGATTGATTTCACTCGGTCTATTGAGTAGCACACCATTCTTAAATCCTTTAATCCAATAACGATCATCTTCTCCTTTGGGATCGACAGCCCAAAATTCAGCGATATACGATTCTTCTTGAAAAGCAGTTTTTTCTTCAAACGTAAATGTGATGCTATCTATCGGTGGCACTCTGCTCATCGTAGAGAACGCTTTGAACTCATCTTCACCGATCTGAATCGTGAGTTCGAATGACCTACCCACTTCACCAAACACCCCGGCACTGATCGCCACGAGATTGTATTGACCCTGCACGACATCATCTTCAGTAAACGGATAGGTCTTTCCCTGATCATCTACAACAACAATTTGCGCGCCCGATACCCCTGTTGGGCTTGTGTTGTCAAAGTAAGGTTGCGATTCGGTAAGCTTGATGATTTGATCTTCATCTTTGTTGTTCAGCCACGCATCCACCACCAGAACAGGATCTGCTGATTCCAGCTCAGGAGAAATCTCATCCTCACATGAAAGCATCGGAAGGATCAGAACTAGAAAGGCATATCGAATCAAATACTTCATCATCAAAATTTGAAATTGTACGAAACTGCAGGCACCAGACTACCAATAATTGAAAACTGAACAGCCTTTGAATCAATTGGATTATTGTCGACAACCCGCTGATCTCTCTGTGAGAAATAAATTGAAAATGGATTTTTTCTTGAGTAAAGATTATAAATCGAGAACACCCAATTATCCTCTATCTTCCTCTTCTTTCCTTTTTTCACTTTCTTTCCCTGAAGTGTGCAAGACACATCAAGGCGATGGTAGGTGGGCAGCCTCACATTGTTTCGCGAGTTATTTGCATTATAGGGTATAAGTAGATCCTGCATCACATATCTGGATGTTGGGAAAGTTGACGGTGAGCCAGTCACAAGAACAAAGTTGGAGGATAACGAGACTCTTTCACTCACATCATAGAATCCGGCAATCTTCAAGTTATGTGTCTGGTCATAGCGGGTAGGATACCAGTCATTGTTGTTAATTCCATTCACTTTCGACTCTGTCCGAGCGAGCGTATAACTCACCCAACCCGTTAACTTACCTGTCTTCTTTTGCAAATAAGCTTCCAAGCCATACGCTCTCCCCTTTCCACTCAAAAGGTCGCCTTCCAAAAACTCATTGATAAGGATGTCTGCACCATCAATGTAGTCCACTTGATTTTGAGCAGTTCGATAATAGGTTTCCAGCGACAATTCATATTCTTTTCCAGGCCCCAGATCTCTGAAGTAGCCAAGCGTAAACTGATCAGCCAACTCGGGTTTGATTTCTCTTGAACTTGGCGTCCACACATCCAATGGATTGGAAGCTGCAGTATTGGATATCAAATGCAGGTATTGAACCATTCGGTTGTAACTTCCTTTAAGAGAGCTTTTTGGTGAGAGTTGAACCCGGAATGATGCTCTTGGTTCAAAGTTGCCGTAGTCAACAACCGATTTTCCTTTACCAATAGTCTCCTCGGACACGGCATATCTACGAAAACCGGGAATCGTGTCATTATATTGATATACTTTACCTGGTCCGTAAAGTTGAAAGTGAGAATATCGAAGACCATATTCTAAAGACAGCCAATCATTGATCTTCTGGCGGTTGCCAATATATACAGCAGCTTCGAGATTGTATTTCTCATCGAGACTGACATCGATGGCATTTCCATTGGAGACCCCAACGGCATTAGCAGGCGTGAACGAATAATAAATTGCCTCACCTCCAAAATCCAGTTCGTTGTTGCTATCAATAAAGTAGGTGAATTGTGGCTTTACAATAAAATTCGATATTGAGGACTTCCAGTTGAATTTATCGAGGTCGTCTTCACCAAACTGCAGTTGATAATCGTAATTGCTGTAGACGAATGTCACATTCGAAAACAATCGCTCATTATATAGATGGTTCCATCGCACAGTACCTGTTGTGTTTCCCCAACTAAATCCTTGTTGTTTGTCAAAGAAGAACACATCACGACCAAAATAGCCTGAGGCATATAGCTTGTTCTTGCGATTGAAGGTATAATTGGTTTTCAATGTCAGATCGTAGAAGTACAACTTACCACCATCTTCAAGTAAGGGCACAAAAGGCCGCGCGAGAATATCAAGATATGATCGTCTTCCTGCAACTATAAATGACGACTTGTCTTTGACAATAGGCGCCTCCACAGCCAACCTGCTGAAGATAGAACCAATGCCACCGTTCCCTTCAAATTTTTTACTATTGCCTTCCTTCATCCTTACGTCAAGTATAGATGAGAGGCGGCCTCCATATCGTGACGGAATAGCTCCTTTAAAAAGTTTTGTATCCTTAACGGCATCCGGATTAAACACAGAAAAGAATCCGAATAGATGAGATGAGTTGTAAACAGGCGCTTCATCTAACAACACAAGGTTTTGGCCTACACTTCCACCACGCACATTAAATCCTGAAGCTCCTTCTCCTACCGTAGTTACACCGGGCAGTAACAAAATACTTCTGAACACATCTGCCTCGCCAAGGAGCGTGGGCACTTTCAAAATGGTTCTGATATCAAGTTTATTGGTACTCATTTCAGTGTTCTCAACGTTGGCTTGCTCCAGCTCTCCCTCAATTACAATTTCTTCCAGCGTTTCGCTTTCTATTTCCAGATCAACATTCAATTCGAGGTTTTGCTGCAGCGAAACGGTTTGTAGTTGAGTCGAGTACCCTACATAACTGAACTGAACTGTGTAATCGCCTGGCTCAAGGGTGATAGAGTAAAAACCATAAACATTGGTGGTAACGCCATTAGAAATCTCTTTGACGTACACTGTTGCTCCAATCAAGGCCTCACCGTTCGATGAATCTTTGATATACCCGTTGATAGTATGCTTATCCTGACCAAATACCGTAGCGGATACCAGCAACGCCAGAAAAGTGAGTAAAATTTGCCTCATGTAACTACAGTCCAATTATATATCGTAGTTGTCGACTAATTGTTTTGCCAATATTAAAAGATTTTTCGGATGCTAAGAATTAGCCGCCATCGGAGTTGACTCCAACTGGATGAGATCCTGCAGGCCAACCTTCTCAATTACTAGGTAATCACGCTTCGAAAGCGATTGCATGGCCACCATTTCCGCCAGGTAGCCAGTTAAAAAAAGTTGCACACCGATAACCAAAGTAACCAATGCGAGGTAAAAAATAGGCTGATCAGTAATATCCCGCTTCAGGGGAATTCTTGAAATAAAAAGTGAGTCGATCTTGTCGTAAAAGATTTTGGCTGTAAAAACGAAACCAACCAGAAATGATACAATGCCAAGTGTGCCAAAGAAATGCATGGGGTTTCTACGAAACTTACCCATGAACATAATGGAAAGCAGATCGAGAAAACCTTTTATAAAGCGTTCCCATCCAAACTTAGTTACGCCATACTTCCGCTCTCGATGCTCCACTACTTTTTCACCAATTCGAGAGAAACCGGCCCATTTCGCTATCACCGGAATGTATCGGTGCATTTCACCATACACACTGATGTTTTTCACCACCACCGACCTGTAAGCTTTCAGTCCGCAGTTGAAGTCGTGAAGTTTGATACCAGACATCCTCCGAGTGACGTAATTGAAGAACTTCGAAGGCACCGTTTTGGAAATGGGATCATGTCGCTTCTTTTTCCACCCTGACACGAGATCGAAGTTTTCCTCAGTAATCATCTTATAAAGATGTGGAATCTCATCGGGGCTATCCTGCAGGTCGGCATCCATGGTAATCACCACATCGCCAGTAGCTGCTTTAAACCCAGTGTGCAGCGCAGCTGACTTACCGAAGTTGCGATTGAAACGAATACCTTTCACACGAGGATTGAGATTATTCGCTTTCACAATCTCACCCCACGTGTTGTCGCTGCTGCCATCATCGATCATCAGTATCTCATAGCTCAAGCCAGCCGAATCCATCACCCGAACGATCCATTGGATCAACTCAGGAATAGACTCATCCTCGTCCTTGGCAGGAACTATGACACTGATGTTTGACCGGATCATTTAACTAAGGCTGTTCGGATTCGCTTTTTGTGTAAATATGGTTACGATCAGAGCGCAGATCACACCGATAACAATACCACCAATTACACCAAATACTACAATTGCTGTTGGCGACATGAAAGCCTCTGCAAAACCCATCGCCTGATCTATTTGTGTATCGGACATACCCTTCTCCTGCATTTTCTCAATCTCATTATTCCGAATCATCTCGATGAAGGTATCATCAATAAACTTGATGTAAATGAAGGTAAACGCACTGGAGATAACGGATGACACCATTGATGTCCAGAATCCAATACCCACACCCTGGCCATAAGACATGAAACCGTCACCGTTCTCTTTAAAGTACTTGTGTGCAAGAAAAAACACGATGACTGTAAATACCAGACCTGACCAGCGCGCAATGCCTCCCGACATGTCAGCACCTGCTGCAGATAGTATTACAAAATAGGCGATTGAAATAACACCGAGTATAAGTCCATACCTTATCCCGGTTTGACGTACAGTGGGGCTTCCCACCTGAGCTTCTTGATTATCCATGATCAGTTAGTTTAGGTTGGCGCCTTAAAATTACAGATATTATTATGCTAATGAAAAAGCTGAGAATCAGTGACTGCACGAAGTATCTCGATGCCAGAAAATAAGCATCTGCTTCCTTGAGCGATTGGATACCTGCATCGTACACACTCTGCCCGATCCGGTCGATATCTTCCTGGGAAAATGATTTGACTTGCTCCATCGACAAAGTGATGTAGGACTGAACAAATTCCGGAACTGATTTTGCGAATATGTAAATGGCTCCGCTGGAGATGATTGTGAAGAAAATTGTAATGGCCAGTGACCCAATCAACCCTTGCCAAAAATGGAGAATACCACCGTTATGAAAATCACGAAACTCTCTCAACGCAAACACATAAAAGATCGCGAAGAATACAATACGATAGTCAAGGAAGACAGGAATCAGAAAAGGATGATGACCTGTATAATAAAGAATCAAGACCACCACAAAGCCGATAACTCCCGAAACAATACCGTATCGCAACGTCACCCGGAGCAAAGGGTGCCAGAAGGAAAAATTAAGCATCAACCCAGTGCTTTGAATTGTTGAAAACTGCCTTAACCTTGCCTTGAATTTCCTTACCTAGCCAAGGTGAATTTTGTGATCGCGACAAGTTTGCTGATTCATCGAAGATCCATTTTTCATTTGGATCGAATAACGTGAGGTTAGCTCTAGCGTCTTTATCTATCGTAGGCTGCTCAAGTTTTAATAGTGTTCGTGGAGTTCGTGCAATTTTCTCTACCAACTCATGCACATCAACGTGCTTTGACAAAGCGCTGATCTGGCTCGCGAAGGTTTGAATATTGATCATCCCAAAGTCTGCGTCATCAAACTCGACAACCTTACTCTCCACATCCTGAGGAAGATGTCCTGTTACCAGCACATCAATAGTTCCGTCTTTTAAGGCGTTGATCATTGCTGTCAGCTCGGCTTTTTCACGAAGCGGAGGATCGACTTTGTAATTAGTATCAAAATCTTCGAGCAGCGAGTCATCCAGCAGCGCCTGGTAGCCCGCAATGTCGCAGGTAACGTTGAGTTTTTTCTTCTTTGCCGCTCTGATCGATTCCAATGCTCTTGATGACGAGACTCGTGAAAAGTGCAGTCGGCCTCCTGCATACGTGATTAACTCCAGGTCTCTTTTCACCGCTACATCTTCTGCAATAGTCGGCATGCCCTTCAGTCCAAGCCTGGTACTGTTTGGGCCTTCGTTCATCTGGCCAAACATATTCAGCCAAATGTCAGTTGAGTGATTAATTAAAAGCCCTTCAAATTTTTGCAAGTATTGAAGAGATTTTAGTAGGATGTCAGTATTCCAAATTGTCTTTAGTCCATCAGTAAATGCAATGGCGCCAGCTGCATTGAGGTCAATCATTTCCGTCAACTCCTCACCTTGGTTCTTCAGCGTAACTGCACCCATTGGGTAAATCTGCACCAGCCGCTGGCCGTTGCCTTTCAATATATAATTGACTTCGTTTTTGGTTTGAATCGCTGGCGCAGTATTGGGCAGTATGGCAATTTCCGTGAATCCTCCGGCAGCAGCAGCCTTTGCAATGGACTCAAGATCCTCCTTTTGTTCTAGGCCTGGATCGCCAACGTAGGTTCCGATATCAACCCATCCGGCTGATAAGATCATTCCCTCGCCATCAATTACTTTATCTGCTGATCCGGACTTTCCCCCAATTTCTATGATTCGGCCGCCCTGGATGAGTACGTTTTTCTGTTTCTGGTGAAATGGTGAACCGGAGTCGCTAATGGTAGCCGACTGGATAAGTACCTTCATGCTGGGTCTGAGTTTGAGGTAAGAGGTGCCGCCATCTTAATTACCCCAAAATTACTTCAAAAAGCGTATGAATAAAACTTCAGCCAAAAGGAATAGCAGCGCCAATATTAATGCATACTTCCAAAGAGGAGTCCCCAAATAGCGCTCCTTGATCTCGTTACTGAAACTCTCAATGCTGGAACTCTGGAACATATTGATATGAGGGCCACCACCGAATACTTGTGTAATCTGATCTGGCTCTATCTGCGTTAAGTCCGACTCCTTTCGATCTAGATTAAAGGCTAAAAGGTTGAGTGTATCGCGCCTGTATAACACATCATAAAACCCTGGGCTCATCGAGAATTTTGGCATCTCCAGCAGGAAGCGATCACCTACCCTTCGCTGAGGCGGAACTATTTCCTGACTGCCAACCATGCGAATAGGTTCGTCACCATAGACACTATCGGCTCGTAAAATGATAAGGTCATTATTCAGTGTGTAGTATCTTCTCTGTTCTGATTTCTTTGCGGCAGCCGCTATGCGGTACATCACTGGCACGAACAAGGCATTGTTATGAAATTCCGTATATGCCCTCTTCAACGGGCTTGCCAATAAAAATATCTTTCCATTTTGAGAAAGAAATGGCTTGCTGTTTCTAAATCGTAAAATGGCTGAGCGATCCGGTCCCCACTCCAACACAGGTATCGCACCCGGCATTTCCATGGTCGGAGATCTTTCTTCAAAAACATTTTCAAAAAAAGGATTTTGAAAATCAGGCTTGTCTAAAGGTGACGACTCAGTCACAGCTGAGGCTATGAGGCCATTTAACCTAAGTAGTTGATTGTAATTATTAACATCAGGCCTGTCACCTGGAATCACCAGTACGGCACCAAGGTTATCAAGCTTTGCAGAAAGGGTTGCTGAGAGTGAAGGATCAATCGAGCTCAAACCGTTGAGCACCACAAGATCAGCTTGCGCAAGCAAACTATAATCTACATTGGAAGATTGAAATCCCTGATAACTGAATAACTGCCGATTGCCAAAAACGCGTTCGATATATGAGGCTCCCTGTTCACCTTTTACTTCTACTACTCGAATGGTCTCCGTGAAATTGAGCGTGAAGAAAAACTCGTTGTCAAAACTAATGGGATAATCCGTAAAGCTGATGCGCGCTTCATTAAGACCACGCATTCCTGATGCGATATCAAAACTGGCATCTCCTACGCTATTGGGTTCAATGTCAATCGACACCGCACCGGTTTGGATATCGTTCACGACCAGCTTCACTATCAATCCTTCAGCACGCCTGTTTCCAACATTCATCAACCGGACGTTAACAGTATTTTTTTCTCCTCCGATTACAAAGGGGTTCTCGAGATAAACTGAATCAACAAATACATTGGATGATTGACTGAACGCAACGGGAACGAGATGCCACTGACAAGTGGAGTCTGCTACAAAGTTGTCCGACACGCCTGCCGTTGATTTTTGAAAATCCGAAATCCAAAATATATCTGCACCAGATCTGTCGTTGCCCATTCTTTCGCTTACTTCACTTACAGTGCGTGAGATCGCAGAAAGTCTCATTTGTGTTAAGAGATCAAGTATTTCAGCTTTCGTTTTATAAGAATTTGAATAGGACGCAAAGTCGTTGGTAATAAGCTTATATCTGGTATCAGCCGGGAAGAGTTCAACAATCTCACGAATAAAATTATTTCCCGCATCCAGTGCCCTGGTCTTTTCACCCACCTGAGCCGACATGCTAAACGAATTATCGAGATATAAGATAATGTTGCGTGCAGCAGAGACTTGTTCCTTGGCGGGTAAAAATGGTTGAGCAAAGGCGACTACAAGAAAAAACAAGAATAGTAGTCTGGATGCCAATACCAAATACTGCTTTAACCGCCTCTTTTGAGTCGTCTCTTCCTTGATTTGCTTTAAAAGACGGTTGTTTGAAAAAAATATTCGCGTGGTTCTACGAAAGTTGAAAAGGTGAATGATGATGGGAATGGAAAGAGCCGTGAGCGCCCAAAGAAATTGAGGGAAAGCAAAATTCATTACCGTCAAAAATAGAGAATTTACCTTTCAATAACGGAGAATTGAAAGATGAGTTATGCCGGACGCAATGAACCACTACCGCTTGTATGAGAAGTCACCCAAGAGGCGTCAATGGCATGTCGGTTATTCGTTACGAAGTGTCTCCACAGGATTTACAGAAGCTGCTCTAAGTGTTCTCCACACTACAACCAGTGCAGCTACCGCAATAACAAGAACACCTGGAACGACAATATATGTCCACACCGAATCAACACGATAGGTGAACCCTTGAAGCCAGTAATTCATCAAGTAATAGGAAATGGGTACGCTAATAACAAAAGCGATCACGGTGAGTTTCAAGAAATCCTGCGACAAAGTCATGAGCAACTTTGTTAGTGACGCCCCAAGTACTTTCCGAATTCCAATCTCTTTGGTTCTGAATTTCAGTTCGAGGCTTGCAATGCCAAACAATCCAAGTAAACCGATACCACTTGAAACAATCGCAAAAAACATAAATAATCCGCCAAATCTTTTCTCACGTACATAAAGTTGCTGCACAGTGTCATCGGCAAAATAAAAGTCAAAAGGTCGATTGGGGTAAACATCTAACCATGCCTCTTTCGCCACCTCTACTCCACGATTAAGGTCTCCCATCAATCGAACAGATACTTTCTGATAAAAATAGGGCATTAATCCCATGACAATCGGTGGCACGTTTTCACGAAGAGAGTTGAATTGAAAGTCCCCGGTCACGCCAATAACTTCTCCCACACGCACACCATCTCCCTCCTGATCATAGCGCTTTCCAATCGCCTCCTCCGCAGTCCAGCCCATCACCTTGGCCATGGTCTCATTGATTATAACCCTCTCAACAGTGTCAAGTGGCTGATCCTTTGAAAAATTTCTACCCGCGAGTAAGTTGATTTTGTAAGTATCGAGATAGCCGTAGTCGATACCGGTAGTTAAATAATTTCTGACATCACCGCCTTCAAATGATGCCACGATACCGTAGATCGCATCTCCAGGGCTCAACTCTGATATTGAATAACTTTGAATCTCTGATCGCAATGAAAGGCGCTCAAAGAAGGAGCTGATTCGCGAATTTATCGAAGGGTCTCCGCGTGTGGGAATCACAATCACGTGTTCTGTGCTTAATCCAAGATCTTTGTCGAGCATATGCTGCACCTGCGAGTAAATAAGAAAACTACCTCCGACCAAAATCACGCAGACTGCGAATTGGAAAACAACTATAACCCTTCTCAAACCAATTCTTCCAGGCAATGAAAGAGATACTTTCTTCAAGCTTTGGATAGGTGAATAGCGACCAAGAACAAGTGCAGGATAAAGTCCGCCCAATATAGTTGTAAGCAAAACAGCGCTGACAATAATTAAAATGATGGTCGACTGAATCACCGATATTGCTATATGGCTTCCAGTGATTTGATTGAAATACGGAATCATCAAATCAACCAGGCCGATCGCTAAAAACATCGAGACGCAGTTAACCAGAAATGACTCGCCTAGATACTGAATCACCATCTGCATTCTTGTTGCTCCCATTGTCTTCCTTATTCCAACCTCCTTCACGCGATTGGTAGATTGCGCGGTAGCAATGTTGGTATAGTTGATCGAAGCCAGAACGAGCACTACAAGAGCTACCGCTGCAAGAACTGAAAGCATCATTGAATCTCCCTGTTCTTCCAGCTCTCCTCGAAGTGGGTTTAAATGAATTTCATAGAGCGGTTGAAGGAACAAGCCCATATCAGATCCGAATCGCTCGTAGTAAACCGGATCTGAATAAAGCTTGGCAGATTTTAAGATGTTGTCTGCCACGACCAATGGATCAGCTCCCTCTTCCAACAAAAGATAATTATGATAATAATGAGAGTACCAGCTCTCGAGTTGATAAGTGCGAACACTCTCTTGAGGATGGGTTAGTAAGCTGGAGATGGAGGCCAGGATATTGAAATGAAAATGCGAATTGGCAGGTGGATCGGCAATCACCCCGGTAACCGCATAGGTCATCGTTTCATCCACAACAAAAAGTTTTCCCAGCACCTGTTGATCTGCCTTGCCAAAAAACCTCTTCGCTAACGACTCGGTCAACACCATTGAATATGGCTTTGACAAAGCAGTGGATGGATCTCCAACCAAAAGCTCATTTGAAAAAATTTGAAAGAATGTGGAGTCCGTAAAAAAGAGTTGTTCCTCAAAAACCTTATCGTCACCTTGAGCAATCAGTGACGGCAGTTGTTTGAATCGTACCACATTTTCAATTCCGGAATAGGCTTCCTTGAGTGTGAATGGCATTGCCCCTGAAGAGATACATGTCACCATCTTGCTTTCACTGATAGAGCCAAGTCCAAGGCGGTAGATTCGCTCACCTTTGGCGTGATACCGGTCAAAGCTCAATTCGTTGACCACATACATCGAAATAAGAACAAAGCACGCAAATCCTACTACAAGGCCAATAATGTTGATGATCGAGTAAGTTCCGAACTTAAACAGATTACGGAGTGCCGTCTTCAGATAGTGGAGTATCATGGTCAACAATTATTCAGACCTTAAACTTTTGACTGGGTTCAAATGGGCAGCACGAAGCGATTGAAAACTAACTGTGATCATTGCAATAAGAATGGCAACGCAGCCGGCTCCGATAAAAACCAGTGGTGAAATAGAAATTCTAAATGCAAATTGGTTCAGCCAGTTCGTCATCGCCCACCATCCCAACGGTAAGGCGATCAGCACTCCAACCGAAACTAGTAACAAAAAATCTTTGGACAAAAGCCGAACAATCTTAGTCTCGGAAGCACCCATTACTTTTCTAATGCCGATTTCCTTTGTTCTGGTCTCAACCGTATAAGCTGATAAACCAAACAAACCGAGGCAGGAAATGAACAAAGCGATGACAGCAAATGTACCTACTACATTTCCGAGTCTGGTTTCATCCTGATACTGTTGATCTAGTTCGTCATCGAGAAAAGTGAATTCAATTGGCACCTCAGGGATGGCCTGTCTCCAGGCCTCCCGTATTTGTGCCTCTGCTTCAGAAAATTTACCGGTCGTTAACTTCACCAAAAAGTAATTGATGGTCGGTCCGAATTCTGATCGCACAGGAGAAAAGCACGTAGGCATAAGACCATTTTTCAAATTAGCGGTATGATAGTCTTTTACCACTCCAACCACTCTGCCTCTGACATCGCTGAACAATTGTCCATTCTCTTCCGTGTAAAATCGGAGTTTCATCCCCAGAACAGTTTCGTTGGTCTTACCCAAGTACTTCACAGCTGATTCGTTCACGATAAAATTCCGATCTGTAAAGGACGGAAATTGACCTCGCATCAAAGTGCCCACACCTTCGTCATTGAATTCGCTCGAAAATCCTCGACCTGCTATCACTGGAATGCCCATCATTTTGAAAAAGTTGGTATCAACCTGCTGATTGAACATCCAACTTTTGTCGTTGGGATTTGATCCTTCAAACTCAATCGGAGGGTTCCATCCCCTTTGAATTCCAGGTTTGCTGGTTACTCCACAAACATCCTTGATCATGGGTTGCTTCATCAATTCGTTTTTCAATGCATCGTATCGGGCACTCGCAAACAGGCTTGACTTCAACATCACAATGTGCTCTTTATCAAACCCCAGGTTTGCATCCTTGAAGTATCGTATCTGCAGATAGGCTACTGATGTTCCAAAAATCAAGAACACAGATAGTGCAAATTGAAAAATCACTAGCGCCTTTCTAATATCGCGACCACCCGCCAGCGAAAATGAAGTTTTTAGAACCGAGGCAGGTTTAAAACCTGATAGAAACAGTGCCGGGTAGGCTCCAGACATGAAGGCAGAGAGCAGAATAATCCCAACCAACGACATCCATATCTTGGGATCATTGAACAGCGAAAAGCTCAATTGCCTCTCCAGCTGAACTCCAAACCAAGGAAGCACAAGGTCGGCAAGTAATATAGCCACGAGAAACGCAACGATGTTCATCAGAAATGACTCAAAGAAAAACTGAAAAATCAATTGCTTCCGTTCGGCACCAATCGCCTTGCGCACACCAATCTCACGGGCACGTTTTACAGCACGCGCTGTAGCAAGATTCATGAAGTTGATGCACGCCAGTATCAGAGTAAATGCCGCCACTGCAAGAAAGATGGCCACTGTCTTCATACTTCCATTTTGGCCAAACTCCCCCACCATATCTGATCTTAAATGGATATCAGTGATGGGTTGAAGCTGTGGTTTGAACTGATCAACTTCTTCTGCCTCACGATGTTTCTTCATCACCTCGGCAAACCTGGCATTTATTTCACTGACATCGCTGGGATCGCGAAGTAAGGCATACGTCCAAACAGATGGCCACCAGTGGCTGGTAAAACTTGCATTAACCGGATACTCGTGCATCACTTTAAAAGAGGCCATGCTCGTGAGAAAATCGAATTGGATGTGAGAGTTTTCAGGAATATCATGCAACACCCCTGTTACCACAAACTCATACCCACCGTTCACATCCAATGACTTCCCTATTGGATCATCTGTTCCAAAATACTTGGTTGCCATTTCTTCGGTGATAAGCATTTTTTGAGGCTCGGCCAGACTTGTACCGATGTCACCCTTTAGAAGCGGAAAGTCAAACAGATCAAAAAAACCTTCGTCAGAAAAAATCATGTTTTCCTCACGAAATGTCTCTGTTTCCCCTTCCCTTTCCACTGCAACAAATGCAGGCACCCGCTGAAAGGATACTGACTTCTCTACTTCACCAAATTCATCCTGAACAATTTGCCTTGTCACTCCGCCTGTCCACGCAAGATCTTTTCGCTCTTTCGTTTTTTGCACCACGCGAAAGATTCGTTCACCCTTTGAGTGAAAACGATCGAAGCTCCATTCATAACTCACAAACAAAAGGATGACGATGCAGCAGGCAAGTCCCACAGATAGTCCCACAACATTTAAAACTGAGTACTCCTTCTGACGCATGAAGCTGCGCCAAGCTGTCTTCAAATAGTTTCTGAACATCGTTTTTTTAGATTAAGTCTACTCGTGTCTTAAGCTTGCCGAAGGATTTACAATCGCGGATCTTACAGCCTGGTAACTTACAGTTACTAGTGCAATACCAACTGCCAACACACCAGCGTATAAAAATGCATTCACACTTAGAGAAATGTGATATGCAAATCCATCTAACCAACGATTTATAAAAAACAAGGAAACCGGGGCTGCTAACGCAAAAGCCACAATTACCAGCACGATGAATCCAGTTGATGCTGTGGTGAAGAGTTGAAAAAGTGACGCTCCAAAAATTTTTCGTATGCCAAATTCTTTGGTGCGCTGCTCCAGGGTAAAGGAAGCCAATCCAAACAGCCCCAGGCATGATACCAATATTGCAAGACCTGAGAAGTACTTGAAAATTGTGCCCGTCTGCTCCTCAGCTTTATACAAGTCAATGAAGTCGTCATTTAAATAAGTGTAAACGAACTCTCGACCGGGATTAAATTTTTCCCACGCTTGTTGAATGGTCGAGACTTTTGAGGATGGATTTCCCGGTTCTACTCGTATCATGGTATACCCGAGCATACCATCGTTTCGAGCAATTGCCATTACAAGTGGTTCAATTTTTTGATGAATCGACTTAAAATGAAAATCATCAACCACTCCAATTATGCTGAATGGCACAGGTATACCCACTTGAATTTCCTGACCAACGGGAGATTCAAATCCCATCACTCTGGCGGCCTCCTGATTGATAACAACCGCGTTTGAGTCCGCGCGATTATTTTTCATAAAGTCCCTGCCTTCAGCGATTTTGGCACCCATGGTCTTCAAATAATCGAAATCAGTAAACAGCGTGTGTATTAGGATAGCTTCGTCCTGATTTTTGCCTTCCCAACTAATGCCACTCGTTGAGTTTTCAACATATGCCGGGTGTTGATTAGAAGCTGATACATCCACAATCCCTGATTGAGTCAATAGATCATCTTTAAACGACTTATAGTTATTACTGATCCGTGGAATCTTAATAACATTCTCTTTGTCGTAGCCAAGGTCCTTCGACCGGATGTATTCAATCTGATCATAAACGACCAAGGTTCCTGTAATCATAATCGTAGAAATGAAGAACTGAGTAATCACAAGAATTTTTCGAAATAAAGAACCTCCAGACGCCTTTACTGGCGCAGACTTTAATACCGTAGCAGGTTGAAATGCTGAGAGAAAAAAGGCAGGATAGCTACCAGCAATCAAGCCAGTGACTGTTGCAAAACCTAACAAATACAGGATCAGCTTCGCATTAGCGAAAATGTTCATGTTAAGGGTCTTTCCAGCAAGGACGTTAAACTGGGGCAACAATAAGTCAACTATGAGCACAGCCAGCACCATAGCAACAAGAGCCGTTAAAAGTGACTCGTTTAAAAACTGAAGAACAAGTTGTACCCTATTAGCGCCTATTGATTTTCGTAAACCTACCTCTTTAGCCCGGCTCATGGATCGGGCTGTCGCCAGATTCATAAAATTGATGCAAGCGATGGCCAGAATAAATATGGCAACTATCAGAAAGATCGTGACATATTGTTTATTTCCTTTCCCTCCCACATCCGCTGTGAAATAGGTCTCACCTAAATGAATGTTATCAATTGGCTGTAAAAAGACATCGGTCACCGATCGGTCTTGGTTTTTTCTAATTTGATCTTTTATCTGATCATTCAATTTCTCAACATCCGCTCCGTCACTTAACAAGACATAGGTGTACATGGTGTTGTTGCCCCAGTTGGTAGATGCATCTGGATCCCTTGAAAATCTGTTTTCAATAGGTAGAATGAAATCAAACTGAATATGTGAATTGGTGGGGATATTTTCCAATACACCACCTACAATTGCCTGGCGATCATCACCAATCTTGATAATCTTATTGATAGGGTCCTCATCGCCAAAGTACTTCTTGGCAAGTTCTTGAGTAATTATAATGTTATTGATATCACTTAGAGCAGTCTCGTTTGATCCCGCTGCTAAATCAAAGGAGAAAATGCTAAGGAAAGATGGGTCAACATATGCGCCAAGTTCAGTAAATTTTTGGTCCCCGTTTTGGAATATTTGATTCGTGAACCAAAATCGGGTTGCATCCTCAACCTCCGGATATTCACTTTTGAGCGAGGGCCCTAGGGGAGCTGGTGTCACCGCAACAGGAAATACCGGTTGACCGGCATAGTGCTGATTTTCAACTACTCGAAAAATACCATTTGTCCTTTGATGAAACTTATCATAACTCAACTCATCCGTAACATAAAGCATAATCAGTATCACGCTGCTTAGTCCTATGGTAAGTCCAAAGAGATTGATAAGAGAGAAGAATTTTTGCCTTCTAAACTTCCGAAGCGAGATAATGATGTAGTTCTTGATCATAAGAGAAAATTTGTCTGCACAAATGCAATGGTGGTGCCGACTTTGAACAAGGCTATTCTGAGCCAAAATCAGCCTTTCTTTTTCGAATCTTGCGAAAGATGCCCATCCATAAAACAGGAAGTGCCCACCAATGGACACTTGATATGGCCGTGAGGCCACGCTTATCTACATTTAGGCAGGTGAATAAAGTGAACGCGACCATTCTCATTGTAGATGATGACGACTTCGTACTGCTGTCGATGAAGCTCATGCTCGAACAACAGTATCGGGAGGTAGTGACCACTTCGGACCCCAATCGAATCCCTGCATTGTCGCAGCAATATAATCCCAGCCTGATTCTCCTGGATATGAATTTTCGGCAGGGCGATACCAGTTCCAACGAAGGCTTGTTCTGGTTGCGTCAGATTCTAAAACAAGGAGAAGACACACAAGTCATTCTTATGACTGCCTATGGCGAAATTCAGCTGGCGGTTGAGGCGATCAAAGAAGGGGCTTTCGATTTTATAGTTAAGCCGTGGGACAATGACAAAATACAAACCACGATCGCCAATGCAATATCACTTGGCAGGGAAAAAAAGGAAGTCCGCCAACTGAAGTCGAAGCAAAAAACACTGGCATCTGCTATTAATAGTCATTACCCAGAGCTAATTGGTGAGTCAGCGGCAATCGAGGAAATTAAAAATGCGATCGAAAAATTAGGCAATACTGATGCCGATATCCTGATACTTGGTGAAAACGGAACTGGAAAAGAAGTCATCGCCAGAAATTTACATCGCCAGTCGAATCGTTCTTCGGAAGTGTTTATCAGTGTGGATGTCGGCTCACTTAGTGAATCAATATTCGAAAGCGAACTGTTTGGTCATAAGAAAGGGGCATTTACTGATGCTAAGGAAGATCGAGTTGGGCGGATCGAAGCGGCAAGTGGGGGCACACTATTTCTGGACGAAATCGGAAACCTTCCACTAGGCTTGCAAAGTAAGCTCCTGACATTTTTACAACACAAAAAAATCACTCGCATCGGCACCAACACAGAAATTGATGTCAATGTAAGAGTAATTTGTGCTACGAATTGCAATCTTAGTCAACTGGTAAAAGAGAAAAAGTTCAGAGAAGATCTCTATTTCAGAATTAACACCGTTGAACTGGTTGCTCCTCCATTAAGAGAAAGACCTGCAGATGTTCCGGTCTTAGCCAATCACTATCTCAGGCTGTTCAGCAATAAATACCAAAAGAAGGTAGACGTCATTAACGATGAGGCTATTGACTATTTGCAACACTATGCATGGCCCGGAAACGTGAGGGAGCTGCAGCATGCAGTGGAGCGCGCCATCATCATGAGCGAAAAGGAGCAACTGACCGTTGCAGACTTCAAATTTTTGTCTGGTGAAAATGATCGCGCAGCTTCTTTCGACAATTACAATTTGGAAAACGTTGAGGCCTGGGCCATTAAAAGGGCAATCAAAAAACATGAAGGCAACATTAGCCATGCCGCCAAAGAGCTCGGGCTATCACGTGGGGCGTTGTACAGAAGGTTAGAGCGATATGGGATTTGAAAATTTTCGGCTTAATGTAGTCGCAAGGATTTTTATCCTCAGCGCGATCCTTCTTGCTTTAATATATTGCCTTTATGAAAGCCTGTACTTAAGAAGTGTTTACGTTGGGATCGCACTTATTATTTCCATTATCGAATTCATAAGATATGTCGACAAAACAAATCGTGACTTGACTAATTTCTTTCTTGCCATCTCACAAAAAGATTTCACGACCACCTATAGCGAACAGGGTAAAGGCAAATCATTTTCCAGATTATATGCGTCCCTCAATCACATCACCAATCAGTTCAGGTCAATTAGCGAAGAAAAAGAAGCCCAATATATTTTTCTATCGCTTTTAGTCGAACAAATCCGTGTCGGTATTCTGAGTATCGACCAGCATGGAAAAGTTCATCTCATCAATCAAACCATGAAAGGCTTCCTGACCAATCCCAACATTAAAAGCCTGGATGAATTGGAAATAAGTGACAAAGAATTGGCGATGGCGTTCAGAGATGCCCAAGCCGGAGATAGTCAGGTGATACGAAAAGCAATTGATGGAAAAATCACTCCTCTTACAATATTAGCAAGTGAAATCTCGATTCGGGATAATCGATTCAAACTGATATCTGCGCAGGACATTCGAAACGAACTCGAGGCCAATGAACTTGAAGCATGGCAAAGATTAATTCGCGTGTTAACCCACGAGATTATGAATTCCGTATCGCCCATTATTTCTCTCACTGCAACCCTGTCGAAAGTAGTTGCAGCACGGAATGAAGCGAATGAGACCTTTAGTGAATCAGATCGTGAGACGTTACAAAAAGGTATGGAAGCGATATTGTCCCGAAGCAAGGGACTGCACCACTTTGCAGACGCATACCGAAGTTTAACACGTTTACCTCAACCGCAATTTCAGAAGGTGTCAGTCAGCGATTTTATCGAAAAGCTTTTATTGCTCTTCGATGAGGAGATCAAGCAGAAAAGAATTTCGGTTTCGCGATCGGCAGATCCTCGCCTAAAAATGACCGCTGACCCGGAACTCTTAGAGCAAGTGTTTATCAATATTCTGAAAAATGCAATAGAGGCAATAGAAGGACAACCTAATCCTACTATCACAATAGACGCATCGTTAACCAGAGATAATCGTGTCATTATGATAGTGACGGATAATGGTGGGGGCATTGAGAAGGATGTCCTGGATAAAATTTTTATCCCCTTCTTTACCACAAAGAAATCTGGAACGGGCATCGGGCTGCCGTTGTCAAAGCAAATAGTACAAATCCATCGGGGCAGTATTGTTGCCATATCTAACCCTGGAAACGGTGCCGTATTTGAAGTGACGATATAAAAAAAGCCCGACCTGAGGCCGGGCTTTTTTTGCCTATGGAATCAGACTATTTCTTCCCACCAAGCAGCACCAGATCGTTCACGTTGATCTCTGTGATGTAACGTGTCTCGCCCTTTGACGTCTCGTAAGACCGATGCACAAGCTTGCCTTCCACGGCAACCTCCTCACCTTTTTTCAAATACTTTTCAGCGATGCCTGCCAACTTACCCCAGATCACAACGTTGTGCCATTGGGTATCCTCGATCTTGTCACCTTTTTGGTTCTTGTAGCTGTCTGTAGTAGCGATAGAGAAGGAAGCCTTCTTGGACTTACCAAACTCTTTTACTTCTGGATCCTTGCCCAAACGACCGATCAATTGCACGCTGTTTCTTAGACTTTTCATAATTGTAGAATTTAATTGTTAAACGTTGATTTCACTTTTCACCCCGACCTTCTTGGTTGAGGACCAGTTGTTTCGAACTGACGATGCAAAGGTGGATGTCGAAAAAGCTGATAGTCGTTTATTATCCGGTTACTTACGTTTATATTCGTGTGTAAACGTTTGTACACGGATAATCGATCAAAATGACCCAAAAAGAGCAGAAAGTCTGTATCGAGTGTGGTGGAAAGATTTCCGGCAGGGCGGACAAAAAATTCTGTTCGGATCAATGCAGGGTAGCCTATAACAACCGAACCCGTGCCGAAAAAACCAATTATGTGAGAAACGTGAATAATATCCTTAGCAAAAACAGGAGGATATTAGAGGAACTAAATCCAACTGGTAAGACCAAGGTGGCTAGAAACAAACTAAGCCTTAAAGGATTTGATTTCACCTATCACACCGATACCTATCGAACAAAGGAAGGCTCTTATTATCGATACTGTTATGAGCAGGGATATCTTGAGATCGACCCCAAAACTTTATTGCTGGTAAAAAAAGAGGTCAAGTAGATTATGAGCACATGGACGTTACAGGGTAAGAAAGCATTGGTCACAGGAGGCTCAAAAGGTATTGGGCTTGCCATCGTGGAAGAGTTCGTTCACCTCGGAGCGGAGGTGGTCATCATAGCGAGAAATGAAAGAGACCTCTCAAGTGTAACACAAATGCTTTCTCAGCGCGGATTTGCTGTAGAGGGAATCGCTGGTGATGTATCGTCTGAAAGCTTCCGCACGGAACTCATAGCGGCACTTTCAAAGAAATGGGACAAGCTGGATATCCTCGTAAACAATGTGGGTACTAATGTTCGAAAGAAGTTTGTCGAGTATGAACAACAGGAGTATCGAAAACTATTTGAAACGAATCTGTTTAGTCTTACGGAGATGTGCAGGCTTACTCACCCGCTCTTGAAAAAGTCTAACAACGGGAGCGTTGTCAATATTGCTTCAGTAGCCGGATCAGTGGATGTGCAAAGTGGCCCCCCTTATGGTATGACCAAAGCAGCGATCATTCAACTAACAAAACATTTGGCTGTAGAGTGGGCACCCGATAGGATCCGAGTCAACTCAGTATCGCCCTGGTATATAGAAACACCATTGACACAACCTGTGCTATCACAGCCCGATAGGTTGAAAAAAATAGTTAATCAGACTCCTATGCTGAGAGTGGGTCAGCCTGAAGAAGTGGCAAGTGCCGTGGCTTACCTGTCTATGGATAAAGCAAGCTACATCACGGGCCAAAATCTAAACGTAGACGGTGGATTTTTGGCAAAAGGATTATAAATACATTCTTATGAGCAGACTCATCATCGCATTACTGGTTATTGCCTCCGCTGTGGCTTCTGCACAAAATAAAAGTCAGGTGGTTGAGGGAATGTCAACAGAACGGCTGGCAAGAATTGATGTACGTATGCAACAGGCGATAAAAGACAATTGGTTTCCAGGAGCCGTTGTGTTGATCATTCGAAATGGCAAGCCTGTGTATTTCAAATCATTTGGGAAAAGTGATCTCGAAGCTTCTACTGATATGAAGAAGGATAATATTTTCAGAATCGCCTCTCAAACCAAAGCCATTACGAGTTTAGCCGTGATGATGCTTTTTGAGGAAGGAAAATTTCAGTTGGACGACCCTGTCTCAAAATTCATTCCTGAATTCAAGAATTCTCAAGTTCTTACCGAGTTTAATGCTAACGACTCGACATACAAGAGCACACCGGCAAAAAAGGAAATCACCATACGTCACTTACTCACTCATACATCAGGTATTAGTTATGCAGCAATTGGTAGCAGCGAGTTCAATGCCATTTATGCAAAGGCATCAGTTCCATCGGGAATAGGAACTGCATTTGCAACCTTAGGTGATAAGATGAAGATCCTTGGCGGACTTCCAATCAAACATCTCCCCGGTGAGTCTTTTACCTACGGGCTGAACATAGATGTGTTGGGATATCTGGTTGAGATTTGGAGCGGTCAAACGCTCTCTAATTTTTTTGAGTCCAGAATTTTCAGGCCTCTCGGGATGAATGATACCTATTTCTATTTGCCTGTAGAAAAACACAGTCGGCTCGTTCCAGTCTATGAGGAAGTGAACGGCAAACTCTCTAAAGTCACCCATCAGATTTACGATAAAGTCGATCCATGGTATCCTCGTCTAAAAGGTCAATATTATAGCGGAGGTGCTGGATTGTCTTCCACCGTAGAAGACTATTCAAAATTCTTACAACTGTTTCTTAACAAAGGTGAATACAATGGTAAACGGCTACTCAGCAGAAAAACTGTGGAGTTGATGTTAACCAACCAAACGGGAGCAATGTCTACACAGTTCGGGCTTGGATTTGAATTAGAGACGGCATTGAACGACTATCAGGACCCAACCTCTATAGGCACATTTTCGTGGGGCGGAGCTTTTAACACCACCTATTGGGCTGACCCAAAGGAAAATTTAGTCGCACTGCTATACACACAAATCTACCAATCACCACATCGCGAGATTGGAAGTTTATTCAAAGCTCTCACCTATCAAGCTATCGTAGACTAGCAATAGCTGCGCATTGTTGAAGCAACGTTGCAACTGGTTTCGCTAAGTGTGAAGCGTGGTTGCAACAACTGCATTTTCTTTCTCTTTCTTTTTGAATAGTGCCTCTTCGATTGCTCATTTGAATCATGAACAGCGAAGTAACATTACAACCCCTTGAGAGGAAGTATTACGCCATTGCCTATTGGCTCGGCATTTTCACGATCGTCTACAATCTGATCGAAGGCATTATCGCTACCAGTTTTGGATTTGAAGACGAGACACTGGCACTATTCGGATTCGGGCTTGACAGTTTCATCGAAATGATTTCTGGAATGGGTATCGTTTATATGATTACACGAATTCGAAAATATCCGCACAGTGAAAAAAGTGAATTCGAAAAAACCGCATTGAGAATAACGGGATATAGTTTTTATGCACTGGTAGCCGGACTTACTGTATCAAGCATTATTAATTTAATCAATGGACACAAGCCTGAAACAACTTTTTGGGGCGTTGTTATTTCATGCATCTCGATTGTAGTCATGCTCTTCCTCATCTACGGAAAAGTAAAGGTTGGGAACGAACTTAATTCGCCTGCCATTCTAGCGGACGCGAGCTGCACAAAGATATGCGTATACATGTCGTGTATACTGCTCGCCTCAAGTGGTATTTATGAACTTACCGGCTTCGTTTATGCCGACTCAATCGGAACCTTAGGCCTTGCCTGGTTTTCATTCCAGGAAGGAAAGGAGTGCTTTGAAAAAGTAAACAGCGAAGGTCATCACTGCCACCATTGAACTTTAAATATCAGAGCGCTTTAGCTTCAGGTAAGCAAGATAGTTGAATGCAAAAGTCCAGAACAGTACTACCACCACCGAAGCTACACTCACATAGTCTTGAATCTCGCGAAAGACGTAGCGTTGGAAAGGCATTGGTACAAGGTTGCTTATTGACTCAAGTGGAAAATATGGAATCAGCCACGGCACATAATCGTCAACATTAGCGCGAATGATTGCTTCGATCATCGGTGCAAGCACTAAAATGACAATCGTCAACCCAGACCTCTGAATGGAAACCCCAAGCAACAATGCAAAAGATAAGAACGCAAACACTTCAAGAAAGTAAGCAGGGAAAAACTCAAGATCCATTACCAGGTCAGTCATGGAAATCGATGGGCTATAAATAAGACCGGTAACCAGTGCGATCACATACACCATCACCATACTCATAATGCTAAGCAAGGCATTGGTCAACACTTTCGATAGCATGAACTGCTGCCTACTTAGACCATCAATGATATTTTGTCTTACTGTACGATAAGTAAATTCATTGGTAATACTAATGACCACCATAAATCCGAGTATGCCTTTGAAAAATCCGCTGATGAAAGTGAGATTTTGCCACACATCAGGGAAGTGATACAGAGGAATGCGCGAAATATTAATGTCAGCGCCAAACTCAGCGCCCATTCTCACAAGCCATTTCAAAAACTCCATTCCGCTGGCTGTTGTCATTCCCAGCGTAAAAAAATATAAACCGCATACCACCCAGAATGTGCGGTAGTTGGCAAGTTTTTTAAGGTCTATCTTAAGTAAGTGTGCAATCATTTTGATTCGGCCAGAATTTCCAGGAATTGTTTCTCTAAACTTTTTCTCTTCGCAACAAGATGAGAGGCTATGATGCCCTGATCAAACAGAAACTTATTCAGATCCTGACTTTTCAAACCATCTTTCAGTGTAACCTGATAGCTTCCGTTCTCTCTATGCAGTGACGACATGCCGGAAAAATTCCTGAGCACATCTTCTATTTCGATATCTGCTTTCACCTCTACTGTTTCAATTCCACCACTCACCTCCTCTACAGGGCCGCTATGCACCATATTTCCTTTTTTGAGAACCGCAAAGTGTGTACAAACTTTCTGAACTTCGTCAAGCAGGTGACTGGCCAATATAATTGTACGACCATCAGACGCTATCTTTTTTATCAACTCCCTGATCTCGGCTATCCCCATTGGGTCCAAGCCATTGGTGGGCTCATCGAGAATCAACACTTCCGGATCATTCAACAGGGCAGAGGCAATAGCGAGCCGCTGCTTCATCCCAAGAGAATACGTTTTGTACTTATCATCTTTGCGATCAGATAGTTCGACAAGGTTCAACACATTTGAAATCTGATCCTGTGTAGCTCCTTTGATCAAAGCTGTGAGCTCCAGGTTCTTTTGACCTGTGAGGTATGGGTAAAAAATAGGATGTTCAAGTACCGCTCCAATTTTCTTCCTTGTATCGTGTGTTGCCTCTTCTCCAAACCAGCGATAAGTGCCAGAAGTCGGATTGACTACACTCATTAACATACCAAGGGTGGTTGTTTTGCCGCTGCCATTTGGTCCAAGCATGCCAAACACCTGCCCGGCCTCTACTCTCAGATTGAGATTATTTACCGCGCAGAGCTTACCAAATTTTTTGGTAAGGCCGTTAATTTCTAAAACAGGTTGCAAAGAGTATCGATTTTAATTCCTGTTGATTCTTCTCAGTCTATCGCGATCATCATGATCGCTGGAGAATGCCTTGATCATCTTGCCAATTTCAGCACTATCATCAATGGCGCTAAACAATTTTGTCACCTTGTTGAGCTCCACCTTTCCAAGAATATCGAGCACGTACAAATTAGTTGAATCATTTGCCAGAACTACCATTCCCTTGGTTGATCCATTTTTCTCTTTTAGGAGTACGTCAAAGTTCTTACCCTGAAATCGACTTGTCATTATCTCTTCGTATTCCTCTCCATTGTAATCCTTAACCAGTCTCTTGTAGTCGGCTGACTGGAAGTCATTCGATTTGTCAATCACAAGAAATTTCATTTTCTCAATATCCTTAATCAGCTCATCGAATTCCTTGTTCTCAGTTTGGTTCAGCATTCGCAAAGTGTTCTTATAGAAATAAAGCGAAAGTGCATCGTCAAAGCGATCGTGGAGTGCGGTAGTCGTCTCAGTTTGTGCTGACGTTGTAGCGGGCCAAATTAGAATCAGGCTCCAGACAATAATAATTACGGTTTTCATACGCCAAGATTGGATAAACAAAACAATCCCAACAAGTTGGGACTGTTCCGCTAAAGAACTTCAAAATTAATTTTTTCCTTTTTTACGGTCGTTCAGATGCTCAAGATTCTTCAATCCATCCACTTCCATTTTACTGCCAATCTTAGAAATTTGTTTCAAGTCGATCTCCCCAAAAATGGTCAGCATCATAAAATCATCATTTCCTCCAGCAATCATCACCAACTCATCAATCTTTCCGCTTTTTTCGCTGATGAAGAATCTCATGTCTTTATCCTTGTCCCTCACGTACATCAGCTCTTCGTACTGACTCTTTGGAAGCATTGTGTTAGCTTCTGTATACAGCTCTCTGGCATTTCGCGCTTCATCTTTTGCCAGGATCTTCAAACCTTTAAGCTTGCTGATCGCGTTCAGCACCTCCTGATCTTCCTTGTCCTCCAATTCCATATTGGTAAAAAGTCCGAACATTTTGCTTGAGACCGTAACCTGGCTAAAGGTTTCATCATTCTGATACTTGTTGAAAAACTTAGACACTGCATCACCCTGAGCGAACGCTCCAAGCCCTATCAACATCATCGCAGCCACTATTATTCCCTTTTTCATACTTTGTTTGTTTTCGTGTTTTTAAATTCTTTCTTCTTCTGGATCCTTTTGACCAGGACCATTTTGTATTGCCTCTTCTGCTTCATTAAAGATTCTGATCTTGCCAGCCTCTTGTTTGGCCTTTCCGAATCCTTTGGAAATCATCATCAGCGCTTTCTTTGTTTCCTTGAAAGCCAGCTCCGGATCGCTGTAGGTATCAACCACGTCTGTAGGGTAAGACTTTCTGACTTCCTGCCTTACCAGAAAAGTAGCTGCTACCAGTACTAATACTCCCGCAGCAATCTTGGCTGTCGTAAAAACAAGTTTCTTCACCTTTCCATCGTCTTTCGGTTGCATCTCTACATTTAGTTTCCTAGCCACCCCATCCTCGTTCATCGCAAGTTTTTTTTGGTGATCGAAATACTTGAACAAAGAAGCTGCATCCTTCCATTCATCTGAAACTTCATGGGTGGCGAAATAAGCTTTCAACTCATTTTCCTCCTCCAGAGAGGTCTCACACTTCCAATACTTCTCTACCAGTTGTTCTATTCTAGAGTCCATAAGCATTGATCTTTACCAGTTTTTCTCTCACCGAATTTCGCGCTCTGAACAAACTAATTTTCACCTGGCTCATGTCCAGTTCCAGTATCTCGCAAATCTCATTGTAGCTATAGCCCTCTACATCTCTCAGATGCATCACCTGACGTTGTTTCTCAGGTAATGAAGCCATCAACTTGCTAACTTGTTGCATACTTTCTGTCAGTTCTGTTTTTTCGAGAGGAGACAAACCGTCTTGCCTCACTTCCATTCCAACTACAAGTGAATCGGTCGCTTTGCGCTGCTGGGCCCTTAGCCGGTCCAGCGACAGATTCCTTGTCAACCTCATGCACCAAGCCTCCCAATTTTTGATCTGGTGCATGGATTCACGTCCATTCCAAACTTTGATCAAAACCTCCTGAACGACATCTTGCGCTTCATCCACATTTCCTAAAAGCCTCAAGGCAAACCTAAAAAGCTTGTTTTTCGAAGGTAAAACCTTGGTTTCAAAAGCCTGGATATCCATCGTTCAAAAGCTAGACGACCCTCTAAAAGAAAAGTTACTCTTGAATTTAACTATTTTGTTGGTTGACCTGTTTGGGTAACTTAAAGATCAATGGAAGAAAAGGACAAAATCATTGTATACGCATCATTTGACACTATAGTGGAAGCTAATCTGGCGAAGACCAAGTTGGATGCCTACGGCATTCCATGCTTCCTGTCTGATGAAAACTTCGTGAGTCTTTATCCTATCCGCAATGAATTATTTCCAGGTGCGCGACTGCACGTTTTTGAGAAGGATAAATCCAGAGTTGCTGAAATTCTGAGCTCTGAAGATTAGGTCTTCAGCACGGTAAATTCAACCCGCCTGTTGTTCGCCCGACCCTCATCAGTATCATTTGTATCGATCGGCTTTGACTCACCGTAGCCATGAGCCGATAACCGATAGCTATCTATTCCTTTGCTGATAAGATAGTCTACCACTGACTGAGATCTTCCTTGCGACAGGTTCAAGTTGTAGTCATCTGAGCCCTTACTATCAGTATGCCCTGAAATTTCAATTTCAACTGAGGGGTTTTGATTGAGGAAGTCCACCACTTTATCAAGCTCCACAAATGATTCTGACTTAAGCGTGGTTTTATCAAAGTCGAAGTAGATATTTTTCAATCTGACCGTTACTCCTACCTCAATCTTATTGAGATATAGATCTTTAATCACTGGAGTAACCTCTTCACTTTCCACATAAATGCTATCTGTCGTGTTCAAATATCCTTCAGCGGTTCCGGTTAGCACGTACCAACCTGTTCCTTTAATCTCCTTCTCATAAACTCCTTTGTTGGCATTGACAGTGAATTGAGAACGATCCTGCTTGTAGGTAGCATTTACTTTTGCAGTGATTGGTTCATTGGTTTTTGAATCGAAGACTGTTCCTGATAACACCAACTTTTTCGGAATTGGGGTGAGGAAAATGTCAACAACCAGTGTTGTATCATTAACAAGCGGTGGTATAGTATAAGATTGATCACTGGGTAAATAGCCCTCATACGCAGCCGCAAGCCCGACTGCGCTTGTTTCGGGTATTGAAGTTTCGTAGTTACCATTGGCACCAACATTAATGTTAACAGCATCGGCACCCTTAGGTTTCACTACTACGTGTGCCGGAAGCGGCTGCTGAGTTTTTCCGTCATACACCACACCTTGCACTTTGACAGTGATATTCTTAGGCAGCAGTATAAACAAGTCAAGATTGCCACCATCCACGCGGCTGTTTGCCCGCGAAGTGAAAACATTCCCTTTTGCATCCATAGAAAAGTAGGCATCACCAGCTGCAGTATTAATGGGCGGTCCGAGGTTCACTGGCTTGGACCAATTTTGCCAGGTTTCATCAAGCCGTGTGGCTTTGTAAATATCTGAACCTCCCTGGCGTTTCGGATCAGGTCGATCGCTGGCAAAATACAATGTCTTATCCTCCGGGCCGATGAAGGGTCCAAACATATCTGATCTGTCCGTGATGTTTAACTTCACCGGTTTTGACCACGAACCGTCAGATTGAAGATTACTTACATACAGGTCGCTTCGGATACTTTTCGGCACCTCTGTGAAATAAAGTATCATGTGTTTGGCATCGGAAGAAATGGTAGCACCATTAAATCTTCCTTTTTCCATATCAGCGTAATCCTTCACGGTGATCTCATCCCATCTGCCGTCAGGCGATACGATTGAGAATCCTTTGGAGTCGTTTCCTCTGCCACCGCGCACAAACAGCGATCCATTTGGCAGAACATTAAAAACCTGATTGGAACGGTGCTGGTTAAACGGTCCACCAAGATGCTCTGGCGCTGACCACTCACCATTTTCATTTTTTCTTGTCAGCCAGATATCCTGACTTCCTTCTTTGCCATACTTATTGTCGGGATGGTTTTGCACAAAAAAGTAAAGTGTATTTCCGTCAGGCGAAACCACAGGCGCAGCTTCGTGATAGAAAGTATTCACATCTTTGCCCAAATTAACCAGTTCGTATCGCTGGCTGAATTCCTGACCAAAAACAGATACGCCAAATAGACAGAACAAACAGAAGAAGAGTATTCTCATCTCGACAGGTTTAATTGCAAGGTAAAGTTAGCAGTTTATAAGCTTTATCACAGGTAACCAATTGCGTGCCAATCAGGTCGTTCCTGCCGATCTTTTAAGGTCTTAAGCTCTAACAGGAATCAAAATCCCTCTTCCACTCATGATGATACCCACCAAAATAAGTACCAGAGCGATGGAAGTGAATATCAAGACTTTCTTGTGTTTTGTATTGTCACCAGTCAACTTTTTAGTCGTGCTGCGCGCCAGCGTAATCAACACCACTGCGATAAGCATAATGGTAGCGTGTTCAACAGTCCAATAGCGAAGCTGCGGATCCTTCATGGTACTGGCAGCGAACTTTACCCATGGGCTAACAAAATAAAGGAAAATACCTACGAGAAGTTGGGTGTGCGTAGCAATCATCAGCCAAAGGGTGAGCTTTTCATCACCTTTTTCAAATGGCTTCTTGCTAACAACTCCGACTAGTGACTTGGCGATAACCACGATCAACAATAACAGAACAACATATCGCAGAGCCGAATGGGTATGAAAAAGTCCTATATACATTTTATGCCTTTGTTTGAACTCCAAAAATACGTGTACCGATTTACAAAACACCCATTTAGTCACGAGTTTCTCGATTGAAAATGGTAGTGAATACTCTCCAGATTCAAGACTAGTGACTATATTGGAACAATCGAAATGAAACGATTCCTGCCCTTAGTTGTCATCCTTACAGCCCTGTCCAACTCGATGGCTATGGCACAGCCCGACACAGTGAAAGCAGGAGCGTACGTTATAAGCGTTCACGATATCAATTTTCATGAGAAGGAGTACACAGTTAGGTTCTGGCTGTGGTTCCTCTATTCAAACCCCGATTTTGACTTTGCAAGGCAGCTCGATATTCCGAATGCTAAAACTATCGACCCACCAGAAATTATCTACGATTCATTGAACGGCAAGGCCTGGGTGATTATGAAGATGAAGTGTGTGATGAAACAAAACTGGGATGTAAGAGATTTTCCATTTGACGAGCAACGACTGAAGGTTCAAATTGAGAATACTCTCTTCGACAAGAACTCACTTGTGTTCAAACCAGATAAGTCCGGGAGTAATTTCGATAAGAAAGAAGCGATTGATGGTTGGGCCATCACGGATTTCCAGATTACCCAGTCGGACAACGACTACGAGACTGGCTTTGGCGATCAGGAAAATGACTTGCAGTATTTCTCCGCACTACGAATTGGAATGAGCATTGAGCGCGAGGCATGGGGTCTATTTATGAAGATTTTTATCGGAATGTATATCGCATTTCTCATCGCCACCATTAGCTTCACCCCAAATCCATCTGAACTGGAACCGCGTTTCGGATTGCCAGTCGGTGGTTTGTTTGCCGCAGTTGGTAATAAGTATATTATCGATTCGCTTTTGCCAGAGTCATCGGATTTTACTTTGGTTGATACTCTGCATGCACTTACATATATGGCAATCTTCGCCACATTGCTTGTCTCTGCCATTGCGCTTCGTTATCACGAAAAAGGAAATGATGAAGCAAGTGTCAAAGTCAACAAGATCGGCTCAAGGATCGTGGTTGGCACTTACCTTGTTGCCAATATCATCTTCGTAATTCTTGCGATCATCTAGTCACACTTTATTTTTAGTGTCGATGATAATAGTGACTGGGCCATCATTAATCAAATGTACTTTCATGTCAGCTCCGAACTCTCCGCTCTGCACAGGTTTACCTAAAGCATTTGCAATCTCTTTAAGGAATGACTCATAAAGAGGAATTGCGATCTCTGGTCTGGCAGCCTTAATATAAGAGGGACGGTTGCCCTTTTTTGTGCTTGCATGCAATGTGAACTGGCTAACTACAATAATATTACCTCCATCATCCTTTGCGCTCACATTCATCACGCCTTGATCATCATTGAAAATTCTAAGATTGACTATTTTAGAGGCCAGCCATGTAATGTCCTCGTGATTGTCAGCTTCCTCAATTCCTAACAAAACGAGTAATCCCTTTTCAATGGATGCCTTTGTGTTTCTTTCGATCACCACACTTGCCTCTAATACTCTTTGTACAACAGCTATCATTAGAATTTCTGTAATTCCTCGGATTCATGAATGAAGTTGCCTTTTGTCTGCTGCTTTGCCATATGAACCATTGCTCTCGCTACACGAATGGCATCAATTGCTTTGTATTTTTTGGGTACTAAAAACCCGAAGTATTTAAAAAATACCTTACCCACATCTTCACCAAATCTCTTCTCATTATTTCTTTCACCCAGCAGAAGTGAAGGCCTGAAAATATGGAAGGATGGAAAATCAACTTTATAAAGTTCTCTTTCCACTTCTCCCTTGACCCTATTATAAAAAACTGATGAATCTGGATCAGCACCCAGCGCAGAAACTAATAGATACTGACTGGCTCCTTGTTGTCTGGTCGCTTTTGCCAACAGAAGCGGATAATCAAAGTCTACTTTTCTGAACGCTTCTTTTGTCCCGGCCTTTTTAATGGTTGTACCCAGGCAACAAAATATATCGTCAGCCTGTAGCCGATCACTGAGCTCAGCGAGGTTGTCACCATCTGTTCTGATTTCCTCGATTTTTTGACTCTGAATATCGAGAGGACGTCTTGTCAGGCATTTGATCTGATGATACTGATCGTGCTCTGTTAGAGTATTAATGAGAAGATTTCCAATGAGGCCGGTGCTGCCTGCAACTAACGCGACTTTGGAAGTGCTCATAGTACCTCTTGGGCCCTCTCCCAATCCAAGAATTTTTCAAGTTCGGATTGAAAAGAATTATAGGTCCAGATGAGGATACTAAAGTCATCCAATAGTCCTGACAATGGAACAAAGTCTGGTATAAAGTCAGCGGGATTCACAAAATAAATCAAGGCGGCAAGCACGCCCACGACAGCCTTCCAACTCAGGCCGCGATAGTTTCTGAAGGTGATTGCTCTGAGCAATCTCCAGAAAACTAAAAGCTTTTCTTTCACATGTCCTGCCAACTCTCCTTTTCGTTCCACTCTGGCGAATTTTGCTCCCAATTGTCCAAGCAGCAGAGCGAGCCTTGTTCTATTTCCGACAAGTCGCTGTGCCTGCTTCTGCGCCATTGCAAATGCACTATTGAACAATTCGGATTTCATTATTTAAAACGTTTGTTGAATTTCCTTCTTAAGTTCAGATATGGCATGAGTAATCGGCTCAACTTTTTTATCCAGATCCGCCTGAAATATTTGTCTGGCCAGGTCTATCCCGGTTGCGTCTTCTTTAACAGCTGATGCTGCTTCATTAATCTGTATGATCAAATCTTCTTTGGCATTCTTAATCATATTCCACACCTCTTCGCTCATATACACTTGCTGAGACACATTGTGGTTGTATTCATTACGAATTTCATCAAGTAGCACTTTTTGAAAATCCTTAGATGAATAGGCAGGGTTGTTGAGTCTGACCAAAAGATTTTGAGGAGAGATTCTCTCCAGGAACAATATCATTCTCTCATAAGCCTGCATCCTCACAGGGAGAATTGTTTCAAGGCTTCTACCACGAATTTCCAGTCTTTTCAGTTCAATCTCTTTAGCGATCATCGCCCTCACCACCAAATACACCGCATACAGCACCACCGAAGCAGGTATCAAAATCTTTCCAAACTCGATTACAGCGTCCATAGAATTATTTGAGCACTAATAGTGTTTAAATTTAAACTAATTTTGGCTTTTAAAGTTAGGTGTTATTACTCAGAAATCACTGTTTCAAAATCAACGAATGACTACCGTTACTCCAGTAACCTTATCAAAACGGGCAGCAGATGAAGTCAGAAAAATAATGGATACCAAAAATATTCCGGCTGACTACGGGTTGCGTGTTGGAATCCGTGGGAGTGGCTGTGGTGGAGCCTCAATGATAATTGGATTTGATAAGCAAAAAGAGAGTGATCTTTCCTATGACGTGGAAGGTATCAACGTCCTTGTTGATAAGAAGCATACGCTTTACGTGATCGGCAAAGAGGTTGACTTCTATGATGGAGACGACAAAAGAGGTTTTATGTTTGTTGATACGCCAGCCTAATTGCCACTGCGCTGCAAGTCAACGGATACTTTAGCTTTTCTACAAACTCCGCCAATCGGTGGATTGAATTTTGAGATAGTCACTTCTGCTTTACTCGCAGCATCAAATGAATCCAATATTTCCTGCGCAATAGAATGAGCAACTGACTCCAATAGCTTGGTAGGTTTTGCCATGTGACGTTTTACGATATCGTAAATGTCTTCGTAGTTGATGGTGCCCGTAAGATCATCATGAAAGGCAGACTCCTCAAACGAAGTGTTAACCATGATGTCAACTTCAAATTTATTTCCCGATGAGCGCTCGTGGGGATAAACCCCATGATAGGCGTGAAACTCCAGACCTTCCAGAACAACTTTTCCCTTAAGCTTCATTAACTCGAAATGTACTGTCGCTACTGGATATCGTCAAAAAAAGATTTTGGATGACGAGCTTCTACCAGCAACTCTTCTTCAGGCTCTGGTACAATTTTCTCAGGTGTAGGTTCCATTTTTTTTGTCTCAGCATTCGGGTGTAGCGTTTGCTTCGCCTCCTGGCGCGCAGCCTTCAAATGCTGATCAGGATCAAAACCATTAACCGTGTTTCTTAGCTTCTCCACTCTTTCCAGCGTTTCGTTACCAAGTCGCTTTAGGTCGCTTAACAAACTATCTCGGGAGGATTCGATGGTCTTGTAATTTTGCACAAGTGCCTTCAGTCTCTCCTCCATTTCATATAACATTTGCTTCGAAGTGGACTCTGATTGTTCTATAGTGTCCTTCGCTTTGGTTTTAGCTTCATTTAATAGCGCCTCTGCCTTGAGCTGAACTTCTTTCAAATGCAACTCGGCCGCTTTGTTAGCTTGCTCTATCACATTAGCTCCTGTGTCTTCTGCCGTTTTCAAAGTCTTGTAGAGCGAACTTTCTACTTCTCGGAGTTTGGTAACTTCTCTTTCTGTCGCCTCAAGTTTGATTTTCATCTCCTTGGTCTCGTCCTGCACACGCTCCCATTCCTGGGATAGCGTGAGTAAAAATGCAGTGACCTCGTCTTTGTCGTAGCCGCGCAAAGTCCTCTCAAAAGTCTTTTGCCTTATCTCTAGTGGTGTGACTTTCATTTGGATTGGTGGTTAGTAGTTATTAAAGTTTAAAAAATATATTCCAGATTGAAATAGTTCGATCATCGCTTGCACTCACCAACTGGTTATTAAACGAAGTCCACGCGAGTTTATTGACTGAAGTGCCGTGTCCTGCGTGGCGTGCCTTATCTATCACTTTCAACAATCGAAAATCTGCCCCGTCCCACACCTTTATGGACTTATCCATGCTACAAGTTACAAAATGTTTGCCATCTGGGCTAAAATCCAAATGGTTGATGGTATACATATGAGCCACAATGTCTCTCACAAGCCTGTATTGATCGCTCACATCCCACACCTTGAGATGGGCATCGCGCGAACCCGTGAGTAAAAAGCGTCCGTCCGGAGAATACCTGACACAGAATACTGAATTTGAATGGGCCCGAAATTCTTGTTTTAGGGTCAGATCTTTGAGGTCGACTATCCTCACAAACTCATCGCTGTACCCTATGGCTAACTCGCTCTTGTCCTCGTTGACTGCAATCGACCTGGCACTTTTCTGACTGAACTGAAATCTCATCGCTTCCCTGAATGACTCCAGATCAACCACTATTACTTCACCTGTTCCACACGCTACAAAAATTTTATTCTCCACAACGAGTAAGTCGAAAATCGAAGATTCAGTAAGTTTTAGGTTTGCCATCTCCTTTTTCAAAACATAGTCAACGAGGTGAACGCCTTCAAAATTCTGACCAATCACGAGCTGACCTCGATCGTTCAAATGATGAAGAGCATATACAGAATTTGGTAGTCGTGCAATCAGTCGGCCTTCACTAGGTTCTTCCAAATTCCACTCGGCCACCAGGCCATCAGCTCCACCAGAGAAGACAATATTCGGCTTAGGCCCCTGCGTCAGCGCATAGATTGAACCGGAATGACCTGTCAATGCACCTGTCTTGTTAACTTCTACCATTCTTGCGCTTCGTTCCGGTTCGGTAATGCGTATTTTTAGGCAAAATTGGACTTTACAACTGAGATAACCCAATGCCGCTGGTTCATTTAAAGGAGAGCTCACTACGAGGCGTTGCTCTATGGCACATTACAGAAAGCGAAGATGAACTGAAATCTCTGGCACTTAATGAGGAATGGCCAGAGGATATTGTAAGTCCTTTGAAAAGATTGGAATGGCTCTCGGGAAGAATATTGATCGGAAGCCTCGCAAAACATCAGGGCATTCAATACAGTGGGATTGTAAAAGATCAATTTGGTAAACCCTTTTTAAAAGATAGCGCATATCAAATTTCTTTATCACATTCCTATCCTTACGTTGCCGCCCAAATTCACCCTTCACTTTCAGTCGGTATTGACATTGAACAACCCAAAGACAAACTATTACGAATTGCTTCACGCGTACTTGACCCTATTGAATTAGAAGATGCCGGTACAGACATAGTGAAGCATTGCATCTATTAGTGTGCCAAAGAAGCACTTTATAAAATCTATGGTAAACGTGGACTTCTTTTTACAAATCATCTAAAAGTCAAACCTTTTCAGTTACAGAAAAAAGGTGATTTGCACGGGGCAATCGAATTTGACAACGTAAATGTATTCGCAGAACTTCACTATATTGTTGAGACCGAATACGTTCTTGTGTTTTCAAAAGTCTCCTGACATGAAGAAATTGATACCAACACTTGTCGTCTTATGTCAGCTAACAGCAGGCGCGCAAACAATACAGGATTTCACACTCGTAAATGTAGCTGACAGTAAGAGCGTTTCTCTCAGCAGCTTCCAAAGTTGCCAGGGGATCGCGGTAATATTCTTTAGTAACGAATGTCCCTACGATGGAAAATACCTAAATCGAATCAAACAATTGAATGATCGCTATAAAGGTTCGATACAATTTGTGCTGGTCAACTCTCATTCTGATGAAAGAGAAAGTATGAAGGCGATGTCAGCGAAGTACAAATCTTGGCAATTATCAATTCCATATTTGGCTGACAAAGATCAGGTGGCCATGGAATGCTTGGGCTCAAGAAAAAGCCCTGAAGCATTTCTTGTAAAGAAAATCGGGAACAATTTTAGTATCGCCTACAATGGCGCCATTGATGACAACCCGCTTGTGGAGAGTGACGTTAGCCAGGCTTATTTGCAACTAGCAATTGACGAATTGCTAGCAGGAAAGAAAGTAACTGTGAATTCAAGTCGAGCGGCTGGATGCACCATCCGAAGCAAAGTGAAATAGGTTATACACCCAAATCTCCACCATCTGAGATTTCTACCAACAGAACCTTTACTTCGTTTGCCTTCGCGTGCTCTCCCATTTTCTCAAAAGACATAATCAGATTTCTAAGTGTTCTTCTGATTATCTCGACACTATCGCATGGTTCGAAAAAAGAGGGTTGAGGGGTAAGGTGCAGTTCGTTAATATAGTTTTCGATGTCCTGTTTTGAAAATATTAGCCCGCGGTTAAAGGCATTGATATAAAACTGCGTGTGCTTCTCGTCTTTATATGTGAGGATGAAAAGATTCGGGAGGTTAACACCGTAGACGGGCAACTTCAACTTTTGCGCTACGAGCATATAAATTACGCTGAGAGTAATCGGGTTTCCTTTTTTTATTTCCAACACCACGTTGATTAATGAATTTCCGGGTGAGTGAAAATTTTTGCTGTTGGGTCCAAACTTCAATTTGCCAAAGAGTACACTGTTGATTACTTTGATTTGATCAAAGGGATAGAGATCGTTTCGGAACTCAAGCCAGGTCTCGTAGTAAATCTGCTCCAGGTCCTGTTTTAATTGCGTCAACTCAGTATCCGGATATTGATACGTTGACACAATCCACATTCCTGTCAGCAAATCTTTTTCTTCACCGGCATACCAGTCGTTTAGTCTCCTCTTCACAAGCTCATACTGAAGCGTGTGAATAAGTTCTTCTATACGTTGTTGTACTTTTGGATTGAAACTACTCTCCCACTGCAGCTCAAGGAAGGGTATAATTGAAACCCCAATAGATAAGATTTTTTCTTCCACATGGGATACAATTTGCACATCCTCATCATCGAGTAGTGAAACTAACGCTTTGAGTTCCTTCTCTTCCATCAAGTCTGGATCACACCAACATTAAATTTCTCTATCGGTGCATGGTTGGCTGCCTCAATCCCCATTGAAATCACTTTGCGAGTTTCCAACGGGTCAATCACTCCGTCAACCCACAGCCGTGATGCTGCATAATAAGGACTGAGTTGATCATTATAGCGATCGGTGATTTCTTTCAGAAGTTGTTGTTCTTCTTCTTTTGATATCTCTTTGCCTTGGCTCTTCAAAGTGCTAACTCTTATTTGAAGCAAAGTCTTGGCTGCAGATGCTCCGCTCATAACAGCGATCTGCGCAGTTGGCCACGCATAAATCAATCTAGGGTCGTAGGCTTTGCCGCACATCGCGTAGTTACCAGCCCCATATGAGTTGCCAATGATTAGTGTAAACTTAGGAACTGTCGAATTGGCCATAGCGTTCACCATCTTGGCTCCATCTTTAATGATCCCACCATGTTCTGCCTTACTCCCTACCATAAAGCCGCTCACATCCTGAATAAATACCAATGGCACTTTCCGCTGGTTGCAATTCATTATAAAACGCGCAGCCTTATCTGCAGAATCTGAGTAAATCACTCCACCCATTTGCATCTCGCCCTTCTTCGTTTTCACCACCTTTCGCTGATTCGCAACAATACCAACTGCCCACCCATCAATGCGCGCATAACCACAGACGATTGTTTTACCGTACAGAGCCTTATACTCATCAAAATCAGAGTTATCGACTATGTGTTTGATGATGTCAACCATATCGTAAGGTTTCACGCGATCAGTTGGCATCATGCCGTACAAATCTTCTTGCTTTTCTTTAGGCTCAGCAGATGCTATTCTGTCAAACCCCGCCCTTTGCTCATGTCCTATTTTGTCGAATATGTTCTTGATATAGTCAAGGCAGGCTTCATCGTTTGGAAACTTGTTGTCAGTAACTCCAGAAATTTCACAATGAGTTGTTGCTCCACCCAGTGTTTCGTTATCAATGTCTTCACCAATTGCCGCTTTAACTAAATATGATCCTGCAAGAAAAATTGATCCAGTCTTGTCGACAATCATTGCCTCATCCGACATGATAGGCAAATAAGCACCGCCTGCCACGCAGCTTCCCATGATGGCCGCAATCTGCACAATGCCCATCGAAGACATTTTTGCGTTGTTTCTGAATTGCCTTCCAAAATGTTCTTTGTCTGGAAAAATTTCGTCCTGCATTGGCAAGAACACACCTGCACTGTCCACCAGGTAAATAATAGGCAGACGGTTCTCCATGGCAATCTCCTGTGCTCTCAGATTTTTTTTAGCCGTAATGGGAAACCAGGCTCCGGCCTTTACTGTCGCATCGTTAGCAACAATTACACACTGTCTTCCACGGACGTATCCAAGCCCCACAACAACTCCGGCTGATGGACAACCGCCAACCTCCTCATACATACCATCGCCTGCAAACAAACCCACTTCGAGAAAAGGAGTATCCGAATCAATCAGATAGTTGATCCTTTCGCGCGCAGTAAGTTTTCCTTTTTTATGTTGATCGGATATTTTCTTTTCTCCTCCACCAAGTTTTGTAATCTTTTCCTTGTGGTTGAGTTGAGAGCAGAGTTGCTTCAGTTGATCTTCATTTTTATTGAATTCCAGATCCATCAGGGCAAATTAGGCTGGCTAGTTTTGCTTGTTTTCCTCCGCTTCCTTTCTCCTGTCGCGTTCGATCCGCTTTTTACTCTTACCTAATGGAGCTAAGAAGTGCTTTGGATTGCTGTCAAAGTGATTCGCTAAAGTATCTAAATTGAGTAATAATTTATTAAGATTAACATACAACGAGTCATCGGTCATCAACTTACTTACCGTGTTATCTCCGCTATTCAATTTTGACAACGTGTTATTCAAATTACCCAACGTTTCTTGTGCCTTGGCCAACGTCATATTGAGTTCTATTTGCTTCAGGGAATCTGAAAATGTTTTAAAATTGGAAATCACAGGGCGTAAGTCTCTCAAAGTCACTGAAAGATTGTCTGATGTTTGCTTGAAGCTGGAGGATAACTCATTCATTTTCTCGTCAGTCGTAATTAAAGCGCGGTTAACTAACCCGGGGGTATACTTAAATTTCATAAACAAGGTATCCAGGCGAGCAGAGTTAATTGCCAGATTGTCTAGTACTGTATTTAGCTTTCGCAAAGTTGTTTGAACGTTGTTTGCCACTGGCTGTGCTGTTTCCGTAAATACATCAAAAATTCCACGGGCAGCTTCAGCAAGAATAGTATCGCCAGGCTCATGAGGTTTGCTCTTATCGCCAATGTTCAACAGGATTGATTTGCTTCCAAGGAAATCACTGTTAAGAATCGCTGTAGCTGAATCACCCAGAATGATATCCGAGTCGATGTCCAGCTCCACTAAAACCTTATTCTCCTTCTCCTGAACAATTTTGATATAACTCACTCTTCCTACTGCATAGCCATTCACCAGCACTGGATTTGAAACCGCCAGTTGATCTACATTATCGTAAATAGCGTAGTATTTGTTTGTGGAGGACAGAAAGTCGATCCCTTTCAGATAATTGAATCCAAAATAAAGCAAGACCAATGCAATGGTCATAAACAAACCTACTTTTACCTCTTTATTCACATTCGCTAGTTTACGGATTCAATTTGGATTTTGTACTCTTTGAAAGCACGGTATATCGCAGAAGCTATGTAATCCTGCACTTTATCATCGCCCAGATCACGCTCTTCCTTGGTATTAGAGAGGAAGCCCGTTTCAATTAGTATAGATGGCATCGAAGTTTTATACAGAACAACGAACCCCGCTTGTTTCACTCCGCGGCTTCTGCGGCCTGCTCGAGTTCCAAACTGGTCTTCCACTTTGCTGGCCAACAACAAACTTGACTCCTGATTCGCAGATTGACTCAAGCTGAACAGAATATAAGACTCAGGAGAATCTGGGTCAAAACCTTCGTACTTTTCTTTATAGTTTTCTTCCAATAGGATCACTGAGTTCTCGCGCTTGGACACTTCAAAGTTTTCGTCCGTTTTGTGCAATCCCATTACGTAAGTTTCTGTTCCATAGATGGATTGTTTGCGTGCGTCAGGAGTAGTAGTAGGCAATGAGTTGGCATGAACAGAAATAAAAACATCGGCATGGTTTCTATTGGCAATATTGGCTCGCTCACTAAGCTCAATGAACTTATCCGAATCTCGGGTGTAAATTACCTTGACGTCTTTAAGGTTCTCTTTTATAAAGCCACCCAGTTTCAGGGCTATTTTTAATACAACATCCTTCTCTTTAGTCTTGCTACCCAGGGTGCCAGAGTCGTGACCTCCATGACCTGCGTCTATCACCACCACGTCCACTTTGAAATCGGTCCGGTCGGGAGAAGCAGATGAGATTAGCAAGGTTATTGCTAATAACATGGCTTTGTATCCGATATTCTTCACGGGCTTAATAATGTCTGAAGTATTTGCAATAACTTTACGCAAAGTTGTGAATTTTTCACTAAAAGCTAAACACCTGGAAATCAAACCAGAAGGCGTGAGGAGACTCTTTTTTTTTATTTCTTCCATATTTTTTTTTCAACTTTTTTCACTCTCAGCTATCGCACAGGTGGAGAAACCTATCACAGCTCCCGGTGCCCCGTTACCTCTCGCAACGGACTCGGTACCTGTTGGCGTTACCCCTCCCGATTCCCTTATAAACAAAAATGATACCTTATCCGTGGTAAAATCACCAGCCGACTCACTGCAAAAGCCGGCAAAAGGCGACATCGAAACCACAATTTTCTATTCAGCCACTGATTCTATCAACTCCAATCTTCAATCCAAGATTGTGAAGCTGTATGGAAACGCTAAGATCAAGTATGGGGAAATAGAACTTGAGGCTGATGAAATTATTATCGACTACGAACAGTCAACCATCACTGCAAACGGCCGACTTGACTCACTTGGGAAACGAGTAGGTTTTCCAATATTTAAAAATGGTAGTGAAGTATATGAGACGAAGGACATGGTCTACAACTTCAAAAATAAGAAGGCAAAAATATCTGAAGTCGTTACCCAGCAAGGGGATGGATATATGCATGGAGATGTGGTCTACAAAAATGACAAGAATGAACTGTTTACCATTGGCAATGCCTACACCACCTGTGATCTTGCTCACCCACATTTTCGGATTATTTCCCATAAGGCTAAAGCTATCCCAAATGATAAGATAGTGACTGGACCATTTTATATGGAGCTCAATGACGTACCCACTCCGTTTGGTTTTGCATTCGGAATGTTTCCAGCGCAACGCAAAAGTTCATCCGGAATCATTGTTCCATCATACGGAGAAGAAGGGAGACGAGGTTTTTTCCTTAGAGGTGGTGGATATTTTTTCGATATCAACGATTATATCAAGCTAGGTGTAACCGGTGATCTCTACAGCAAAGGATCATCAGCTATGTATATCAATTCCACATACAACAAGCGGTATGCATACACAGGTAATTTTAACATTAGCATCACAAACAACAGAGTTACAGAAAGAATCGAAGATAAGTCTGTAAGCAAAGACTTTAGGGTCGCATGGAGTCACTCCCCACAAACACGAGGCACCGGAAGGTTTTCTGCATCTGTTAATGCAGCGACCTCAAATTTTACAAACAACAATTTTCTCGGATTGAACAGTGATCCACGAGCGACAAGGATCGACAACACCAGTCGCAAGTTGAGTTCAAACGTCTCGTATTCTAAAACATTTCCTGGAACACCTTTCGCATTGGGTGTTAACATGCGGGTTAATCAGGACCTGGTAACTAAAAGAGTGGACTTGCCTCTGCCCGATATGAGCCTAAATATGAACAACGTTTATCCGTTTAAAAAATCACAACAAGACCTCCTTAAGAATTTTGTTGTGAGGTATACAGCTAATGGCTCGAATCAGATCACTAACAGCCTTGGAAAGATTGGCGAAGTGAATGATAGTATTGTTCCCTTTGAAGTTGACAACCTTTCGCTATTTTTCAAAAGATCAAGAAAAGGGGTCAGGCAAACTATTCCTCTTTCTACCTCAACAAAGCTGCTTAAATTTTTCACGCTCAGCCCTAGCGTCAACCTAAATGAGATCTGGTACTTTCAAAAGTTAAACTGGGCGCTCGACTCCACTGGCAATGCAGCTGTTGTCACCGATACTATTCGGGGCTTCAACAGGATAACAAACTACTCTGGGGGCGTTAATCTGACCACACGTATTTATGGTATGTTCATCGTGAAAAATCCGAATCGCAAGCTTAAGGCGATACGGCATGTGATGAACCCATCCATTGGATTTAGCTATCAGCCTGACTTTGGCGACCCTAAATATGGTTATTGGCAGGAGTTTAACACTGCTAATGGTGGGGTGTTAAGAAAATCCCGACATGAAGGGCCCGATTTTATCTATGGCTCCTCCGGGCAAGGAAAGCAAAGCTCTATGTCCTTTAGTTTGGGAAACAACCTGGAAATGAAAGTCAAAAACGAGACTGACTCTGTGGCAAGGAAAATTTCACTTTTCAACAACCTCTCAATCTCCTCAAATTACAATTTTGCCGCGGACTCCTTCAAGCTTGCTCCTTTTTCATTTAGCGCAAATACCAACGTACTGAATGATAGATTTAACATCAATATTGGTGGTGTGCTTGATCCCTACAAATTCCGCCTAGACAGCGTTGGTCAAACTGAAACCAACCTGGGAACAATTTATGAAACTAGAATCAGCAGATTCGTTTGGCAAGATGGTTTTAAGTTGGGGCAAGTAACTAGTTTGAATCTGGCTCTAAGCACCAACCTTTCTCCTAAAGGAAAAGAGAAAGATGCAGAGTCGCGAAAGAAGATATCGGAATCGAACCTTACGGAATCGGATAAAGATTTTTTCCTGCAAAACCCTGACGCCTACATTGACTTCAGTATACCCTGGAATTTTCGAGTCAACTACAACCTCACTTATTCAAAACAAGGAAGACAAAAGTCAAATGTAACCCAGGCTCTACGTTTCAACGGGGACCTTTCACTTACTGAAAAATGGAAAATCACTTTCAACTCTGGTTATGATTTTGAAAGCAAAGAGTTTACACAAACTTTCCTCACCATCAACAGGGATTTACATTGCTGGCAGGTAAGCCTGGGGTGGACTCCATTCGGTCCATTTCAGAGCTATAATTTTTCGATTGGCGTAAAGTCAGGAATGCTCAGAGACCTGAAACTCGATAGAACGAGAAACTTCTTCGACCTGAGATAACTAAATCTTGCTGAGCCAGCCCTCCACTTCCTCAAGTGTTGGGTTCTTCACATCTTCCAGTTTCAACTTCTTGCGTGTTCCACACACATCGTTGAACAGCTTACTGGCTTTGATCTCCTTGAGCTGGGCCCTGCTGGTCAATCCCAACTTTTGGAAGATTGGCATTAAGTCTCTGCGAATTCCAAGTTCTACGAGCTCTTTCTCAGGATTCACCGTGGCGTGTTTCTCCGGTTTCATCTGTGGAAAGAAGATCACATCCTGAATAGAGGACGAGTTTGTCATAATCATAGAAAGCCGGTCGATACCGATGCCAAGCCCAGCAGTTGGCGGCATACCAAACTCAAGCGCGCGCAGATAATCCTCATCAAGTGTCATGGCTTCTTCATCGCCTCGCTTGCCCAACTCAAGTTGCTCCTCAAATCTCGCTCGCTGATCTAGGGGGTCATTAAGCTCTGAGAAAGCATTGCAGATTTCTTTACCGTTGCAGATGGCTTCAAATCTTTCAACCAATCCAGGCTTTGATCTATGCTTCTTTGCCAAAGGCGACATTTCAACCGGATAGTCTGTGATGTATGTCGGTTGAATGAGATGTGGTTCACATTTCTCTCCAAAGATCTCGTCAATGAGTTTTCCCTTACCCATGCTCTCATCAACTTTGATATGAAGTTTTTTACAAGTCTCGCGCAGTGCGGCTTCATCCATCTCAGAAATATCGATGTCCGTGAAATGCTGAATCGCCTCATACATGGTAAACCGTTTCCACGGTCTCTTGAAGTCAATCACCTTGTCGCCAACTTTCACCTCTGTGGTTCCGTGAATGTCGAGGGCGGCTTTCTCAATCATCTCTTCCACAAGGTCCATCATCCAGTTGTAATCTTTGTAGGCTACATACAACTCCACTTGTGTAAACTCCGGGTTGTGGAATCGTGACATGCCTTCATTGCGAAAATCTTTGCTGAACTCGTACACACCATCAAATCCTCCCACGATTAGCCTTTTGAGATAAAGCTCATTGGCAATCCGCAGGTACAGCGTCATGTCCAAAGTGTTATGATGTGTCTTAAAAGGTTTGGCCGCTGCACCTCCATACAATGGCTGTAAGACAGGTGTCTCTACCTCGAGGTAACCTTTTGAATTAAGGAACTGCCTCATCGAATTAACCATCAGCGTCCTCTTTACAAACGTATCACGTACGTGAGGATTAACCACCAAATCCACATAGCGCATCCTGTAACGTTGCTCCGGGTCGGTGAACGCATCATGCTGGGTTACATTACCACTTTCATCTTCAGTTTCTTTTACGATTGGTAGTGGGCGTAACGCTTTGGAAAGCAGTTTAAGCTTTTGAACGTGAACTGATATCTCACCTGTTTGCGTAGTGAAAACAAAACCCTCCACGCCAATGATGTCACCAATATCCAACAGCTTTTTAAAAACCGTGTTGTACATCGTTTTATCATCACCATCACTTATATCATCGCGTCTTACATATACCTGGATACGGCCTGTGACATCCTGCAACTCTGCGAATGATGCGTTCCCCATGACGCGCCTCGACATCATACGGCCTGCCAACCGCACATGCTTGTAATCTATCTTTTGCTTAGGGTAGTTTTCTAATATTTCTGCGGCTGAAGCATTGACTTCAAATAGATCAGCTGGGTAAGGGTTGATCCCCAATTTCTGAAGCTCCTCCAGTGATTTTCTCCGTACTTGTTCCTGTTCACTTAAATGCATGGAATCTTAATGATTTTAATAGCAGAGATTAAAAGTGCGGCAAAATTAATTATTCTAGGCCTGATGCCCTAAGCCGATTTACGCCTCTTGATTTCTTTGCGAATCAACATCAGTTCACGGCTACTTTGCCCCGCCACAGAGGTGTTTTCATCAGCTCTTCGCAGTAGGTAGGGAATCACAGATTCCACGGGCCCGTAGGGTACATACTTCGCTACGTTATAACCTTCCTTGGCTAGGTTAAAAGAGATGGTGTCACTCATCCCGTATAACTGAGCGAACCACACCCTGCTGTCATTATTTTTCATGCCATGCTTCTCCATCAACACGGTCAAATAACGATTGCTATACTCGTTGTGTGATCCACACATCAATGAAATTCGCTGTTTATTGTCAATACAAAACGCAAGTCCTTTATTAAATGCTTCGTCAGTCGCCTCTTTGTTGGGTTGAATAGGGTCAGGATATCCCATCTTTTCCGCACGCTCGCGCTCTTTCTCCATATAGGCCCCACGCACCATCTTTACACCCAGATAGTAATTGTGCATCGCGGCATCATGAAATGCGTTTTTCAAATTAGTCAGGGTATCAACCCGATACATTTGATAGGTATTGAATACTACAGGCGCCTGCTGGTTGTACTTGCGCATCATTTCATAAGTCATTTGATCAATCGGTTCCTGTATCCAGGTTTCTTCTGCGTCAATCAGAACCTGTTCCTTGTATTCAAAGGCCTTTGCACAGATAGAATCAACTCTGTCGTGAATTCTCTGATAGGCTTTTTGCTCTTCGTCCGTCAATGCGACTTTCGACTGTACCTTTTCCAGCAGCTCTGAACTTCCAAGGCCAGTTACCTTGAATACACAAAACGGAAGAGAATTGTCATCTTTTGATGCTTCAAAAGTTTGAAGTATTTCATTGGCCGTTCTGTCAAATCCTTCTTCTGTCTTTTCGCCCTCCACCGAGTAGTCGAGAATACAGCCCACATGATATCTCCCGAGCTTGTCAACGATTACTTTACATTTGTCTATTGTTTCCCCTCCGCAAAAGTGATCGAACACTGTTTTCTTGATTATTCCTCTGATTGGTAGCCTCAAAAACAGGCCAACCTTAACTGCGCTAGTTGCAAGACCTGAGATAATGGGGTTATTGACCAGGGTAAAAATAAAATTGGCTTTTTTTAGCTCTGAATCGCTTTTATAAGAAAACGCTATTTCGGTGTCGTCAAAATGAACTTTTGGCTCAACTTCCATATTGAATTTTTAGTGCCTAAATATAACGAGGAAGGGCATTCTTTTGACTTTTTTACCTTCTCCAAAGGACAAGAATTGAGTTATTTTGTTTGAGAGGAAAATGTCGGATTTGATTATGACTGTAGACGATTGGAGAAGTTGGGGAAACGCCAATGATCCCGCGATGTTGATTGCCGGGCCATGCAGTGCTGAAAGCCCGGAGCAGTTGCTAGACGTGGCCAATCATTTTACCAGTTTAGGTATTGGCATCATGCGGGCGGGCGTTTGGAAACCCCGAACCCGACCCAATTCATTCGAGGGAAAGGGAATTGAAGCGCTTAAATGGCTGGCCGAATTAAAAAATCAGTTTCAAATTAAGATTGCAACCGAGGTTGCGTCTCCAGCTCACGTTGAACAAGCATTATCTCACGGCATTGATGTGCTTTGGCTAGGCGCCAGGACAACGGTTAATCCATTCACAGTGCAAGAGATTGCCAATTCACTAAGAGGAACGAGCGTTCCCGTGTTGGTAAAAAATCCCATTAACCCGGATCTTGGTTTATGGCAGGGAGCTATTGAGAGAATCTACAATGTGGGTGTCACTAAACTGGCTGCAGTTCATCGCGGCTTCTCCAGTTATCAAAAGTCAAAATTTAGGAACAGCCCAACCTGGCAAATCGCCATCGAGCTAAAATCAACTTTCCCGTCCCTTCCCTTAATCTGTGACCCCAGTCATATCGCAGGTCAACGAAGTATGATTTTGGAGGTTTCTCAAAAAGCGCTCGACCTTGGGTACGATGGCCTAATGATAGAAACTCATCCTGACCCGGATCGGGCTTTGAGTGATGCAGACCAACAAATCCCGCTACAAGAATTTGGCGACCTGTTAAGTCAACTTCGATTTACAAGGAAGCATTCCAACGATGCGTTGTTCATAAGCCAGCTCGAACAGCTCAGGGAAAAAATTGATCACATCGATCAGGAATTAATTGAAGTGCTGTCACTGAGAAAACAACTGATCGAGAAGATTGGTGAATACAAAAAGGAGAATAACGTCACCGTATTTCAATTAGAACGGTGGAACGAGATCCTTCAATCACGAACGGCTTGGGGCGAGGCCAAGGGCCTATCTGACCAGTATATTCAGTCAATCTATCGATCTGTCCACGATGAGTCGATCAGGATTCAAACAGAAATAATGAACAAGGAAACCGAAAAGAAGAAAGAATAGTGCAAAGCGTAATCATTAAAAAAGATATCCTTCCATCACTTCGGGATGTAATAAAACAAAAGCCTTATAGCAAAGTGGGTGTATTGGTAGACACGAATACTGAGAATCTGTGTTATCCCTTAATTGAAAAAGCTTTGCCAACACACGAGCTGATCAGAGTTGAGGCAGGAGAAAAATTTAAAACCATTGAAACCTGCCAGCAAATCTGGGAACAGCTCACCGTTAAGAACTTTGACCGGCATAGTGTGTTGATTGTTTTGGGTGGTGGCGTTCTTGGGGATATGGGTGGATTTTGTGCAGCTACATTCAAGCGAGGGATCGACTTCATGCTCATTCCCACCACCCTCCTGTCCCAGGTTGACTCCAGCGTAGGTGGTAAGCTCGGTGTTGATTTTATGGGTCTCAAAAATCACATCGGTCTTTTCAGGGAACCGGATACTACCTTAATCTCATCGAGCTTTTTGGCAACTCTCCCGGTACGAGAACTCCGATCAGGGTTCGCAGAGGTTATCAAACACGCCCTAATTTCAAACGAGTCGAAATGGCTGGAAATAAGTCAGAAGCCATTGGAGGAACAGAACTGGGATGATCTCATCGACTTTTCTTACCAATTCAAGTCGGGGGTTGCGGAAACAGACCCGTACGAAGGGGGCGTAAGGAAGGTGCTCAACTTTGGCCACACGATAGGACACGCTGTAGAAAGCTGCTGTCTTACCACCCTGGATCCACTATTTCATGGAGAGGCAATCGCCATCGGTATGATCGCGGAAGCTCAAATTTCATGTGAAAAAGGTCTTTTGTCTGAGGAAGAACTGAAGGGTATCTCAGCTTATGTGACGGACATTTTTGGTAAGAAGAAGGATATGCCTTCGGCCGCAGAAATCATTAAGCTAATGGCTCAGGATAAGAAAAATAAAGGAAATACGATTCTGATGGCCCTATTGGAAAGAATAGGTCATGCGGTATGGGATATAGGAGTTAGCGAAACTGAAATACGCAACTCATTAGATTACTATCATTCACTTTAGATGTAGTGAACGTCAGCGCCATCGTTTGAATTTTTGTCTTTCGTTAAAGTTTTTCTGAGGTCGTCAGCCCTTTTCACAAGGTAGTCTTTTGTCTTCCGCCCTCTCGAGCCAGACAGCAACCACGCTGTAAGGAGAGCACCTCCCGCCAGTCCCAGTCCGATTGCAATTTTCTTTGTTGCACCCATAGGAATATAAACCCTCTTTGAAATTAAAATGTTTCACGCCAAGTTAAAAAGGTGTCGGGGAATTTATTTTTTAACTTGAGCGCCCAATGTCATCGTTAGCTATAAGTCGCAAGGAGGAGTTTTCCGGTACGATCAATAAAGTACCTTCATCAAAAAGCATCAGCAACCGGGCTTTGATCATCAATGCACTTTCGGGCAACCGATCGGTTGTTAGCAATCTGGCAAGCGCACGAGACACGCAACTGATGAAAAAACTTCTTGCCAGCAAGGATCAAACATTGGATGCAATGGATGCAGGTACGACCATGCGATTTCTGACGGCTTACCTGGCCGTTACCAACCAGCCGAAAACACTTACCGGAACTGCCAGAATGAAGGAGCGCCCAATCGGTCTCCTCGTGGAGTCTCTCAAAAAGGTTGGCGCAAACATTAATTACCTGGAAAAGGAAGGATTTCCTCCCCTTGATATCAAAGGTTTTGAGGGCCAGAGAAGCGGCCAGATTTCGCTGCCAGGGAACGTAAGTAGCCAATACATCTCAGCCATGATGATGGTTGCCCCGGTATTGCCGATGGGCCTCACGATCACACTGGAAGGAAAGGTGGGGAGCAAGCCCTACATTCAAATGACTGCCTCGCAAATGGCACAATTTGGTGTCGAATGTCAAATTGATGGCAATTCCATTGTGATACCTCACTCGGAATACAAACCAGCTGAGATTAGAGTTGAGCCGGACTGGTCTGCTCTCAGTTATTGGTTTGCTTTTGTTGCCTTAGCAAATAAACCAACGCTTACTCTGAAAGATGTCCCGCCTCATTCAATCCAAGGTGATCGCGTGATTGTGGAAATTATGGCGAAGCTTGGTGTAGAGGCTACCTTCAGAAGCAATGATCTGATTTTGACAAAGACCAGTTTTAGAGAGGAATCTATTGAATGGGATTTCACGGACTGCCCTGACCTTGCACAAACAGTTTTGCCGGTGTGCGCCTTGGCAAATGTAAGCGGGTCGTTTACGGGATTAGAAAGTCTTTACATTAAAGAGACTGACCGTGTAACGGCCCTTCAAAACGAACTTGCCAAAGTAAGTGCGACTTTGCAGGAATCAACTACAGGTCACTTCAAGTTATCTCCGGGAAAAATACCCTCTGGAAGAATACATATTAGCACATACCACGATCACCGAATGGCCATGGGTTTTGCTCCGTGGGCGACATTAACAGATTTAGAAATTGAAAGCCCGGAGGTAGCGAACAAATCTTATCCAGAGTTTTGGGATGACATGAGAAATGTTGGCTTTGAGCTAAGAGAGGTCTAGGCTATTAAAATATTCTGGTGCTTTCATCAGTCTGCTCCCGTACCACGAAAAGTATTCTCCGTCAACTAAGATGCCCTTGGCTTTCGGGAAATATGTTTTCACTTTATCAAGATGCTTTTGCTTGAATGGATAAGGTTCCGAGGACAGGAAGACATAATCTGGATTCAGGTTTTCAAGGTCGGATTCACTTAGCTCGGGATAGCGGGACTTTGACTGCAAGGCATTGACAAAACCTATTTCAGAAAGAATGGAGTGAATAAAAGTATCACTAGCCACTCCCATCCATGGTTTCATCCAAATTAAATACAGAGCGGAGCCTTCTTTCTTTCGAAGTTGGCTAAACGTATTTTGTATCAGTTCAACAATCTTGGTTGCGCGATCAGAGCGCTCACAAATATTTCCCACCTGATAAATCATGTCGTAAGCATCCTGAAGTGTTGTTACATTACTCATCCAGACTGGATACTTTTCCTGCAACAATAAAATATCCTCCCGCTCATTCTCTTCTTTGTTGCCAATAATTAAATCAGGCTGGAGTTCATCAATGACACTTAGATGAAGTTTTTTTGTGCCGCCAACAATTCGTTTTTCACGTTTCCAATTTTGAGGGTAAACACAGAACTTTGTGATACCTATCACTTCATCTTCCAGACCAAGACTATGAAGCAGCTCAGTCTGTGAGGGAACGAGAGATATAATTCGCTTAGGCGGAAAATTAAATTCAACTCGATTTCCCATCTGATCAATTTCCGATCTCTTCATCATCTAAAAATAAAAAAGGCTTTCCGTTTTTACAGAAAGCCTTTCGGTTCAAACTTGACTTGTTATTTAATGTACCTGTAATCCTCTCCAGGCTTCAGGTTTAGTAGTACTTCGTAAATAAGATTGATTACATTTTCCACATCATCTTTATGTACAGTTTCCACAGTAGTGTGCATATATTTCAATGGTAGTGAAATTAGAGCAGATGCAACTCCTTCTGCAGAATATGCAAAAGAGTCTGTATCGGTTCCTGTAGATCTTGAAACTGCCTGGCGCTGGAACGGAATCTTTTTCTTCTCAGCCGTTTTGATCACCATTTTCAACACATTGTTTTGAACTGCTGGTCCATAACATAGCACTGGTCCATTGCCGCATTTTTGAAAACCGCTTTCCTTCTTGTTGTACATAGGCGAACAAGTATCATGCGTCACATCAGTGCAGATTGCGAGGTCTGGTTTTAATCTTCTTGAGATCATCTCCGCTCCTCTCAGTCCGATTTCTTCCTGAACGGAATTGACAACATAAAGGCAATAAGGAAGCTTCTTTTTATTTTCCTTCAGCCTGCGCGCCACTTCTGCAATCATGAATCCACCCATTCTGTTATCAAGGGCCCGACCAACGAGATAATTTTTGTTCATCTCAATAAGTTCGTCTTCAAATGTGATCACACATCCCACATGCACACCCATGGCGTCCACTTCCTTCTTAGATTCAGCACCGATGTCGATAAAAATATTTTTTAGTGTTGGTGTTTCTTCCTTTGCATTATCTCTCACATGAATTGCCGGCCAGCCGAAAACTCCTTTCACCACACCCTTCTCTGTGTGAATATTTACCCGCATTGAAGGTGCAATCTGATGATCAGACCCACCATTTCTTCGCACATAGATATACCCATCATCGGTGATGTAGTTTACAAACCAGGAAATCTCATCGGCATGCGCCTCAATTACAACTTTGTACTTCCCTTTTGGATTTACAACGCCAACAGTTGTTCCATACACATCGACCATATAGTCGTCTGTATACGGCTTGATATAATCCAGCCAAATTTGTTGTCCTGTGAACTCGAAACCGGTCGGTGATGCATTGTTTAAATAATCAAACAGAAATTTTTTACTCTTCTTGTCCATAGTCAATACAATACAGTTATTAACAGTCTAATTTTACAAAGGAATATTTCCGTGTTTTTTCTTTGGCAATTTAGCCACTTTGTTTTCCAGCATTTGAAATGCGCTGATCAGTTTTTCACGTGTTTGGTCGGGATAGATCACCTCATCAATATAACCGCGGTGAGCTGCCCGATATGGATTAGCAAATTTTCTGGTGTACTCATCAACTTTTTCATTCAGCTTAGCTTCAGGATCCTTTGCGTCTGCGATTTCCCTTTTGAAAATGATTTCTGCTGCGCCTTTTGCTCCCATTACCGCAATTTCGGCTGTGGGCCAAGCATAGTTGAGGTCTGCGCCAATGTGCTTCGAGTTCATCACATCATATGCCCCGCCATAGGCCTTGCGCGTAATCACGGTTACTCGAGGCACTGTCGCTTCTGAAAACGCATACAGTAATTTAGCTCCATTGGTGATGATCGCATTCCATTCTTGATCGGTGCCTGGTAAAAATCCGGGAACATCTTCCAACACCAGAAGCGGAACATTAAAGCAATCGCAGAAACGAACAAACCTCGCTCCCTTCACGCTCGCATCGATATCCAACACACCCGCCAACGATGCAGGTTGATTTCCCACAATTCCTATGCTTCTACCTGCAATTCTCGCAAAACCAACAACGATATTCTCGGCAAAATTTTTGTGCACTTCAAAAAAACTTCCCGTGTCCACTATCCCATCGATCACCTCGCGCATGTCGTAAGGTTGATTGGGGTTTTCAGGAATAATATTATTTAACTGCTCTCGTGATTCATCAGAGGGTTGATAGCTCAATCGCGGAGCATCTTCCTCACAATTCTGCGGAATATAACTCAGGAGTTGCTTGATCTGATTGATGCACTCCATCTCATTGGCGGAAGCAAAGTGCGTAACACCACTTTTTGTGCTATGGGTAGTTGCTCCGCCAAGCTCCTCAGCGGTTACTGTCTCATGGGTAACCGTCTTCACCACGTTGGGTCCGGTCACAAACATAAAAGACGTATTCTCCACCATGAAAATAAAATCCGTCATGGCGGGTGAGTAAACTGCACCTCCTGCACAAGGTCCCATGACGGCCGAGATCTGTGGTACAACGCCTGAGGCCATTACATTTCTGTAAAAGATATCTGCGTAGCCACCCAACGATACAACTCCTTCCTGGATGCGCGCACCGCCAGAGTCATTCAGACCAATCAATGGCGCTCCATTCTGCATCGACAGTTCCATCACCTTCACTATCTTTTCTGCGTGTGTCTCAGAAAGCGATCCTCCTAGCACCGTAAAATCCTGAGAAAAAACATAGACCAGCCGGCCATTGATTTTTCCATAGCCTGTTACTACTCCGTCACCCAGGTAGTATTCCTTATCGAGACCAAAATCTTTCGATCGGTGCATTACAAACTTTCCCATCTCCTGAAATGAACCTTCGTCCAATAGAAGATTTATTCTCTCACGGGCCGTAAGTTTGCTTTTAGCATGTTGCTGTTCAATCCTTTTCTCGCCACCACCTAAAAGTGATTCTGCATTTTTGCGAGCGAGTTCGTGAAATTTTTCCTGAAGAATGGTAGAGTCTGGTTTCCGCTTAGTCATGCGCTATCTATGAATGAAAGACTAATAATTCCTCGAAATATAGGCAAAACAACAACCCTCCGCTTTCTATTGAAATAAAATACAAAAAAAGAAGCTGCTGCATGTGATGCAACAGCTTCGAAAATAACGACAAATCGTTTATAGACCTGCCGTTTCACCAGCCTACCCTACCGGCTCAAATCTTCAACCTAGCTGGCGCCTTGGTCCTGACCCTTAATTTTCGCAGTCAGCTTTTCAATTTTACTTTTCACGTTATCGATCGTGCGATTTGCACCGTCCTTTACATCGTCCCAAGTCTCTTCGGTAGCATCCTCAACCTTATCGATTGTTCGCTCTAGTTCGGTTCGCTGTCCTGTTAGCTCTTCCTTGGTTTCGGTAAGCTCTTCCTTCATGTCTTCAGAGGCATTTTCGATATCCTTCGAAACTTCATCAATTTTCTTGTCGATGTCATCTCTAAGATCACGAAGATTCTCCGCAATTGCTTCTCTATCCTGACGCATTTCATCAGCCAGCTCATTCGAGTCATTAGAAGCATTTGACTGGCCACACTGAAACATTACAGTGGACGCAAGTGCAATCGCTATTATTGAAATCAACTTTTTCATATTGGTGTAATAATTTAAGTTTAAAATTGATTTGCGTTCAAGCCTACAGTGATTCAATCTCTCGTTGAATCTCATCCCTGGTCTTACCCAATTTTCTCTGAATCCGACCAATCAACTCTTCTTCCTTCCCCTCTGCAAACGAGAGGTCATCATCAGTAAGCTGACCATACTTTTGCTTCAACTTGCCCTTTAATTCATTCCAGTTTCCTTTAAATTCCAGCTTGTTCATCTCTGTTTCGTTTTTAGGTTACTCTTACATTTTCACTTATCGATAATGAAATATCCATGCCAAGGCCTGACGGTGTGAAAATGCTCCTAAAATCGCCTGGAAACAGTGCTTATTTAGTATTCTCTAAGCAATGCCATTTTTTGACTGTTGAAAAAATTCCCCAATGTGAGGTGGAAATTCACCCCAATAGAGGCCTAGTTAATAGGGAAACTTATGATAAATGTAGTCCCTTGATCGACTTTACTCTTAACCTCAATACCGATTCCGTGGCTATTGAGTATACTTTGAGTAGACGTAAGACCCAACCCCATCCCTCCGTGCTTGGCAGTAAAGAATGGATCAAATAAATTATCGAGGCTCTCTTCGTCAATACCCTTGCCATTATCCGAAATCAACATGAGCACCTGATCATCATTTCGTTCGATGGCGACATCAAGCACTCCCGTGCCGGAAGACATTGCCTCAATGGCGTTTACCATAATGTTGAGCAAAGCAATCTTCACCAATTCCTTATCAACACTTACCAAGACTTCTTCACCTTCGAAGTGCCTTGTCAGTTTCATCTCATTAAGGCTAAGTCTGTCTTTGATCAAATCAATCGTTTCGTTGGCCAGGTCATCAATTCGAATCATGGAAAGCTGAAGTTCTCTGGGGCGCGAAGAATTCAATAGTTTGCTGATCAACTCCTCTATCCGGTCAATATTTCTTTTTAAAATATCAACCGATATTCTTGTCGTCTCATTGTCTGGAATCTCTTCCTTTAGTTGATCAAGGGACAAGTTGAGATTTGTGAGGGGGTTGCGAACTTCATGGGCAATTGTCCTTGCCAGCTTTCCTGTGGTAGATAATTTTTCAGCTTGTATGAGATTACGTTCTGCCTTTTTGCGAAGTGTGATGTCATGAATAAGACCTTGATAGCAGTGCTCTCCAGTCAATTGGTCCGAAATAAATACACAGGTAATCAAACAAATTAGTTTTTTACCTTTTGCATCTCTCAGAATAACTTCAAAGTCTCTGATTTGACCTTGCTTAACAATCTGCGTCTTAAATTCTTCAAATTTATTCTTGTCGAAGAAAAGCCTGTTCAATGAGAACCTATCCACCTCGTTGATAGGAATATTGAAGAGATCGTGAAGTGATTCATTAGCCTCAAGTATTTCAAAATCCTCATTGACAACAAAAATGGGATCGATCGACCGTTGGAAGAGCGACCGGTATCTCCTTTCCTTATAGTCGAGCTCAATGATTTTTTCTTTAAGTCTGCCCTGCGTCTTCCTCCTTCGCTGCAATTCTTGATAAATCAACCCATACAAAAAGCCAGAGGCACTAATGGCAATGAAACCATAAATCAAAAGTGTAAATGGCGCAATATTCTTAAGACTATACTCCTCATCAAGGCGAGCCTGGAGTACCTCTTCTTCGAAAGTTGCAATCCGATCGCACAACCCACGAATTTTTTCCATGTTTTCTCTTCCAACAATCAAAAGATTGGTTTCATACCGATCCATGAAGTGTTTGCTTTCCTCTTCATTCTTCAGGATTGTCTCGATAATGCGGTATTGCTTGTCGATCAGAAGACGAAGTGTATCTCCGCGTTTTCTTTGAATATCTTCTTCCAAAAACAGACTATCTAATTCCTTTAGCTCTTTGTAGATCGTCTCGACTGAGCTGTCATACGGCCGCAGAAACACATCGTCTTTAGTCAGTTGAAACCCTCGATGGCCAGTCTCCGCATCCTTTACTATTGACAATACTTTCTCGACTTGCGCAATTACATTGTTTGAATGTCGTACCCATTTTACTTCCTCCATGTACGCATTCACATTCCAATAGGCTGCCAAACTGATTCCAACCAGTAAAACTGCTATCGCAATAAAAATCAGACTGTAGTAGTATTCTCTTTTCATAATCACAAACTAAACTCCACACTTTGTGGAATCGATACCACATACCTCCTCAGCAAAAGGTCCTAAATGCAATGATTTTAAACAATCCCTTTCTGGCATCAAGTTGCATACATGAAGCCTGAACTAAATCAAGCATAAATTATGAAAACTAACTTTAAGATTATTATCGGAACAATAGCAGTGGTTGCCTTGTCGCTTTCCTCTGCTTATGCTCAAAATCCGAGAATGGGTATCAAGGGAGGGCTCAACATAAGTAACCTTTATGTGGATGATGTAAATGATGAAAATTCACGAATTGGATTCAATGCAGGATTCTACGGCCAACCCATTTCTTCAGATGTATTCGCGCTGCAAACTGAATTGTTGTATTCAACTAAAGGTTCGGAAAATGAATACGATGGATTTGTTGATCAGAATGTAAAATTCAATCTCAACTACCTCGAGGTGCCAGTACTTGCTGTGTTTAAACTTGGCAATACCGCTGAGCTTCACGCTGGTGGATACGGAGGTTACCTTCTTGGAGCCAATGTTAAATACAGTGGCGACTTAATAAGTGGTGGTGAGGATTTGGATCGCGACAATTTTGAAACTGTGGATTATGGATTAATTGGAGGTGTTGGGTTCAACTTTGGCGATGTTCAAATTGGCGCACGCTATAACTACGGCCTGAGGCAACTAGCAAAAACCGACAATGCGAAAGACATTCTGGGCAATTCGAAAAACTCAGTTGCGAATGTCTACATCGCTTTTAATTTCAACCAATAACCGAACGAAGGAAACTATAGGAGCAAGTGCTCCTATAGTTTTATGTCGTAAGCTTTCAGTTTGTTGTACAAAGTCTTCCGATCAATTTTCAACACTTCGGCTGCCTTACTTTTATTGAATCCTGTTTTCTCCAGAACATCAATTATAGCCTGCCGTTCCGCACTCCCGGTCACCGCTTTCAGAATATTATCTTCAGAACCATTAGCCCCAATATTTGCTTGCGACAAATGTACGTGAGTAGATGAATTCAGAATTTCACCTGGCAGATGATCTTTTTCAATTTCATCACCACCACAAAGTAGGACTGCGCGCTTAACCACGTTGTTAAGCTCTCTCAAGTTGCCATACCAATGGTATTCATTAAGATGCCCTTCCACCTCTTTCGAGAAGGATTTGACACTCTTATTTAGTGACTTATTTGCTTTGTTAAGAAAGTGTTTTGCGAACAACATGATATCTTCTTTGCGCTGACGCAGCGGTGACAATTCTATCTTAAATTCATTCAGCCTGTGGTAAAGATCTTCGCGGAATTTTCCTTCCTTAACCGCTTCGGTTAAATCTTCGTTGGTCGCCACCACAATTCGTACATCGATTGGAACTACTTTGGATCCTCCAATTCTTCTGATATTTCTTTCCTGCAAAACCCTGAGCAGTTTCACCTGGTTCTCATAAGATAGATTTCCGATCTCATCAAGAAACAAAGTTCCCGAGTCCGCCAGCTCAAACGTTCCGGCCTTATCAATAACTGCTCCCGTAAAAGCTCCCTTGACGTGACCAAAGAGTTCGCTCCCGGCCAACTCATTTGGCAACGCCCCGCAGTCAAGCGCCACAAATGGCTTTCCTTGGCGATTACTTTTTTGATGAATCGCTTTGGCTACATACTCTTTGCCAGTTCCTGTTTCACCAGAGATAATTACTGACATATCTGAAGGCGCCACCAGTTCGATGTGCTTCTTCACGGTTTCTGCTTGTGGGCTTACGCCATCGACATACACCACTTGCGATTGTCCACTGGTAGTCTTCTTTTTGGATTGCGTTGACCTCTTACCTTCCTCCTTCTTTGAGATCGCCTCTTTGATCGTCATTAAAATCTCATCTGGATACAAGGGTTTAACCACGTAGTCATCAGCTCCATGCTTAAAAGTATCAACAGCAGTTTTCACATCAGAATAACCAGTGATGATAACAATGGCGGCACCAGGTTGAATCAATCGCACTCTCTGTATCATCTCTACACCATTAGTGTCTGGCAGGCGATAGTCACAAAGAATCAAAGCAAATTCCTCCTTCTTCAATTTACCTACTGCATCATCTCCGTTGTGAGCAACAGTAACTGAAAATCCCTTTTTGCCAAGAAAATTTGAAACAAGTGTACAAATATCCTTGTCATCATCTACTACAAGAATTGATTGCATAAAAAATGATTTATTAAAAATTCAGGAGGTTCTTATCCTACCTAAGGTCCAAATCGTTGAGCGCAGAAAGAACAATGCTGCGGCTAAACGGCTTTTTTATTAAATAGTCGGCACCCTCCTTGGAAGCCTTGGCTAATCCCGAATCAAAAGCACTGATAACTATTACTTTTGTATCACTATCCTTTTCCTTTATCAACGGAATTAATTGAGAACCGATGCCATCTGGCAAGTTCAAATCGATAAACGCGCTATCATATCTTTCGGTGGATAGCCTCTCGCGAGCATCTTCAAGATTGAGCACATAGGTGGTTTCAAAACCCTCTTTCGCAAGAATTTGGGAAAGAAGTATGCAGATATCCTCCTCGTCATCTACCAGTAAAACTTTTGACATCTTACCCGATTAAAACACAACACATATTTTCACGTGATGTAACAGCCTAACTAGCTATTACTAGAATTTAAATTAGAAAAAATAGTGCCAAAGACTAAATCCAACTTCGAGACATCTAATAAAGGTAATTGTACCGATGTCGGTTTAAAATTCCACAATATTTTGTAGAGTAATTTCCACAGGAAGACTCACTTGCCACTCAAATTGAACGAATCACAAGCATTTCTCAATTGGCACAGTTGTTTGAGACTAGTTCTGAAACAAACGCAAAAAACTTTATGAGTGAATTACTGTATCTGATTGCCGTCATCCTGTTGATAGGATGGTTGCTTGGCTTTTTTGTATTCAGCCTGGGAAGTATCATCCATGTGCTTCTCGTGTTTGCTGTCATTGCGGTGCTATTTCGACTGATACGCGGTCGGGGTGTTTAAGCCTTTCGATGCATACGCAAATAAATTCCTAACCATGTATATTTGGCCCCTTTATGGGGAACCGAATAGCCATCATTGACCTTGGGACCAACACATTCCACTTGCTCATCGTTGACGTTAATCAACCTGGCTATCGCATAGTTCATCGCGAGCGCCAGGCGGCGAAGCTCGGAAAGAAAGGCATCAATGAGGGAATCATTACGGAAGATGCATTTCAGCGGGCATCAAAAACAATTGCTGCATTCAAGGCATCAATCGATAGCATGGCCGTTGATGACATCTACGCGTTTGGAACAAGTGCATTGAGAAGCGCGAGTAACCAAAAAGGAATCATCGAGCAGATAAAAACAAAACATGCGATTGATGTGAATGTGATCACAGGTGATGAGGAGGCCCGATTAATTTTTGAAGGTGTGAAATCCGCGTTGACTTTTGGCGGCAAATCTCTTGTGATGGATATAGGAGGTGGCAGTGTGGAATTCATTATTGGAGACGATAGCCAAATCTACTGGAAGCAAAGTTTTGAGATTGGAGCCCAAAGGTTACTTGAGATGTATCATCAACACGATCCAATTTCACAAAAGGAAACCCAAGACCTTTATCAGCACTTTGATGAGGTCCTCCCTCCATTATTTCACGCCCTGGCAGAATATGAACCAGAAGCATTAGTCGGTTCTTCTGGGACATTTGATACGCTTAGTGACATCTATTGTATTGAGAAAGGAATTACCAAAGATTCAAACGCGCCAGAGACACCGCTGTCATTTGAAGGGTTCAGGCAAATCTTCAGGGAACTGCTTGTCAGAAACCGTGAGCAGCGAATGGCTATTCCAGGTATGATAGAACTGCGTGTGGATATGATTGTAGTGGCTTGCTGCCTGATCGACTACGTCACTAAAAAATATTCTTTCAATAAAATTCGTGTGTCAAGCTATGCCTTGAAGGAAGGCGTGTTGGCCGATCTTTTGAAAAGAAAAGCCTCGAAGGTCAAAGCCGGTTAGCTCATTCCTTCGAGGCTACTATCGGTTTACAATCCTGAAACTTGCTTGTCCTTCGGGTATTTTACCTCGTATCGGAAACCCATCTTCCGCGTTTCATTGGGTTGAAGGGTCAGGCTCCACACCATCTTTCCCGTTTTCGCATCAAATCGTGAACCACCAATATCGAGAGGATTTACTTCAATCTGACTGTTCTTGGAAATTGGCATTTGATCCTCAACTGTAATCTTCACAGGCTCGCTCTTTGTATTCCTTACAGATATCTCCCATACATGCTCCTCCCGTTGGTTAGATCCTATCACTCGCTTTGTAGTCAAATCCTTGAGTTCTTCTCTCTTCACAACAATTCTTGTATCCCGGCCAAGCGAAACAGATAGCGTATCCTGAATATTGTTGGGATCGATAAACGTCTTTCCAACATAAGTACCCTCAAAAAAGATATTTGCATCACCTGGAAGCAAATCAAAATCTTCCCATCCGGTAGCTTTTGCAATCAGGAATGCATCAGTATCCAACTTAGGTACCACAGAATAATTGTAGGTAGCCTTCACTTCATGATTCTTTATATCCACCAATGTAGGCTTGGAAGAAGATTCAACCGTGTATGGCAATGGAATTTCAAACTCAGTGTTTAGAGAAGTTTGTATCGAGGTTGTTTCGATTGTCGTTGCTGAAAATCCCATTGACTTCCTCTCCCGTTCCAAATCATCAGCTGTTACCACTATTTCATTTAATTCGCTTGCAGCAGGCATCGCTTTACCGAGACTTCTTTTGCGATATTCATACGCAACCGGATTGTAGAAATCAAGGAACCATGGAAAAAGTTCAGGCTTGAGTCCCCCCTGGTTTGGATTAGCTGTTGACAATTTCAACTTCACATTCTTCCACACTTCGCCTGTGCTTTGATACACGTTGGCTCTGTAAGCAAGCTGAACGGGACTTTTTGTATTCATGGCTCTTAGGTCATAAACAGGATTCCATCCAGCATTTGACACGATATAACTCACCTCCAGTGACGCAGATGTGGCAGCCGAAGCAGAAACGCTCACAACGATCTCACTTGTGTTTCTACTATAAAGTTCATTTTCAGAATTGATCTGCCTTTGCAATCGAACAATGTGATTATTGATTTTCTTAATCTTTTCATCCTGCATCACCTTGGAAGTCAAGATATCCCCAAGGCGACTCCTGTAAAAGTCGGCCATTGCCTTTAGTTCATTTACAGTCAGGTTCTGACTGGTGCCCCCTATCTTCTGGTTGCTAAGCAGCATTTGCTCTTCCTTATTCAGAATCTCCTTCTGGCTCTGCTCTATAGTGAGCTGCTTTTGATAGTGCTCCAGCGAGTCTTTCAGAAGCTTTAACTTATCAGGTATGTTGAATTCATTGAGATAATTCTGCTGATGACGAATGCCAAGGATGGTAAAACTACCTTTGCCAGCCACCTGCACACTGGTGGGATCCAACTGTGACGTAAGACCTGATATGATCAGTTCAGTTTTACCCGCGTCAAGTCGTGACTTCACCTCTCTTGTCACTTGTGCCTGGCTTAAAAATACCGTGACATCTGTAATCTGGCTATCCACCTTTTTCTCCTGCTGCGCAAAACCCGTAGTCCAGCCGAGAATTAATATAAATGCAATTGATTTCTTCATAATTCTGATTTTTACATGTTAGATGCACGATGGCATCGCTTTCCATAAATCCGAACGAAAGTTCTTTAAAAACATTGGAAATTGGCCTCAAAAAATCACTTTTGTCAATCATGCAAAACACCTTTCCAGAGTCTCAGCTACGCCAATTTGCTCACAACACCTTCTTAAAAATCGGTTGTTCCCAAGAGGACGCTACACTGGCTGCGAATGTATTGCTTCAGGCTGACCTGCGTGGCATCGACTCACATGGATTGGCTCGCCTAAGCGGATATGTCAGGCTGTGGGAAGCAAAACGAATTAACAGTAAACCAAAAATTGAAATCGTCCACGAGTCACCAAGCACGGCAGTTGTCAATGGCGATCAGGGACTAGGGCTGGTAGTAGCACCCAAGGCGATGGAGATAGCCATGAAGAAAGCAGAAACATGTGGAACGGGATGGGTGGCCGTGAAAAACTCAAATCACTTCGGGATAGCGGGATATCATGCGATGATGGCACTGGATCGAGATATGATTGGTATGTCAATGACGAATGCAAGCCCTCTTGTAGCCCCAACTTTCTCAACAGAACGACTGTTGGGCACAAATCCCATTTGCGTGGCGATTCCCGCTGGCAAACAACCACCTTTTGTTGCCGACTTTGCAACAACCACCGCTGCCAATGGAAAGCTGGAAATCCTTCAAAGGAAAAATGAAGATGCACCTCTCGGTTGGGTTCAAACCAAAGATGGAAAATCAACGACAAATGCACATGGTGTCAAAGAAGGTGGCGCGCTCATTCCACTAGGTAGTGATCGCGAGCATGGAAGTCACAAAGGGTTTTGCCTTGGCGCTTGGGTTGATATTTTTTCAGCTGTGCTCTCGGGTGCCAACTATGGTCCATGGGTTCCTCCCTTTGTTAGTTTTCTTGCACCATCAGATAATCCTGTTGGAGAAGGTATTGGCCATTTTGTTGGTGCGATGCGAATCGATGCATTCAGGCCGAAAGAGGAATTTAAACATCACATGGACAATTGGATAAGTCGGTTTAGGGAAGCATCAACTGTTGACGGAGAGGATCGGGTAATCATTCCTGGCGATCCGGAACGGGAACAAGAGGCAATCCGCAAAAAAGATGGTATTCCACTCAACGACAAGGTAGAACAGGACCTACGCGAGCTTGGAGAAAAATTGGGTATTCCATTCTAAGATCAGAAATTCAAGAAGCCGACATTAGCACCTACACGAAAAATCCATGGACTAGGGTATGCGTTGGGGTCGTTTGGATTGGCCTGCTGTCGATAAGAGAAGTTGTAGAGACCAATAACGTAAAAGCTCGATCTCCTGCCTAGCGGAACGACATATCCCGCGCCTCCTAAAAAACTGTTAAATGATATCCTTCGGGTTGATGTTATCCCTGAGGGAAATTCATAATTGAGGTGTTCATACTCTGTGTGAAGAAATAATTCAGGCACCAAATAATATCTGGCGAACACACTGGCTCCATAGTCATTCAATTTGATATTTGGCGTTGCCAGCTTGTAATTCGTGTACCGATATAACAATCCAATACCCGGAGTAAAACGTGTAGTTAATCGATATCCAATAATCGGTGACACCGATATAAAGTCCTGAGCATTATTAAACCCCAAGCCCATTCCGCCACCTGTATAAATCCGCTCCTTCCAACTCACCCCCTTCATACTCTGATCTCCAAAGCCATTGCTCCTTTGAGCAAAGACAGAAAAGCTGCCCAGTAGGCATAGACAGAAGATGGTAACTACCCTTATCATTAATAGTTAGTTTTCAACGATCACGAACACGTCCTCGGATTCTTTCTTCATCAGGTATTTTTCCCGGGCAAACTTCTCCAGCAGCTCTTTGTTGGTCATCAACTCCTGCCGGTCTTTTTCTACCTCAACGATCTTTTCCTGATAATATTCCTTCTCTCTTTCGAGAGACCGAAGCTTCGAGCCCATTTTGACGCGCGTAATCAAATCGTTTGAATCAATAAACGTCATCCAAACCAAGAAGAATACGGCCGTCAAAAAATAAAAGTTGCGAAATAGGGGCGGGACTTTGCGAAACATAGTTTAAAAAATGGTTTGACGAAGATAGGGAAATTAACCCAAATCGTGCAAAATCCCGCGCAAACGGCCATGATAGGCCTTAAATCTGATGCCACACTTCTTCTCTTATCACTTTGTTTCTACCATTAACTTTATCAATCAAAGAGAATTTGATATTTTTTCGACCCTTCCACCACATCTGAAATGGCATTTCTCTGCCCTTGAAGGGATCCAAATAAACTCCAGTACTCCCCTGAAACAATTTCTTCATCACGAGGTCTCTGATCAAAGTTGCACCGAGCAATTGATTTCCTTGGTGGCGTGAATCTGCCCAAACAATCTCACCCTGAAAAACAGAGTCAACATTGTGAATAATAATACGCATTGTCTGCGCATCGTTAACCCACACACCTGTCAGTCTCGACTCCATATCTGCCATTTCATTGTTCAAGCGGTAATATCCAATTACCAGCAGTACACTCCCAAAAAAGGCAGCCAACATGTACATCAAAGGATAATAGGTTTCCATAACTTTTTGCTTTTGGACCGACTATAAGGGGTCGATCAATTTCCACTCCTCTTTCTTCACTATATTCTCTTTCTCAAGGAAGCACACCTTCAAAGTGCGCGCGTCCTTCAGTTTTACTCTTAAATCAAATTCCTCCATGGTGTAAGGATCAATGTACTTGCCCGTACTCCAGTACCAAATCGCCCGCAACTTCACGCTGTTCACCACCATCTTGCCGATCACTATCTTATCGTTACCATTTCGAAACTGTGCAGATACTACGTGTCCATGCACATTTGCATTGTCTTCGTGCATCATGATTTGTAATGTGTCTGCCTGATTAGACCAAACTCCAGACAACTGCCAACCCAGGTAGCTGGAGGTGAAAGGCTTGCCTAAGTAGAGAAGAGCTGAGGCCAGAATGATTCCGATTGCGATGATCCAAAACATAACTTTTCGGGTTATGCCAGACTAATCCCAAAAAGTGTTCTAAAATTATCCAGAAAGACGAAAACAGCGTTCTGAGCTCAAAAATGAACTTTTATAGTTCGCTTAAAAGGATCGACCCCTCAAAAATTATCCCATTTTGGGATAACAATCCCATCATGAAGTGGTGGAATTGGACCGAAGCCATTGACCAAAGTGGTGAGTGACGTCCTTCCAGTTGGCCACTATTATTTTTTGTCCATCATAATTCAGCTCGTAGTGCTCCAGCTTTTCCCATTGACGATCGTTGGCAGAAAGTGAGACTGATTTCCTCCGGAAGAATTCGAATGAGGATGAAAAACCTGTGACGGAGATATTGATCCTCCCTCGCCTTTTAACGAGAGAGATATCTCCTTCGGAAAGTTGAAAAGAATTTGCCAATCCAACTATGTCCTGGTATTGGTCTTTTAAGAGCTTCATCCTATCTCAATCTAGAGATAAGTTGAAGTATCAATCAAGAATTTGGATCAAAACTTGGTTCCTGGAAAGTATGCTGTTTCGCCCAACTCCTCTTCTATACGAATCAATTGATTGTACTTAGCCATCCTGTCAGATCGTGATGCCGATCCTGTTTTAATCTGCCCAGTATTCAATGCCACAGCGAGGTCCGCTATGGTGCTGTCTTCAGTTTCTCCTGAACGGTGAGACATTACACTTTTATAGGAATTGCGCTTCGCAAGATTCACCGCATTAATTGTCTCCGTCAGAGAACCAATTTGATTGACCTTTACAAGAATTGAGTTGGCAACACCCTGGTCAATTCCCTTTTGCAAGAATTCAACGTTGGTCACAAACAGATCGTCTCCTACCAGCTGAACTTTGTCACCTATCTTATCAGTCAATTGCTTCCATCCCGTCCAGTCGTTCTCTGCCATTCCATCTTCAATGGAAATGATTGGATACTTCTTCGCCCATTTGGCCCAGTACTCGACCATCTCCGCAGAGTTCAGCTTCTTGCCAGACGATTTTTTGAAATGATAGGTCTTCGTCTTTTCATCGTAGAACTCTGATGACGCAGCATCCATGGCGATGAAGATATCAACACCAGGCTTGTAACCTGCCTTCTCGATTGCCTTAAGTACCATCTCGATAGCCTCTTCATTGGATTTGATGTTAGGTGCAAATCCACCTTCATCTCCCACGTTAGTTGATAGACCATTATCGTGAAGCACTTTCTTCAAATTGTGAAACACTTCAGTGCCCATCCGCAATGCTTCTGAAAACGTATCTGCTTTCACTGGCATTACCATAAATTCCTGGAAGTCTATTGAATTGTCAGCATGACTTCCTCCGTTTAGAATGTTCATCATTGGAACTGGCAAAGTATTCGCGTTTACACCTCCGATGTAGCGATACAGCGATTGACCTGACTCCATGGCTGCCGCTTTGGCCACGGCCAGAGAAGTGCCGAGAATGGCATTGGCTCCAAGTTTGCCTTTGTTCTTGGTGCCATCTAACTCGATCATAATCTTATCGATCAGGTTCTGATCAAACACATCAAATCCCACGATCTCCTCTGCTATTTTACCGTTGACGTTTTGGACAGCCTTGAGCACCCCTTTGCCCATAAATCTCTTCTTATCACCATCGCGAAGCTCTACCGCTTCATGCATTCCTGTAGAAGCACCAGAAGGTACTGCAGCCCTGCCAAATGCACCAGACTCGGTAAACACATCAACTTCTACTGTAGGATTTCCACGGCTGTCCAGAATTTGACGGGCGTGAACACTTTCAATTAAACTCACTTTGGTTAGAGATTTGGGTTAATACTTTTCTAAAGACTATCTTGACTCTACAAGCTGGCTCGCCTTGATCATCTTTACGAACTCATCGAACAGATATCTCGAATCATGAGGGCCAGGCGATGCTTCTGGGTGATACTGAACCGAAAATGCTTTTTTACTTTTCACTTTCAACCCCATGATCGTCTTGTCGTTGAGATGCACATGTGTCACCTCCACATCCTTGTTGTTCTCAATGTCTTTTTCGCTTACCGCAAAGCCGTGATTCTGTGACGTCATTTCGCCAAGACCTGTCACAAGGTTCTTCACAGGATGATTCAAACCTCTGTGGCCATGGTGCATTTTGTAGGTAGAGATACCGTTAGCAAGAGCCAACAACTGATGACCGAGACAGATTCCGAAGATAGGTTTGTCAGCTGCTAATATTTCTTTTACTGTATTGATGGCGTAATCCATTGGTGCTGGATCACCGGGGCCATTGGAGAGGAAGTAGCCGTGTGGCTCCCACTTTTCCATTTCTGCAAATGAGGTTTTGGCAGGAAACACCTGACAGTAACATCCACGTGACGCTAGGTTGGTAAGAATGCTTTTCTTGATGCCCACGTCAAGCACAGCAACTTTGTACGGAGCATCCTCTTCGCCTATAAAATATGGTTTCTTAGTGCTGACTACAGATGCCAGTTCAAGGCCATCCATAGACGGCACTTTTTTCAATTCCTTTTTTAGTTCTTCTGGACTCAGCTCGGAAGAAATAATGGCATTCATCGCTCCCTTGCTCCTGATATGGCGCACCAACATTCTGGTATCCACGTCTGCTATCCCTACCACACCATTGTTTTCGAGATACTCCTGCAAACTTGAAGAAGCTGTCTTGCGGCTGAAATCTTCGGAAAACTCGTTCACTACGATGCCTTTGATCTTGGGGCCATCGGATTCTTGTTCAATATCGAGGGCACCGTAGTTGCCAATATGTGCGGTGGTATTCACTACAATCTGGCCATAGTAGGAGGGGTCGGTGTAGATTTCCTGATAACCCGTCATTCCGGTGTTGAAGCAGATCTCCCCACCAGTCGTGCCCTTCTTGCCAATCGCTATTCCTTCAACTAAGAGTCCGTCTTCTAAGAGTAGGTATGCCTTGGGTTTAGAACTCATTTTGCGTTTTGGTTTGACAAAAATAAGACGTTTGATATTCGATCACGGGATATAGTTCAAAAAAATCGGCCGCAATCGAGTGCGCACAAAAAAAGGGACCAGAATTGATTCCTGGTCCCCTATCTTGTTGAAAATGAACACTATTATTTGTCCTTTTTCTTAGTCGTTTTTTTGGCCGCCTTCTTTGCTGGCGCCTTCTTTTCTTCTTTTTCCTCGGTCGCTGCAGCCTCTACCACTTCTGCTTCGTCACCCGTCTTCTTCGCCTTGGCGCGTCCACGTCTTGTTTTGGCTTTTTTCTCAGCACCGTCTTTCTTGTAGATGTCATTGAAATCTACCAGTTCCATGAGGCACATCTCAGCGCTGTCACCTAGTCTGGCATCGCCAAGCTTGATGATACGGGTATATCCACCCGGACGATCAGCAATTCTCGAAGCTACCTCGCCAAATAAGGTACTCACGCTGTCCTTGTTTTGAAGGTATGAGAACACTACCCTACGAGAGTGTGTAGTATCATTCTTCGATTTTGTGATCAAGGGCTCAACATATTTTCTCAAAGCCTTGGCCTTGGCCAAAGTTGTGGTAATCCTCTTGTTCAGGATCAGTGACGAAGCCATGTTTGAAAGCAATGCCTGACGATGTGCAGACTTGCGCCCAAGGTGATTAACTTTCTTACCGTGTCTCATTAGTCCTCTTCTAATTTATATTTCGAAAGATCCATCCCGAAGGTCAGATTCTTTTCAGCTACCAGCTGCTCAAGTTCAGCCAGTGATTTCTTACCAAAATTTCTAAACTTCATCATGTCAGAGATCTCCAGTCTTACCAGGTCTCCCAATGACTTCACATCAGCTGCTTTAAGGCAGTTGTAGGCACGTACTGAAAGATCCAGGTCGTGCAATGGAGTCTTCAACAGTTTTCTCATGTGCAGCATCTCCTCATCCACCTGCTCGATCTCGCTGTCTTTACCAGTTTCTAGTTCGATAGACTTATCAGAGAATAGACGGAAGTGCTGAATCAGAATATACGCGGCACCTTCCAGAGCCTTCTCAGGGTGGATTGAACCATCTGTTTCGATATCAATTACCAACTTCTCATAGTCAGTCTTTTGCTCCACACGCGTGTTTTCAACGCTATACTTCACGTTCTTCACAGGCGTGAAAATGGCATCGATAGGAATGAAGCCAAACACCTGCTCAGTAGGCTTGTTCTCTTCAGCGGGCAAATAACCGCGTCCCTTCTCAATAGTAAGCTCAACTTCAAACTGAGCTGACTCGTCCAGGTTGCAGATCACGTGGTTTGGGTTCAGGATGTCAAATCCTGAAGTAAACTTCGCGATATCACCAGCAGTAAATTGCTTTTGCTTCTTGATGCTAACAGTAACTTTACTTTCAAAGTTGTCTGAATTCTTCTTCAGTCTAACCTGCTTAAGATTCAAAATAATCTCAGCCACATCCTCCACTACACCTTCTATTGTAGAAAACTCGTGCAATACACCTGGGATTTTAATGCCAGTAATGGCATAGCCTTCCAATGAAGAAAGCAGGATCCTTCTCAGTGCATTACCAATGGTAACTCCGTATCCTTTTTCTAGCGGTTTAAAAGTGAATAATCCACGGAAGTCATCAGACTTCTCCATTACCACTTTCTCCGGCATTTGAAATGCTAATATTGACATAGCTACTTTGTTTAATTTATGAATTACTTGGAGTACAACTCGACAATCAACTGTTCATTGATGTTCTCAGGGATATCCTCACGTGGAGGAAGGTTGATCAGCTTGCCGCTCAACTCTGATGAATCCCATTCTAACCAGTTGTATCTCTTACTTGCTTGCGTGGCAAGACTGTCGGTGATTGCCTCAAGAGATTTTGACTTTTCCCTTACTTCCAACGCGTCACCAGGACGCAACGTGTATGAAGGCACGTTAACAACATCCCCGTTTACCAGAATGTGCTTATGAACTACCAACTGTCTCGCTGCTCTGCGTGTAGGAGCAATACCAAGGCGGTATACTGTGTTGTCCAATCTAGCCTCAAGCATCTGCAACAATACTTCACCCGTTACACCCTTCTTTCTTGAAGCCTTATCGAAAATGTTTTCGAACTGCTTTTCCAAAATTCCGTAGATGTACTTCGCCTTTTGTTTTTCAGCCAACTGAACGGCATATTCAGACTGCTTGCGTTTCTTGCCACGACCGTGCTGACCGGGGCCATAGTTCTTCTTTTGAAGAGCTTTGCTGTCGCCTAAGATTGGCTCACCAAACCTTCTTGATATTTTCGTTTTCGGACCTGTATATCTTGCCATGGTTTACTAAAATCTCTTGTTGTTATACTCTTCTTTTCTTTGGAGGACGGCATCCGTTGTGAGGAAGAGGGGTCACGTCTCTAATGGTTGTGATCTCAATGCCCACTGATTGAATTGTGCGGATGGCAGACTCGCGGCCAGATCCTGGTCCCTTTACAAAAACCTCCACCTTTCTGAGTCCGAGTTCAAAAGCCTTTGTCGCACACTCCTGAGCTGCGGTCTGTGCAGCATATGGAGTATTCTTCTTTGAACCTTTGAAGCCCATCTTTCCAGCTGAAGCCCAGGAAATAACCTGGCCCGACAAGTTGGTCATGGAGATAATGATGTTGTTGAACGTAGCCTGAATGTGCGCCTGGCCAGTCGGCTCCACGGTCACAACACGCTTTTTGCTCTTATCCTTTTTCTTTTCTGCTTGCGCCATCTGAAAAGTCTTTTGCTATTGATTAACCTTTAACTGCTTTCTTCTTATTCGCTACGGTCTTACGCTTGCCTTTGCGTGTACGGGCATTGTTCTTTGTACCCTGTCCACGAACCGGTAGACCTTTGCGGTGTCTCAAACCTCTGTAACACCCGATATCCATCAAGCGCTTGATGCTCAATTGCACCTCAGATTTCAAAACACCTTCTATTTTAAACTGCTCGGCAATGATCGCACGAATCGTGTTTGACTCATCATCGTTCCAGTCCTTTACTTTTTTATCCCAACCTACATTGGCTTGGTCCAAAATCTTTTGAGCTGATCTACGGCCAATACCATAGATGTATGTCAAACTGATTTCACCTCTTTTGTTATCGGGAATATCTACACCAGCGATACGTGCCATAATTATCCTTGTCTTTGTTTATATCTCGGATTCTTCTTGTTAATCACATACAATTTGCCCTTGCGCCTGATGATCTTGCACTCAGCGCTGCGTTTTTTTATGGATGCTCTAACTTTCATACCTCTTAGTCTTTAGTCCTTAGTCTTGAGTCTTAAGTACTGCTAAATACTAATGACTCAATACTATCTTTCTATTTATACCTAAATGTTATCCTGCCTTTAGTCAAATCATAAGGCGACATCTCCAGTTTCACTTTATCACCAGGAAGAATCCGGATGTAATGCATCCTCATCTTACCAGAGATATGAGCCAGTACCTCATGGCCGTTTTCCAATTGTACCCTGAACATGGCATTGGATAACGCTTCCAGAATTGTACCGTCTTGCTCTATCGACTTTTGTTTCGCCACTTATAACTATAGTTTTCTTCTATATACTTATGAGTCGTTAAGACTTCTGTTCCATTTTCTAAAACTGCCACCGTATGCTCAAAATGAGCCGATGGCTTCCTGTCGGCCGTGCGAATGGTCCAACCATCACGCTCCTGCACCACATTCTTCGTTCCCATGTTGATCATCGGTTCGATCGCGAAAACCATCCCCGGTGTCAGCTTCACTCCTTTCCCCCTCTTACCATAATTTGGTATTTCGGGATCCTCATGAAGATTCATTCCAACTCCATGACCTACTAACTCGCGAACTACTCCGTATCCGAATTGCTCTACGTATTGCTGTATTGCAAAACTGATATCACCAACCCTATTTCCCGCCTTGGCCTGTTCAATGCCCAAGTCTAACGAGTGATAAGTTCTTTCCAGGAGATCAAGCACATCCTGACTCACACCTTCCAATGGGTAGGTATAAGCCGAGTCACTATGAAACCCTTGATAGAACACGCCACAATCAACCGAAATGATATCGGTTTCTTTCAACTCGTACTTCCCTGGAAACCCATGCACAACAGTTTCATTTACTGAAATGCACAACGCAGCCGGAAAACCGTTGTAGTTTTTAAAAGATGGCGAGCCTCCATGGTCCCTTATGTACTCGTCAGCGACTTTATCCAGAGTTTCGGTTTTTATACCAGGCTTTATCAGCTTGGCTACTTCACCGTGAGCTTGCCCAAGCATTTGGGCCGACTCTTTTATTTTCTGAATATCATCTGCTGTCTTGTAGTGGATCATCCAACTCAAGCCGCAGCAAACTGAGAACGTCCTTTCACTCTACCAGACTTCATCATCCCTTCATAGTGCCTCATCAACAGGTAGCTCTCAATCTGCTGGAGGGTATCTAAAACCACACCCACCAAAATCAAAAGAGAGGTTCCACCGTAGAATTGAGCAAAATTTTGCGTCACACCAGCACGCACTGCAAAAGCAGGCATGATGGCCACAATCGCAAGGAAGATGGCTCCCGGTAAAGTAATCTTTGATAAAATATTATCTATAAACTCGGCTGTTTGCTTCCCAGGTTTTATGCCTGGGACAAATCCACCGTTTCGTTTCAAGTTGTCAGCAATATCATTGCTTGGCACCGTGATAGCTGTGTAGAAGAACGTGAACAGCAAAATCAGAATGCCGAACAACAGATTGTATTGCCATGAGGTAAAGTCAGCAAAAGTTGACCCTACATAGGCTCCGAGGTCACTATCTCTCCAGATACCGGCTACCAAAGGGGGAATAAACATCAACGCTTGTGCAAAGATGATCGGCATTACACCGGCAGAGTTCAACTTCAATGGAATGAAGTCGCGCTTACCACCGTATAATTTGTTCCCAACCACTTGTTTCGCGTATTGAACCGGAATCCTGCGTGTAGCTTGTGTAAGTGCAATCACACCCACCACTACAAAGAACAGTGCCAGCAACTCAATGATGAACAACAACGCTCCGTTCATTCCCTTGGAATCCATCTCCTGATAGATTGCCGCTGGGAAGCGAGATACGATACCAATCATGATCAACATACTGATACCGTTACCAATTCCCTTGTCTGTAATTCTTTCTCCCAACCACATACAGAACATCGTTCCAGCTACCAGTATCACAATTGATGATACAGTGAAGAACATACCAGGATTAACGATGGCTTCATCATTAATTGTTGTTCTCAGGTATCCGTAAGACTGAGCTGCTGTAATAGCAATCGTCAATACCCTTGTGAACTGATTCAATTTCTTTCTACCGCTATCACCTTCCTTCTGCATTTTTTGGAAGTGAGGAACGGCAACAGTCAACAACTGCACCACGATTGATGCGGAGATATAAGGCATGATGCCTAAAGCAAAAATCGATGCGCGGCTAAACGACCCACCGAGGAATGTGTTCAATAGGTCGAAGATACCACCTTGGTTTCCTGCCAACAGATTTGGATCAACACCTGGAAGCACCACATACGATCCCAATCTGAAGATGATCAAAAAGCCAATCGTATTGAGGATTCTCACGCGGAGATCTTCAATCGAAAAAATATTCTTTATGGTGGTGAAGAATTTCTTCATCGTTACACTTTTGTCGCTTTTCCTCCTGCGCTTTCAATTGCTTTTACAGCTGTCTCTGAGAACGCATGAGCCTCAACATTAACCTTTGCTTTCAGTTCACCTCGGCCTAACACCTTCACTTTGTCTTTCTTACCTACGATACCGTTGTCAATCAAAAGCTGAACATTGATATCCGATGCTTTAGTCTTTTGCGCAAGTGTTTCCAGCGCATCAAGATTTACACACTTGAAGTAAACTTTGTTGTTGTTGGTGAAGCCAAACTTTGGAACACGCCTTTGAAGTGGCATCTGACCACCTTCAAAACCAATTTTACGGCTGTATCCTGAACGTGACTTGGCACCTTTGTGACCACGGCCAGCTGTAGAACCACCTGAACCCTGTCCACGTCCCAGTCTTTTGTTTCTCTTTACCGATCCTGCTGCCGGCTTTAATTCGTTTAGCTTCATTTTTATAAATCGGTTACGCTAACCAAATGACTCACTTTCTTTACCATACCCTGTATCTGTGGGGTGTATTCCACCTCAACAGTCTGATTCAACCTGCCAAGACCCAAAGACTTAATAGTCAATTGTTGAGTCTCAGGACGCTTGATCATGCTTTTGGTCTGTGTGATCTTTACTTTAGCCATATCTCTTATCCGTTGAAAACCTTAGCCAGGGTTATACCTCTGTTTCTAGCAATTGTGTGCGCATCTCTCATTCCGGTCAAAGCCTTGAAGGTTGCCTTCACCACGTTGTGAGGGTTTGACGATCCTTTAGACTTTGCCAATACGTTATGAACACCGGCACTTTCCAACACAGCACGCATCGCACCACCAGCGATTACTCCCGTACCGGCAGCAGCTGGTTTCAACAAAACGAATCCACCACCAAATTTTCCGATTGACTCGTGAGGTACAGTTCCTTTGATGATAGGAACTTTCACCAGGTGCTTTTTGGCATCATCGATACCTTTGGTAATTGCATCAGTTACTTCATTCGCCTTGCCCAAGCCGTATCCCACTACACCGTTTCCATCTCCTACCACTACGATAGCTGAGAAGCTGAATCGTCTACCACCCTTTACCACTTTGGCTACGCGCTGAATCGCTACGACCTTCTCTTTAAGATCTATTTCGCTTGCCTTTACCGTGCTGACGTTGCTCTGTGTCATTCAATTAAAATTTTAAACCACCTTCTCTGGCACCTTCAGCCAAAGCTTTAATGTTACCATGATATAGTGAACCGTTGCGATCGAATACAATTGTATTGATACCTGACGCAATGGCTTTTTCTGCAACCTTCTTGCCCACGTTCTTTGATATCTCAACGTTCACTCCGCCTTTCTTATCCAACTCCACTGAAGATGAATAAGCCAGGGTAACACCTTTTGAATCATCAATGATCTGAGCGTAGATCACTTTATTGCTCTTGTATACAGAAAGACGTGGTCTTTCAGAGGTACCCTTAATTTTCTTGCGGATACCCATCTTAAGTCTTTTTCTTCTGTCTGTCTTTAAGGTCGCCATACTCTTAATTATTTAGAAGCCGCTTTACCAGCTTTTCTGCGTACATACTCACCAGTGAAACGAATACCTTTTCCTTTGTAAGGTTCAACCTTGCGTAGCGACTTGATCTTTGCTGCTACGTGGCCGATCAATTGTTTATCGATTCCTTCCAAAATGATAGTTGGATTCGATCCCTTTTCAGTCACCGCCTGAACTTTCAATTCAGATGGAACTGCGAAGAATATATTATGTGAATAACCAATGCTCAACTCAAGCACGTTGTTCTGTGCTGTGGCCTTAAAACCCTCACCCACCAGCTCAAGCTGATGACGATATCCTTTATTTACACCATCTACCATATTGGCGATCAGCGCGCGGTACAAGCCATGCATAGCCTTGTGCCTTTTCTGCTCTGAAGGGCGAACTACAGTCAACTCTTCATTCTCCTGCTGAATTTTAAAGTCAGGATCAATCGACTGGTGCAATTCACCTTTAGGTCCCTTCACAGACACTTTATGGTCTCCTTCATTAAAGGTGATGGTAACACCTTTGGGAACTTGTATTGGATTTCTACCTATTCGTGACATCGCTAATCAATTAATGAACGTAACACAATACTTCACCACCTACATTCATTGCCCTTGCCTCCTTATCGGTGATCACACCTTTGGAAGTAGACAGGATCGCAACACCAAGTCCGTTAAGCACTTTAGGAAGTTTGCTTGCTGGCTTGTATTGCCTCAACCCCGGTGTACTTACACGATGGAGTATTGAGATGGCTGACTCTTTGGTTTCAGGATTGTATTTCAATGCAATCTTGATGAGTCCCTGCTTATTCTGGGTATCCTCAAACTTGTAGTTCAGGATGTATCCCTTGTCGAATAGCACTTTGGTGATTTCCTTCTTCAAGTTGGAAGCAGGCACCTCTACCACGCGATGGCGCGCCTTGATGGCGTTCCTCAGCCGGGTTAAATAATCTGCAATTGGATCTGTTGTATTCATTCTATTCTGCCTATAAAATGCAAACCCGTTTATAAAACGGGCTGCAAAGATATCTAACAATTTTTGATATTCAAACTGTCATCTGGTTTCCTCCTCCTGATCAAATTCAGGTCGGAAGACCTTGATACTCAGCAACCTAATATGTCCTGCGGGCTTACCAGCTCGCTTTTGTAACCCCTGGGATCAACCCATCTGAGGCCATTTGGCGAAATTGGTTACGGCAAATGCCGAATTTCCGCATATAACCTCTGGGCCTTCCGGTCAGTTTGCAGCGGTTACGCAACCTTACGCTGGAAGAGCTTCTGGGCAGCTTATCTAGGCCTTCCCAGTCACCGGCTTCCTTCAGGGTCTTGCGCTTTTCCGCATACCTCTTTACCAGGGCTTCTTTCTTTCTGTCTCTTGCAATAATGGATAGTTTAGCCATTTGCTCTCTTAGTTTTTGTTTACAAAAGGCATCCCAAACGACTTCAGCAACTCATAGCTCTCCTCATCGGTTTGCGCAGTTGTCACGAATGTGATGTCCATCCCGTTGATCTTGGTCACCTTGTCAATAGAGATCTCAGGGAAAATGATTTGTTCTTTTACACCTAAGGTATAGTTACCACGGCCATCAAAGCCTTTGTCACTTACACCTTTGAAGTCACGTACACGAGGTAGTGCTACGTTCATCAGACGATCCATGAATTCAAACATTCTGTCTCCGCGAAGGGTAACTTTTACACCGATAGGCATGTCTTCACGCAACTTGAAGTTTGAGATCGCCTTCTTGGAACGTGTCGCAACTGCCTTCTGGCCAGTGATTGACGAGATTTCCTCAAGACCGGTTTCAATCAACTTCTTGTCAGCCACAGCTGCTCCGATACCTTTGTTGATACAGATCTTCTGAATCTTAGGTACCTGCATTACAGACTGATACTGGAATTTTTCCTTCAGTGAAGGAACGATTTCCTTTAAGTACTTTTCTTTTAATCTAGGCGTTGCCATCACTTAATAAATTCTCCTGTTTTCTTAGAATACCTCTGAAGCTTACCCTTGTCGTCAAGTTTTCTACCTGTGCGGGTAGGCTTGCCATCTGCAGGGTTGATCAACATTAGATTGCTGATGTGAATCGCAGCTTCTGTTTTCTTAATGCCACCTTCTGGCTTCCCAGCCGAAGGTTTCTCGTGCTTGGTCACCATGTTAATTCCCTCCACAATTGCGCGGTTCTTCTCGGTGAACACTTCCAACACGATGCCTTCTTTTCCTTTATCGTTACCAGCCAATACAAGCACTTTGTCTCCTTTGCGGATGTGCAACTTGGGCTGTTTGTTAAATCTTCTTTCCATAATCTTATAGTACTTCAGGGGCCAGTGATACAATCTTCATAAACTGCTTTTCCCTAAGCTCACGCGCTACTGGTCCGAAAATACGGGTGCCTCTAGGCTCGTTTTGCGCGTTTAGCAGCACAGCTGCATTCTCTTCAAAGCGGATGTATGATCCGTCTTTTCTGCGAATTTCCTTTTTGGTCCTTACCACCACGGCTTTGGAAACTGTTCCTTTCTTCACCTGGCTTGAAGGAAGCGCTGACTTCACGGTAACCACGATAGTGTCACCTACAGAAGCATAGCGTCTCTTTGTTCCACCTAAAACATGCACACAGAGAACCTCTTTAGCTCCGCTGTTGTCGGCCACTTTTAGTCTTGATTCGGTCTGTATCATGTTATTTAGCTTTTTCTAGTATTTCAACTAATCTCCACCTCTTGTTTTTGCTCAAAGGGCGTGTCTCAGCAATTCTCACAGTGTCACCAATCCCGGCTTCGTTCTTCTCATCATGTGCCATCAACTTGGTAGTCTTCTGCATGAACTTGCCATAGATCGGGTGCTTCACCTTACGGTTAACCGCAATCGTGATTGACTTCGTCATCTTGTTGCTGGTTACTACACCGACTTTTTCTTTTCTAATGTTCCTCTCCATTGGGAATTACTTTTGAAGTTCTTTGGCCCTTAATTCTGTCTTTAGGCGAGCGATCATTTTTTTGCTCTCTCTGATTTTCATCGGGTTTTCAATCGCAGAAATCTGGTGTGCAAACTTCAATTTGCGCAGACCTTCAGTCTCGCTCCCGATCTTCTCCCTCAATTCTTCTACACTATATGCTTTAATCTCTGAATTCTTCATCGCCTTACTTGGTTACAGCAGTCTCAACATAATCTCTACGTACAGTAAACTTGGTCTTGATCGGCAGTTTACCATCTGCAAGACGCAACGCTTCTTTTGCAGTAGCCATGTCAACTCCACCAGCCTCGAATAGGATCGTACCGGGCTTAATTACTGCTACCCAATATTCAGGAGCTCCCTTACCCTTACCCATACGCACTTCGGCAGGCTTCTTTGTTACTGGCTTGTCAGGGAAAATTCTGATCCACACCTGACCTTCACGCTTCATTGCGCGGGTTACTGCGATCCTGGCAGCTTCCAGCTGGCGGGCAGTAATCCATCCTCCCTCAAGAGCTTTCAATCCGAATGAGCCAAAGGAAATGGAGTGGCCACGAGTGGCTAGTCCTTTCACTCTTCCTTTGTGCATTTTTCTAAACTTGGTGCGTTTAGGCTGTAACATGTTCGCTACTTATTAAATCGTTCGTTCCTTTATTTTTTTCTTCTTCTGTCTCCGCCACGCTCGCCTGCCTCGCCTCGGCCACGGCCACCTGGACGTCTGCGCTCTGAAGGTCCGCCTACTTTAGCTTCGCCTGGTGCATTGCTCACCATCCCCACATTAGGAGACAGATCACGCTTTCCGAAAATCTCACCTTTGAAGACCCAAACTTTAATTCCAATCTTTCCATAGATTGTCTGAGCTTCAGATACTGCGTAGTCGATATCTGCACGAAGTGTGTGCAAAGGAATCCTTCCTTCTTTGTATTGTTCTGTACGCGCCATTTCAGCACCACCCAATCTTCCTGACAACTTCACTTTGATACCTTCTGAACCAACACGCATCGCTGAGGCAATCGCCTGCTTCATCGCTCTACGGAAAGCAATCCTGGCTTCCAATTGCTGAGCAATAGATTCTCCAACCAGCTTCGCATCCAGTTCAGGACGCTTTATTTCAAAAATGTTGATCTGAACATCTTTGTTCGTCAACTTTTTCAATTCTTCCTTGATCTTGTCAACTTCGGTACCGCCTTTTCCAATCACAACACCTGGGCGAGCTGTATGGATGGTAAGTGTGATGCGCTTCAACGTGCGCTCGATCACCACTTTGGAGATACCTCCTTTAGGAATACGGGCATTCACATACTTGCGGATTTTCTGGTCCTCTACCAGCTTGTCAGAAAACGTGTTTCCTCCAAACCAGCTAGAATCCCATCCGCGGATAATTCCAAGTCTTAGTCCTACCGGGTTAACTTTTTGTCCCATTATTCCTTCGTTTCTTTTTCAGTTGCCTTCTCTTTCTTTCCTGAAGCCTTTTCAGCTTGAGGCGCCATGCTGTCCACTACAAGCGTAACATGGTTTGATCTTTTACGGATACGGTGAGCCCTTCCCTGAGGAGCTGGTCTCAATCTTTTCAAGATTCTACCGCCATCCACAAAAATTTCTTTGATGAACAGATCTGCTTCTTCCAACTTCTTGTCGCTATTCTTGATCTCCCAGTTGCTAACAGCAGACAACAACAATTTCTCCAAACGAGCTGCAGGATACTTTGACTCATATTTCAAAAGGCTTAACGCTTTGCTTACGCGCTGACCTCTGATCATATCCGCCACCAGCCTCATTTTCCTTGGAGAGGTTGGTACGTCTTTCAAGTAAGCTGTAGCCGGTCCCGACTTGGCAGCTTCTTTGATCGCCTCCAACTTGGCTCTCTTTGCGACCGATCTTTTTGTCTTTTTAACTGTCTCTTCCATAACAGATCTCTATTGCTGCTTATGCAGCATCTTTTCTATTTCCTGAATGTCCTTTAAATACTCTTGTAGGAGAGAATTCACCCAGCTTATGGCCTACCATGTTTTCAGTTACATACACAGGAATAAACTTATTTCCGTTATGTACCGCCAGGGTGTGACCAATCAACTCTGGTGTGATGGTTGATCTGCGAGACCATGTCTTGATCACAGACTTCTTACCGGATGTTTCCATCGCCTGTACTTTTTTCTGTAGTCTGGCGTCCAGGTAAGGACCTTTTTTAATCGATCTTCCCATTATTTTTTCCTCCTTACAATGATTAGATTATCTGAATACTTCTTAGGGTGACGTGTCTTCTTGCCTTTAGCGATCAATCCCTTTCTAGATCTAGGATGACCTCCAGAAGCCCTACCTTCACCACCACCCATCGGGTGATCAACAGGGTTCATCGCTACACCACGGGTGCGAGGTCTTACGCCTCGCCAGCGGTTACGTCCTGCCTTACCCTGACTCTCGTTCATATGGTCAGGGTTTGACACTGCACCCACGGTTGCCATACATTTCACCAGCACGTTTCTCATCTCACCGCTAGGCATCTTCAAAGTAGCATAAGCACCTTCGCGCGCTACCAACTGCACAAACACTCCTGCGCTGCGAGCAATAGATGCTCCTTTACCGGGTTTGATCTCCACATTGTGAACGATAGTACCCAAAGGAATTTTTCCAAGAGGCAGCGCATTGCCAACCTCTGGTGCTACTGACTCTCCTGACACGATGGTTTGGCCTACTTTCAGTCCTTGCGGAGCCAAAATGTAAGTCTTGAATCCATCGGCATAATATAATTTGGCTACACGCGCGGTACGAGTTGGATCGTACTCGATAGATTTTACAGTCGCAGGGACATCAAACTTGTTTCTTTTGAAGTCGATCTCACGAAGTTTTTGCTTGTGACCTCCACCGATGTAACGCATAGTAAGGCGGCCACCGCTATTTCTTCCACCTGTTTTCTTCAGAGTAGTAACCAATGATTTTTCCGGACGGCTCTCCGTGATATCATCAAAGCTAGGTGCAACACGGTGTCGCGTTCCTGCTGTCATTGGTTTAAGTTTCTTAATCGCCATCGCTATTCGTTATTACACGTTGCTATAAAAATCAATTACTTCGCCTTCAGCCACAGTTACGATGGCCTTCTTGTAGTTAGGCTTGCGGCCTGATACCACACCCGCTTTGGTGTAGCGGGTTTTGAACTTACCCATTACATTCATGGTGTTCACTTTCTCCACATTCACACCATAGGTTTTCTCCACGGCATTTTTGATCTCCACCTTGTTGGCATCGCCATCCACGATGAAGCCGTATTTACCCTTTTCGTTAAGGGCAGATATTTTTTCAGTAACCAGGGGTCGTTTTAGAATGCTCATGGGATTACTGCTTATTTAAAAGTTGGCTAATTTTTTCGATGCAGCTTTCGATGAGGATTACCTTGTCGGCATTCATTACATCGTAAGTGTTGATTTGCTCTGCTGTGATCACTTTGGTCCTCTGAACGTTGCGGCCGGAAAGAACTACGTTTTGCTTGTTCTCAGCCAACACCAAAAGTGTTTTTTTGTCTTGCACTGAAAGTGCGTTAAGAAGTGCCAGGTATTGTTTTGTCTTTGGTGCTTCGAAGTCGAAATCTTCCAATACCGAGATAGAGTTGTCTTTCGCCTTATAAGCCAGGGCTGACTTACGTGCCAGATCTTTAACCTTCTTGTTAAGCTTGAAAGAGTAGTCTCTAGGCGTAGGACCAAACACTCGTCCACCACCACGGAACAAAGGGTTCTTAATATTACCCGCACGAGCTCCACCCGTTCCTTTTTGCTTCTTCAGCTTCTTGCTTGATCCTTTGATCTCAGCACGCTCTTTGGACTTGCTGGTGCCCTGACGCTGGTTGGCCAGAATGCTTTTCACATCCAAATAGATTGCATGGTCGTTGGGCTCAATTCCGAATACATCGGAAGAGAGGCTCACCTTGCGGCCGGTGTCTTCACCGCTATATTTTACAACAGCTACGTCCATTACTTTTCAAGTATAATAGTTGAGTTCTTCGCGCCTGGAACCGGTCCACTTACAAGGATCAAGTTCTGCTCAGGCATAATTTTCACCACTCTCAGGTTCAACACTTTCACGCGCTCGCCACCTGTCTGTCCGGCAAGCTTCTTCCCTTTGATTACGCGCGAAGCAAAAGAGGCATTACCCATTGAACCGGGAGCTCTAAGCCTGTTGTGCTGACCGTGGGTCTGTCCACCTACTCCGGAGAAACCATGTCTCTTCACAACACCCTGAAATCCGCGACCCTTTGATGTTCCGATCGCATCCAACCAGTCTCCCTCGTTAAAGATGTCCTGCACTTTTATTTCCTTACCCAGCTCAATCATGCCATCGAATTCAGCTCTGAAATCTCTGAACTCAGCCGTGAAACGTTTGGGTGTGGTATTTGCCTTCTTGAAATGCCCGATCATAGCCTTGGTAGAGTGCTTCTCTTTGCGCTCGCCATAAGCCAACTGCACCGCCCTGTAACCATCCGATTCCACGTTCTTCACCTGCGTTACAACACAGGGACCCGCCTCAATCACGGTCACCGCTATGTTCTGGCCGTCCTGACCATATACATTGGTCATACCGACCTTTTTTCCAATTATTCCAGGCATTGTTAAAACCTATTTTGTCTGTTTCTGACTCGTTTTGCGGGTTTCTCCACGCAAAAAGGACTGCAAAGATATGAACTATAAAGTAGTTACCAAATGGGGGTTTCAAAATTTTGGTAACGGACCAAAATCGGCCTTTTTTACACTTTTTAAGCCGTAATTTGACCACCCGATCAAGCCCAAACTGCCGATGATTTTGTACTTCTTTTTGGCTCTGTTGAAAGCCCTCTTCAAGCAAGCCTGGAAATGCTTGAAATTTGCCTGAATGATGGAGCCTAAGAACATGTCCCTTAAGCTACTTTTCCTCCTGGGACTGCTTTGCATTCTGTTTTTGATCAACATATCTACAGGAAGTGTCTACATCCCGCTCTCTGACCTGGCAAAGTCCCTGTTTACTCCTGATAACGCTCCGGAGATGTTTTCCAGCATTCTGTGGAAACTTAGGCTTCCCAAAGCCCTGACGGGTTTGACCACTGGTGCAGCCCTTGCCATTGCCGGACTGCTTATGCAGACCCTTTTCCGCAATCCCCTTGCCGGACCTGACGTGCTGGGACTTAGCTCGGGTGCCAGCCTGGCGGTGGCCTTCGTGCTGCTCCTTGGCACCAGTGGATCTGACTACCTCCCAGGATTCAGTGCCTGGAGCCTGGCAATAGCCGCTTCAGTGGGAAGTGGGTTGATCTTCCTCTTGATTCTAGGTGCCGCCAAAAAGATTAAGGACAATACTTCCCTTTTGATTGTCGGACTGATGGTAGCGGCAGCTTCAGGATCGCTGGTTAGCGTATTGCAATACCTAAGTACCGCCCAGGATCTGCAGGCCTTCGTGATGTGGACATTGGGAAGCATCGGGGGAACCAATTGGAATGAGGTGTTGGTAATCACCATCATTTTGGTGGTGGGAATCATCATATCCATATCATTAACGAAGACCCTGAACACCTGGCTACTGGGAGATAACTATGCGATTAGCCTGGGCATAAACCTGAAAAAAGCGAGGATAACGATGGTGTTAGTTAGCAGTATTCTAGTGGGAGGTGTAACCGCTTTTTGTGGGCCCATCGCTTTCGTGGGTTTGGCAGTACCGCATCTTGTAAGACTACTAGTGCCTACTACAAACCATAAGATTTTGTTGCCCATGGTAATGATTGGGGGCGCATCTTTAATGCTACTCTGCGATATCTTGACCCAGCTTCCTGGCTCTTCAAAAATATTGCCCCTTAATGCGATTACTTCCATCATCGGGGCACCGGTGGTTATTTGGGTTGTTTTAAAAAGCAGAGGAATCCGGATGTGATGGAAGACACCAAAACTTTATCGACCGCCAACCTCACTATCGGATATCCTCCAGACAAGGTTCTGTTTACGGATATGAACCTTCACCTTCCTCAAGGTAAGCTGGTCTGTTTCATGGGTCCTAATGGCATCGGGAAAAGTACTTTGATAAGGACGTTGGCCGGAATTCAACAACCATTATCAGGAACGATTGAAGGGCTCGGGAGTAAAAACATTGCCGTAGTACTCACTGACAAAATTAATGCGGGGGCGATGACCGTTGAAGACCTGTTGACATTTGGCCGGTATCCGTATCTCAACTGGACGATCACTCTCAGTGAATCCGATCGAGAAAAAGTGAAAGAAGCTATTAGCAATGTGCAAATCGAGTACCTGTTGGGAAGGCCAGTCCACGAATTAAGTGATGGTCAGGTACAGATGGTAATGATCGCGCGAGCACTGGCACAGGATACACCTGTGATGCTACTTGACGAACCAACCGCGCACCTCGACCTTAATAATAGAGTGGAGATCATGAACCTGCTCAGGAGATTGGCAAAGGAAAACAACAAAACTATCCTGGTCTCCACTCACGAACTTGATCTCGCGCTACAAACTGCAGATCTCATTTGGCTGGCGTCAAACCAGTCGATCAAAATAGGAATACCAGAGGACCTTGTACTCGATGGCACATTTGATCAGGTGTTTCAATTCAAGGGCTTCGACCTTAAGACCGGTAAAATTGAACACAAGCCTTTTCGTGACAAGACAATCCAAATAACAGGCGAAGGCCCGACCTACCTTTGGACAAGAAATGCGTTGGCAAGAAACGGATACAAGATTCAGGAGTCTTCGGAAAATACGTTGCTTGTAAAAGACGGAAAACCAGGATGGACGCTAGTCACACCCCATCAATCCCGAGACTGCAAAACACTTGAGGAAGTACTAAACCTGCTAGAGGCCTAGATTCTTTCCACCCCAAGGCCGGGCTTATCGCTGCAATACATCACACCATCTTTAAGGATAAACCCACCTTTCACAACGTCTCGTCCAAGGTCAAGGCTTCCGTCAAGGTCGATATATTTGGTGTTAGCGCAGGCAAACGAGGCGTGTAATGCTGCCGTAATACTTACGATGCTTTCTTCATTACAACCCCAGAATAAATCTATTCCATCAAGAGCTGCTATGTCAGCGATCTTTAAAGCCTGACTCACACCGCCACATTTCATCAATTTTATATTGTAGATACCGGCTGCCTTTGGTGGCTTAAGCAATTCAATGGCATCTTTCGGTGAAATAAGAGACTCATCTGCAGCCACAACTTTTCTGATTTCTTCAGGCAATTGTTTCATCTCATCTACAGCCTTTGCTTTCAGCGGCTGCTCAATTAATTCAATATTGAGGTGCTTGGTCTTATTGTAGAACTCAATTGTCTTGGCGGTGTCGTACCCCTGATTGGCATCAATGCGGATTGTAAACTTACTACCAAATTTTTCTCTCAGCTTAACCATCCTTTCGATGTCTTCCTCCAGGTTGATTCCCAGCTTCACTTTCAATACAGAGAATCCACGCTTGCCGTAGTCTTCGGCCTCCTTAAGCGTTTCCTCCACACCCATGATTCCAATCGTGTTGGAAGTGGGTAGTGACTCAATTTTTTGACCGAGATATTTTACCAGAGGAATCCCCAAGTGTTTGGTAAACGCATCGTACAAAGCAATGTCAAGTGCAGCTCTTGCCGCGGGATTCTTTGGCAACTTCTTCCAAACTTCGAAGGTCAGTTGGTTGATCTCGCGCACATCGCGACCGATCAGAAACTGGATATTTTGTTCGGCCAGCGCACTCATGCACGCGTCCAGTGTTTCGCCTGTCACATAGTCGCTGGGATTACCTGCTCCGATCCCGGTTGTTCCATTCTCGAGTATGATCTCCACAAAACCACTTTCCACCTTATCGGTCGTTTTATAAGCAATCGTGTATGGCTTGGTGTTGTCAAGATCTTCTCTCCAAATTTTAATGTCTTTGATTCGGGTCATCGGGGTAGTTGGTCTAGTTCAAAAATTATTTCTTCGATTCTTCAATCATCTTTTTAAAGAGAGGTACGAGGCTATTCACTCCGTCTTCCAATGGAAGAATCGCGGGAATACCAAGTTCCTTATTGTACTGTTCCGCATACTTCCTTGCATCTTCCTGACTCATCTTCGCAGTATTAATCGTAAGGGCTACTGTGTTGGCACCGTACATCTTTAATAATGCAATTTCATCTTTTGGATCAGCAATGTAGGCGGGGTAAAACTCCATGTCCTTGTATTGTTTTCTTGCCGGGTTGTGTTGTAACACTACAGATGTAGCATCCGCTGACACGATCCATTCCGCGCCAGCAGGGCCGCTTGGGTTTCTCAATGACGATTGCCCTTCGATGAAAATGATATCGGGTCTTTCATTTTCCCAGCAACTGACAATGGCGTGCTCCATCTCGCCTGAGATAAAATCGTTGAGCGTGGAGTCAAACACCATTCCATATTTAGCGCCTTGCATCCACCCGGTTTGGCCTGTATAAATCATTTCAGCTTTGAATCCAGCCTCGCGCATGGCCTGAACTAAAAACCTCGTGGTTGTTCTTTTGCCCAATGCGCAGTCGGTACCAAGCACGGCCACTTTAGGGCAGGTGACAGTTTTAATTTTACCAGACCAGAAGTGAAGGTCTTTGAATTTCTTTGGTTTGCGCACATCTACAATTTCCAATCCCTTTGCCCTCGCCAAATCGGCAAGCTCAGGAATGTCAGAAACATATTCATGAAGTCCATTGATCAATCCATATCCATGATCTAGTGCCTCTTTCAACATAGCCCGAAGTGATTCAGGTATTACACCTCCTTTTGTAGCAACACCGATGATACAGTACTCGGCTTTATCAGCTCCGCCTTTCGCAAACTCAGCGATAGAGGCATAGATAGGAATGTTCCTTTTCTTGCCATCCAGAACTTCTCCCGCGTCCTTTCCTGCACTTTTGTTATCGATTACTCCAACTATTGAAAATCGTTCTGTTCCTCGTATTAAACCGTGGGCTGTTTTTCCGTTACTTGAGTCAAGGTATCCTGCGGTGATGATGATGGCGTTCTTCTTTTCCATGTCAAAATTTTGAAAGCCGAAAGTCGTTATTTATCCCAAAATTCAAAAAACCGCTGGAAGAAGAAATTTTGCCAATCGGGTGTTAGGAATCGAGGTTTTTCTGGCCGGCTTTTTGCGATTTCCTTTCAATCAGTTCAAGAAACATTTAATGTAAATTTGTAATCCAAAGCTAAATACATCCTTATGAAAACGGTATTGGCAGTTTTAATGACAGCTTTCCTGGGAGTGGGACAAGCGCAGAGTATTGTAGGCACCTGGCAAATGACCGAGGAGAAGTCATGCCTGGCTTCACAATTCGAAGAAAGTGATACAGAAAAAGAGCTGCTTCAGAGTTTCGGATCATCCAGCAGCGCGGTTGCCAAAATCATAAAATTCGATCCTAAGGGAAAAGGCGAGGAAGGGATTTTTAAAACTGGCAAAAGAAGGAGCGGTGACCTTGAGGCCTTCCGCTACCAGCTGTCGGGTGACGAACTGCAATTTCTCGACAAAAAATCCGGCATCATTAAAGAGCGGTTCGTAATTGATGAACTATCTTCTATCACCCTGCGGTTTCACCGAGTGGGAAAGGAATGCGAGGAGCGCACATTTACGAGAGTAAAATAAGATGACCGAAGCCGTAGGCACCAAACGAGATATACGAAAGCTCAAACTTGATGAGCTCAAAACCTTTTTTGTAGAACAGGGTGACAAGCCTTTCCGAGCACAACAGGTTTATGAGTGGCTATGGCAAAAGTCTTGCAAGGATTTTGACCAAATGACCAACATTTCATTGTCGACCCGAGAGATGTTGAAGCAGCATTTTATTATCAATCACATTCGCGTGGACAAAATGCAGCGAAGCGAAGATGGTACAATCAAAAATGCCGTGATGCTTCATGATGGTTTGATTGTTGAGTCCGTTCTTATTCCTACGGAAAAGAGAATTACCGCGTGTGTATCATCGCAGGTAGGCTGCAGCCTCGACTGCAAGTTTTGCGCTACAGCCCGACTCAAAAGAATGCGTAATCTTAACGCAGACGAAATCTATGATCAGGTGGCAGCCATTAAAGAACAGAGCGAACTTTTTTTTGGGAGGCCATTGACCAACATCGTATTCATGGGTATGGGTGAACCCTTGCTCAATTACAACAACGTCATCACAGCCATCGATAAGATTACGTCTCCCAAAGGATTGAATATGGCTGCGAAACGGCTTACAGTATCTACGGTTGGCGTAGCCAAGATGATAAAGAAAATGGCTGATGATGAGGTGAAGTTCAACCTCGCAGTTTCATTGCACGCTGCCATTGACAAAACACGATCATCGATCATGCCTATCAATGATACTAATAATCTTGATGAGCTAGCCGATGCGATCAAGTATTGGTACGCTAAGAGAAAGAAGAAGGTGACTTACGAGTATGTGGTTTGGAAAGGTGTGAATGATGACCTCGAACATGCTCAGGCTCTTCTTAAGTTCTGCAAGCATGTACCTTCAAAGGTCAACCTGATCGAATACAACACCATTGAGGAAGATGGCTTCAAGCAAGCCAGCGATGAAAGCTTGCGGATGTACCAAGAACTTCTCGAAAGCAATGGCATCACCACTCGAATTCGTAAGAGCCGAGGCAAAGATATTGACGCGGCCTGCGGCCAACTGGCGAACAAATCTTGATACACATCATTGGGATTCATAGATTCGACTATGAATCCAGAAGAAAAACACTTTCAATCATCTGAAATCGTTCGCGACTTTGTCATCGGCATGAGCGATGGCCTTACTGTTCCCTTTGCTCTTGCAGCTGGACTAAGTGGCGCTGTGGACTCCACCGCTATTGTGATCACGGCTGGATTGGCTGAAATCGCTGCCGGGTCAATTGCGATGGGTCTGGGCGGATACCTGGCGGGCCAAACTGAAATAGAACATTACGAAACAGAGGAGAAGCGAGAGTACGATGAAATCAAAAATCTTCACGAGGTAGAGATCAAAGAGACAAAGGAGATTTTTGCTGAGTATGGATTGGATGAGGAGACGCAAGAGAAAATCGCCCGAGAGATGGCGAAGCATCCCAAAAAGTGGGTTGACTTTATGATGCGTTTTGAATTGGGATTAGAGAAACCAGATAAGAACCGCGCTCACCAAAGTGCCTTGGTAATTGGTCTGAGTTATGTGGTGGGAGGATTGATTCCACTCAGCACATACTTTTTTTCGGACACGACTATCCAAGGATTGATTTGGTCATCTGTAGTCACGGTGATTTCTCTAGTAATTTTTGGATTGGTGAAAAGCAGATTCACTGGGCAGCCTTTATTTAAAGGTGCATTGCGCGTAACGATTGTTGGAATTGTAGCGGCAGGAGCAGCCTTCGGTATCGCAAGACTGATCAGTTAGTCTTATTTCTTGCTGGCGTTAAAAAGTTTTTCTTTCTCGTCCGAGGTCAGACTTTCATAGCCACGCTCAGAGATTTTGTCGAGGATAGCATCGATCTCTTCTTGACTGGCTTTCTTTGGACCCGAACTTGTGCGCGTTTTTGTTTTTTTCGGTTCCTCCTTTCGATAAGACACTTTCACATGTGACCGTGGTTTGAATAGACCTTTGATCCATTCAAGTGTTGCAGTAACCCACGAACCCCAGTCTACTCCTACTTGCAATTGCTTGATATAAATGAAACCCATCAACGCACCACCCAGATGCGCGATGTTTCCTCCTGCATTCGATCCAACTGAACCGAGAAATGACAAAATGATATAGAAGCCAGCTATGTATTTGATGCGAACTGGCCCGAGGAACAACAAGTAAAAAGTGTAATTCGGCAGTAAGACTGCCGCGCCAGTTACAATGGCATACACCGCAGCGGAAGCTCCGACCATACCTGAAAATCCAGACCGCTCGATAAAGTAGGGTATGGTGTTATAAACAAGAAGGTAAATTATTCCACCCGCAACTGCACCTAATACGTATAGTGAAACCAACTTATCATTACCGAGATACTCAATAAACAATCTTCCAAACCAATAGAAGATCAGCATGTTAAAAAGGATATGAAAAATATCGGTAAGGCTATGCGAGAACGCGTAAGTGATAATTGTCCACGGCCTTAAAAGAAAATCAGCAAATTTCGGAGGTATCGTAAACTGATTGCTGACAATCGAGTATATCCATTCCGCACCTCCAACGGTACTGAAAACATAAATCACTCCCATCGCAAGGAACACAGCAACATTGATCACGATCAACTGAACGTGTGCATTGTTGGGTCTTTGAAATACCGACTTGAATTCGTCAAACACGATGTTCCCTTTTCAGATTTCTTATTATTCTAAATCAAGACCCCTGACTTCGCCAGGCGGTAATGATTAAAAAAGCCACAAATGCTCCACCAAAGTGCGCCAAGTGCGCCACCGAGCCACTGCTATCCATGGCATAGGTAATAAACCCTATCAAAAATACCATGTATTTTGCCTTGATCGGAATAGGCGGAAACAATAACATAATTTCCAGATTTGGAAAAATCATTCCAAACGCCATCAATATTCCATAGAGTGCTCCGGATGCACCCAGCATAATGCCACCATTGCCTGGAAACAGAAAATAGTTGACGAGCGCATAGATAACCGCTGCACCAATCCCTGTCGCCAAATAAAAGATCAAAAACTTCTTTTCTCCCCAGTAGCTCTCCAAAATTGGAGCAAAGGAAGCCAGCGCAAACATGTTAAAGAAGATGTGACCGAATCCACCATGAGCAAACATGTACGTGAAAAATTGATATGGTGCGAACGCTCTCGACCCTATTGGCCAAAGCGACACGTAAGGTGTGATACCCAAAAACTGCTGCAACAGGAAAACAACAACATTGATGATGATGAGGTTGCGAACTAGAGGAGTAAGTCTAAACATGCGCCAAATTTATCTATTAAAGCAACCTTCAATTTTAGAAGTATCAAAAATAAAAAAGGTTGGAGTACCTTCTGGAGAAAAGTTGGGGTTATTGCAGGCAAATAGACCTTCCACCAAGGCTTCCATCTCTTCCTTCTTTAACTTTTGGCCTGACTTAATCGATGCTCTTTTGGCAAGAGATCGAGCCAAATTCTCTTTTAATGGAACAGCTAAATGGGACTGGTTATGTTTGAACTGCTCAATCAGTCCTTCGAACAATTCCTTCTCGCCCAAGGTAATACCTGCCGGGATCCCGGAAACCAGCAGAGCATTTTTTCCAAATACCTCAAAACGGAAACCCAAAGCTTTAACTTCATTTTCGATTTCCATCACCAGCGCAAAGTCAGCTGGGCTAAGCTCCAATGTCTGCGGGAAGAGGCTCTGCTGACTATTGCCAGTCGACCCCTTCATATTCAAAAGGAATTTTTCATACAGTACTCTCTCATGAACAGCCTGTTGATCCATAATCATCAAACCATTCTTAACACCTCGTACCAGGTATCTGTTATGAAGCTGAAATACGAGACGTTCTTCAACAGGCGCTTCAAGCGATTGTTGATTGAGTGAACTTTCAAAGCGAATTGCTGCTCTTTGTGTCTCATCCGTTCGACTACCTGCGAGCGAGCTTTGATCAAAGAGCTTCTCCCAATTTGCCAGATTTGATTTGCCCAGCGAGTTGCCAAACTGCTCCTCATAATAAGTCTCCTGGACTTTCCTTTCTCCTGCACTCAGTTTTGAAATCACATTGACATCAGAAGAGAAGTCTATAGCGGGAGAAAGATTGTGAGCTCCCAACGCCTGACGAACGCTGGCACGAACAACAGCATAAACCGCGCGCTCATCATCAAACTTAATCTCGGTCTTGGTTGGGTGAACATTTACATCAATATGCTTCGGGTCAATAGTGATGAACAAAACATAAAATGGAAATGTACCCTCCGGTAAAAGCCCTTCGAATGCAGTAGTGACTGCGTGATTGAGGTAGTTGCTTTTTATGAAGCGATTGTTGACAAACAAAAATTGCTCACCTCGGGTCTTCCGTGCCGACTCAGGCCTACCCACATAGCCACTGACGCTCACCAGGTCAGTCTCCTCTTGACAAGTAGCAAGTTGTTGCTGATACGATTTCCCAAACAGGGCTACGATGCGTTGACTTAGTTTTCCTGGCTGTACATCAAACACCACTTGATCATTTTGAATGATACTCATGGTCAGGTCAGGATGCGCCAGTGCCAGCCTTTGAAACTCATCCAGAATATGTTTCATCTCGACCGGGTTTGATTTTAGGAAATTTCTCCTGGCCGGAATATTATAAAATAGATTCTTTACGCTAATGCTTGTGCCTCGCTCCAGTGCAGCATGCTCTTGCTTTTTCACATCAGAGGCTTCCACAATCAACAAAGTACCCAGTTCTCTTGCCTCCAATCGCGTCTTCATCTCTACCTGAGCGACAGCAGCAATCGAAGCTAATGCCTCACCCCTGAAACCCATGGTACGTAAAGTAAAGAGGTCTTCTGCTTTTTTAATTTTAGAGGTCGCATGTCGTTCGAAACTCAGTCGTGCATCAGTCTCACTCATTCCCGATCCATCATCAATCACCTGCACCAGCGTCTTGCCCGCTTCTTTGACGATTACTTTAATATCTCTTGCACCTGCGTCAATGGCATTTTCCATTAACTCTTTCACCACGCTTGCCGGTCGTTGCACGACTTCACCAGCAGCAATTTGATTTGCAATTGAATCAGGTAAAAGTTGAATTATGTCAGCCATCGATTCCGGACTACTATCGCTTTTTGAATTTCAGATAAAAATAAAATGGAACAAAAAGGATAAATCCATACAAAGCGATTTGCCCCCATTGAATGTAGGCAATAATAAACAGCACAAGAAAAAGGAGGATACCCAACCTTAACAAAGATGAATTAAGAGTATCTCCGGTCTTTTTTGATCTCTTTCTTGCTGCTTGAAAAGATCCAGTGATACGTGATCTGTAGTCCCCAATTTCGGCCTCTTTGTCTTTCTCCAACTTTATTTCCCTTCTTATTCTTGCTTCACGTTCCGCCATCTCCTCCTTTTTTGGATCATAATAGCGAGGCGTATAGTTGAACCGCTGGTGTGTTGGTGTTTTTGTAAATAGGGAGAAAAATTTCATCCTTATCAGTTATTGAGTTAGTCGCTCACTTCCCCGAAATAGTTTCGGCTTCAGCAATCTTTTTGCGAAGTCAATCGGAGGCAATCGTCAGGAGGCCATTTCCTCTTATTGCAGTAATTTTATGCTTACGGTGCAGCAGGGGAGCCTTGCCAGCCCTATCTTCATGACCTACAAAAATGAAGTTTCTGACTTTCAATTACAAAACCTAACGACAGTATGCGTAGAAAAGTTTTGTTGGTGTTCGCGGTGTTGATGTCGTTTGCGTCTACCTATGCGCAGGATAAAAAAAAGCAATGGGTCGACAGTATTTTTCAAACTCTGAGCATTGAGGAAAAGGTAGGGCAACTTTTCGTAATTCCCGTTTCGTCTTATTTCCCTGAAAATGACATTGCTGACTTGCTTGATGAAATCGCAGATCATCATCCCGGAGGATTGGTGGTAACCGGTGGTGGTCCAGTCGGCACCGTCAATCTAATAAAGGTCCTTCAGCAAAATTCTCGGCTGCCGCTTTTGGTGATGGCTTCAGCTGAAAGAGGGGCCGGTGGCCTACTAGACAGCGTTATTCAAATGCCGCCTCCGTTGGCTATGGGTGCGATAAAAAACGATTCGGTTGTACTCGAAACGGGAAAAGAAATTGCAAGGCAACTAAAGATTCTTGGCATTCATTTGAACCTCGCACCGAATGCCGATCATGACTTACTGCCGGGGAGGCCGGATCTGTATTTAGGCGATAACAAAAGAGACGTTGCAGCAAAAGCAACTCTGCTTTCTAAGGCATTTCAAAGTCAGGGTTTGTTGGCAAGTGCCGTTCATTCAACCCCAGTTCCAATCAACTCTTCGGAGGCAACCCTCCCTTCAATCGATCTTGTCAATCTTCAGTTAGACACATCAAGTTTTTCGCCTTACTATAAATTGATCAACTCAGGGGTTGATGGGCTTTTGACTTCCAACCTTCACTTTTCAGTATTGGACAAACGCAAACAAGTGCCCGCATCGGTTTCTCGGCTGTTTGTTAGCGACATCCTAAAAAGTCAACTACATTTTTCAGGACTGACAATTGCCAACATTCCCCAACTGCAGGAAGCAGCTGGAAAATCAAAAGGAGAGACAGATCGACTGGCGTTTGAGATTGGTAATGACATGTTAATTGATCCACATAACTTGGGAGGGGCCATTAAAAAAATCGTTAGCAGTTTAAAAAAGAATAAAAACCTCCAGATTCAACTTGATGAAAGCGTGCGCAGAGTTCTTGCTGCAAAATATGATGCAGGCCTGAGTCGATATCAATCGCTAAGCAATGACAATGTAGTTGCGAGGATAAACTCGGCTGAGGCGAAGGCACTCGAATATAAAGTCGCTAGCAATTCAATTACAATCACAAACAACCTGGACGAGATCATTCCCATCAGTAATCTCGAAGGACTGAAAACTGCAAGTGTGGCAATTGGGTCAGGAAATATTGATGAGTTCGTTGATTACTTGAACAAATACACCTCAGTGACAGATCTTAGAGCAGTCAATGACGAGCAAGTTTCCTTTTACAAAGAGGATCTAGAAAGCCAGGATTTAATCATAGTCTCTCTGTTTGATCTCAAAGGAATCAATCGCTCCGAAGTTGCTAACCGGATTAACGAAATCAACTCATCGAAAAAAGTGATCGTTGTTTCGTTTGGCAACCCGTTTGATTTAAGAGACTTGTCTTTACCGGAAGGTTCACTGGTGTGCTATTCCGATGTCTCTCCAACTCCATCGGTAGCAGCCCAAGTGATTTTCGGAGGTAGAAAAGCTGAGGGATCGCTGCCACTAACCATTAACAACTGGATGCATCGTGGATTGGGAAATGTAAATTCAGTGACCAATCGTTTTTCCTACGGTACCCCTGCACAAGTTGGAATGTCCGAAACCACTCTTGGCAAAATTGAAAACATTGTAAGGCAAGCGATTGATTCAGGAGCTACACCCGGCTGTAATATTCTGATCGCAAGGAATGGGCAGGTTGTTTATCATAAAAATTTCGGATGGAAAACATACGACAAGATTGATTCAACCTCTGAGGAAACCATCTATGATCTTGCTTCAATTACGAAAGTGGCCGCTACCCTGCAAACAGTGATGTTCATGTATGATCGCAATTTGATCGACATCAATAAGAAGGTTTCTGTGTATCTGCCTGAGTTAAAAAACTCAAACAAAAAAGACTTTACCATTAAAGATATTCTTACGCACCAGGCTGGCTTATGGCCGTATCTCCCTTTTTGGCAACAAACCATGAAAGACTCAACGCTTCTTCCTGAATATTATGACCGTGAGGAATCTGAGCGCTTTCCTTTCCCTGTGTCCAAAGATTTGTTTTCTGCAAGCACAATGAAGGACAGCCTTTGGCACTGGATTATCAGTGCACGCATCAAGGAAAAGAAACCTAAAACTCCTTTTGAATATACTTATAGTGATATGGGTTTTTATATCATGCAACACCTTGCGGAAAAACTTCTGAATCAACCTATCGAAGATTTTTTACAACAAAACTTTTACGAACCACTTGGTGCTTACACTACAGGATTCCTTCCGTTCCAAAGATTTCCGGAAACTCAAATCGCTCCCACAGAAGTAGACATGCAGTTTAGAAAAAGTAAACTAGTGGGCTATGTGCATGATCAAGGCGCAGCCATGCACGGGGGAATTGCGGGTCATGCTGGCTTGTTTAGTAATGCCAATGACCTTGCAAAACTTGGGCAGATGTGGCTGCAACAAGGAAGCTATGGAGGACAACAGTATCTCAAACCAGAAACTGTAGCATTGTTTACACACAAGCAGTATGAAACCAGCAGACGTGGGCTGGGTTGGGATAAACCAACCGTGAGTGACTGGAACGGACCGACTTCATTATTTGCGAGTCCAAAAACGTTTGGTCACACAGGATTCACTGGAACTGCGATTTGGGTAGATCCCGAATTTAACCTTGTTTTCGTTTTTTTATCGAACAGAGTATACCCGGATATGTTTAATACTAAACTATTAACGGGAAATATTCGTCCTAGAATACAGGACGTCATCTACCAGTCTATTTTCGACTACTGTAAAAGTGGAAAATAGGTCGTGGAACGAAACTTATCCCCCAAAAAGGCGGTTTACAAGTGAAATAACGTTATGGCCAAAAAAATCAAAATTGGGATAGTATGTTACCCTACCTTCGGAGGTAGCGGAGTGGTAGCTACAGAGCTCGGAAAGGCACTAGCCCAGGACAACCACGAAATTCACTTTATCACCTACTCCCAACCCAGCCGGCTTGACTTCCTCAATGAAAATCTCTTTTACCATGAGGTTGACATACGTACTTATCCACTTTTTGAGTACCCACCTTACGAATTGGCGCTTGCCAGCAAAATGGTGAGCGTGGTAAAGAACGAAAAACTCGACTTGCTTCATGTACACTATGCGATACCACACGCATCGGCTGCATATATGGCAAAGCAAATTTTAAAAACCCAGGGTATTCTAATACCTGTAGTGACTACGCTTCACGGAACTGACATTACTTTAGTAGGCAAGGATGCTTCCTATGAACCCGTTGTAACTTTTAGCATCAATGAATCCGATGGTGTAACAGCGGTATCAAAAGACTTAAGAGATCAAACCTATGAGTTCTTCAATATCACCAAAGAGATTGAAGTGATTCCAAACTTCATCGATCTTGAAAAATTCAAAAAGCAAAAGAAAGACCATTTCAAAAAGGCAATTTGCCCAGATGATGAGGCGTTAATTGTTCACATCTCCAACTTCCGAAAAGTAAAACGAATCAGTGACGTCATCCATATTTTTAAGAACATTCGAAGCGAGGTTCCGGCTAAGCTTTTGATGATAGGAGATGGACCGGAAAGGTCGGCAGCCGAGGCACAGTGCAGAGAATTGGGAATTTGTGATGACATTCGATTTTTGGGAAAATTAGAGGCCATCGAAGAAGTATTGTCTGTAGCTGATTTATTTTTGATGCCTTCAGAGAAGGAAAGCTTTGGGCTGGCTGCACTGGAAGCTATGGCATGTGAAGTGCCCGTAATTTCTTCTAATGCTGGTGGTATACCCGAACTGAATATTAACGGAGTAACCGGCTTTTTAAGCCCGGTGGGTGACGTAGAGGCGATGACGAGAAATGCACTGCATGTGCTGGATAAGGATAATCTACCAACGTTTAAGGCAAATGCCTTAAAGCGGGCAAAAGAATTTGATATTTCTAAAATATTACCCCTATATGAAAATTATTACCATCGGGTGATGGAAAAAACATCCCTGAATGTAAGTCTATAGTTAGCACATAGAAATTTTTGGACCTTGATTTACTTGAAGTTGAATTCCGTGAGCTATGAAACGAGAGATAAAACCGCAGAACAAAGGAAGCAAACAGCTATTTACAAATCCGATACTTGAAAGACTCTCTCGAACTCATATTTCGATTCCCCTTATTATTTTCTTTACTTATTCGTCAGGGCTTCTTTATTGGAATGTAACACACACTTCCCTTTCCCTCGGCTTGTCGGTGGTGATGTTCATTCTTGGCTTGCTTGCATTCACCTGGATTGAGTATTTGGTGCACCGCTATCTGTTTCACATGGAGACGTACACTCAGTTTAGAGCAAAGATGCAATACACCATGCATGGCGTTCACCACGAGTATCCCAAAGACAAAGAAAGATTGGCAATGCCTCCGTTATTGAGCATTACCGTTTCTACTATTCTGCTATTTCTCTTCAGATTAGTATTAGGTGATCTGGTGTTCTCGTTCTTACCGGGCTTCCTGGTAGGATATGCATTATACCTCGCTATTCACTATATGGTTCACGCATATCAACCGCCAAAGAATTTTCTCAAGTACTTATGGATCAACCATAGCATTCACCACTACAAAGAGGGCGTGGGAGTATACGGGGTGTCCTCTCCACTTTGGGACTACATCTACGGCACCATGAACAATGGCAAATCAAATGTCGCTAAGGAGCCTTTGACCACGCATTAGGTGCGTCAGATTTTATTTTCGGATGAGGTTTTTGTTGAGACGTTCTTGCTGTAGGTTGGGCAGGTGTAACTGCTGCAAGAGGCCAATGCCAAGCAGGCCACTGCAATAAAAAGCACAACTATTGATTTCATTTTCAAATTGTTAAATAGACCTGTAAAATTAATCAGCTCTATCAATCGGATGTAGCCACAAAATATCACAATTCTTACATGGGTCCCTTCATCCGGCAGATTTGACGAGAATAGAACAAAACAAATGCCAGGCAGAACATAAAGCGCCAAATATTGGTTTAAATTGAAGTAATAATGATAAGCATCCTAAATGCTGGGTTATAGATTTTCCAAGTACACACCACCACCCGAGAACGATAAGAGTGATTTTGAAAAATTGCTGAAGATTTTCATGCAATTGGTACTTATCACCTCGGGAAATGTAAGTGAGGCTCTGCAGTGGTTAACGGAGGTGGATCGTCAGTATGGGCTGACCAACGACAACTACGGCATGGGAGATTTTATTGACGACCTGAAGAAAAAAGGGTACATCAGTGAAGATGGCCCAAACGGGGACTTTAAGTTAAATGCCAAGACTGAGCAGAGCTTGAGAAAATCCGCACTGGAGGAAATCTTCGGTAAACTAAAAAAATCAAAGGGAGGAGAGCACAAGACACACCACAGCGGTCGTGGGGATGAACCTACTACCGACAGGAGAGACTACGAATTTGGCGATACGTTGGAACAAATCTCTGTGACCGATTCCCTTAAAAATGCTCAAATCAACCACGGCCTCGACAACTTCTTGATGACAGAGGATGATCTTGAAGTAATGGAAAGTGAGTTTAAAACGCAGACCTCAACGGTACTGATGATTGATGTCTCTCACTCCATGATCCTTTATGGAGAAGATAGGATTACGCCAGCAAAAAAAGTAGCAATGGCATTGGCAGAGTTAATCACAAAAAAATATCCGAAAGACACGCTGGACATCCTTGTTTTCGGAAATGATGCCTGGCAAATAGAAATCAAAGATCTTCCCTATCTGGAAGTTGGTCCTTACCACACCAACACAGTAGCCGGTCTGGAATTGGCCATGGATATTCTACGGAGACGTAAGAATTCCAATAAGCAAATCTTCATGATCACAGACGGGAAGCCCACTTGCATTAAGCAGGGTATTCGTTACTACAAGAACAGCTTTGGGCTGGATCCAAAAATTCTAAAACAGACATTGAACCTGGCCGGTCAACTGAGGAAAATTAAAATTCCAGTGACCACATTTATGATTGCTACCGATCCATATTTAAAAGCCTTCGTGCGGGAGTTTACCAAAGCAAACAATGGAAATGCTTACTACAGCAGTCTGAAAGGGTTAGGCAACCTGGTATTTGAAGACTTTAGGAAGAACAGACGAAAAAATTTATAGACGAATATTAATGGCTCAGAAAGAAATAAAAACGTTAGGCGAACTCAAAAAGTCGGGTTATCAAACGAAGTCGATTAAGAATGAGTTGCGCGATAATCTAATCGATGCGCTTAAGTCAGGAAAAAATGTGTTTGAGGGAATTTGGGGATACGAGGAAACAGTTATCCCTGATATCGAACGTGCAATTCTTGCTGGACATGATATCAACCTCTTGGGTCTGCGCGGTCAGGCAAAGACTCGTATCGCCAGATTGATGACCTCACTCCTGGATGAATACATTCCAGTTATCGATGGGTCGGAATTGAATGATGATCCTTTTGATCCGATTTCAAGATACGGTCGCGATATAATTAATGAGCTTGGTGACGATACACCCATTACGTGGTTGCACCGAGATGAACGCTACACCGAAAAACTTGCAACTCCAGATGTGACGATTGCCGATTTGATTGGTGATGTCGATCCCATTAAAGCTGCATCATTGAAGTTACCCTACTCGGACGAACGCGTGATTCATTTCGGTCTTATTCCTCGAAGCCATCGTTGCATATTTGTCATCAACGAACTTCCAGACCTACAAGCCAGAATTCAGGTTGCATTGTTTAATATCCTGCAGGAAGGTGATATTCAAATTCGTGGCTTCAAGCTAAGGCTTCCGTTAGAAATTCAGTTTGTCTTTACTGCCAATCCAGAGGACTATACTAACAGAGGAAGTATCGTTACGCCTTTGAAGGATAGGATCGACAGCCAAATCATTACTCACTATCCCAAAACGATTGAGATTGGAAAGAAGATCACACAACAGGAAGCACGTATCAAGGAGGAGCAACGATCACTGGTTTCGTCAACTGAAATCATTAAAGACCTTGTAGAGCAAATTGCTATCGAAGCAAGAAAGAGTGAATTCGTTGATGCCAAGAGCGGTGTTTCCGCACGTCTCACCATCTCCGCGTATGAAAACTTAGTGGCAGCTGCCGAAAGAAGGTCGATCATCAACGGTGACAAAGAAACTAACATCAGACTGCTGGATTTTATCGGTGTTATCCCATCCATCACCGGTAAGGTAGAATTGGTCTATGAAGGAGAGCAGGAAGGTCCGGGTATAGTAGCCCAGAATCTCATTGGAAAAGCGATACGCTCTCAATTTGTTAGCTTCTTTCCCGACCCCGACAAATTCCGAAAGCAAAAAGAAAAGAGTCCCTATCGAAAAATCACAGAATGGTTTGGTGAAGGTCACACGCTTGATCTCCTCCATGATATGACAAATGCAGACTATAAGAAATCATTGGAAAGTGTACCTGGGCTAAAGGAACTTATCAATGACTTGCACAAGGGACAGGATGCTACCAGCAAATTGCTGCTGATGGAGTTTGCTCTTCATGGACTTGCAGAATATAGTCAGTTGAGTAAGAATAATCTCGTAAAAGGGCTTCAATTCAAAGATCTACTCAGCGGTATGTTCTCGCTGCCTGCTGATGACGTGGATGAAGATGAAGAAGATGATGACAACTCTCTGGGCGGCATGATGAACTAATTCACTAAAGAATAACCAGAGGCCATTGCTTTTTATCAACCCCTTTTATTAGTTTTAGCTAACGATTTGAATTTGCGAAGGTACGTTTTCATACTTACAAGGCATTTTTTAAAACCATTGTAAGAGACGTGTCTTCGCTATTTTTTTAGCTGGGATCTAACTTTTTAGCATGGCAAAAAGCAAAAAAGAGAACAAAATCTTTATCCTTGATACCTCTGTCATTATCTACGAACACAACAGTATCCTCAACTTTGATGAACATGATATCGGAATTCCGATAACGGTATTAGAGGAACTCGACAACTTCAAAAAAGGGAACGACACCAAAAATTTCGAAGCACGGGAATTTATCCGGCTGATTGACAAGCTGGCCAAAGGGCAGATGCTCCACAACTGGAATCCCCTCAATGGCAAGGGCAAAGGGAAGTTCAAAGTGCTTATGGACACAGGGTCCAACGGTACCATTGACGCTAACAAGGTCTTCAATGAAGACAAAGCTGATCATCGCATTTTGAATTCTGCCCTCCTCCTTCAGAAGGAGCAAAAAGACAAAAAAATTATTCTCGTTTCCAAGGATGTCAATCTTCGACTGAAGGCGAAAGCACTTGGATTGCAAGCCGAGGACTACACAACCGGCAAAGTTCAAAACATCAGTTCGCTTTACACCGGCAAAACGATAGTGGAAGATGTTGATCCGGATATGATCAATTTCCTGTATGACAAAGGGTACTGTCCTCCGGAGGATGTGCTGGGTAAAGACGTGCCGATGAAAAACCACTACTACATTTTGAAGAGTGGAAAGAAGTCTGTCCTGGCGTTTTTCAATTCCGCTAATGGAATGATTGAGCACGTAGAAAAAAGAAACGCCTATGGTATTAAACCTCGGAACGCGGAACAAGCGTTTGCAATTCACGCAGTGCTGAAACCGGAGATAAGGCTCGTGTCAATACAAGGAGTTGCCGGTACCGGGAAAACTTTGATTGCACTCGCAGCTGCTTTGGAGCAAAAAAGGGAATTCAAGCAGATCTACCTCGCGCGTCCTATAGTACCATTAAGCAACAAGGATATTGGCTTTTTACCAGGGGATATCAAGTCAAAGATCAATCCTTACATGGAACCCCTGTGGGACAATCTCAAGTTCATTCAGAACCAATACGGAGAGAGTGACAAAGAGTATAGCAAGATTTCAGAAATGATCAATCTGGAGAAGTTGGTGATTACGCCACTAGCCTATATCCGAGGAAGAAGTCTTTCGAACATCTGCTTTATCGTGGACGAAGCGCAGAACCTAACACCGCATGAGGTAAAAACGATTATTACGAGAGCCGGTGAAAACACCAAAATTATTTTCACTGGTGATATCTATCAGATCGACACACCCTATCTCGATTCACAAAGCAATGGCTTATCCAACCTGATAGATAGATTGAAAGATCACGAGCTGTATGCTCACATTACACTTGAAAAAGGGGAAAGGTCTGAGCTAGCTAACTTAGCGAACGACTTGCTCTAGAATTCATTTACCCAATGCCTTGGCGATGGTCTCGCCAATCATTGCCGGTGAATCCACCACGTGGATACCACACTCTTTCATGATTTTCATTTTGGCTGCTGCAGTATCCTCCGCACCTCCGATGATCGCACCTGCGTGCCCCATCCTTCTACCAGGAGGCGCAGTCTGTCCTGCGATGAATCCAACTACCGGCTTCTTGATTCCGCTGTCGCGAACCCATCTTGCGGCAACCGCTTCATAATTTCCGCCAATCTCACCTATCATCACCACGCCATCAGTTTCGGGATCGTTCATCAACATTTCGACAGCGTCTTTGGTCGGTGTCCCGATGATTGGATCTCCACCGATCCCAATTGCAGTAGAAATTCCTAATCCTGCCTTCACAATTTGATCTGCAGCTTCGTAAGTAAGTGTTCCGGATTTTGATACCACGCCCACTCTTCCTTTCTTGAAAACAAAACCTGGCATGATACCCACCTTAGCTTCGCCTGGGGTAATCACTCCCGGGCAATTTGGGCCAACCAAAGTGACTCCCTTCTCCTTCACATACTTTTTTACATTCATCATGTCTTTCACAGGAATACCTTCCGTAATAGCCACAATTACTTTGATACCAGCTTCTGCAGCTTCCAAAACAGAATCAGCAGCAAATGCAGGTGGTACGAATATGATGGAAACATCCGCGCCAGTCTTGTCAACGGCTTCTTTTACAGTGTTGAACACAGGTCTTCCCAGGTGCTCCTGACCTCCCTTGCCGGGTGTTACTCCTCCCACCACATTGGTGCCGTACTCTATCATCTGACCAGCATGGAAAGTACCTTCCGATCCGGTGAAACCCTGTACAATAATTCTGGAGTCCTTGTTGACGAGTACGCTCATAGTAGTTGACTTAGGTGGAACACAAAATTAGGATATTAATCAAGCCAGACAAGTGCGAATATTTATGTGTTCGGCAAAAAGAAAACCCCACCCGAACTAATCCGGATGGGGTCTCATATTGGCTTTCGCCTTATTTCTTACTCTTGAGTTTTGAGCTTGTTTCGTAGTAGAAACTCATCGTATGCCTCCTTGTAAGTAGTTACATCTGGAGCCATTTTAATAGCCTCCTCGTAAGCCGTGATCGCATCGATGTAAAGCTTGTTTTCCTCATAGAACCCAGCCATGATAAACTTATTCAAAGCTGTTTCCTCCGTCACTTGTCCTTGAATCTCTCCAAGCGCTTTAGTCACTTTCTCCTTCTCTGCTGCTGACAACTTCTTGATTAGGTGCTGCTCAGACTTCACCTTAGGATCTGCCTTTGACCTTACTTCAATCAGGATAGCTGATTCATTTGCAAACTTAGGATCAGCAAGGTTCACTTCTACTGAACTTTCAGGAGTTTCAACTTTCATCAACTCATCGTCAAACATATTCTTGAAAGTTACTACATAGGGAGCTCCTCCTTTCTCTGCGCTCCAGTTGATAATTGCTTTCTGGCTAAACACACCTGAGTACTGATTCTCCGGCAGGAAAACTTTAATGTCTTCCAATCCGCGGTGAACGGCTCCTGTTGCACTTAGTCTGTTCTTCTTTGCTTCGGCCGAGTTGCTGCTTAGAATAAAGTCGGTGTATTTGTTCAATACGCTACTACCCCCACCTTGAACTTTGGCTGCCAGATCGGCTACCTTATGTGGTCCTGCTTCTTTCACTTCAAGGGGCTTCCCACTTTTGTGGATCAATCCCAAATAAGCATTCTCAGATAGTCTGACCTCGTCCACTGACTGTAAGCTCGCTCCAGTTTTGATGGCTTGCCAGCTATCACCGCTTTTCACCTCATTGGTTCCTTTGTTGGCCAGCACCTTAAAAGCATAATCCTGTCCAAACGCCACAGAAATCATTGAAACAAAGCCTAAGACTAGAATTAACTTGCTGTTTTTCATGATGTTATAAACTATTTTATACGCTAAGTTAGTAATTATATCTATTAATCGGACGTTAATACCTCTGCCCTCCTTTTGGTAAACCACCGGCTATTCCGCACTACTTCAAAGGTTTTTACCACTACCCCCACGTATATCTCAAAACAGGTACCCACCAAAGCCAAGGCCGCCAGCGTAATGGTCAGGTTCAGCTTAAATCCATACCAGTTAAAGAAGTAAATCATCAAAAATGACAATAAAATAATCTGCAATAACTGGAGCATTACCGTAATCCCATCAAACCAGTCCGGAATGCGGTGATGAATTAGCCAAAATAATGCCACGTTTAGGAAACAGACCAAAATGGCAATAGTCCACTCCTGCCATTTTGCCATCACCTCAATATAGTCCTCCGCAAGTATCATAGATACGATGTTGGCATGAACAACAAGCCCATACATATCCGGGTTTGCCTTACCTGCATACTGCCTGTTGAGCGGTGTGAAGAATTTATCATCCCATGAGGTATCAGAAAAATCATCACCCATGTAGCCCATCATCACAATCTTGTCGGTGATAAGTGTTGGCAAAAATTCTTCGTTCAATACTTGATACCAATCAAGCGCGAAGTATCGGCCTGAAAAAGAGGATGCACCATAGAAATCAACAATATTTCCTCTATAGTTAATGACTTCCTCTTCATTGCCTCTAGCCAAAAATCGTTCTGTCTTTTCCGGTGCGTAAATTCTTGCCACCTCTATTGAAAAAGCATTCAGAGTATCGTCAGCGACAGGCAATCGGGGAATAAACGTGCGACAGGTTTTGAATGACTCCTGATTGTCTGCATCAGTTGGTAAGTTCGCATACCCTTCAAAGGCATTTCCACGAATATCAGCGTCAGTCCTCTCTAGAGAATCAAACGAAATCTCTTCATCCGTAGTAAGCTGCGCGTTGAAAAGTGAATCAGTTTGTGTTACCCTGGTCACCAACACAAAATTTTTTGTCTCTGCAATTGCATTGCCCAGCATTGCATTGCCCATCACATCTGCCAGCGGTGGGCAATTAATCGTGTCTCGTAATCCCAGTGGGCAGTCAAAGAAGCTATCCATCCCGATCACCTTTGGATTGTATTTGTTAAGAATCCGAATTTGCTCCGCAACACCGCCTCTAGGAAGTGCGCCAATGTTTACAATCACAATATTAGTATCAATAGCGGGGTCAGAACGAAGTTGAGAAAAAGCAATGTCAGTCAACTCCATATCACCAAGTGCCTGACCCAAGGGATCGAATGCACTAAAGACTTTTAAATCGGTGATTTGAACGATGCCCCCTAGCGTCACAAAGACGAACGCGGTTGCCAGCAAACAGTCGATGAAGAATTTTCGCATGAAACGATTTAAACGTTATGGGCAATCAGTAAATTTAAAAATTAACCATGGGAAGTCCTACTCGTGATACGCCTCAATCCACCTCAAGACTTAGCTTTGACGCCTTTGTAAAAGGGATATTGGCACGTGACAGAACAGTACTCAGCCGTGCAATTACTTTGGTTGAAAGTCAGCTTCCTTCTGATCGTCAATTAGCAGAGCAACTAGTCGATGAGATCTTGCCACACACAGGTAAATCGATCAGAATTGGGATCACAGGCATCCCAGGAGTTGGCAAGAGTACTTTTATTGAAGCGTTTGGCAAACATCTTACAGCACTGGGGAAACGACTTGCTGTTTTAGCTATTGATCCCAGCAGTCAAAAAACAAAAGGCAGCATACTGGGAGACAAAACACGCATGAATGATCTGTCGAAAGATGATAATGCTTTCATTCGACCGACCTCTGCGGGAGAATCCCTTGGTGGTGTGGCAAATTATACACGCGAAGCGATTCTACTTTGCGAAGCGGCAGGGTTTGACGTAATCATAGTTGAAACAGTTGGTGTCGGCCAATCAGAATCTCAAGTGAGAAACATGGTCGACTTTTTTCTACTGCTAATGCTCGGAGGGGCAGGTGATGAGCTACAAGGAATAAAAAAAGGAATCATGGAGATGGCGGACGGAATTGTAATCACCAAAGCCGATGGCGATAATTTGAAACGATCAACCCAAGCTCAATCTGATTTCAAACACGCATTACATTTATTTCAGCCTCCTGAATCGGGTTGGACTACAAAAGTCCTAATCTCCTCTGCAATAGAGCATCGTGGTATTGATGAGACGTGGAGTATGATTGAAGACTTTCGATCATTTACTTTGAGGAACGGTTTTCTGGAAAGTCAACGTGATGATCAAAACAAAACCTGGTTTCACTCTTCTATTAACAATCTACTACGCAGCGAAATATTCAACCACAAGTCCATCCAACAAAAAATTAAAGAAATGGAGCAGAAGATAGAATCAGGAGAGATTCACCCTGGCGCGGCTGCGCGCCTGGTGGTGAATGATTTTCTGAATCTTATGGCTTCTTAGGTTTTCGCCTTTCTTTAAATCCATACGGGCAATGACGGCAACCACTTTCACAGCAGTATCCCCGCCTCAGGTGGTATGCGGCAGTGAACACCATCAAACCATTCTCGAAATAATAGTCTTCAGGCGATAACTCGTTATTGGGTTTTTGGTCTGACTTCTTCACTTATCTGTTAGCTATAAAAGTAATTATTTTGCGATACTTGTCAGGTAATGAATAAACTCCTACTGACCATTTCATGCTTTTTGTTGGCGTGCACGCATACACCAAACAATGATTCAAAGCATTCAAATACTTTGAAGTATGCAAAAGGTTTTAGTGTGACCGAGGAAAATGGATACAAATTAGTTGAGGTCACTAACCCTTATCCACAATCAGCAGTTTCCTTGAGATACATTGTAGTGAAACGTGGTGACAAAGTACCCGATCACGACAATAACACCGAGGTTATTCTAGCTCCTGTTGAAAGGGTGGTCTGCACCTCCACTTCACATGTAGGCTTGCTTGATCAGTTGAATGCTGAAAAGGTTTTAGTTGGATTTCCAACAACTGATCTGATCAGCTCTGAAAAAGTCAGAGCACGCATTGATTCGGGATTGGTTGTTGATCTGGGAATTGACAGTGAAATGAATCTGGAGCTACTGTACTCATTGAAACCCGAATTGGTGATGGGTTATTCGATTTCTGGCGATATGGTTAAACTTTCGCGCGTATCTGATCTGGGAATTCCTGTTGTGATTAATGCAGAATACCTTGAGGATCACCCACTAGGTCGCGCGGAATGGATAAAATTTATGGCCGTGTTTCTCGGCAAGGAAGAGAGAGCTGATTCCATCTTTAATGAGATAGAAAAGGAGTATTACACTGCAAGGTCCCTTGTAGAAAACAACACCACAAAACCGACTGCTATCAGTGGAATCCTATACGGTGATGCCTGGTTTCTGCCGGGTGGGCAAAATTATGCAGCAAAAATGCTTGCGGATGCGGGTTATCACTATCTATGGCAAGATGATCCATCAAGTGACTTCCTCAAACTGGATTTTGAATCAGTATATGCAAAAGGAGTTGACGCAGAGTACTGGATTGGCGTAGGATCATTCAATTCGCTTAAAGAAATGAAGACTGCTGAGCAGCGATACGAGCTATTTGCAGCGTTTAAGCAGGGGAATGTTTATACCTATGACGCACGTAGAGGGCCCACAGGCGGCAGCGAG
>JAGQYM010000040.1 GCA_020436085.1 Cyclobacteriaceae bacterium
CCTTTGATTGGACCAAATACGAAGTGAAACTTGAAAAGGTGGATGAAGACATAGCCTGCCTTGCAGTCTTTCTTCAATACCTACCCAATACAACGGGCACAGTGTACTTTGATGACATCTATCTCCTTTTTTGACTGGTAGTTATTATCTTACTCACTTCATCGTTTTCTGAAACGTGTACCACCTTCGATATCTGGTAGTTTATTTTTTCCTGATAGCGGGATTTAACTCCACAGCACAGGTCATTGGGCTGGTGTTGGAAGCAGATGGGTGTTTTGTCGCACAAACTAAGTTGGAGAGATTCAATCTGGTTTATCCTGGAGATTCGATTACCGTAAGGGGGTCGTTGGTGCTGATCACAAATTATTATCAGGTCTTTGAGGTTCACAGAGACTCACTCTTTGTGTTCCCGCGAATACAGGTGGAGGGATTCAAAGAAAAACCTGCCTTTCCTGACCTGGAGCAGATTCTGGGGGCATCACCTTTTGCAAGGCACAAACCTGTCAGTCATGGTTTTGAAAGCTTGGAACTAGTGTGGCCACCAGCACGATGGACCTTTACACGGAACGAATCCATTTGTGTGATGTGGCATCCGTTCAAAGAATCCGACCGGTTCAATGTGCAAGTGCTCGACTTGTATGACGAGGAGCTTTACGCATCGACAGCTCAATCAGACTCACGATTTGAAGTGCTTAACGATATTGTGGAGATTAACAACTCATTCAGAGAACAAGGCTTTGTGATGTTAACTGTGGCGGGAGATTCCCATAACGCTACCCGGAGCGGGATTTTCTATAGTGACGAGCAAGCATTTACCCGTGTCAGTCCGTGCGAGGTCAATACAGCAGCACAGGCGACATTAGCAGCTATTGCTTTGGAGACCTATGGGGCACCACAGTCGGTAGTCAGATCTTTTTACAGGAAGGCCCTCACGCTCTCTGACCACGAGGTGTATCGGATATTGTCAGATGCGTTTGATAAAAGAAATGTTGATGACCGATGAAGCTGGCGCTATGAAATTAGTGAGTGATCGCGGCCTGTCCGCGTCATGGATGAAAAGAATCAGGCTTGCCTTTTACTTAAGGTACAACAGATGGAAACCTCTGCCTGACTTCTCCGGTACGAATTTGTCTGAGCCGGGGGATAACCAATGGTATTGGTTTAGGAGGGTCGAAAGTGGGCATATAAATATTTCTCCCGCCCGACCCATGCCACCGGAGCGCCTTGAGCAGGATCGGAAATTTATCAGCCGATATCGATTCCTGGAGGAATTGCTAAATAATGATAGGCAGTTTAAGAATGCCTGTAAGGATGATATGATATTGATTCAACTAAAGGATATCGTGATTCCCTTGGTCTTTGAACAGAAGCAATGGGTGGTGGTGCCTACCTATCACACTATTACCACCTACGAGAGTTGGAGAGTAGATGGTGGAAAAGTGCTGACCTCGTAAAAGCAAAAAACCCCTCCGAAGTGAATCGTGAAGGGGTCCTTTGTACCTAAACCTAAACCTATGAGAAGAATTTCTCTGCTCTTGAATACTAATACGCCAGGTTAAGATTTAGGTTACAACTTTTTCAGATAAATGTTATTTTTTTAGTTTATCGGCAAACTGCTTCCTGAACTTCTCCACCTTGGGCCTGATCACATACTGGCAGTAACCCTGGTTAGGGTTAAGCTCGTAGTAGTTCTGGTGGTAGTCCTCGGCAGGGTAGAAGTTGGTGAGCGGGCTGATTTCGGTAACGATTGAACTCTTGAAAATCCCTGATTCGTCCAGTTGCTTCTTATAAGCCTCTGCTACTTTTCGCTCTTCATCAGTCTTGTAAAACACAACCGATCGGTACTGGGTACCCACATCGGCACCCTGTCGGTTGAGCGTAGTGGGGTCATGGGTATTCCAAAATACCTCTAAAAGTTCTTCGTAACTAACCACAGATGGATCGTAGGTAATCTGAGTTACCTCGGCATGGCCCGTGGTGCCCGTGCATACCTCCCGGTAGCTTGGATTCTTCACCTTTCCTCCCGAATAGCCTGAAACCACCTTTTCCACCCCCTTAACGTTGAGAAAAACAGCTTCTGTGCACCAGAAGCAGCCAGCGCCAAAGGTTACCACGGCCTTGTCTTTCTGCGGAGATGGGGAAGAGGTCATAATTGCCAGAATTGTTGATAGAATGATTGAAAACATACCCTTAAAACCGATGAAGTAAGCAAATGGTTTTGCGAAATGCGCTTATGTCAGCGTGACGGCAATTTCAATAGCGGCTGTAGAAGGATTTCAGCTCATTGGCCAGCTTGTTGTCGAGTTCTCGCTTGGTTCTCTCTTCCAAATAGTTTCGACTCATATTGGGTTCGCGCTTCTCGCAGAGTTTCTTGTTGCTATCAGATAAGGCACGCACATCTCCTGAATAGGAAGCCCAATTGTCTGACCATGTTTCGTCTGCTACTATCTCGATGTTTCTAATGTCCGCGCGACTTTCAGCATCCTGGATGTTCAGGTTAATAGAGCCTTTGCCTGTAATCTTCTTGGTGTAGGTGGTCATGGTTGCACTCACTTTCGTGTAAATGGGAACCTTCTTACCGGCTACCGTCTTTTCACCGGTCTTCACACTATCGGAAAAAGTATCTGTTTTGCGAGTGATTACTTCCCTGCCTTGTTGGTAGCCGTTTACGATCAACTTCACAAATTGATCTACTTTAGGAAGTTCTGCTTCCTCCGCTTGACGAGGCGAGTAGAATTTGACAAACTGATTCGCATTGTATCCATATAGCACCGGTTCAAAGTTCCAGTCATTGTAATTCTGCAGTGAAGGTTGCACCACAACTTTCAACGTTGCGTTGAACTTAGACTGATCCATCATCTCTATCACCTCGCGATAGCCAGGTTCATAGGTGTTGGATTCCACAAATAGGAAGTATGCGGCTTTCGCATCTTCTCGTGAGCCTTTCATCATCGATTGGATGCCGGCTTCATAACTTTCTTCTGCGGCTTTGGCCTTCACTTCGTTCAGCTCATCGAACTTGCTGATGGGTTTGGGCACTACTCTGAGGGCTCCGGGAGAAGTACGGATTTCATTGTAGAGATTGTTGATCTTCTCGTAGTTCTGAACGGCAGTACGATATTTGAAATTGGCATTCGATGTCAGTTGGTTTTGTGCATCGGTTTCCAGATAGTCAATGGCGAGCTGGTAGCTTAGCTTAAGTACCTCTCTTGATTTCTTGTGGTCGGGTTTGCCTCTCAGACGTTGGACTGCGGATAATACAGCCTCATAATAGTCTCCTTGCTTGTAAGCCCTTTTTCCTGATGAACAGGCGTCCATCAACAAAAGACCGATGAAGAGGGTAGCAATAATCGGTAAGCGCATATTTAAAGCCGTTTCCTTGGCAAATAAACAAATTCAGTGCCTCATTACCAGAATTGGACTGGCATTTTGCCGGGTTTTGAGAAAATGATGTGGAGCCCTACGGTTGTACTGCAAAAAAGTCCATCAGAATGTCATCTACGAGGTCTTTCCAGTTGCCCCAGGAGTGGCCTTGATTCACCTCGCGATATTGATAGACACAAGAATTGTTTTCTAAAATCTTGATCATCCGCCTTCCGCCTTCACTGGCATCATTGATTACGCCTGAGGTCATGGATATTTTTAGTTTACTTCCTTCCGGACTATCGCATAGGGAGTAGATTTGAGGACGGGTGAAGAATGAAGGGGATTGAATACCAGCATTGCCGAAGATATCAGGTCGGGAAAACGCGAAGTAAGTGGCGGAAAGACCACCAACAGATGATCCGATGACGGCACGTTTCGATCGCTCTGTAGCAGCAGGGTAAGTCAATTCGATGTAGGGGATAAATTCATCTATAAAGAACTTTAGATAGTTTTCATTCATCACCAACTCCTGCATGCGTCTGTTGTTGGTACGATTAGCAGGCTCCCTGTGATCGATGAAGACAGCCATTACGGGAATGATCTTCTTATCAGCAATCAAGTTATCGAGCACGACCGGCATATTGCCCAATTGAGGATGAAGGTACTCGTATCCATCGGTTACGTACACCACAGGAAGTTTGCCGGTAGCATTTGGTGGCAGATAAACACTATAGGTAATCTGGTAGCCAAGCATATTACTGGTGAATAAGATATCATGCTCTACCGTTCCTTTTGGGATGTCTGATCTTTCTTTTTGATATGGCTCATCATGATATCCTGGCATTCGTAATTCAGAGTTGGGGCTGCCGCCTCCGACACCAGACCATTGCTGATTGAGGTTGAGAGGATCGAGTATCCAGGATTTCTTATTCAACACGATCTTATAATCCAGACGAGCATCCTCCGGGAATGAAGCCTTGAGTATCCAGATGTTAGTGCCAGGAATCTTCTTGCCGGCATTCGCAAAGTTTTTGTCGTAACCCCATCCATTGAAGTCACCCATCCAGTCGACAGCGGTTGCTTGTCCTATGTAAATGAAGGCAACGGAGTCTTTGTAGGTGATGGGAATCTGATCTGTTCGTTTCAGTGAATCAAGGAGAACACGCTGTGCCTCGCGTTGCTGGTCAGGGTTGTCTAGCTTGCTCAGGGCGGTCAGTGCTCTTACTTTAGTTTGGAAAGGGGTGTAATCCTGTGCCTGCGCAAAAGACAACATTGAACACAAGATGAATAGACAGGCCAGACCTTTCATCTTAGCAAGTTACAGAATTAATACAGCAGGCAGAAAAAGGCTAACAGTGGGTTAACAGAAATGGCGTAATCTTGAAGAATTCAACGAGGAATTGATATTTTAAGGGGATCAAATAACCATCGACTTATGTCACCCTATCTCGCAGAGTTTGTCGGCACACTGGTGCTGATTTTATTTGGAAACGGTGTAGTAGCCAGCACTTTATTGAAGCATTCGAAAGGAGAGCAGGGAGGTTGGATTGTCATTGTTATTACCTGGGGATTATCAGTAGCCTTCGCAGTTTATGCTGTGGGCGGATACAGTGGAGCACACATCAATCCGGCAGTTACCATTGCTCTTGCTGTCAACGGCAGCTTTCCATGGAATGACGTAGCGGGATACATTCTGGCACAAGTGTTAGGTGCTTTTGTGGGTGCCACCTTGGTGTGGGTACATTACCTGCCTCATTGGAAGGAAACGGAGAGCCACGAACTTAAACTCGCGGCCTTCAGTACAGGTCCAGCCATACGATCAGTCGTCCCGAATTTCATCAGCGAGTTTATTGGAACCATGATGTTGATATTGGGATTGCTTTTTATCGGTGCGAATAAGTTTGCGGAAGGATTGAACCCACTTGTTGTTGGGGCGCTCATCACTACCATCGGCTTTAGTCTTGGAGGCACAACGGGGTTTGCTATTAATCCCGCTCGGGATTTAGGACCGAGGCTTGCACACTTCATCCTGCCCATTGCCGGAAAAGGATCTTCGGATTGGTCGTACAGTTGGATTCCCGTGCTCGGACCGATCAGTGGTGGTGTAGCCGGAGCGTTGTTGTATCAGGTTTTGGTTTCATAAACGGATAGGAATGGGAAAGTACATCATTGCATTAGATCAGGGTACTACAAGTTCACGCGCAGTGTTGCTGGATGAGAGGGCGAAGATTGTCGCCATCGCTCAACAGGAGTTTACACAAATCTTCCCACAGTCCGGTTGGGTGGAACATGATGCCAAAGAGATACTATCAACTCAATTGGCGATGCTGACGCGGGTGATTAAGGAAAATAAGATTTCTGCGAAAGATATTGCAGCTATTGGAATCACCAACCAGCGTGAAACTACCGTGGTGTGGGATAAGAAAACGGGTGAGCCGGTCTACAACGCCATTGTGTGGCAAGATAAGCGCACCGCCTCTTTTTGCGAGAAGTTAAAAGCGAAAGGATTGGAGGTGTACGTGCGAGACAATACCGGTCTGGTCATCGACTCCTACTTTTCAGGTACAAAGATCAATTGGATTTTAAATAATGTTTCAGGCGCAAAAGAAAGAGCGGCAAAAGGTGAATTGCTCTTTGGCACGATCGACACATGGCTGATCTGGAATATGACGCAGGGAAAATCGCACGTGACTGACTACAGCAATGCATCGCGAACATTGCTATACAACATTCGTGAACTGAAGTGGGATGAGAAATTGATGAAGGAGATGGAGGTTCCGGCAAGTCTGCTGCCTGAAGTGAAGGATTCATCATCACACTTTGGTGACTATGTATACGAGGGTGCAACTATCCCGATCGCGGGAGTGGCAGGAGATCAGCAGGCCGCTCTCTTTGGTCAGGCATGTTTTGATAAAGGCATGGCGAAGAACACCTATGGTACGGGTTGCTTCATGCTGATGAACACAGGCAGTGAAATTCAACTTTCCAAGAATGGATTGATTACCACGATTGCCTGGGGCATTGGGGGAAAGGTAGAGTATGCACTTGAGGGAAGTGTGTTCATAGCCGGTGCAGCGGTGCAATGGCTTCGTGATAGCCTTCATATCATAGACCAGTCGAAGGACTCAGAGTATTTTGCCGCAAAGGCTTTGGGTTCAAATGAAGTGTATGTAGTGCCTGCTTTTGCTGGATTGGGTGCACCGTATTGGGACATGTATGCACGTGGTGCGATTTTCGGTTTAACGCGTGATACTGGCAAAGATCATATCATTAAGGCCACGCTTGAGTCGCTGGCGTATCAAACCAAAGACATCCTAACTGCGATGGAGGAAGATGCCGGGGTGAAGTTGACAAGTTTGAAAGTAGATGGTGGTGCATGTGCGAACAATATTTTAATGCAATTTCAATCGGACATCTTAGGAACAGAAGTAGAACGACCTGAGGTGATCGAGTCTACAGCGTTGGGTGCGGCTTATCTTGCAGGGATGCACGTGGGTGTTTGGAAAAAAGAGGACATCACAAGGAATAGGGTCATCGAGCGAAAGTTTACTTCTGTAATGGATGACAAGACAAGGAATCGTTTGTATTCCGGTTGGAAAAAGGCAGTAGAGCGATCTATGAAATGGGTAGATGAGGAAAGCATGTGAGAGAAATCGTAGTAAAGTCGGTTCTTAACAAAAAGAAAAAGAGAGACAGTTGGTTTCTGGATGAGTACACCCTCAATCCCTACGAGGGGTGTAGTTTCAATTGTGTTTATTGTTACGTTAGAGGCAGCAAGTACGGCACCAACATAGAGGAGGTGCTGGCTGTGAAAAGCAATGCGCTTGAAGTGTTGGAGCGACAGTTGGCCTTCCGTGCAAAGAAAAATCAGTTTGGGATCATTGCACTGGCATCAGCGACCGATCCTTACATCCCACAGGAAGAAGATCACAGGATGACGCGTGGTTTTCTGGAACTGATACTGAAGTTTCGATTTCCTGTGCTCATCATCACCAAGTCAACGATGGTGTTGCGTGACGCAGCTATCCTTCAACAAATTGCCAACGAAGCCATCTTGCCGGAAGACCTGAAAGAAAAAGTGGCAGGCGCGGTCATTTCGTTTTCTATTTCAACGTTGGATGAGAAGTTGGCCAAACGCCTGGAGCCGGGTGCACCGTCACCTAAGCAACGATTGCAGACTATGCAGTCGTTGAGACAAAAGGGGCTAACGGCTGGGTTAAATTGTATTCCTATGCTGCCCTTTATTTCAGACACTGAGAATGAAATGGAGAATATGGTTATCGCTGCAAAAGAGCACAATGCCAGTTATATCCTTATGGGAGGCCTGACGTTGTTTGGTGATAATCCGGGCGATAGCAAGCCACGGTATTATAAGTTTTTAAATGAGTCATACCCACATCTAGTTTCGGAGTACAAGAAGTTGTATCGTATTTTTCCTATGCCGAGGAAGGAGTATACTTCGCAGATAGATCAAAAGGTGAAACAGTTGTGCTCAAAACACGGAGTTCCAAACCAGATTGCGCATGCGTGACGAGGTGAAGTTGATTGTAAAGGAGATGGAGTCGTTGGCAACAGACCGGGCCAAGGCTGCTGTGTCGAAGTTTGTACCGGGAAGCTCACGCGCGATTGGTGTTTCTATGCCGGACATCAACAAGCTTGCCGTGAAGTACCAGGAGGGCGGATTCAAACTGGTCAATGCACTTTGGAAGTCCGGTGTTTTTGAAGCAAGGATGTTGGCAGGAAAAATACTTCAGCGAATTGGAAAGCTCGACCCCGATGAAACGTTGACATTGATAGAGAAATTCTCAAAGGATATTGACAACTGGGCGATATGCGACTGCCTCGGATCGCAGTCCACGCAAAAGGTGAGGAAGACCCACCGAAATGAAGTCTTCAGTCTATCGCGGAAATTGATTCGTTCAACAAATCTCTGGCAACGGAGGTTGGCGTTGGTCCTTTTAGAAGGATACACAAGGGATGAAACTGCACGCAAGGATATTGAAAAGATTATGGAGGTCGTTAAAAACGACAAAGAGTATTACGTGAAGAAAGCCATCGAATGGTTGAACCGAAACTTTGAAAAGAAAAGGTAATGGAGTTTTCCTTCTTTTATCGTGAAGAGATGATCAGCGAGGCGAAGCAAACGCACTATGATCTATTGGTGATAGGAGGAGGGATTACGGGAACCGGGATTGCACTTGATGCCGCACTTAGGGGTCACAAGGTGTTGCTGGTTGAGAAAAATGACTTTGCCTACGGCACGAGCAGTCGTTCGACCAAGTTGATACACGGTGGGCTGCGATATCTGAAGCAACTCGAGTTTGCGCTGGTGAAGGAAGTAGGGAGCGAGCGAGCAATTGTCCATAAGCTTGCGCCACACCTCGTGATTCCTGAAAAAATGTTGTTGCCACTGAGGGAGAAGAGGGGTTATGGTAGTCTACTTACCTCATTCGGTTTGAAGTTGTACGATTGGCTGGCGGGCGTTACGGGAAAAGATAGGCGGCTGATGCTTACTCGAAGACAGACGCTAAGGAGAGAACCGTTATTGAAGAAAGATGATGTAAAGGGCGGGGCACTGTATGCGGAGTATCGGACAGACGATGCGAGGTTGACCATCGAAGTAGCAAAGAAGGCATTTGCTCATGGAGCGTTGGTACTTAACTATTGCAATGTCGAGCGATTTGAATATGAGAATGGAAAAGTGGCCGGGGCTGTAATCAGAGATGTTCTTAATGACAAGAGTTTCGCGGTGAAGTCAAAAGTGACGGTTAACGCTGCTGGCCCCTGGGTAGATACGCTAAGAAAGGAAGACGGATCACTTCAGGGTAAGCGACTTCATCTCACTAAAGGTGTTCACATTGTAGTGCCGCGTGATCGACTTCCCATCAGGCAGGCTATCTATTTCGATGTAGCAGAAGATAGCCGAATGATTTTTGCGATTCCGCGGGGTGAGAAGACTTATATCGGCACAACAGACACGAACTACAATGCAGACATTGATGGAGTGCAAACCTCACGCCAAGATGCGGAGTATCTGGTTCGAGGAGTAAATGAATCGTTTCCGGGAGCAGAACTGAAGCTTCAGGATATTGAATCGAGCTGGGCGGGTTTGCGACCTTTGATCCACGAAGACGGAAAGTCTGCATCGGAGCTGTCTCGCAAGGATGAGATTTTTGAATCAGAGAGTGGATTGATATCAATGGCAGGAGGGAAGCTTACTGGTTATCGTAAAATGGCGGAGCGGGTGGTGAATCTGGTTGAAAAGAAATATCTGCCTCCGTTCAAAGTCAGGGGATCACTGACAGTCGGTGCAAGACTCGGAGATGGAGCTTTCATTAACTATAAATCAGTTCGTAAGTACCTGCTTGCGCTAAAAAAGAAGTTCAGGCGAATAGGACTTGATGAATCCCAGGCACATTACCTGGTAAACACATACGGGAAGCAATCTGACCTCATCATGGAACGGTTTAATGAGATGGACGAACCAGTTTTGGAGTTGCGTCTGCTTTTGGCTGAGCTCTGGTTTGCCGTGCATTACGAAATGGTAGGCTCCGCACAAGACTTCCTGATCAGGCGCACCGGACGACTTTATTTTGATATTCACTCGGTGCGAACTTTTGGAAAAGAGGTTGTTAATGAACTGGCCAACTACCTCAAGTGGAGTGAAGAGAAACGTGACTCAGAATTGGTGGCCCTTGAGGAGGCCATTCATCGGTGTGTAGGATTCAAACAATAGTTTCTATTCTTTTCTGATTACGTCTACCGGGTTGGCTAAAGCTGCCTTGCTAACGAGTCCTGTGATAGTGATGATTGTAATCGCCAATGTAATGACAACGGGAGCAACTGCGATGTCAATTTGAATGGGCATCTGGGAAGCAAACCGTTCCACCCACGCTTGCACACTATAGATACCAGCAGGTACGGAAATGATGATAGCTATGGCGATCAAAATGCCATATTTTCTATACTGACTTAATACCAACGACTTTACAGTCGCGCCCAGTACCTTTCTTACCGCGGTGTTCTTTTGTTCACGAACAAGATTAAACGAAGCAACACTATACAAGCCCATGCACGCGATGAAGATGGCCACACAGGAGAAGACCAGAACAAGTGACGCAAAGTCAGTTTCTGTTTTGTATTGCTGCTGGTAGCGGGGTTTGATTTCAAAATAGTTGAAGGGACTGGCTGGGAAATAAGCCTTCCACTCTCTTTCGATGATTGGAAGTACTTCGTTCACTTTTGTGCCAGTTGTCAGAGAAACAGAATGATGATCTTTAAATCCGTCATTTCGGAATCTAAAGATCGTGGGCTCAAAGTCAGATTTGAGTGAGATGTTGTGGTAGTCCCTGATGATACCTTTGATGGTGACGGTGCCTCTTGGTATTATAATTTGATCACCGATTGCATCCTCAAGTGCCGTATAACCCAACAGGCGCGCAGCGCTTTCTGTAATTAGCACTCTGTCATTATCGGCCGGAGAAGATTCATCCAAGTTCGAACCAGCCAACAGTTGAAGCTGAAAGAAATCGAGATAGTTGCCGTCAATATAAGACAGACTGTAATGACTGGCATTTTCACTTGAAGCGTTAAGTCTTCTGACACCACCAATCCTGAATTCGTGAGGCGTTCCGGGTACTGTGCTGGATGAAGTGAACGCATTTATCTGTGCATTTGTGCGAAGAGAAGTCAGCATGGCTTTCACCCGCGAATCATAGGTGCTGTCGCGAACAAGTGGAGCTGTGAAAGTAATTTTTGACTCGATGTCTACACCCAAATCTTGCGACTGCATATACTGGATTTGATTGTATACGCCAATCGTTCCTGTGATAAGAAATACGGTGCATGCAAATTGAAATACAATCAAACCGTGACGAAATCGATTACCTCTTGGAGACGTGCTCAGGTTGTCTCGCAGCATGCGAACGACATTGCTTGATCGGGTAATGAGTGTAGGGTAGTATCCAGAAAATAAAGCACCAATAATCAAAATTACTCCGTACACCATCAGAAAATCTTTATTGAAAAAATCTGCAGGGGTCATGGGCAAACCGATGATGTTGATAATAAACGACAGCGATGAAGTAGTTAAAGCAATAGCAACGACAATGGCAACGGCATTGAGCAAGATTGACTCGGAGAGAAAAAGTCGCGTAATATTTGCCCGGCCAGCACCAAGAATTTTTCGGATGCCGACCTCTTTTCCCCGTAGAAGTGATTGTGCGGTAGTAAGGTTAATGTAGTTGACCCAGGCAACGATCAGGACGAAAATGGCGATCAAACCAATCGTTACCAGATTTGACTTTCTGATGGTACGACTGTCGTCAACCAATTCCACATCATCACCTATCCCGAAGTGTAATTGCGAAAATGGTTGAAGCTTCAGGTCAAAACGATAGCCACGTTCTTTCCAGGTGTCTCCTTTGTGACTAATCATGAAGTCGCCCAACTTAGATTCGAGTTCCGAGGGGGTGTTGTGGTTGTCAAGTTTTATGTAGCAGAAGTAGCTTCCCCACCAATTCCAATTTTCGTCCATGTTAGTTTCTGGTTCATCCGAATCGTGATAGGCATCGTAGGGCAGAATGAAGTCAGCATTGAGATGGGTGTTTTCCGGAAGGTCTTCAAACACGCCCCGTACCACATAGTCCTCCAAGTTGTTTCGCGTGATGATTTTGCCAATGGGATCGATTTCGCCAAAGTATCTCTTGCTTGTTGATACCGATAGATAGATCGCTGTATTATCATCCAATCGACCGTCAGTATCACCTTTAATAATCGGCACGTTAAAAAAGGAAAAGAATGAACCACTGGCGTAGTACACCTGCTCTTCATTGAAGGCAACCTCACCATTGCCTGAGATTGTTGTAAAGAGTGAGTTCGAAACGACCGTTCTCACATAATCTTCGATTTCAGGATATTGCTCCTTCAGTCTTAAGCCTATTGGAGAATAGGTTGAAGCGTAGTATTCATCTGAGCCCGTAGCTGAAACCTGGTGCATGGCCACGCGGTATAACCGATCGCTATCGGGATGATGTGCATCGAAAGTGGACTCGAAGAACACGTACCCCGCCAGAATGAATCCTGTCGATATGGCAAGAGCCAATCCCAAAACATTAATGACTGTGTATTGGCGCTGGCGAAAAAGGTGTCTGATGGCTAGCTTTAGCATGCTGGGTTAGTTAGTCGATTGCATCCAACGAGGTAAAAACTATGCCAGAGATTTGCCGCTAAACAGGGTGTTAGCAATGCCAGCCTGGTCTGGTAAGTCCAGTTGCGGTCAGGCGTGTTGCGTCAGCGGTCAATCGATTCCGTTGATATGTGAAAATGGTAAGTGGAGAACGTCTAAAATTTGTTAATTTTCGCGGTTATAATTCTTAAAATCTTGACTGTTATGAATAAGCTTGGATTGTTTGTTGGTGTGGTGACATTGGCGTTGACGATGAGTTGTGGATCGAAAACGCAAACTAATACGGAAGATTATGGTGATCCAAAGTCAACCAGCGAGCCTGCGAGCACAGAATTGGATGAGATTAGTCTTGGGGCGGCACTGGTGAAAAAGAGCGACTGCAACACTTGCCATCATGTGACCAATACGATCATTGGTCCGTCACATACCGATGTAGCAAAGAAGTACGAGTTCACCGAAGAGAACGTGCAAATGCTGGCTGATAGAATTATTGCTGGTGGCTCCGGTGTGTGGGGGCAAGTGATGATGACAACTCACCCAGATATTACTAAGGATGATGCAATATTGATGGCGAAATATGTTCTTTCGCTGGATGGAGAAAAAGAGCCTGAATAATTCTGGCTCTTTCTTTATACGTTTTCTCTGACACGAGGAGCGCCTGCCAATATTTCCTGGTTGGCAAACTCTGCAAACTTCTCGAAGTTTTTGTTGAATGAAGCTGCGAGGTTGTTGGCTTTCTGATCGTAAGCTTCTTTGTCCGCCCAAGTGTTTTTTGGATCAAGAATTTCAGTCGGTACACCAGGACACTCAGTGGGCATGGCCACACCGAAGATGTCATGCTTTTTGAAACTGATGTTTTTCAACTCTCCATTCAAAGCCGCGGTGATCAGCGCCCGTGTGTACTTCAGGCTCATGCGACTGCCGACTCCATAAGGGCCGCCTGACCATCCTGTATTCACCAACCAAACATCAACGTTGGCTTCCTGCATTTTTTGGCTCAACATTTCAGCGTAGCGAGTAGGATGTAGCGGCATAAATGGCGCCCCAAAGCAAGCAGAGAAAGTTGTAGTTGGCTCCGTGATGCCAGCTTCTGTTCCAGCGACCTTTGCAGTGTAACCCGAAATGAAATGAAATGCTGCTTGTCCTGGCGTTAGCTTAGAGATAGGAGGTAACACTCCGTAAGCATCACAAGTAAGGAAGAAGATATTCTTAGGATTCTTTCCAAACGATGGTTTCGCGATGTTCTTGATGTGTTCTATCGGATAGCTTACGCGTGTGTTCTCTGTTTTCGAGCCGTCAGTATAGTCGACCTCATCTGAGCCATTCTTAAACGTTACATTTTCCAGAAGGGCTCCGGCTTTTATTGCGCGGAAGATATCCGGCTCTTTTTCAGCCGAAAGGTCAATAACTTTGGCATAGCAGCCACCTTCAAAGTTGAAGATCACGTTGTCTGAGGTCCAACCGTGCTCATCGTCTCCGATCAACTTTCGATTGGGATCAGCAGACAGTGTTGTTTTACCTGTTCCAGAAAGCCCAAAAAAGATGGCAGTATCACCCGCTTCTCCAATGTTGGCTGAACAGTGCATTGAGAGCACGTTCTTTTGTTCTGGCAGAATGAAGTTTAGTGCTGAGAAAACTCCTTTTTTGATTTCGCCTGTGTAGCCGCTTCCTCCAACAAGGATAACCTTGCGGGTGAAGTCGATGATGGAAAAGTTATGTTGACGAGTTCCATCTATTGTTGGATCTGCCTTGAACGATGGAGCACAGAGGATGGTCCACTCGGGCTGGAAGGAGAGGAGTTCATCCTGACTCGGACGCAGGAACATGTTTCCCGCAAAAAGGTTTGACCATGAAAGTTCTGTGATCACACGAATGTTCATCCTGTAGCGAGGATCAGCGCAAGCGTACACATCACGCACGTAGAATTCCTTACCGTTGAAGTGGTTAAGAACTTTTTGATGAAGCTTTTCGAATTTATCTGACTCGAAAGGAATATTGAAGTTGTTCCACCAAACTGTGTCTTTGGTGAGGTTATCCTTTACAGTGAATTTGTCTTTCGGAGATCGTCCAGTGAACTCACCCGTGTCAATGGCGATGGCTCTGGTGTTGGTGAATTTTGCCTGGCCGAGGTTTACGGCAATTTGAGCCAGTTCTTCAGGTGATGTATTCCAGTGTGCTTTTCCTTCTTTAATACCCAGGTCCTTAACAGAGGCATTCGCGGGTTTCACTCCACTTTCTTGCATTACAATGTAGGTTGAATTTAGGCGACAAAGTTAGCAAAATAATTCCCGAAAAATGCGATTGCAATCGTTTTAGAATCGTCAAATAAGGCATTTTGAATTTAGACCCGATGATCGACTGCCGGTACCGTCCGACCTCACTTTTTCATCCGTAAAACGCTGAGTCAGTAGAATTTAATTTTGAAAAACCACCTGGCTATTCAAAGAAAGGCTTCCACTTTTCTTCACCTGGTTTACTGGTCAGCAGGCTCACTACAATTAATAGGGTCAGGGAAGCAAACAGTGAGGGGATAGCAATGTAGTCGGTATCCACGGGTAGCAGCCCAATAGAAACCCCTGCCACCTCCATGCCTTTATTGATAATAGGAACGAGCATACCCGCAATTATGGACGCCACGCCACCAGCTGCGGTTACTCTTTTCCAGAAGAAAGCGGCCAATAGCACAGGGGCCAGCGCAGCCCCAATCATCGTGTAAGAGATAAATGCCATTTCCAGTACAGTCTCGAACTGGGTGACCATCACATAGGCCAACAGCCCAAGGATCACTATTGACACCTGTTGTATCCTCACCAACTTTTTGGAGTCTTTTGAAGTTTTGAAGAAATACGGTTTGAGGATGTCCTGCGTCAGGTTTGTGGAGGTCACCATCAGGAAGGTGTTACCTGTTGACAAAATGATAGCGACCCCAGCGGCAAAGAGCAGTGCACCTGCATATACTGGAATCTGTTCATAGCCAATTCTCAAGATGACCTCCTCGGCCATGCCTCTGTCAATGGAGCCATCGGCAAGGAAAAAGCGAGGATCGCTGGAGTAAATCGCATAACCCACCACTGCTATTGCACACATTACAAACTCAATGATGACAACCCCTGCCAACATACCCAACACGGCTTTGCGCGCGGAGGTTGCGTTTTGGGCGGAGGAAAATTTTTGGTAGATACTACTTTCGCTGACAAGCAGAAGAAAGGTGGGGAGGATGATTCCTAAAATCCACCATGGATCACGTCCTTCAAACAACGAAAGGTATCCGGGATTCTTTGTTTGTAATGTATTGATAACTTCTTGTACGCCACCATGCGCATCGATGGCAAGGGGTAAAGTCATCAGCATGGCGATGATCATCAGCACACCATTGAAGATGTCGATCGAGATGATTGACACCATCCCAGCCACAGCAGTAAACGTAATGATGACAATACATGAAATCAATGTGCCGGTGGGAAGATCGACAGCACCTTGGGTGAGGATAGCGATAAAGCGACCACCACCTTTGAATTGATATCCGGCAATGACAAGATACGCAACAATGATCGTGACCGTTCCTAAAATTTTTGCTGCATGATTGTAACGTTGCTCAAGCAGATCAGTAAGAGTAAACTTTGATATTTTTCTTACCCGCTCGGCTACGAAATAGATAATCACAATTCCGATCCACGCACCGGCAGAGAACCAGAGTTCGCCAAATCCTGATCTGAAACTTAATCCTGCAGTTCCAAATAAACTTCCTGACCCAATCCATGTGCATACCAAAGTGCCTACGAGTAGATACACAGGAGCACCACGACCGGCAACAATGAAGTCTTCTTCAGTCTGTACCTTTTTGGTTTTGAAAGCGATAACACCAACCAAAAGGAGTAAATAAACGATGGTAACTACAGAATAAATCATATACTTGTGTTATGCTGCGAATGCTAAATGTAATAAAATATCCATTGGTCGTCTGACCTTCAATCCTAATTGATACTGTATGGAGCAGGAGAAAGAGTTTAAACCTTATATCTCACCCAGCGATTTTATACCTGAGTTTACGTTAAAAGCAATTATCCTTGGCGCCATCTTCGGAATCATATTTGGAGCCGCTACGGTGTACCTGGGATTGAAAGTGGGTCTTACCGTAAGTGCTTCCATACCGATTGCAGTATTGGCTATCTCCATTTTCAAAAAGATTGGAAAGGCCACCATTCTGGAAAGCAATATTGTACAAACGATTGGTTCGGCAGGTGAATCAGTGGCTTCTGGTGTCGTGTTTACGGTGCCGGCCTTGCTATTCCTTGCGGGAGGAGAAACCTACTTCAAATATTTTCAAATTTTTGTTCTCGCACTGGTGGGTGGTGTGCTGGGTGTGCTCTTTATGATCCCTTTGCGGAGATCGCTGATAGTTAAAGAGCATGGAAACCTTCCTTATCCAGAGGGCACTGCTTGCGCTGATGTACTAGTTGCCGGAGAGAAGGGAGGCAAGTTGGCGCGCAGCGTATTTATGGGTCTTGGACTGGCTTTTTTATACAAGGCACTGATGTCAATTGTTGGGCTGTGGAAGGATGTGCCGCAGTATGTATTCGGACGCAAGTCAATGTTGCCAAATGGTACTATCAACGCAGAGATTACACCAGAGCTGTTAGGTGTTGGCTACATCATAGGCCCTCGCATCTCAGGGATAATGGTCGCTGGTGGCGTGCTGTCATGGCTGGTGCTAATACCACTTATTACATTGATTGGTGATAACCTGACTGTCCCCATGCCGCCTGAGGCTACGATGCTGATTTCAGAGATGTCGCCAAGCCAAATCTGGAGTAAGTACATCAGATATATTGGAGCTGGAGCTGTTACATTCGGTGGTATCATCACATTGATCAAAACGTTGCCTACCATCATAGGTGCATTCAAAGATTCTTTCAATGACTTAAAGAATCGCGACAAGTCGCAATCAACGGAGAAGCTGCGTACAGACAAAGATTTTCCCTTGGTGCTGGTTGTAGTTGGTTCAATTGCGCTGGTTTTGCTAATGACCATTTTGCCAAACCTTCCGGTAAATTTCCTTGCAGCCATCATGATTGTGGTCTTCGGGTTCTTCTTTGTAACAGTTGCTTCGCGAATAGTCGGTTTGATTGGCTCTTCATCAAGTCCTGTGTCAGGGATGACCATTGCCACGCTGATGGCCACGAGTTTGATATTTATCGGAATTGGATGGACGGGAGATTTTTACCAACCCATCGCGCTGGTAGTTGGTTCGATAGTTTGCATCGCAGCTTCAAACGCTGGCGCTACATCTCAAGATTTGAAGACAGGATACCTGGTAGGAGCAACTCCCATAAAACAACAGATTGGTTTATTGATTGGCGTGTCCGCATCAACGATCGCAGTGGGATTTACGTTGCTTTTGCTGAATGACACCTTAGGGATAGGTGCGGTTACGGAAGCTCATCCTAATCCACTACCTGCACCTCAGGCAACATTGATGGCCACAGTTATCAAAGGGTTATTAAGTCAGAACCTTCCTTGGGGATTGGTGCTTGCGGGAATGGGAGTATCTGCTGTTGTGGAATTGTGTGGAGTGAGTTCACTTGCGTTTGCAGTTGGGGCGTATTTACCGCTGTCAACTACTTCTCCCATCTTCATTGGTGGTGCCATCAAGATGATTGCTGATAGAGTATCGAACAGAAGTGGGGAAGAGGGAGAAGTGAGTTCAGGTGCGCTCTTTAGTTCGGGGCTCATTGCGGGTGGATCACTGACAGGTATTCTGGTTGCTGTGCTGTTAGGAACCAATATTAGCACGAGCGATGGAACAAAATCTGTTATCGCGATTGTCCACGATGCAGTGCGCACGGTAATACCAGAAGGGGGTGACTTGATCGCCTTGGGGATGTTCAGCCTGTTGGCTTACATCGTATTCCGCGTAGCCAAAACCAAAATTTCGTAAAGAAGGAATTTAATTGATTATTGTTTATGGCTCACTTCTGAGCCCACATCAATTATCTCTTTCAATTCTTTTAGAGCGCGCTCTTCCGCTTCGTGTACTTTTCCGTCTGCGTGTACGATGTCATACATGTCCGTGTAGACTTTGTACTTCTGGGTGAATTTCACTTGCGTGAAATGCTGAAAGGTGTCGTGGATAACAGAGCGAAGATCGTCTTTCTTCACTGTCTTGTACTGAGCAATAGCGTCATCTAATCGCTTCTTTGGATCAGACTCTGATGGGTAAAGTTTTTTTACTTTCGACAGAATCTCCTTCTCCTCTGAGGGGTGGTACTCACCGTCTGCGTAAGCCATATGCACATAGAGAAAGAGGACAAAGTCAGCAAACGTCTTATGAATAACCATAGTTTTTCTTGTCAGTATGCCTTAAAAGTAAACAAAAAAGGCCTCATCGGAAAATGAGGCCTTTTTGAATTTATCGGGTTGGAATTACATCATTCCGCCCATTCCACCACCTGGCATCGCAGGGGCAGCTTCTTTCTCTTCTGGTATTTCAGATACTACTGCTTCTGTAGTCAACAATAGACCAGCGATAGACGCTGCATTTTCCAATGCAAGGCGAGTCACTTTTGTAGGGTCGATAATACCTGCTTCGAAGAATGATTCGAACTTGTTGTCGCGAGCGTTGAAACCGAAGTCTTTCTTGCCATCGCGTACTTTGTTCACGATAACAGAACCTTCCTGACCAGCGTTTTCTGCGATTGTTCTCAAAGGAGCTTCCAACGCAAGTCTCACGATGTTTACACCAGTTGCCTGATCATCGTTTGAAACACCCACAGCGTCAACATCTTTCAAACCATCGATCGCGCGGATGTAGGCTACTCCACCACCAGGAACGATCCCTTCCTGAACAGCCGCTCTTGTAGCATGCAATGCGTCATCTACGCGGTCTTTCTTCTCCTTCATTTCTACCTCTGTCGCGGCACCTACATAAAGGATTGCCACACCACCAGACAATTTAGCAAGACGCTCTTGCAGCTTCTCTTTGTCGTAGTCTGAAGTAGTAGTTTCGATTTGTGCTTTGATTTGTCCTATGCGAGCCTGGATGTCAGCTTTCTTGCCAGCACCATTCACGATCGTAGTGTTATCCTTGTCGATATTCACTTTTTCAGCACGGCCAAGCATATCCAGAGATGCATTCTCCAGTTTGAAGCCTTGCTCTTCAGAGATTACCTGACCTCCGGTTAGGATAGCGATGTCTTCCAACATTGCCTTTCTTCTGTCACCGAAACCAGGAGCCTTAACAGCAGCTACTCTGAGTGAACCACGAATTTTGTTTACCACAAGGGTAGCCAAAGCTTCGCCTTCAACTTCTTCTGAGATGATCAATAGAGGCTTACCAGTTTGTGCCGTTTGCTCGAGAATAGGAAGCAATTCTTTCATTGCACTGATCTTCTTGTCGTAGATCAAGATGTAAGGGCTTTCCAATTCGGCTTCCATTTTCTCCGTGTTGGTTACAAAGTAAGGAGAGAGGTACCCGCGATCGAACTGCATACCTTCTACAGTCTTCACTTCGGTCTCAGTTCCTTTCGCCTCTTCCACGGTGATCACACCGTCTTTACCCACTTTGTCCATCGCGTCAGCGATCATCTTTCCGATAGTTTCATCACTATTAGAAGAGATGGTAGCTACCTGAGCGATCTCGTTAGAGTCTTTTATTTTCTTGCTTTGCTTCTTAAGGTTTTCAACAACAGCAATAACCGCCTTGTCGATTCCACGCTTAAGATCCATTGGGTTAGCACCAGCAGCCACGTTCTTGATACCATGTCCGAAGATCGCCTGAGTCAAAACAGTAGCGGTAGTAGTACCATCACCGGCAGCGTCAGCAGTTTTTGAAGCTACTTCTTTTACCAGTTGAGCACCCATGTTTTCGATTGCGTCCTTTAGCTCAATTTCTTTCGCTACAGACACACCGTCTTTAGTCACGGTAGGTGCACCGAATTTTTTATCAAGGATGACGTTTCTTCCTTTAGGACCAAGGGTAACTTTAACTGCGTCAGCAAGTTTGTCTACCCCTTTCTTTATCTTATCCCTCGCTGAGGTGTCAAAAGTGATTTCTTTAGCCATAACTTCTTATTGATTGATTAGTAGTTTAATTAGATGATTCCAAAAATGTCAGAGTTGCGCATGATGAGATATTCTTTCCCATCGATGTTGATCTCAGTTCCAGCGTACTTACCGTAAAGGATGTTGTCTCCAACTTTTACAGTAACCGGCTTATCCTTCAATCCGTCTCCGACAGCAATTACTTTACCCTTTTGAGGTTTCTCTTTAGCTGTGTCGGGAATGATAATCCCAGAGGAAGTCTTTGTTTCGGCAGCGGCTGCTTCTACTAGCACTCTGTCCTCGTTTGGTTTAAAGTTGATTTTCGCCATATGGATTCAAAAATTATTGATTAAAAGTTTAAGTTTCTAAACACCTGCCGACTTGTCCATTTCTATGCCATACCCTTTTTTTTGGCATTTTTCGGACAGTTTTTCAGTGCTGTGGGCGGCAAAGATGATAAAAATTCTGACAGGTGTCAGGATGCGCAGTGCTAAAATGGCAGATTGTCATAATTGGACCATTTTCCGTATAATAGGGTACGAAAAACCACTTTTTATGAAGTTGAAAGATAATTGGCTGACGGAGGGATTGATCGACTATGAATACAAGAAGTATGTGCTGCTGGCCTATCTGAAAAAGGTGAAGGAATCGTTTCAGCGGGTGGAGTTATATCCATTTCTGTCGGACATGGTTTATCACTACAGGAATCTCATCGCGATTCAAGCCAACAAGTCGATGATTTATGACGCCTTTCCCAAGGAGTTGTCGTCTGAGGATCTGAAGAAATTAGAGGTGAATTACCGGACAATCCTGGAGGATGATGCGATCATGAAGGAGTTGGAATCCATTATTGAGTTCGCTATTCCACAACTGAAGTCTCACCTTGATGAAGGATCTGTGATTTATGAGTATGTGGAATCCAAGTGCGAGATTGAACCGGTTGGGCTTACGTCACTGGCGACTAATGACGGATACCTATTTATCACACAGCCTCCAGAAACGGAGACAAGAATTTTCAGGTATCGAACAACCATTTTTGGTAGCAGCACTGATACGCTGAGAGGGATTAATCTTCAATATGTTTTCAGGGAGAAAAGAACACTCTCCAATTCATACGAGAAGATGAAATTGAAATTGATCCGGCAATTTAAGGACCTGCCTAATCCCGCTACGTTTCTCATCATTTCAAGACTTAAGTTTCCATTTACCGCCACGTTGATGCCAGTCGCCAAAAGGATGTTGGTGAAACAGGTGTCAAAAGCCGCAGCATAAAAAAAGGGCCTTTCGGGCCCTTTATAATATTTGATGTTAAGAACTACTCCGCGCTATCGGTAGGCGTCTGAATTCTATCGAGGTCAAGTCCAGGTGAAGTTTGTTGCTCCTTTGCTCTCTCCAACAACTCATCGGTTTGATTGTAGGAAGGAGTAGTAAAATTGGTTGCCAATGAAAACACCATGATGGCAATTGCAAATCCCCAGGTCAAACGCTCAAGTAAATCGCCTGTTTTCTTTACACCGATCAGGTTACTCGCGCCTGAGCCACCAAACTGGCTTGATAATCCACCACCTTTTGAATTTTGTGCCAACACTACCAACACAAGTAGAACGGCAGACACCAACACCAGACTAATAAATAATGTATACATAGCTTATTTCGTCAATTCCTCAATTTGAGCCGCAAAGTAAGCCTTTTTTTGGGGAAACTTCCAAATCAGCTTCTTCAGCACCTCAACTGCCTTTTCTTTCTTGCCTTGTTTGATGAGGATTTCTACCAGAGTCTCGGAGATGATGTTGTCACTGAAAACAGCACTTCCCTCAGATAAATCAGTTTGACCGGCTGAGCTACTGTCCTTGGTCTTCTTGGTGATGGAGGGCTTCGATTTGATGAAGTTATCGATGATATCCAGTTGTTCCTTTTGACGTGGATCAACTGGTTTGATTTTCTTTTTGGTGCTCTTGATTTCTGCGATCAGCCCATCAGTAGGTTCTTTTTTCGACTTCTTGCTCTCTGTTTTTTTCTCAACCACAGGTTCTTCTTTGGTTTCGACCACGGAGACAATTGGCTCTGGCAACCCAAAACCATCAGCAACCAACTCAAAATTGTGCTTCAATTTCTTAAGTCTCTCTATGTCAGTGAAAACCTCGTTGATCAGGGCATCACCACTCAGGTTTACAGGCTGTAGTTTCGGAGCGTGCACGGCTTCTTGCTCAACCTTTTTTCCTTCTTTGGTTGCAACAGGAGCGACCTCAATCTTCTCAGCTGGTTTTGGTTTCTCTTCCAGAGGGTTGGCATCAACTTTCATTTCCCTCGGTGGCTCAGCCTGTTTGATGACGGGTGTAGGCTTAGCTTTTGGAGGCTCAGTCTTTCGTTCTTCTTTTAAAGCAGTAACCAATGCCTTTAGAACGGCCCGGTCTGTCGAATAAACAGCTGCTACATTGAGTTGGGTTTGCTTGTTGTTGAGGTTGTTGAGTTGCGCGCCACGCGCCACCAGGTTGTGAATTGCTTGAGAGTAAGGAAACTCATCCTGGAGTCTGCTGATCTCAGCGGTCTCGTCTTCCGTCAGCGAAGAATTATTGTTGAGGAGAAACAAGAACCTTTCTTTTTCCACAAATTTTGTAATGGGGTGAAGGTAAAGGTACTGCAATTATGCACTTCAAGCAACAAAGCAAGCAAAAGTGAGTGTTACCAATTGGCTACTGTGGCATTAAAGATGTCCAGCAGTATCTGATCAAATATCGTTTTTTCCAATTGCTCTTGAATTGACGTCAAGTCCTGGTCATTGGGAAAATCAGCATAGAAGGAGAAAGTACGATCCTTAAAACTGTTTTTAGGTTCAAGCGAGTCCTCGTAAGTCGCCTTGACACCAATCGTCAATCTGGTAAGCGCGGCAGCATCTGCTTGCTGACTATTGCCCGATGCAACGGGTGCCATTGGTCTCACTGCGTATTCCGTTATCGTTCCTTCAATTCGCAGTTGGCCACCATCCTGAACAACACTTAGGCTTGAGTTGCGCTGATAGTAATCCTTTAGGCTGTTTGTGAATGTCTGTCCGATATTGGCTGGCGCCAGATCCGTATTGTTAAAAAAGTCGCCCACTTGAATGGTGTCGGCAGCTGTTGATGCGCCCGTGAAGGAGTATACTCCACAGCCGTAAGCGATCAATATCAATATTGAAAAGAGGAGAGAGGAGCGCGGGTTATTCTTCAAGTTCGTATTGTTTTATCTTTCGATACAATGTCCTCTCCGATATCCCCAAATCTTGTGCCGCGTATTTCCTCTTGTTGTTATTTTTCCTCAGTGCCTTTACGATAAGTTCTTTTTCTTTCTTCTCAATAGACAATGAGTCATCTTCAGCAACGTGGCTGATGTCTTGAACTTCTTCATCCTCAATAGGCGCATTGGAGGCGTTGATCACTCTCACGGGTTCTTCGTGCGAGTTAACCTCTTCATGGATGCCCTCAAACAAGTCCGCATGGTCCTTCACCAGTTGAGCTGCCTGACCGGGATTGTTTGCGTTCTGCAAAACAATCTTCTTGAGATCAGTCACGTCCTTTCGCATTTCAAACAACACCTTGTAAAGGATGTCGCGCTCTGAAATAGCGTCACTCATGTCATTCTTATACAATGCCGGTAGGAGTGAATCTTTCGGTAGATATTTCTGCAGCTGATATTGATCAATCTCTTTAACATCTGGTGAGAGCACCGAGATTTGCTCCACAAGATTTTTTAATTGGCGAATATTTCCTGGAAAACGATACTTAAGTAGCAAGTCTTTTGCTCCTTCCGTTAGCGATACGGGCTTTACCTTATATTTTTCAGCAAAGTCTGTCGCAAACTTGCGAAACAACAGTTCGATGTCTTCGCCTCTTTCTCGCAATGGTGGAACATAAATTGGTACAGTGCTCAACCTGTAATAAAGATCCTCCCTGAATTTTCCTTCTTCCACATTCTTCATCAAGTTCACATTCGTAGCTGCCACAACTCTTACATCCGTCTTCTGAACTTTTGATGATCCTACTTTTATGAATTCACCATTCTCCAAAACGCGTAGGAGTCTAGCCTGTGTGCCCAATGGCATTTCACCAATCTCGTCAAGGAAGATTGTTCCACCATTTGTTACTTCAAAATATCCCTTGCGTGCTTCATGAGCTCCGGTGAAGGATCCTTTTTCGTGACCGAACAACTCTGAATCTATCGTTCCCTCCGGAATGGATCCGCAATTGATGGCAATGAACTGCCCATGTTTTCTCGGACTGAGGTGATGAATGATTTTTGAAAATGATTCCTTACCGCTTCCACTTTCACCAGTAATCAACACCGACATATCCGTAGGCGCTACCTGCATCGCCACCCTAACCGCATTGGTCAGCAATGGAGAATGTCCGATAATACCAAACCGTGCCTTAATACTTTGTATCTCTGAATCTTTAATTGTCATACTTTAAACTATCTGTCCCAACAATGTCCCTCCCGTGCATGCTGTTATTTTTACATCCACGTATTCACCTTTTTTTCTTCCTGGAGCCTCAAACACAACGACCTTATTTGCAGAATTTCGTCCTTGCATCTGAGCTTTAGATCTCTTGGAGTTTCCTTCGATCAGCACTTTGAAAGTTTTTCCAACGTCAAGTTGGTTGCGCTTCAGGGAGTGCTCGTTTTGTTTGTTTATAATTTCCTGGAGCCTTCGCTTCTTCACCTCAAGATCGATATCATCCTTGAATTTCTTGGCTGCTAGCGTTCCAGGTCGTTCTGAGTAGAAGAACATATAGGAGAAATCGTATTCAACCTCGTCCATTAAGGTCAATGTTTCCCGATGTTCTTCTTCTGTTTCCGTACAAAAGCCCGTGATCATATCCGATGAAATTCCACAATCATCACCGAGAATCTCTCTGATGCTTTTTATTTTATCGAGATACCACTCTCTTGAATAGCCACGATTCATTAATTCAAGTATCCTTGAATTTCCGCTTTGCACTGGCAGGTGGATGTAGTTGCAAATGTTTTCATAGCGAGCCATCGTATGGAGTACTTCGTCTGTAATGTCTTTTGGATGAGAAGTTGAAAACCTAACCCTGAGATCCGGGCTCACGTTGGCCACCATTTCCAATAGCTGGGCAAAATTAATAGTGGCACCAACTGCCATCTTCTCCATGCGCGCCTTGTTGTTTTCTTCTGCGCTCCACTTATAGCTGTCCACGTTTTGCCCGAGCAGCGTTACCTCCCGGTATCCTTGCGCAAATAGTGCTTCCGCTTCATCGACAATAGAGTGGGGGTCTCGGCTTCGCTCGCGACCTCGAGTGAAAGGCACCACGCAAAATGAGCACATATTATCGCATCCTCTCATAATTGAGATGAATGCGGTAACTCCATTTGAGTTTAGGCGTACCGGGCTAATGTCTGCGTACGTTTCTTCGCGTGAAAGAAATGTGTTGACAGCTTTCGCACCATCGTCCACTTGGGCAATGAGTTGTGGTAGATCACGATAAGCGTCTGGCCCTGCGATCAGATCAACAATCTTCTCCTCTTCGAGTAGTTTGGATTTCAGGCGCTCAGCCATGCAGCCCAGAACACCTACCAATAGCTCAGGCTTTTTCTTTTTTAGCCCGTTGACGTGATTCAATCTGTTGCGAACAGTTTGTTCAGCTTTCTCGCGAATTGAACAGGTGTTGAGAAATATTAGATCGGCCTTTTCTACATCCGAAGTTGTATCAAATCCTTCCTTTGCTAGAATAGAAGCCACGATCTCGCTGTCCGAGAAGTTCATCTGGCAGCCATAGCTTTCGATATATAGTTTTCTGGATTTGCCTGTGGCGTTTTCTGGTGAGACTTTGACTTCACACGTTACCTCATTCGCTGCTGATATCACCTCCAAATCCCGAATCAAATTCTCCATAATTCCACAATTGAGGACGCAAATTTAATGGTTTTAGTCTTTTTTAGTGACATCTTGTCATGTTGTGGCTCAAGATTTTGTGAGAATGGGCCCTATTTGCCGCTATGTGCTATTTTTAGCCTTTAAATCTTTGAAAAAATGGCAATCCTGAAGTCTTTAGGAGGTTGTACTCCCAAAATGGGCAACAATTGTTTTCTGGCTGAAAATGCTGTGGTGGTAGGCGATGTGACCATGGGCGATAATTGCACCGTCTGGTTCAATGCGGTGGTACGGGGAGATGTAAATACGATCACTATCGGTAACAACACCAACATTCAGGATGGCGCAGTAATTCATTGCACTTACCAAAAGTCAAAAACTAAAATCGGTAACAATGTATCAATTGGTCATACCGCTGTCGTGCATGGATGCACGGTTGAGGACAATGTTTTGATAGGCATGGGAGCCATCGTGATGGATGACGCAGTTATAGGTGAAGGCTCAGTGGTGGCGGCCGGTGCCGTGGTACTTTCAGGAACCAAAATCGAACCCGGTTCGATATATGCCGGCATGCCAGCCAAGAAGGTAAAAGACACCGGAGCTGAGATGACGGCAGTGATCGCTCGGACGGCTAAGAATTACCCTATGTATGCGGAGTGGTTTAAGGAATAAGAACTACTGCCGCTTTGGTGTTGGAATGACCATAAGACTTTCGTGTCCATTGGTACCAACGGATTGCACAGCAAAAAAGTAATTGTCTTTTGAGTAGGGGAGTTCGGCAGAGGTACCTTCGACAAAAATCTTCTTTTCCCAGTGGGGCTGATAAGTCTCGCGAAGCAGAATGTTGTAACCTTTGGGTGCAGGGCCACCTGAAGGAGCCTCCCATGAAAGATTGGTGATATTGCCGAGATTGACCTGCATGGTAACCTGCTGCGGAGCTCCAGGTGCTTTTGCCAATGAAACCATCGTAGCCAGATTAATGCGTGCTACGTTGGCGGCATACTCGAAATCAACGAACTTCAATTTGTCTCCGTATTCTATTCCATTTTCCTCCCTGAGGTTCTGATGTTGCTGGGTGTAATTCTCGTTAAACTCTGTAAACCTAACTGCAACAAATCCATTCTGTAAGAAAGGTGTATGGTCTCCTCCGCGCAGGAATCTGTCAGGTCTCATATTGATGGTTGCTGTAAAACCATCGAGATAAATCTTAGCAGTTTCTGACGCGTATCTTGCCAACTGACGTGAGGGGCTGTCGTTTTCCGACTTCATTGCTGATCGGTTCCTTGTATCTTCTTCACTTTCTACAGCCGGGATCATCTCACTAAACACTCTCACCGTTTGGTTATTCTTATCACCTGTTTCGCTGGCGACAGAGTTTCCCACGATGTCGTTGTTCAACATGGCAATGAGGTTAATATTGTTTTCCCTCATTTTAGTAGCCATATGTCTTGCACCCAGTAGACCCTGTTCTTCACCCTGTACGGCCATAAATATCAGCGTGCAAGGAAATTTTTTGGCTGAAAGTACCCGGGCAAGTTCTAATACAACGGCCACTCCAGAGGCGTCATCGTTAGCTCCCGGTGCAGCGTTGATGCTATCCAGCGCGTCACTATTTCGAGAATCGAGGTGACCGCTTATGAGTATTACCCGGTCATCGTTCGGATCAGTTCCTTTAAGAATTGCAACTACGTTTTTCATTGTCACAGTGTACGGAACTCGTGATGAATTGGAGCCATCAACAACGAGAGGGTCAAGTTCAACACTCATCTCAGCGTTGTTTTGTTTTCTAAACTGTAAAAACTTGGATGCGACCCAACGCCTTGCTGCTCCGATACCTTGTGTAGCACTGGTCGTATCGCTTAATGAGTGTCTTGTGCCGAAACTCACCATATGAGAGATATGATCCTTAATGCTATCGGCTGATATTTCTTTTGTTAGAGATGCAATATTATTATCAAGATTGTAGGTATCCTTCTTCGGCTCGGTTTGAGAACAACTGATCATGAGAGAGGCGATGGCAAATAGCAGTAGAGAATAGAACTTCATTGTGGTGTGTTTTCACGTTGTGGGTCTAAAGATTAGTATTCCGGCCGTAAATTCAATCGTAATTTTGACTTGGAACGTCATGAAATCACACCACTGGCGTGATAATCAGTTAGATGGACTTCAAATACATTTGGGCTGTTGTTTTTAAACTACCGGGAGCAATCTATATTTGCGGCCTTTAAACTTAATAAACCATGAAGAACCTTTCGCTCGTTCTTAACCTAGTGCTCGCAGTAGCTGTTGTAATATTGTTCTACCTGCATTTTAGTGGGGGTAGCGAGCAAGCTACTAAAAGTGGCAACCCAGAGCAGTCAGCAATTACTGGTGACCTACGCATCGCCTTTATCAGCGTGGATTCAGTGCTGAAGTACTATGAATTTTTTAAGGTGAGTAGAGATAAGCTTGAAGCAAAGGGCAAAAAAATGGACACAGACTTCAAGAACCGTGCTCAAGGTTTGCAACGTGAAATCACATCTTATCAAAATACTGTTTCCAATCTCACGATAGGACAGGCGAAAGCCATAGAGGAAGACTTGACCAAGAAACAGCAAAATCTGAGAATGTACCAGGAAAGCCTGGCGCAGGAGCTAGCGGTTGAAGAAAACAAACTCACACAGGATTTGTATGAGAAAATTACTGCCTACTTGAAGAAATATGGCAACGAGAACGGAATTCATGCAGTGTTTAAGTTTGACCCAAGCAGTGATCTTTTGTATGCGGGTGAAGTGATGGATATCACCAATGATGTGGTCGCAGGTTTGAACGATGAGTACAAGACTACTGCTTCTCAACCTGCGGATTCAACCAAAACAAAAAAGTAGAGTTACCTCATTTCAATTTTCACTAAGGCCGACTATGTCGGCCTTTTTCGTTTTTTGAGAGCAAAGTCTTATTTTTCAGGTGAAATTGGCATTGGTGTGTTGTGTAATACAACTGATGACTTTAATCTAAACTTGCGCCTTCGATCATGAAATCGGTGCTATCCGCTTTGAATGTCAAGCCTGAAGAACAGCTTCAGGTTGGGCTTATGCTCAGCACGGGTTTCTTCATGGGGATTTTCATTGCGACCTATACCGTTACCGCAGAGTCCCTGTTTCTCAATCAGTTAAGTGAACAACTGGACCAGGCTTTTCTTGCCTCCGGGATTTTCGGGATAGTATCTACGGCCATCTTTTCCTTCCTCCAGAATAGGGTGAAGTTCAGTACGCTCACGACCATGAGCATCCTGATGATCGTGTTCTTTACCAGTGCTGTATATTATCTATACAACTATGGCGATCCACAATATCACGATGAGGTATTGTTTGCCATGTACTGCCTCACCGGACCTATGACGGCTGTGTTGTTGCTTTGTTATTGGGGAATATTTGGCCGTCTTTTTAATTTCAGACAGAGTAAGAGAATAATTGGATGGATTGATACCGGTCAGTTGGTGGCTTCCATTCTTGCTTTCTTTCTTATTCCTCTTACAGCAGCCTACTTCACAGAAACTTCAAATTATCTTATTGTTTGTGCACTCAGTATTCTGGTGTCAGCAATACTTTTCTTCATCATCTCCTTTAGGTTTCCACTAACCAAAAATGATCCAAGAGAATTTGAATCATCCGTAAGAAAGGAGACTTCCTTCTCCCAGATATTTAAGGATCCATATGTACTGCTATTGAGTGTCTTCCTGGTCATTTCCATGGTGACCTTCATATTCAACCAATATGCTTTCCAGGATCTCATTAACGAGCAGTATCCCAATCAACGGGAACTGACAGACTTTCTCGCCTACTTCAATGGAGCTATCTATTTGCTTAGCTTGTTTATGCAGACGTTTGTCAACGACAGGATCATTGGCAATTATGGCATCAAAGTTTCACTTTTCGTATTACCCATAATTGTTGGAGTCTTTGCAATTGGTGCGCTGGTAACGGGAACATTCTTCGGTTATGATCTGGCACAGAGCCCAACAACCTTCATATTCTTTTTCCTCTTCATGGCTTTAACCAGGTTGTTCAACGCAACATTGAGAGACTCACTTGAGAACCCGGTGTTCAAACTTCTGTTTATCCCACTTGACAATCGATTAAGGTTTGGGATACAGGCAAAAGTTGAAGGTGTCGTAAATGAGTCAGGAAGATTTGTAGCCGGTACTTTCATTTTCCTTTTTGCAATGATACCGTTCTTCAAAATCCTTTGGATTCCAGGGTTGATTCTCTTGATGGTAGGGGCCTACTTTCTCGTTGTTGGACGGCTTTACAATGGATACCGGAACAAAATCCGAACAAAGCTGGAAAGCTCTGATTTTCAACAAGATAAACTGGAAATTGGCTTTGCGCAGATTACCAGTAAGCTTGAAAAGCTGCTCTCCGTAAACATCACTTCGAAGGCTGTTTTTTCTTTCAAGCTGCTTGAAAAGATTAACCCCGCCCAGATTTCATCATGGATTAACAACCTGATGAAAAACGAGGATGGTGATGCACGCGAGTACGCACAGCATCGAATGAATGAGCTTAAGGGTCTTTCAGTGTCGGATCGGTATGTTATCAGGATTGACCCATCGCAAGCGAGCTCGAATGATAAAAACGTTTTGACAAAAGCAGACCTTGAGCAAATGCTATCGACTGGTGGTGACATCACCAAGCAAAGAATTCAAAAGTTAACCAGGTCTTCTTCTGTGGAGGATAGGCAGTATGCTGCGGAGTTATTGTTGCACTCTTCTTCGGAGGAAAACATTTCTTTCCTTATGGAATTGCTCCACGATGCTGAGCCTTCTATTCGAAGTACTGCTATTAAGACGGCCACCCAGAAGTACAATGATGAGGTAATTATGGCTCTCATTGAGAATCTGGGTAATTCGCTATATAGCAATCAGGCCATGAGTTCTCTCGTGTTAATCGGCAGCAAGTCCCTGAATCTACTTGAAAACGCCTTTTATCGCTATGGTAATAACACCCAAATCCTGATTAAGATCATTCAGGTGATGGGTAGGATAGGAGGGCAACGAGCCAAGGACCTATTGTGGAATAAGATTGACTATCCTGACAAAGTAGTGGTTTCGCAGGTGCTGCTTTCTCTTGGGGTCTGTGGTTTCAAGGCGGGTATCTCGCAGATCACCCGAATAAAGTTTGCCATTGAGTCGGATATTTCTGATATCAGTTGGAATCTTAACGCTATTCTGGAAGTGGGCTCAAGCGGTGACGCGAAGATCATCAAGCAGGCACTTGAGCGGGAAATACAAAATGACATTGAACACATCTACATGCTTTTGGCCATGTTGTATGACACGCGGTCGATCCAATTGGTTAAGGAAAACATTGAAAGTGGAACTACTGAAGGAACAACCTATGCAGTAGAGTTGCTGGATGTGTTTCTTTCCGAGTCATTAAAACTAAGAGTAATTCCGGTGCTCGATGACCTGACAGTGTCTGAACGGATCAACCGCCTCGAAGCGTTTTATCCGAGAGTGAAGCTGGACGAAAAATTGGTGCTTAAGTTCTTGATAAACAGGGATTTCACCCAGTCAAACCGCTGGACCAAGGCTACTGTACTTCATCAGATTGGCGTTCAGAAAATTGGGGATTTCAAGATGGATTTGATTGCTCAATTATTCAATTCAGATATTCTGATCAGAGAGGTTGCTGCCTGGGCGCTTAACCAAATTGACCACGACACCTATGTAACAAATGCAAAGCGGCTTGGTGAGGATGCAAAGAAACGCCTTGACGAGGTGATCTTCCAGGTAGAGCATCAAACACGGCAGATGGGATACAGCAAAGTAATGTTCTTTAAGAATATTGAGGTGTTTGAAGGAATACCGGGCGTGGCGCTGTCGCACTTATCAGACATTTCCTATGAGGTGAAGTTGGAGCCACAGAAATCGATGGTCATTGATGGGAAGGTCAACAACAACTTCTTCATCATTTACAGTGGGGAGGTTGAGTTTTTTGAAAAAGGAAAATCGGCTGGAAATTATCAGGCCGGCCAGTTCATCGGTGAGATGGTTTCATCTCCGGGGTTTGTGAATACTCACGTGCTCATTGCCAAACAAGAGACAATTTTGCTCAGGGTTGATAAGGATCAGTTTTACGAACTTTTGTCCGACAATGTGAAGCTTGCAGATAGGGTTTTGGAATATATTTGATTTTAGCTAAATTTCAAGGATTTTTTAGGCTATACCTCATTTTTTGGCCTTAAATCGATGATTTTTTAAACTTTTCGTAAGAGGGTGGATATTCGCAATTCGTTGGCTTCTTTGCTAAATTTCAAATCCGATTAATTTGAATCGATGCTGAATTATTCTGTCCAGGTTGGCGAGTATGAGGATGATGCACCCGGTCCACAAGAATCGGAGGGCGGATTTGGCTTTAATCCTTTTCCAGGACTACGACCTTTCACCATCGATGAGAGTCATCTCTACTTTGGAAGGGAAGGGCAAGTAGACGAGATATTGGTAAAGCTGGCGGCCCACCGTTCTGTCACCGTGATGGGATATTCCGGTAGCGGAAAGTCCAGTTTGATGCATTGCGGTTTGGTTCCGGTTTTGTATGGGGGATTTATGACGCAAACAGGCCCCCACTGGCACATCATATCAGCCAGGCCAGGAACATCTCCAATTGGAAATCTTACGGAAGCGATTGTCAAATATCAGGTTGACAATGGCTTGATTGAAAAAACGGATACGGACATTCACCGAGCGATCATCAACTCCGTGTTGCGCAGCGGACCTGACGGCCTCATTGAAGTGGCCAAATACATTCAGAACAAACGCTCAGAGAATATCTTCTTGATGATCGATCAGTTTGAAGAACTGTTTCGGTATGAAGACGCAGCCGATGAGTACGCAAACGATGCTACCGCTTATGTCAATCTGATTCTCAATGCAGTACACCAGACGAAAGTGCCGGTGTACGTAGCGATTAACATGAGATCCGATTTTATTGGCGATTGTTCAGCTTTCACCGGCCTTACCCAGATGATCAACGATAGCAACTATCTGGTGCCTCAGATGACTCGTGATCAAAAGCGGATGGCTATTGAAGGACCGATTGCTGTTGGAGGAGGCAGAGTTTCACAACGGTTGGTGAAGAAGCTCCTCGCAGACATCGATAATCACCAGGATCAGCTTCCGATTCTTCAGCATGCGCTGATGCGTACGTGGGACTATTGGGTTGAGAACCGTGAACCCGGTGAACCGATAGACATCAGGCACTACAATGCTATCGGAAAAATAGAGCAGGCACTTTCCTTGCACGCCAACGAAGCGTTTGACGAGTTATCGTCTAAGGAAAAAGAAATAGCAGAGGTACTTTTCAAAAATATTACCGAAAAGGGGGAGGACAATCAAGGGCTAAGACGACCCTGTAAAGTCAATGTTGTGGCTGAGATCGCTGAGGTAAGTGATCAAGAGGTGATCAAGGTGGTCGACAACTTCAGGAAGCCCGGTCGTTCGTTTGTGATGCCTGATGCTTCAATAAAGCTTTCAGGAGAATCGGTGGTTGAGCTCTCACATGAGAGCATGATGAGGATCTGGACCCGGCTTCTAACCTGGGTGGATGAGGAATCGGATTCTGCGAGGACTTACAAAAGAATTTCTGAAGCAGCAGCGATGTACCAGATCGGCAAGACTGGATTGTGGCGACCACCGGATTTGCAATTGGCACTCAACTGGCAGAAGAAACAGCGACCAACAAGGGCATGGGCGCAGCGATATGATATCGCTTTTGAAAGGGCGATCGTTTTCCTCGACACCAGTAGGATTACCTACGAAGCAGAATTAAAGAATCAGGAATTACTCCAAAGAAGAATTCTAAGAAGAGCGAGAGTAACCAATGTTATCCTTACTATTCTACTCCTTATAGCCATTGCGTTTTTCTTTTATGGGCTTACGCAACAAATCGCTGCAGAAAGAGAGGCGCTGAATGCGCGCGAGCAAGAGAAGCTTGCCATTGCCGCCAGAGATGAAGCTCAGATTGAACGGGAAAGAGCTATCGAACAAAGACAAATTGCCGAGAAAGCGCTTGCCGAACAGAGACGCCTTACAACCAGACTGAACGAACAGATAATAATTGCTACACGAGCCAGGCAAGAGGCGCTTGCCAATCTTCAAATTGCCGAGGAGCAAAGACAAATTGCAGAAGAGCAGCGAGGAAAAGCCGAAGCTGCAACGCTTGGATTCAAAGAACAATACGATCGTGCGGAGGCCGCCCTAAAAGATGCAAACCGGTTGTTGTATTTGTCGGTTGCCCAATCAATGGAGGCTAAGTCTGTTGGGTTGGATGATCCGGAACTAGCGGGACTACTTGCGATGCAGGGGTATCTTTTCCATACAAAATATGAAGGCAAGGTTTACGATCCTTATGTATTTAGCGGATTGTATTATTCATTGGCAAAACTTAACGGCTCAAATTATAATGCCCTTTACGTGCCAGGCAAGCTTCGTAACAGGATGTACGCACTTGCTGTATCAAAGCAAGGAAATGGTTTCTTTACAACTGGTAACGATGGGCGCATCTTTGCCGGGGACTACATCACACATGAGATGGGCCAACAGATTGGGGCTAATCCTTTTCCGAACAGGGTGCTTGAGTTAAGCTTAGATGAGAAGTATCTAGTAAACGGAAGTGACTCAAGCTATATTCAAATTTATAATCTTGAAACAAATAACAGGCCTGTGCAGGTGGCCGGCCACAATGGCTTTGTCAATAGTATAAAGTTTCTGCCTGACAATTCAGGTTTCGTGTCATCAGCGTCAGACAGAACCTTGCGATTTACAGATCATCGCACGGGGAAAAGTCAGTTACTTCTATCGCTTCCTTTTGATTTGAAATCTATTGATGTGAGTGGAGATGGAAATTGGCTGGTGGGCGCATCTACTTCGGGAGAGTTGGTGTTAGTAAACCTTCAATCTCAGACTTATGAGACAATTCTAAACGAAGCTCCCAATCGAGTGTTGAGTGTAGCGTTCCATCCAAGCAGGAATCTTGTTGCGTTTGGAGTAGAAGTACTAAGTGAAAACGGGATTCCTGTGCGCGGTGTTGTAAAGTTACTTGACACAGACACCAGGAATGTGACAAAAGAGTTATCTGGTCACAAGTCTGGGGTATCAGACATAGAATTTAGCCCCGATGGCTTGTTGCTTGCCAGTGCAGGGTTAGATAGAAAGCTACAGATGTGGGTAGTGGATCAGGAAGAAGATCTGCCTATCCTGATGGATAATAATAATGGTAACATTTGGGATATTGGGTTTGCAAAAGGATCTGATTATCTATTGGCTTCTTGCAACAACGGTGAGATCAGAATTTGGCCGACAAACACCAGGATGCTTGCGGAACAGGTTTGCCCTAAGCTTACCAGAAATATGACACCGGAGGAGTGGGAGATTTATGTCGCCAACGGTATTCTGTACGAACCTACTTGTAAAAGCTTACTCATTAGTGATTTCTAGGTAAAGATGAAAAAACTGATAGTTGGCTTTTTGGTTGCATGTTCAGTAGGGACCGGGTTTGGACAAGACACGGATTGTTTGCAGACGCTCGCCCGCGCCAACGATGAATTTACTGCAGGTCGGTTTTTCGGTATACCTGCCCTGCTAAAGAACTGTCTTGATAATGGATTTACCAATGAGCAGAAAATTCAGGCCTATCAATTACTAACTCAGGCTTACCTTATCCTTGATGATCCGATTGCGGCTGAGGACAGTTACTTAAAGCTGTTGAAGGCTGACCCTGAGTTCGTGGCTTCTCCTGACAAAGATCCAATTGATATTGTTTACTTGAGTAAAAAATTTACCGCCACGCCTATCTTAACGCCACATTTTCGGGTTGGCACCAACGTGTCGTTTGTGCGAACCATTTATGAAGTGAGTACCGAAGGCTATCCAGTTGATCGGAAAAACAATATTCGACCAGGATTTTCTGCGGGTGTCGGGCTCGACTGGAATATCAACGACAATATCAGCATTGCAGGTGAATTGGATTTCGGATCCAAGTCCTTTAAGACAACACGTAACGCTATCTCGACTGATGATTTTCAGGAATCAATAGAGAGGCAACTTTGGCTTGATGTTCCATTTTACGTCAAGTACAGAGATAATTTTGGTAAGATTAGACCATTCGGATACGCTGGTTTTGCATTCAATCTGCTGTTCACGTCTACGGTAGAGTTGCGAACTGAGAATAGAAGTGCTGGAGGAAGTCAGGTTCCGACCGAAGGGCCGAACGAAAAAATTGGGTACAAGCGAAATTTGTTCAATAGATCGATGCTTGTTGGTGGCGGAGCTTATTACAAAATAGGGAAGGACTTCTTGTTTGCTGATGTCAGATATATGGCTGGTATGACTAACCTGGCGAACGAAAACGAGAACTATTACAATGAGAATGGATCACTCGCTACCTCTATCGGTAGATATCGGTGGATCGGTGACTACTTCAGGCTTGATAATGTTTCGTTTTCGATTGGTTATGTGAAGCCGCTTTATAATCCGCGAAAGATTAAAAAAGCAAATACTCGAAAGGTGTTGCGGGAGATAAATAAAGAAGATAATTGATGGGAAAGTATCTCATATATATTGCTTTGTTGGGTGTGCTCTTTGCATGTGACACTACTTCTTCAATTGACCCTCCCGATGATACCCATTTTTTGAAGTTTTATGGAAACGAGGGTAACCAACAAGGAGTCGATGCAGTGGTAAATGCTGATGGAACCATCACATTGCTTGGCAATACCGAATCTCAGGATATGGGGCAGCAACTTTATTTGGTGAACATTGAAGCCAATGGCACGGTTGTCTGGGATATTGAAATAGGTGGTGCCAGTGATGAACAGGCTGTCGACCTTGAATTGACCAGCGATGGGCGACTGGTGTTGGTGGCGAATGTTGTGAATGCTCCGGGTGAACGCGACATACTCATCATGACATTATCGTCAGATGGTAATATCATTAATTCACAAACGACAGGTTTTACTGATGGGTCTGGCAATACCGATGAGGTAGCGATTTCTGTAACTCAAAGTGCTGACGGATTTTTGGTGGCTGGATCCACGAGTAATCTGGACTTAAAACCAAATGATTCTGGAAACAGCGTGGTAGATACCAGAGACGCTTTGCACTTAAGGTATTTTGATGACCTCAGTCCTTATCCATCAACGTGGAGGCAAGCCCATGGTCCAGGTAGTTTTGATGAATGTGTGAAAATTATTCAGGTATCGCCAACGCAGTTTTACTTTTTTGGGTATTCGAATACACAGGCCTCTGATCAGAATTTCTACGTACTTGGATTAGGCGTGGACGGGGAGACCAACAACGCAGATGACTTCTTACCAGGGACTTCGAGTTCAAATGAATTTTTAAAGTCGGTTATTGCGTCTCCGATTCAGTCCGGTGAGGGATACTTATTAGCGGGCATCTCTCAGTCTACAGGATCAAATGCGGATATTTTTATCGTGAAACTTCGGAAAGACTTAACTTTCCTGGCTTCTGATAAGCTCTTCGAAAAGACCTTAGGTATTGATTTGGGTGTTCCCCAAGATTTGGATCTGGCGGCATATGCCTCGTCCAATTCGGGCTTCTTCATATTGGCAAACGAAAATACCGGAGGCATTCAGAATTTCTATCTAACCAAGATTGACAACAGTGGGTTTGAATTATGGAATGACCCAATCAGTTTCGGAGGAGAGTCGGACGATAGTATCGGTGCTGTACTGGAACTACCTGATGGATCAATCGGTATTATCGGAACTTTCTCAATCGGTCAGGATGGGGAAACGAAGATGACTTTCATCAAGGTGAACAAAGAAGGGAAATTTTTAAAATAAGGGGTTTTTCAGCCCCAAATGGTTACTTTTAGGGTTTAGTCTATATTTAATTTTTTAGTTGGCTCCCGAATATGCCCCACCCGCAATCCCGACAGAACTGTAACCAGTCGATCCATTTAGTGGGGTGGCTATTTATTCGTTTTTTTAGCCAATTGTCATTGAGTAAATCGGCCATTTGCAAAGAGATGGTGGCCCTAATTCAAACCCCATTGTGCTGACGAGAATTTTTACACTGTCAAGCATCGCATTAAGGGCCCCAAAACTCTGGCTTGGGTCAGTCCTGTTTTTTCTTTCGTTCAGTGCGGCAGCGCAGATAACGACCGGGGGCTCAGGAAACTGGAGTTCTACAACGATAAACGCTCCATGGTCCGGAGGTGTAGTGCCGATTGCGGGCCAGACAGTCACTATTAATAATGGACATGTCGTAACACTGGATGTCAATACAGCAGCCACTCTAACCTCGATAACAATTAATTCAGGTGGAACGCTAAGGACAACTGGAGCCTTTACGGTGAATGCAACCACTATCACAGTAAACGGAACCTACAGAAATCAGAGTACAGGAGCCGTCACGGTAACCAACTGGGCGGTTGGCGGTACGGGGACTTATGAGCACGGTGTGGATGGTGGTACCATACCTGTTGCGTCAGGCACACGCACGTGGGCTGCCTCTTCTAATTGTTTGATTAACGGTGTTATTAATACTGCACCAGCACCAGCTGGATTTGCAGTACCCGCCCCGGGATTTGGAAATTTCACCTGGAATTCACCAGGACAAACGATCAGTGCCTATCTGGAAGCGAGCTTTAATGTTCAGGGAGACTTTTCAGTGTTGGACACGGGTCTTCCCATCGCTCCGGCAACGAGGACTCTTAGGATGTCACCAAATGGCAGTAGCTATACAATCAATGTAGCTGGGAATTTTTTGGTAGACGCCAGTACGTTCAAGATGAACAATAGCTCAGGGTCGTGCGCGCTGAATGTGGGAGGCAATTTGACTGTAAGTAATTCAGGTAATCTCACGCTCAGCACTGGCCCAGCCACATCAACACTTACAGTTTCAAATGATGTCTTTGTTCAGTCTGGTGCTACGCTGAATCTTCAGGAAGATAACAACCCGGGAGTATTTGGTATACTGGATATTAAGGGTGACCTAACGGTTGACCCAGGAACATTTCTGATAGAGGAAAATCCCGGAGGTGGAACTGGTGAACTTCGTTTTACCGGAACTGGTCCGCAGAGCATTACAAACAGTGGCACATTTTCTGGCTTGGTGGACGTCATAATTAATCAATCGCCAGCCAGCACAGTTACATTGTTAACTGCTACGAATTTCCCAGCAGATTTGACCATAACTGCAGGTACTCTCGATACAAATGGTCAAACGGTTACATTTGATGGTACTATAGCACAGGTTATTAGTAGTCCAGCAGCTTCGGTCACTTTTGACGATGTCGTTGTTAGCAAGACTGGAGGAACGCTGTTGTCGACAGGAGGGAGCATCACGACTCTTAATGTCGGTAGCCTAACCCAGACTACAGGTAATTTCACTTCACCTACAACCTTAACGGCCTCCGGAGGGATTACCTTATCGAGCGGAACCTTTACAGCTGGTACAAACACAAATGTCGGTGGAAACTGGACTAGAAATGGAGGCACATTCACCGCAGGTACAAATACAAATTTTAATGGAAGCGGTGCTCAAGTAATTGGGGGAGCCTTGGGGACTACTTTCAATAATGTAGCGACAGGTTCAAGCACTAATACTTCAACGGCTACAGCTATCACGATTAATGGTGATTTGGATATTGCTGATGGTACCTCCTTATCAATTGGTGGATTTGATTTCTCTGTAACTGGGAATACCGATGTTGGAGCCGGTGCCAGCGGTAGCCTCGTTATATCCTCAGCGGCTGGCAACAAAACCTTTACAGGGTTGGTGGATATTGGAGCGAACGCTTCTTGGAACAACTCTGGTAATTCAGCAGTAACCTTTCAAAATGGCATAACAAAGGATGCCTCGGCAACTTTTGCTGCCGGATCCGGAGTTCACACATTTAATACAAATCCACAAGCCCTTACCGGAACATTCTCAATTCCCAATGTTACAGCGTCCGGAATTACGCTGACAAACGATGGAGACTTAACAGTAGCAACTGCGCTATCGGGCACTGCCTTGACACAGGCGGCAAACGCCACGCTAAGTATTGGCGGCACATCAACGATCACAACACTAACAGCTTCTGCGCTTGATAACACCGTCAACTATACTGGTGCATCCCAGACTGTGCACAGCATCAACTTCTATAATCTTGGACTTTCGGGATCAGGCGTAAAGACGCTTCAGGCAGGAACAACTTCAATACAGGGAAACCTTTCTTTGTCGGGAACAGCAAGTGCCACTGCAGTAGCAGGGTTAACAATCGGTGGCGATGTAGTGATAGCGGCTGGAGCCACACTTTCCGGTGGTACATTCACACACAACGTTGCCGGCAATTGGACTAACAACGGGGGAACTTTCAATGGAGGCACAGGTACGATTAATTTTAATGGAGGAGGAGCGCAGGCAATAAATGGATCGGCCGTCACTCAGTCGTTCAACAATGTGACTTTAAACAAAGGCGGAGGAGGTGTTACTGTAGGAGGTAGTACAAATACGCTCAACCTAGCCAACTTCACGCAAACAGCCGGGGATTTCAACGCACCTGCGACAGTCAATGCCAGTGGTTCGATTACAATAAGCGCTAATAGCTATACAGCGGGAGCAAATACAAATGTTGCAGGAAATTTTACCCACAATGGAGGCACATTTACAGCCGGTGCTGGAACGGTTACTTTCAATGGTGCAGGACAAGCAATAAACGGTTCAGCGACAACGACATTTAATAACCTGTCGATCGGGGCCACCAGTTCAACAACACTCTCCACATCATCAATTGTCAACAGCGCATTATCAATTCTCAATGGCGGGACTTTGATAATAGGAGGAAACGATTTTACAGTGAATGGTCTCACGACTGTTGGGGGTGGTACGAGTGGTGGTATTATCTTCTCCTCACCAGCAGGTACCAAGACATTTGACGGGTTGGTAGTCATTTCTTCAGGTGCGACATGGAATAATGCTGGAAATTCAGGAATAACTTTTCATGGTGGAATCACCAACTCAGGAACTTTTACATCAGGTTCGGGGACCCATTTATTTAACTCTACCAGTCCGCAATTTTTAAATGGCTCAATGTCGATTGCAACCGTTGACGTTTCAGGAATCAATTTGACCAACCAAGGAAGTTTGGTGGTTAGGGCGAACCTTCTTGGTTCGGGTACATTTACGCAGGATGCCAATAGTTCGTTGACCCTGAATAATCTTGCGACAGTTGCTACGTTTGACGCAACAGGAGATGATAATACTGTCACCTATTCTGGGTCGGGTCAGGATGTACTAATTGCGGATTACGAAAACCTTGTCATCAATCAATCAGCTGGTGAGGCAACACTGGTAGGAAATACAGATGTAAACAAATCTCTGACACTGGCTGCTAGGAATCTAAATCTAAATGGATTCGTGTTGACGTTGGGTTCGTCTGCATCGATAACCCCTGTTGCGTTTTCCTCATCAAGGATGATTATTGCTAGTGGTGGAAGTGAACTTCGTAAGGTTTATACCGCCAACGGTTCCTTTGCATTCCCTATAGGTGATAATTCCGGCATGTTGGAGTACTCTCCGATAACTGTAAATGTTACCGCGTCCGGTGGATACAGCAGTGCCTACATCGGAGCATCAGTTACTGATGCAAAACATCCGAACAACGTAAGCGCAACGCATTTTATTTCCAGGTATTGGGAAATAGCTCAATCGGGTATTACCACTCCAACTGTAACTGTTACTGGGACCTATGTCGCAAGCGACATAAACGGTACTCAGAACTTGGCAAATTCAGCGCGTTTAACTGGATCTTTCAATCAGATTTCAAATCCATGGATAAAGTCTTCGGAGGCACTTGGTGGTAATACTTTAATGTTCACAGGTTCATCCTTGGCTGCGGGTGTTAGCGCGTTTACGGGGATTACAGGTGTAGATCCGGTAATCACTGTCGACAATCCTACTCAGCCAGTTGAGTTGTGTGAAGATACACAAGTGACAATCGACACGTCAGTTTCGGGGGCTGACGGAACGGTCATATACGAATGGAGTGGACCCAATCTTTCTGATTTCAGTTCAATTGTAGCTGCGGATCCAATCTTTACTGGTAATAATCCTGGGTCTAATAATTATACTGTTACTGCTCGTGATGGTAATGGAATTGTATTTAGTGATGATGTTGATATTACGGTTGACGTAACTCCTACCTCATTAGCAGGAGCAGATGATGAGACATGTGCGGACCAGGCCACGTATACGGTATCAGGATCGAGCAGCAGCAATGG
>JAGQYM010000041.1 GCA_020436085.1 Cyclobacteriaceae bacterium
AAAGGTGGGGTAACTGTTGGTAAAGGTGAGGTAAGTGTTGGTAAAAGTGGACCTCGCGGTGTACGCGGTGGACCTGGTGTCGGTTGGGGTGGATCTCGTGTCGGTTGGGGTGGAGCTGGTATCGTTTAGGGTGGATCTTGTATCGTTTGGGGTGGAGCTTTGAGTTCTGAGTTCTGAGTTCTGAGTTTTGAGTTTTTAGTCCTTTTTAAAAAAGGATCGTCATATCTGGCGCGGAAGTTACTTCCGCGTAAGTAACGCACGGAACTAAGTTCCGCGCTAGTGGGGTCGGTTTCCCTTGTCTTTTCTGTGATCGGGTTACTTCCCTTCGCGATTGGGATTGCATGCCATTGGCATTGCAATGGAATGGATTCAGTTTGAATTGAGTTTTTACTGCCCTCAAGCCGGGCGGGCTCATACTTTTTTCATTGCCAAAAAAGTATGCAAAAAGGCTAGGCAAAATAATGCTTCTGCACACATCCCAGCGCACCCCCGCTATTTTGCCAGCCCAACGCACTAGAAATTTCGCAATAAAGATTGGAGTAAATAACAAAGTATTTTGAGTTGCACGGTTTCTTCGATAGCAGGGAGCGGTTTAAATAGGAATCGTCATTACTTGCCTGCGGCAGGCGGGCGAGCCGAAGCCTGGAGCGTGTGATGGAGCGAAGTAATCCCACCTTCGGGGTCTGGGCGGGAAGTCATTAGTTGGGAGTTTTGAGGTTTTGAGTTCTTAAGCCTTAGCTCTTACGTCTTATGCCTTACGTCTTTTGTCTCATGTCCTGGCCCTTCGGTCGGAAAGGAGGGAGAATTCTTAATCGATCCGAACAGGATTTTGTCCTAAGAAAAATATTTAAAATTTTTTAAAAGATTTTTCTAAAACATGAAACTATTGTACTGGGATTTTCCGTACTTATAGTATGTTTCACAACTTAACAATTTAAAGTTATGAGTCATGTAAAAAATGTGGACGGATACTCTAGGTTAGGAGCCATGCGCCAGACACTGAATCCCCTCAGCGTCACTCGAGGAGGACGCTGAGCTTTGATAAAGGGCTTCCAAATAAAAATGGAGTAGATTTCAGGTATTTTGGTTAATCTCAGCGTCCCTTTCAGGTGACACTGAGTAGGGTAGAATGCGGTTGAACAAGTATATTGAGTAAGCGTATTACATTGGTAAAAGAAAACGAACGAATAACGTTTTAAACTAGATATGGAAAATTCACCTGCGCAAACTTTACCGTGGAGTGTTTATAAAAAGATTTCCTTTCGTTTTGCATTTATTTTCTTTCTTCTGTTTATCGTTTTACTAGACTGGTCTGTTAACCCCGTTTTCGAATATTTTTATTATGAAGTATACCTCGCTGCGTTTTTGAACGATGTTATTTCCTGGATTGGAAGCCATCTGTTCCATATTTCTTACACCATTATATCCCCGTATGATGGGCAACATAATGACAGAACTTATGTCTACCTTCTTTATTTCACTATGGCTGCAATTGCAGCAATGGGAACAATTGTCTGGAGTGTATTGGATCGGAAGCGTATAAATTATGAAACGCTTTATTACTGGCTCACCGTCATTATTCGCTATTATTTGGCATTCACACTTTTTCTTTTTGCGTTAGAGAAATTTTTCAAAATGCAATTTCCAGATCTTGGGCTCTTTACATTGACGGAGTCTGTCGGAAATTTGACGCCAATGGATTTGGCCTGGGCTTTCTTTGGATATTCATATGGGTATAATTTTTTTATCGGCATAGCCGAAACCGCAGCCCTATTACTACTGTTCCGGAGAACGATGGTCGTTGGCGCACTCCTCACACTGGGTACGCTACTCAACGTGATGATGGTAAATTTCAACTATGATGTTCACGCGAAAATGTATCCTACCGCTTTGTTTGTAATGACATTTTTTCTGTTGCTTCCCTTTATGAACCGGTTGTTTAAATTTTTCTTTACCCATCAGTCTACGTCACTTCCACCCATACACGCACCGGTCTTTAAAAGAAGGTGGATGCAAATTTCGATGCCAGTGGTTAAGTTCTTGTTTATTGGTTGTTCTTTAATTTTTTGGGTTAAGAGCTATTTTAGATATAAGCATCGAAATGACCAAAGGGAAATAAGCAGGACTCAATCCGGAATGTTTGGAGTGTTTGATGTTGAAAGCTTTGTTGTAAATAAGGATACGCTATCAAGCAAAAACCCCGTAAGGTGGAATCAAATCATAATGGGAGGGGAAAGGGATGGAATCCGCTTGCAAGGCGATAGCATTGCGTACATGTTTGTTTCATCAGAACGTAAAGAGCTTTTGATGTATCCCAGTCAACAACATCTATCTGTCAACGAGCAAATGATATTTAGTGAGTATGGTTATGAAGAAAGTACATACCTAAAAGTGGATTCAATATTAGTCGCACGCCAGGTATTGCATCCATTCCAATTCGAGGTTTCTGACGCTGCTGTTTTAAACCTAAGAGGCAAAATTAGAAACGATTCCGTTTTCATCACCGGTAGAAGACGACCAGTTGAAACAAAGGATTTCAGACTGATAAAGAACGGTTTTCATTGGATAACCGAATAGGTTTACTCAATTCACAAAGGTTCGGTTGGGGTGAATCTCAGCGTCCCTTTCAGATGACTTTGATAGGGGTAAGGTATAAGCAAGTCTGAGTCTTATCCGAAGATCAAAACTCTTTCTCAACAAGTAATAAACAGCATTTACCCACCCGCGTCATGTTGTCATCATGAGGACAATGGAGTGCTACCGGAATCGCTACTTTCGCCCTTGAATTTCGAGCAATGGGCAAACAGCAACTCATCAACTATGTAAAAAAATTCGTTTCCCTTGATGAAGCAGAGATGGAGCAGTTCGTCTCGTGCTTTGAGGAGGTCAAGGTGAAGAAACGCCAATTTATTGTTCAGCCTAACTTTACCAATCGGCACCGGGCATTTGTAGTAAAAGGCGCTTTTCGAAGTTATGCAGAGGCAGATGATGGCCAGCAGCATACGGTACAGTTTGCCATTGAAAACTGGTGGGTATCAGATATCAACAGTTACATTTATCAACATCCTGCCACCCTTTTTATTGTTGCGCTGGAGGATAGCGAATTGCTGCAAATTTCATTTGAGAAGGAGCAGGAGCTAAAAAAGTCTAACCACAAGTTTGAAACGTTTTTCAGAGTAATAGCGGAAAAGGGACTTGCCTTTGAGCACCGGAGGATTCTGTTTAATCTAACTCACTCTGCGGAGGCGCGATATGAGAACTTTCTGCTCAACTTCCCCAACTTCGTTCAACGTGTGCCTCAATACGCATTGGCTTCTTACCTCGGCATGACCACCGAGTTCTTATCCAGACTTAGAAATAAGCGCACGAGAAAAAGTTGATCTAGATCAACCTCCTTTCTTGATCTACTTCTTCTTCATTGGTTTTGAGTTGCAGGACTTTTGTCGTGTCAATATTGACATACAATTCAAAACAACTGAAACATGGAACAATCATTAATCGAGATTCTCTCCGCCAAGAACGAGATGGTGAAGAAGGGCCAGATTGTCGAAGCCACGGAGAAATTTTTTGCTCCGAATGCAAAGACGTTGGATTTCGATGGCACTGTCACCAACGGAAAGGCGGAGATGCTAACCAAGATGCGCGGGTTTGCCGGTGCGATTGCCAAAGTAAACGGAATCACCCTGCACCAGACCGCGCTAAGCGAAGACGTGTCGTTTGCAGAATTCACGTTTGACTTTGACATGAAGGATGGCAGTAAAATCCTTTGGCACGAAATCTTACGTACCGTCTGGCAAAACGGACAGATCGTGGAGGAACAATATTTCAAAGCATAAAAGGATTGCTATGAGATTTGTAACAAAACAAATACACGCGTATCTGGATTATCCTGTCGCTGCAGCGCTGATGCTGTTGCCCGGCCTCTTGGGTTTGGGAAGTTCAAATCCGTTCGCCTTGTATCTGTCGATAGCAACCGGCATCGCAGCTCTGATTCTCACTTTATTAACCGACCACCAACTTGGGGTGTATAGGATAATCCCCTACAAGGGACACTTACTGGTTGACGCGTTGGTGGGTATCGTGTTCGTAGCAGCGCCATTCGTGTTTTCATTTGAAGGTCTGGATGCTTACTACTATTGGGTCAATGGAGTTGCCGTTTTGACGGTGGTGAGTTTGCACAAGCCCGAGGAGGCACAAAGTGTTAATTGAAATTAATGGAAACTAAAGAAAATGTATCAATTCGAAATACCGGTGAGATCAGCGCTGTCTGATGCGAACCAGAAAATTTATGACAAGGTGAAGGCGCAACTTGGGTTTGTTCCTAACATCTACACGTATATGGCGAAGCATCCCAATGCGCTGGCAGATTACCTGGCATTCATTGGAAGAAAGAGTACGCTGACCAACAAAGAAAAGGAGGCAGTGAGTCTGGTGGTAAGTCAGATCAATGGTTGTCATTATTGTCAGTCTGCCCACACTGCGCTTGGGAAAATGAATGGATTTACTGAAGAAGAAACCCTTGAGCTAAGAAGAGGAGAAGCAGTCTTCGATCCTAAGATTGATGCGCTAACTAAACTGGCAGCCTCCATCACCGAAAACAGAGGACAGGCAAGCAAGGAAGCCATTCAAAGTTTCTTCAAAGCCGGTTATTCTGAGAAGGAGTTTATTGACGTAGTATTTGTAATAGCCGATAAAATCATAACCAATTTTCTCGCGATCACGACAAAGACTACCATCGATTTTCCTCTCGCCAAAACCATTTTATAAAAACATACAAACTAAAAAATTTAAACAAAATGAAAAATTCAATTCAAACAATCATCGTGGTAATCATCATGCTGTGGGGTGGAAATGCCATGGCTCAAAGCAAGGCATCAAACAATATTGACGATAGTAAAATTGCATTGCAGGGATTTAGTCCTGTGTCGTACCTGGATTTGGGTATCGCTCAAAAAGGATTAAAGGAATACAAGTCAACCTATGACGGACTGGCTTTTTATTTCACCAGTGCAGATCAGAAAAAATCCTTTGATGCCAATCCAAAAAAGTATTTACCTCAATACGGTGGGTACTGTGCCTTTGGTGTTTCCGTGGGAGCCAAGTTCAGAGTTGATCCGAACAAATTTGTGGTGAACGATGGCAAATACTATTTATTCCTTTATGATCTTGAAGTGGATGCACAGCAACTTTGGTTGGCAGGCAATCACAGGGAGTTGGTAAAGAAAGCGGATAACAACTGGACGAGCCTGAGCAAGAATTAAAAAATCTGTGGTGTTAGACCAGAAACACCTGGGGCATTGTCTTCAGGTGTTTTATTTATTTGAGGGAAAACAATGAAGATTGAATTTAAAACGGCTGAGTGAGATAGATAAATCAAGTCTCATTGAGCTGATGAATCACCCGATGGTGAGGCGGCAGATGCCCTTGTTCAACGGAGAGTTCGATGACAATGCTTGTGAACAATTTATCGCAGCGAAAGAAAACCTGTGGGTAGAGTTTGGTTATGGTCCCTGGGCTTTCGTGGTAGAGGGTGAGTTTGCGGGTTGGGGTGGACTACAGCCGGAGAATGGCGATGCGGACCTGGCGTTGGTATTGCATCCACGCTATTGGGGTGTTGGTAAAGTCATTTACAAAAGAATTATAGATATAGCTAAAAAAAATAGCCTTCCGATTTCTCAGAAGGCCATTTTCATTTACAACCAACTTGTTTTATTTCATATCGAAACGGTCGAGGTTCATTACCTTATCCCATGCCGCCACGAAGTCTTTCACAAACTTCTCTTTGGCATCGCCACTTCCGTAAACCTCTGCAAGTGCTCTCAGTTCTGAGTTTGATCCGAAGACCAGATCCACTCGAGTAGCTGTCCATTTCTTACTTCCCGTTTTGCGATCACTACCTTCAAACTCATCCTCTTCTTTCGTTGCTTTCCATGTTGTGCTCATGTCAAGCAAATTCACAAAGAAGTCATTGGTCAGTGTGCCGGGCTTAGATGTAAATACACCGTGCTTCGACCCATCAAAATTGGTATCAAGAGCCCGCATACCACCGACCAACACGGTCATCTCGGGTGGAGTAAGTGTCAGCAATTGTGCTTTGTCTACCAGCAGCTCTTCCGCTGAAACAGTGTATTTTGTTTTCAAATAATTGCGGAAGCCATCAGCGATTGGCTCCAGTGGTTCGAATGACTCTACATCAGTCTGATCTTGAGTCGCATCAGCGCGACCTGGTGTGAATGGAACTGTCACATTGTGGCCGCCATCTTTTGCCGCTTTTTCTACAGCGGCACATCCACCCAATACAATGAGGTCCGCAAGTGAAACTTGTTTTCCACCGCTGTTGAATTCTTTTTGAATGCCCTCAAGAGCTTTCAGCACTTTCGCGAGTTGAGTTGGGTTATTTACTTTCCAATCCTTTTGCGGAGCAAGACGGATGCGTGCACCATTGGCACCACCACGCTTATCAGATCCGCGGAAGGTTGAAGCAGAAGCCCAAGCGGTCGATACCAGCTCAGACACAGACAAACCTGAGGCAAGAATTTTAGTCTTCAACGCAGCAACATCCTTGTCATCAATCACCTTATGAGTGACGGCAGGGATTGGATCTTGCCAAATCAAATCTTCTTTCGGCACCTCAGGTCCGAGGTATCGGGCACGAGGACCCATGTCACGGTGAGTGAGCTTAAACCATGCACGTGCAAAGGCATCAGCAAACGCATCAGGGTTTTCGTAAAAGTGTCTTGATATTTTTTCATAAGCAGGATCGAACCTTAATGAAAGGTCGGTGGTCAACATTCGCGGCTCCTGCTTTTTTGATTTATCAAATGCGTCAGGTACGGTTCCGGCTCCGCCATTGTTCTTTGGTTTCCACTGATGTGCTCCGGCCGGGCTCTTTGTTAGTTCCCACTCATAGCTAAAAAGATTCTCAAAGAAATTGTTGCTCCATTTGGTAGGTGTAGTTGTCCATGTCACTTCCAGTCCGCTGGTGATGGCGTCACCTGCTTTACCTGAGGCATAACTGCTTTTCCATCCAAATCCTTGTTCTTCAATACCTGCAGCTTCAGGTTCTGCGCCAACATGTGTAGCGGGTGCAGCTCCGTGCGTTTTGCCAAATGTGTGACCTCCCGCTATCAGCGCCACAGTTTCTTCGTCATTCATTGCCATGCGTTTGAATGTTTCGCGGATGTCCGTTGCAGCAGCTATTGGATCAGGATTTCCGTTGGGACCTTCAGGGTTTACATAGATCAAACCCATCTGCACGGCAGCCAGTGGGTTTTCGAGATCACGCTCACCTGAATACCGTTTGTCACCCAACCATTCTTTTTCGGAACCCCAGTACACATCTTGTTCTGGTTCCCAAACATCTTCACGTCCACCTGCGAAACCAAAGGTCTTGAAGCCCATCGACTCCAGTGCCACGTTTCCTGCCAACACCATCAAGTCAGCCCATGAAATTTTGCGGCCATACTTTTGTTTGATTGGCCAAAGTAGTCTTCGTGCTTTGTCAAGATTTACGTTGTCAGGCCAGCTGTTGAGTGGAGCGAAGCGTTGTTGGCCACCGCCCGCGCCACCGCGGCCGTCACCAATGCGGTATGTTCCTGCGGAGTGCCATGCCATTCTAATGAATAGAGGTCCATAGTGACCAAAGTCTGCGGGCCACCAGTCCTGCGAATCCGTCATCACTTTCTCAAGGTCTTTCTTTAATGCTGCGAGGTCGAGGCTTTTGAATTCCTCTGCGTAGTTGAATTTCTCTCCCATGGGATCGGAGAGAGAGGAGTTTTGTCTCAGGATGTTAAGTTTCAATTGATTAGGCCACCATTCCTGGTTTTGAGTACCGCCACCTCCTGTTTGATGGAAGGGGCATTTACCGGCACCGTTGGAGCTGGTGCCTGAGTGATTGTGTTCTGCCATGGTCTTAGTATTTAGTCGTTATTAAGTTGTTACAAGTGTGATTAGTTAGTTAAGCATTAATCGTGGCGATTGCCATGATGAGTATCATGCTTTACAACAAGATTACAAGTGTCTTAGTAATAAATCAAATTGATTATTTTTATGATCATATAGTTAATATCTATGACTTTAACCCAGTTGGAATACATTGTAGCGTTGGATACCTACCGTCATTTTGTGCTGGCATCCGAGAAGTGTTTTGTAACGCAGCCTACATTAAGTATGCAGATACAAAAACTTGAAGAGGAGCTTGGGGTGAAGATTTTTGACCGTACCAAGCAGCCGGTGATTCCCACTGAAGTAGGGGCGAGCATCATCGCCCAGGCCCGCGTTACGCTCAGGGAGGCGGATAGCATCAGGCAGATCATAGCTGACCAGAAAGATACACTTGCAGGCGAGCTGCGAATCGGAATCATTCCAACCCTTGCCCCTTATTTACTTCCTCACTTGTACAAGAATATGCGGCAAAAATATCCTCAATTGAATCTGGTAATTAAAGAGACGATCACCGAGGAAGTCATCGATGAGCTGAAGAGCAATCGTCTTGACTGCGGTATTGTGGTGACACCCTTAAAAGATCCTTCCATCAAAGAAGACGTGTTGTTCTACGAAGAGCTGTTTGTTTATGTGTCGCGAAAGAATGCGCTGGCGGATAAAAAGTACGTGCTTGCAAGTGAAATTGATCCTAATCAATTGTGGTTGCTAGAAGAGGGACATTGTTTTCGATCGCAGATGCTGAATTTGTGTGAACTGAGAAAAATAAGTGATTATCATTTCAAATATGAGACGGGCAATATTGAGACGCTGAAACGAATGGTAGACAAGAGTGATGGTATTACCATTTTGCCTGAATTGGCGGTGATGGAAATTGGCAAGGCACAGAGAAAACTGGTGAAGCGGCTTAAAGAACCAAGCCCGGCAAGAGAAGTTAGTGTGGTAACGCACAGGGATCACATCAAAACCAGGCTTATTAAAACGTTGAGGGAAGAGATTCTGAATATCGTGCCGTCCCCCATGCGTAAGCTCCAGAACAAGAAGGTGGTGGAGATCAATTATTGACCAGGGCCATCTGATTTTTACCAGTTCAGTAACTCTTTTTGTAAATACATCGTATAACGATATATTGTTATACAATCCATTGACGATGTATTCTTCCCAACTACTAAAAGGAACTTACCAAACATTGATTCTCAAGCTATTGCAGGACCATCCTCGCATGTATGGCTATGAAATCAGCCAGTATTTAAAAGAGCATTCGGATGGTGAGATTCAACTCCCGGAAGGATCGCTATATCCCATTTTGCATAAGATGGCGGAGGAAAAGTTGGTGAAGATGGAGCGTGTTCATATCGGCAGGCGGGTGAGAAGATACTACTCATTGACTACCGCTGGCGTGGCTGAAGCGACTTCAAAGATTGACGAGTTCAACCGGTTTATGGCTACTATGAAATTATTGTTGAAACCCAACCTCAAACCTTTGTGAGGCTTAAGGAGTCACAGATAGAATTTATAGAACAAGATCTTCGGGATCGGGGTATCGTGTATCATGACTTACACGAGGACATGGTGGATCACATTTGCTCTGCAGTGGAAGAACGGATGAGCAATGGAGCAAGTTTTGGAGATGCCTATCATGAGGCACTTAAACCTTTCACTACACGAAGGCTGGCTAAACTAGAACGCGAGACGACATCAAGTTTAAACTCATTTACTATGATCAAATCATACCTGACGCTTACCTTTCGAAATCTCACGAAATTCCCAGCATTTTCTGCGGTCAATATCCTTGGCCTTGCTATTGGAATGGCGGCTTGCTTTGTGATGTTGCAATACGTCAGTTACGAGTTGGCATTTGATTCTTTTCATCCCGATGCTGATCGCACGTATCGGATTACCATGGAGACACGGAGAGGAGAGGGTGAGCCCTTTCATACAGCCTCAGCTTATTTACCTGTAGCAAAAGTAGCACAGGACGCGCTGCCAGAAATAGTTGACTATAATCGAGTATACTTTCTCGACCGCCATGCAGTAGTTTCCTATGAGGATATCAAGTTTGAGCAGGAAGCTGTAGCCTACACTGATGCTAATTTTTTTAAATTCTTTTCTTACGGATTGCTGCAGGGAAAAACTGACGATGTGTTGAAAGGGGTAAACTCAGTAGCGATGTCGGAGTCAGCGGCAAAGAGGTATTTTGGCGACACTGATCCGCTTGGGAAAGTAATAAGGCTAACAGAAGAGTTTAACGATCTAACCTTGCTGGTGACAGGGGTCTATCAAGATCCTCCTCCCAACTCCCATCTAAAACCAAAGATGGTTGTGTCACTTTCCAGTATTGAAAATTTTGAAGCGGTAAAAAGGAATGAATGGAACTGGCCTTTTTACATGAACTATATAAGGCTGCGCGAGGATGCTAGGCCACTAGCGGTTGAGTCAAAGCTACAATCCGTTGTAGGGACTTATTTTGATGAGGACGAAAAACAAAGTGTACTTCATTTGCAACCTCTCCGCGATATCCATCTCCGATCGAGCCTGGAATTTGAAATGGAACCTAACGGAAGTATCAACATGGTTTTGTTGCTGTTGGGCGTTGCGCTATTGACGCTCGTCATTGCTTACAGTAACTATGTCAACCTTTCAACAGCACGTTCACTTGATCGCGCTCGTGAAGTGGGTATTCGCAAGGCATTAGGATCAAGAAAGAAAACGTTGATCAGCCAGTTTCTCACGGAAGCGATGACGATCAATTTAATCGCTTTGCTGGTTTCGATATTGATCTCGTTTTTGTTCATGTGGCTTCTCAGAAGTTATGCCGGTGTAGATCTGGATTTTCTTGGCTACACAGGTTCATGGTTTTGGATTGCGCTGGTATTTCTTTTTATCGTTGGTTCTGTGCTGTCCTCGTTCTATCCGGCTTTAGTGCTGTCTTCTTTCCAACCTATTGCAGCACTACGCGGGAAGCTCACGGGCAATCTTAGTGGACAGAGCCTGAGACGCGTGCTGGTAATTTTCCAGTTTGTAGCATCGATAAGTCTGATGATTGGAGCATACGCTATCTACAGTCAGCTGGATTTCATGCAGAACCAATCTTTGGGTATGTCAATTGATAAGCTACTGGTAGTAAAAGGCCCTCGGGTGACAGACGTTGAGTCAACCCCCTCCAATGATCCTTTCGTCATATTGACTTTAGGTAATCAAGAGGTTGCGAATGTTTCCATTACCAATAGCGTTCCGGGCATCTGGACCAGCAGCGCACAAGGAATCACCCGGCAGGGTTCTGATGTTGGAAAGGATGACTTCTTCAGCATCGTTAGTGTTGATAGTCGATTTATGAATACCTATGGTGTTGAGTTGGTGGCAGGCCGCAACTTTGAGGAGGCTTCAGATAGCAGGCTTAGGGCCGTGATCCTCAACGAGGAAGCTGTGCAACATTTGGGTTTTGAAAGCAAAGAGGCAGCAATTGGATCACGGATTGAGTTCAGGGGAATGCCCATCAATATCGTTGGCGTAATTAGAAACTATCATCACTTCTCTTTGAAATCAGGTATTGAACCGATGTTGCTGCATCTTATTGATGACGGTAACAAAGAATATTATACCATCCAGTTTGATCAGATCAACAACGAAGTGATTGCAGATCTTGAGCATCAATGGCAAAGCGTTTACCCTGATAATCCATTCGAATATTTTTTTCTGAGCCACTCGTTTGCCGCGCAATATGAATCTGATGTCAAGTTTCGAAAAATGTTTACCTCCTTTTCACTGCTGGCAACATTTATTGCCTGTCTTGGGCTCTATGGACTTGCATCATTCGTTACTCAAAAGCGTATCCGCGAGATTGGAATCAGGAAAGTACTGGGATCATCTGTCACGCAGATCATCGTTTTGTTGCTGAAGGATTTTGGAAAACTGATTGCTATCTCAGGCGTAGTGGCAATACCTATTGCTGTTAAGGCAATTCAGAATTGGCAGGCTGGTTTCGCGTTTAAGGTGGACCTGGCGTGGTGGGTTTATGGCTTGCCAGTGATTGCTGTGTTGTTTATCGCTATTGTAACGGTGAGTTTTCACACCATCAAGGCGGCCCTTACCAACCCGGTAAATATTCTAAAATACGATTAGCTGACTTTGGTGATGAAACTCAAGGATTCCCAAATCGCTTTCATCGAGGAAGACCTTCACCGAAGGGGGATCACTTTCGATCCTCTGCACGAAGACTTGGTGGATCATATTTGTTCTGAGGTAGAAGAGCAGATGGCACGTGGAGTAAAATTTATGGATGCCTACCAGTTGGCAGTTGGTCGTTTTCAAAAAAGAGGACTTAGCGAGCTCAACGCTGAAACCTTGTCGATACTAAATTCATTTAATATGATTCAAAATTTTCTCATCACCATTTGGCGCGTGTTTAAGCGCAACATGGTTTACAGTGCAATAAGGATCGGTGGCCTTGCGCTTGGTATCTCTGTATTTATTATTTCGCTTGTTTACTTACGATCTGAATACAGCTATGATGCATTTATTTCCGAGGCTGGTTCGATTTATCGGATTGGAAGAACGGTAGAAGGTGTCCAGATTGCTACCACTACTTTCCCACTGGCGCAATCTCTCCGCAACGATTATTCTGACTATACTTTTACACATTTCTTTAAAGACCGTTCGAGAACATTGTTCAGAAAAGAAGAGAAATCATTTTTTGAACCCGGCATGATATGGGCTGATGAAAATTTCCTAACTATTTTTCAGTTCAATTCCTTTATCGGTAATCCAGCTACAGCTTTGAAAGAGCCCTACACTGTTGTGCTTACCAGCCAGATGGGTGAAAAGTATCTTGGGCGAGCTCCAAAACTTGGCGATGTAATTGAATTCAAGTGGAGTGAAGGATTTCATCCTTTGAAGATTACGGGTATTCTTCCTGAGTGGCCGTCTAACATGCACATCCAGTTCGACTTCATTATCTCTTTTGCTACCGCTGAATCCGAGTTTCCGGCTGATATACTCAATAGCTGGAACATGAATTATTGCTACACATATGTTAAGCTCCCTGATAATATAACTCCAGGACAATTTGAAAACACATTCGATGGCTTTGCAAAGAAATATGTAGCAGACACTGAAAGACCAACGAGCTCTTATCTCGGTTTTCTGCAACCCGTTATGGCAATTCATTTGCAACCGGAGGTGCGTGCTGAATACACCAACACTATCAATCCGGTCTATCCTAAATTAGCAGTAGCAGTAGGGTTCCTCGTGTTGCTAATTACAGGGATTAATTTTATTACCCTGACAATCGCACAGTTTCATGACAGAGCAAAGGAAATCGGTGTGCGAAAGGCGATTGGTGCAAGCAGAAGAAATGTGATTCTTCAGTTTGTATTTGAAACAGCAGCCCTTGTTACTTTCAGTACGTTGGTGGGCATGGCATTGTTGTTTGTGTTTGCACGTCTGGTCAACAACTATCTGGGAATCGATCTCAATGTTTCTGTCTCATCTCTCGGAGGAATTTTTCTGGGAATTCCGTTACTTGTTCTGGTGCTAACGCTGGCGACTGGTTTATATCCTGCCATTTTTTTCTCACATCAAAATATTTTGGAAACCATTCAATACAAGAAACGAAGAAGTGGCTTTTCGCTTCGCAAACTATTGTTGATAAGTCAGTACCTGATTGCGTCCACACTCATCATCTTTTGCTTAGTTATTTATAAGCAGGTTGATCTGGTCGAACACATGGATGTGGGATATGATCGGGAACAGGTGGTTTATATTCCACATGGCCGGACCATTCGGGATAACCCTGATGTATTCAAAGCCAAAGCTCTTGAGAGCCCTGCTGTTGAAAGTGTTTCACTTAGTTTTTACAAACCGACTGATGCAGTTGGGAATGCCATTGAGGTGAAGTCCGATGGCCAGGAAAAAATATGGATTGCTGCCACGTCTGTAGACGAAGATTTTTTCGAAACCTATCACATCGATTTCGTGCAAGGCAGCAATTTTGAACGCGATGGGATGGACCTTGAAAAAGTGTTTATCCTCAATGAAAGTGCTGTCACGGCATTGGGTCTCGATGAGCCAATTGGTGCCACACTGGAAACGGAATTCAAAACCGGTGATCCGAACCAGCCTGTTGAGAAAAGAGTAGGTAAGGTAATTGGCGTAGTTAAGGATGTACACTTTGAATCGATGCATAGCGCTATTAAACCGATGATATTTCTGGTGAAGCCCTACTGGTATTTTTATATCAATGTCAGGGTAAATGGGAAAGATGTGAAAGGAGCGCTTGCTCATCTGGAGTCAACGTGGAGTGAAATGTTTCCGGAATTTCCATTTGAATATGCTTTTCTTGACGAGGAGTTTAGTCGTTTGTACAAAAAGGAAGAGCAGTTGGCAAGCGGCTTGATCTTAATGGCCGGTCTCGCACTGATCACAACGTGCCTGGGATTGTTTGGGCATATTCATTTTGTCACTCAACAGAAGACGAAGGAGGTCGGTATACGCAAAGTAATGGGGGCATCGATGCTTCAGATTTCCAATTTGTTCTCGCAAGAGTTTATGGGAGCAATTATTATTGCTAATGTCATTTCCTGGCCGGTGGCATTTTATGTTTCCAATCTTTGGCTACAAAACTTCAACTACAGAATTGAAATGACTGTCTTACCTTTCGTTGTTACATTTGTGGCGCTCGTAATAATTTCCGTCCTCACCGTTGCGCGCGAGTTGATTCAGGTGATGAGAATTGATCCAAGTAAGATTCTCAGATATGACTAGGGTGTAACTTCACATGTTGTAGGAAGTCAATTTCGAAACTAAGCCGCCTGCCGTTGATAAAATTCGAAATCATGCTGTGGTTAAAACTATTATCTTCACTGCATGAGATACCATATACTGTTTCTTTTTCTTTTCGTTGCCTTGATTGGAGCTAAAGCTCAACAACAAGAGCCCCTTCGGGTTGGCGTTATAGGTCTTACCCACTCTCATGTTCATTGGATACTGGGTCGCGAAGATATCGGTGACATTAAGGTTGTGGGTATAGTAGAACCAAACCGAGACCTGGTGCAGCGGTTTCTTGCTCGTCATAATAAGTCTAATTGGATTGACATGGTTTACAATACCATGGATGAGATGATCAAGGCTACCAAGCCGGAAGCTGTCACGGCCTTTGGAACTATCTACGAACACCTTGCAGTCGTTGAGAAATGTGCGCCTCTCGGCATTCATGTGATGGTGGAGAAGCCATTAGCAGTAAGTGTGGAACACGCTACCAAGATGGCGGCTCTTGCGCGTAAGCACAATATCAACTTGCTGACAAACTATGAAACCACGTGGTATCCCACCAATCATAAAGCGAACGAGCTTCTTAAAAATGGTGAGATTGGTGATCTGCGAAAAGTGGTTGTGCACGATGGTCATCGGGGGCCGAGTAAAATTGGAATTAACAAAGAATTTCTTGACTGGCTTATTGAGCCAAAGGACAACGGAGGTGGGGCGATCACTGATTTTGGATGTTATGGTGTGAACTTGATGACCTGGATGATGGGAGGGAAGAAACCCAATACCGTAACAGCCGTAACGGCTAAATTGCAACCGGAAAATAATCCCAAGGTAGATGACGATGCTACTATCATTCTCACTTATGACAATGTTGTAGCAACTATTCAGCCCTCATGGAATTGGCCGGTGGGACGAAAAGATATGGAAGTGTATGGTCTAACCGGAGCCATCTTTGCAGATAATCGTCACGACTTACGCATACGAAAAGCAAAGGGTTACGATGGATTTGATGAAACGGTGATGAAGCTAGAAGAACTTGAAGCTCCTTATAATGATCCTTTTTCGATGCTGGCGTCTATTGTGAGAAGGAAAATTGTTTTGCCTCCTTATGATCTTACTTCACTGGAGAACAATTTGATAGTGGTGGAAATATTGGAGGCTGCGAAGATGAGCGCCAAGTCAGGACAGACTGTAAAACTTTCTAAATGATACTGGATACTAGATCCTAGACGCTGGAAATCCAACATCAAGAACCTAGTATCTAGTATCAATACTATCCAAGCTTAATACCTTCCGTCATAAACGGCTGATTATATTGACGTTTGCCGGTTGCTTTGTATAAAGCATTGGCCAAAGCGCCAATCACTGGAGGGAATGGAGGCTCACCTAATCCAGTTGGATCAATTCCATTTTCAACAAAGTGAACATCAACAGCTCGTGGCGCTTCTTTGTGGCGCACCAGTCTGTACTTGTCAAAGTTTTGCTGATCCGGAACTCCGTCCGTGAATGTAAGTCCGCTAAACATCGCGTGGCCTATTCCGTCCACTGAACCACCTTCGCAAAGGTTGGTTGCAGCGATCGGGTTGACTACAATACCGCAGTCTACAGCACAGTGTACTTTTTGCACGCGAGGTTTGCCATCTTCCATCGCCAGATCGAGAACGTGCGCTACATAAGTATTATGACAGAAATAGGCAGCCACACCTCGGTAAGTGCCCGAGCTGTCTTCTCCCCAATTCGATTTTTGTTTTACCAATTCCAACACCCCAGCATAGCGATTGGCTTCGTAGTCATTGTTTTCTCCAACCGGATTATCCTGTGCACGCTTCAACAAATCAAGACGGAAGTCGATCGGATCTTTTCCTGCTGCTTCGGCTACTTCATCAAGGAAGGCCTGCTCTGCACCAGCGATGAAGTTAGAACGTGGTGCGCGGAAGGCACCAACACTGATGTTGGATTCGATAGACCAATCTTCAGCCAGGTAATTGTCAACGGCACCCGCAGGGAATCTGTTGGCAAACAAAGGACTCTCTGGAATACCACCTGCCCGTACGTGGAAGCCAACCAAATTGTTATCCTTATCCAAGGCAGCACGATACACTGCATGATACGTTGGACGATAGGTTCCAAAGCTCATGTCATCTTCACGTGTATAAATTAGTTTGACTGGTGCTTTCATCTTTTGAGAGATTACTGCCACCTCTACAAGGAAATGTCCATATAATCTCCTACCGAAGCCACCACCCATTCGGGACATTTGAATGTCAATCTTTTCTAATGGCAATCCAATCCGTGCCGACACGCTCTTCTCCATAAATTCTGGTGTCTGAATTGGTCCTACAAGTTCCGCCTTGTCATCCGTCACATGCGCGAAGAAATTCATCGGCTCCATTGTGTTGTGTGCCAGGAAAGGAGCTGTGTAGGTACGCTCGATTACTTTGGCTGCATTCTTGAATGCTTTTGCCGGGTCTCCATCTTTACGTACCACTTTTCCTGACTTGGTAGCGTACTGGGCCATCATTTGCATATGTTTGGCAGAATTCTCCAGTCCGGCAGGAACTTTTACATCATTGGAACCACCCTGGAAGTTAGACACAGTTTGGCTGTGATCGCTAAACTGTTCCCACTCAAGCTTCAGCGCTTTGCGTGCGTTCATCACTTCCCACGTTGAGTTACCCACTACTACAACTAGTTCAGGGAAGGAGCTTACATCACACCACTGACGTGGGTAATCATCTTCATAGGATTTGATAGTGAACACATCCTTGATGCCGGGCATTGATCTTGCTTCGGTATCATCCACGCTTTTTAACTTCATGCCGAAGGCAGGTGCGTGTGCAATCATTGCGATCAGCATTCCCTCTTTGCGATAGTCAAGCCCATAAAGAGGCTTACCTGTGACGATTTTCGGTCCGTCCACGTTCTTGCGAGATGTGCCGATGATCTTGAAATCTTTGTTGTCTTTCAGTTCGACTTCTTTTGGGACGTCCAACTTAGCGGCTGCTGATGCCATCTCACCGAAGCCTGCTGATTTGCCGCTGGCTTTATGATGAAGCATGCCTGCTTCAGTAGTGATTTCGCTGGCAGGCACGTTCCATGTTGTGGCAGCTGCTTCGCGTAGCATGTGTCGTGCTGTAGCGCCTGCCATCCTTAATCCTTTCCAACCCTGGCGGATAGATTGACTTCCTCCCGCCAACTGTCGAACAAAAATGTCGGTGTTGAGAGGTGCTTGTTCTACGATTACATTTTTCCAATCCACATCCAATTCCTCTGCCACAATCATCGGCATCGAGGTTTTCACGTTTTGGCCGATCTCTGGATTTGGTGACATAATGGTAACTACACCGTTGTCACCTACTTTGAGATAGCCGTTGAGTTCAAACCATTCTTTGGGCATGGCCAGAGCATCCTCTGGTTTTGTTTGGCATGCACCCAGCCAACTGAAGCTGAGCATAAATCCTCCTCCAGCTAGTGCTGAAGTTTTCAGAAATGATCTTCTGCCTATTGATGTTTTTAGTAGTGTCATTTTACTGGTGGTCTAGTTAGTGGTTGACGCTGACTTTATTGCTTGCTTGATTCGCACGTATGTGCCGCAACGGCAGATGTTTCCGTTCATTGCGTTTTCAATTTCCTCATCGGAGGGAGATGGATTTTGTTTCAACAGAGCCGCAGCGCTCATGATCTGGCCTGCCTGACAGTAACCACATTGTGGTACATCGTGCTCGAGCCATGCTTGCTGTACGGGATGGTCTCCTTCTTCGGAGAGGCCTTCGATGGTTGTGATCTGTTTATCGCCAATAGAAGATACAGGTAATACGCACGAACGCGTAGCGTTGCCGTCAAGGTGAATGGTGCAGGCTCCGCACATTGCAATGCCGCATCCAAATTTGGTACCTGTCAGGTTAAGATGATCCCTGAGTACCCATAGTACAGGTGTAGAAGGGTCAACATCCACCTGTTGCTGTTTTCCATTAATGTTAAGATTGAAGACTGCCATGAGATCAAAATGTTATGTTAAAATGATGAGCGAACGAACCGATTTAGGCCTATGAAGGTAATATAATCCGCACAGAATTTCTGTACGAAATTCAAATAATACGGATGAGCAAACTTATTTCCTTATAACTCGCCTGTAGGCAATAAACAAGAGTGTTTCGCGCGATTTTTTTGCTTTGTTTAACAAATTGAGGAGGGCGCCAATTAATTAATTGACACCACAATTGAATTTCTAAATTTTACTGCAACGAGCCGCTAGCATTCGATGGAAGTGATGAACACCCTGCTCACGAGTGGGTGAAAACCGTCCGGTCTTATAATAACGTGAACGCAGTCCTTTGTAAACGCCCTCTACCACAAACTCGTCTTCTCTTTCAACCTTGTCCATCAGCGGTCCTGCGGTTGATCCGTATTTATCTTCATCATAGATATAGTTACGGAAAGTGACTTTGGTTCGGTTGAGTGCTACTGGTTTTACCTGGTTTACTGAAACGCCCCAAGGGTAGAAGCTGAAAGTAGTATTTGGAAAAATCCAGAAGTAAAATGCGGCAACTTCTTTTCCATAAAGCGGGTGACCTGGCGGAAGGGTATATGTTTCTTCGGCACCTCCAGCAAAACCTATTTGCAAAGTACCATATTCAAAGAGAACAGAGTCGTAAGAGTTGTAGTCAAGTACAGAGTTGAGTTCGGGGTGGACAAACGGAATGTGGAAACCTTCAAGGTAATTATCGCAATAGAGTGCCCAGTGGCAGTTCACCAGGTAATCTCGACTTTTGGAAGCATCGTATTTGAATTCTTTCAAAGGTAAGAAGCCTACCCACTTGTCGAGGAAATTTTTGATGACAGAAAAATCAACTTCGGGTTCGAGCCCGGTAAATAGAAAAGGTCCCCATTCTTTTAGTTGAAACGAGTGGAGATGGTCGCAGTCGCGGGGGAAATTTTTTGTCTCTTTAAATTCGGACATGTGTTGATATGATCCATCAAGACCGAATCTCCTGCCATGATACAGGCAGCTCAGTGTTTTGAATTTACCGGGATCGTGTACCACGATATTACCACGGTGAGTACACACGTTGCTAAGACATCGGAGTTGGTCGCCATCCCTTACCAATACCAGAGGTTCGTTTAAATAATTTTCAAGTAGTTCAATCGGGTGAGCGTAAGAGTCAAGCGGGAGGAGAGTGGCCTGATCGCCAATCCACTGCCAGGACTTTACAAATACTTCTTCTTTCATTCTTTCGAACACACCAGCATCATGGTAAAACGGTGCCGGAAGGGTTTCGGCTTTTGTGATGTCAGCATCAACGAAATATTTTTCAGAGCTCATAGCGATTGTTGGGTAGGAGACTGTTTCTTTAAGAAGGCATAGAAAGGCACGCTGGCCATCATCAGAATGAAACCATAAAATACGACTTCAGCCCCACAACCAATCACCACCCAAAGACAAAAAATAAATGCGAGCATTGCCAACCAAACATTGCGGCTGTTGACTTTGCTACCTTCATTGAATTCGATGATCGCGAGGCTGGCTGCGGAAAAAAGATAGGGGATCAACATCGTGAGTGTAGAGAGCAGTATGATGAAGTTGAACATCTCAGTGAGGCTTTTTGAAAAGTTCAAAGCCATCAAAGCCGATGCCAGCAAGCTTGAAATTACAATTCCAGAGATAGGAGATTGATGTTGGTTTACCTTTCCAAAGATTTTTGGAAACAATTTGTCCTGTGCAGCTGCCATTGGTATTCTGCCTTGCAATAGAATCCAGCCGTTGAGTGCGCATGGTGGCCATCACCGCGCATCCTGCTACGATGTATCTGGCGGCCGGTCCCCAGAAGGCTTGCGCTGCATCTGCAAAAGGAGCTCCCGATTGCATGAGTTCGGCAGATGGGATGATGCCCATGATAGCGAGTGAGCTACTTACATAAACAACAATCGTCACGATAGTACCTGCAATTGTCGCTCTTCGTACGGTGCGTGCAGCGTCATTGGTTTCTCCGCTAATGACACCGGCACTTTCCATTCCTTGAAAGGCAAAAGTCGTTAAGGTGGTGGTTGCAGTAATTGCCATCCAATTATTTTCACCACTTATGTTAAAGGGTGTGAAGTGTTCCCACTCGATGTAGGCGATACCAAATAAACCGATGCTTAAAATCGGAATGACTTTGAGTACGGTTGTAATTATTTGTACAGTAGCGACTGTTTTTAGTGGCTTGGAGTTTATCCAGGTAAAAAACCAGATAAAGCCGAGGCCGGTGAGCATCGCGATCATGCTATCCGATCTTAGCATTGGAATAAAGACTGAAAGGTATCCTACCAGCGCGATTGCGATGGCGGCATTTGTTGCCCAGATGGCGATCCAATAACCCCAGGCCACAAGGTAAGCGGCAAAGTCACCCAACCCCATGCGGGTGTAGACGTAGGGTCCACCGATAGAAGCAGAGCCGTATTTGCTGAGTGAACCAAACAGAAGTGCTAACAACATGGCACCGACAGCTGAGCATAACCATCCGACCATGCCGATGCCACCGTAGAATGCCAAGGAAGCTGGGAGTAAAAAAATGCCAGAGCCGATCATGTTGCCAATGGCAAATGCGGTGCTGGCCCAAAAACCGATTTTATGTTGACTGGAAATAGACGCGATGGTTAATGACGATAACCAAAGTAGTGAATTAGTTCGTCAATGTGAACGTACATGTCACCATCGCATCAAAATGAAGGACGGCAAGAATAAATTCTATTCCAGCACGGTGATAGGCATGGCCAATGAAAACAGGAATCCGTTTTTCAGTGCGAAGCCTGGGCGGTTGGTGGTCAAATAACTTTGATAGGAAGAGGTGAAAAGTAAAGTCGTTTTGTCTGAAAGCTTGATCTGCGGAAATGTGAACGCCAGCATGGCAGATGTTGAATGGTCTCCTTCGTCAAGTACCATGCGATGCCATACGTAGAGGTCGAGCTTATATTTTTTAACCTGGTAGCTAAGCAAGAGACGTTCAGCGAGCTTGGTTCCCAGTGTGAGATCATAAAACAAAGCAGTATTCTCCAGGCGAAATCCTGGCGCGATTTCCCAGTAAACTGTTGCCGCGGTGTAGTAGTCGGAGTCTTCATCTCTAAAGCCTTCCGCCTGCGAGAGAAGGTATCCAAAAAAACCTCTCACCTTCAGCTGAGGACTAAGCTTAACGGTAGCAAACACTCCTGGCTGGAGATAATTTACGATGGATTTTTCTTGAAGGTCTTGGGATTTGAACAAAAAGAAACCTACGGGATGACGATCATAGAAAATGTTAATGTCCGCATTGAGGTGGTGATTGATGAGTGCACCTGTAAAGGGAAAGTGGCCTGTTGAATTGAGACGTGGCGAAATTACCAGCACGGTATGTCTAGTAGTGTCCTTTGCTTCAAGCGCGTTTGCAACTGTTGGTATCGTGCTAATGACACCGGTTAGTAACAGAAAAACGAAAAGAAAAGTGTGGCTACCAGGAAAAGTCATAGAGCGCCACACCAATACCAGATTTTTTCGTTTGCGGCTTTTGACTCTTTTGAGGAGTGACTTTGACTTCGTAGCGTTTAGGCTCGGTCAAAGAAATACATATTTCATTTTCGTGCTTTGCAGGCAAGCCTTGGAGGAAGTCCAGCACTGCTTTCCAGGTTGGAAATGGTTTAACAGAAGAAGACAACATTTGAGTTTTGGTTGACGCTTTCATTTACGAAGTTGGCATTGACTCAGTTTCACTTCAACCCGATACTTGCGGGTTATTTTGTAAAATAAAGTATGCCCACTGACAACGTTATGGCAGTGCCTTTAATTAATTCCCCAAGTATTCATGTGATCCTCTAAACTGATATGGTCTTTTTTCCGGAAAGTGATATTCTTAACGCGCAGTTTGTTGATTTGATTGACGATAAAGTCACGGTAGTCATTTCTCAACCAACACCAGGCAATGAGGTGCCATTGCTCGGTGTAGTAGATCATACCGATGGGTTCGATCTCCCGTGTTGTGATTTGTTTTTGTGCGTCAGTATATTCTATCTCTACTATCGTGAATTCGGTAATGGCCTTTTGAAGAGGTACGAGGTAGTCCACGCTATAACCCTGAGGATTGAGCACCCGTATTTTTGAACTCAGTGTTTCGGAATGTTCCTTTTGTCCGGAACGTAAAACTGACCTGATTTTTTGAAGGGCATTGCTGCTGTGTTTGGCGATCGAGCGATCGGCAAACCTGTCTGCTAAGGACGATACCAACACAAGGGCGTTCGCCTCTTCAGGTGTGAAAGACACCGGAGGCAGAAAGTATCCTTGAACAATAAAATATCCTTTGTTGACTTCGAACGATACAGGAATTCCGATTTCACCAAGTGCCTTGATGTCGCGGTAAACCGTGCGCACGCTGATGTCAAACTTATCGGCAATCTTTTCCGCGGTGACAAACCTGTGCGACTGCAATACGGTGAGTATTCCCATTAATCGGTCAACTCGATTCATATGTCTTGGATAAGGTTTGAAATTAAGAAAATTGGCATTACGACAGACCGAAAATTTGAGTTTGAGATCAGGGTTAACTGATGGATAAAGATTATCTTACATGTCAATTTTTTAAACCGTAATACATTGGCTAATCCTGTCTCTTTAAAACATCTGGCTACCACTGTGGCCGTGTTCCTTTTGGTTACCTTTTCTTTTGCGCAAAACGTTGAATGGGCCGCTAAGGTTGAGGGAGTTTCTTCAGAGTTTGTGTGGAATGCTGCTCCAGGCTCATATACCGCGAAGACTGTACTTGGCGAACCATCATGTTTTATTTATGGAAAAGGTATCGGCATTGCATGGGCACCATCCAAACAAAAGAGTGACGTTCCGGAATATCTCCATGTGTCATTTGCTAATGCGATTCAGGTAAGACAGATTATAGTAAACGAAATGCAGAACTCTGGCTCACTTACACACATCACTTTATTTGACACGGAGGGTGTTGCTCACGTGGGGTATGATGAGCCGCAACCCAAGCCGTCACCCAATGGGCTTTTCATTTACATGATTCCATTGACTCCGTACAAAGTAGTGGGCTTGAAGGCTGAGTTTAATACCAACCTAGTCAATGGATATATTAATGTTGATGCGATAGGAGTGAGCAGTTCTGATACACCTTATACTCACAAGTTGAATGAAGTGCCTGCAAGTCTTTTTGTATCGGACGCAGAGCGGCTTTCTGATAACGTGAATACAAATGCCTCGGAACTTCTGCCGGTGATTTCGCCCGATGGATCCACACTCTACTTCACGCGACAAAATCATCCCGGTAATCTTGGTACAGATAAATCAAAACAAGATATCTGGGTCTCGACAAAAGACAGTGTGGGTGGATTTAAGATGGCGGTCAATCTGGGTGAACCCATTAACAATGCGAATAACAACTCTCTGTGTTCCGTTACCCCTGATGGGCAAACTGCGTTACTTCTCAATGTTTATCGCGCTGATGGTAGCTCTTCCGTTGGTATGTCAATGACAAAAAAAGGAGTAGATGGGTGGCAGTTCCCCGAAGAGGTTATTATTCAGGATTTTTATAACCGCAATCAATATGGTGAGTACCATTTGAATGCTGATAATAAGACTATGGTGATGGCGGTTCAACGCGATGATGCCATTGGCAACAAGGATGTTTACGTTAGCTTTTTGAATGATGATGGCAAGTGGACGGTGCCGATGAATCTTGGTGGAGAGGTGAACACTGCTGAGGGCGAAACGTCTCCCTTTCTTGCTCCGGACCGGAGAACGTTGTACTTCGCCTCTTCTGGCTGGCCGGGATATGGTGGTCGTGATTTATTCATGAGCACAAGACTTGACGAAAGTTGGACGAAATGGTCGAAGCCCATAAATCTTGGGTCAAAAATTAATACTGCTGGATTTGACGCCTACTTCGTGGTGCCTGCCTCCGGTGAGTACGCGTATTTCACTTCTAATAAAGGAGATGAGTATAAGGAAGATATCCATCGGATAAAACTACCCAACGCACTTCGCCCCAAGCCGGTCGTGTTGGTGAAGGGGAGAGTTTTAAATGCAAAAACTAATGAACCGTTGGGAGCCGATATTATTTATGAGTCGTATCTGACGCGGTCGGTTATGGGTTCGGCAAAATCAGATGCCAATGATGGCAAATATCAAATTGTGCTGCCGTCAGGAAGCAGTTATGGATTTCTTGCTTCATCCAAAGGCTATGCATCTCTCAATGAGAACATTGACCTGACTAATTTGAAAGACTACAACGAAATCACACGCGATTTGTATTTGTTCCCATTGGAGAAGGGGCAGGTGATTCGGCTAAACAATGTATTCTTCGATACAGACAAATACAATTTTAGAACGGAGACCTCTTTTGAATTGAATAGGTTGGTGTCAATGCTGAAAGAGTATGTGAACCTTAAGATTGAAGTTTCTGGTCATACGGACAGCACGGGAGATGATGCACATAACCAGCAATTGAGCACTAACAGGGCAAAGGCTGTTTACAACTATTTGATCGAAAACAAGATTCCATCCGACCGGATTTCATTCAAGGGTTACGGTGAATCCAAACCCGTTGCGACCAATTCTACGGAGGCTGGCAAGCAACAAAACAGAAGGGTTGAGTTTTTGATTTTGGAAAATTGATGCGCCAGCTCTAAAAATTTTTGATGGCTGCTGTCCTATTCTCGTGTTCCCATTTGATATGAGAGTAGTTAAACATTTGTTCAATACTTAAAATCATTACAATGGAAGAGTATGCATTAATTATGAGGCACGAAGACGGAAAAAAGGTGGCTTCACCTGAGCAGATTCAGGAATGGATGAAGCAAACGATGGATTGGATTGGCGGAATTGCTGCGCAAGACAAATTTGTCAGTGGAACCGGGCTTCCGTTTGACGATAGCCGCGTGGTGCATCATAACAAATTGGTGACTAATGGACCTTTTGGCGATATCAAAGAGACAATCGGTGGTTTGATCGTTGTAAAAGCGAAATCAGTTGATGAGGCTGTTGAATTTGCTAAAGGTTGCCCGGTATTGCATGGTGATGGTAATACCGTAGAAGTGCGGAGGATTGCCAAGGATGATGGAATTCATTAACGACTAAGGAGAGTTGCGATTTCTGTAAAAGGAGTCGCAACTTTTTTCAAGCCATGGAGCAGCAGCTAATTCCCCATCTGTTTCGAGCGGAATATCACAAGATTGTAACGGTGCTTTGTCGACATCTTGGGATTGAACACCTTGACGAGGCGGAAGACATCGCAGCTGAAACTTTTCTTTCTGCATTGGAGAGTTGGCCTTATAAAGGTGTTCCTCCAAATCCGATAGCGTGGCTTTATGCTGTAGCAAAAAATAAAACGAGAAACTTTCAGAATAGAAGTCAAACGTATTCACATAGGATCGCTCCCGAACTCAAAGGGGATATGAACGTCACGGAGACTGATCTCGATTTGACCGATCAGAATATTAAAGACAGTCAACTACAAATGTTGTTTGCACTTTGTCACCCCTCTATTCCGGTAGAATCACAAATTGGTCTGTCTCTGAGGATTCTGTGTGGATTTGGAATTGAAGAGATTGCTAACGGATTCCTTACCGGTAAGGATGTGATCAACAAAAGGCTGTTTCGAGCGAAGGAAAAATTGAGAGAGGCGAAGGTACAGATAGAGATGCCGAGTGAGTCTGCGATGACTCAACGATTAGAAACTGTTCTGACAACCATTTATTTGGTCTTTAATGAAGGATACTATTCAGAAAGCAATGATGAAGTTATTCGCGAGAGTTTTTGTCATGAGGCCATGCGATTAATAAGGTTGCTTTTGGACAATGACAGTACAAACCAACCGGAGGTAAATGCTTTATATGCATTGATGTGTTTTCATGCGTCACGATTTAAAGCAAGGAAAGGACAAAATGGCGATATGATACTGCACGCGGATCAGAACGAGTCCCTGTGGGATGTGGAGTTAATTTCTCAAGGTGCGGACTACCTTAATCGGGCATCCACTGGAAGTAAGCTTTCAAAGTATCATTTGGAGGCCGGTATCGCATATTGGCATACAAAGAAGGAAGACACCAAAGAGAAGTGGGACAGCATACTTCAGTTGTATAACAAACTGCTGATAATCTCTTATTCACCGGTTGCCGCACTCAACAGAACATTTGCATTGTCAAAGGTAAAAGGGGTGACCATCGCAATTGAGGAGGCTGAGAAATTGAAATTATCCGACAATCATTTTTATCACGTGTTGCTGGCGGAATTATATTCTTTGATTAATAGGCGTAAGGCTGTGGATCATTTAATGACGGCATCTACCCTTGCGAAAACCAAATCGGATAAAGAACTAATACAGAAGAAAATTCAACTACTTAAGACTAGAGATTAAGCCAGTAGGTCATCTTGAACACGAGTGCTCTGGTGCGAGGCATCCAATTGTTGGCGGGCTGGTCGAAGCTAAAGAAATAGTTATCTGTGTAGACAAGGAACATGTCACTTGCCGGCTTGAATCGCCACTGCAGCCTTGCGTTGATATTCACATTTTCATTCTGCGTGTTGAACTGCATGAAGTTGGTGATGAATAGTTTTCGTGTAAGGGTAAGATCTAGCTTTGGACTGATCAGGTGGATGTCACGTGAAGGATAGGGATCATCCAGTCGGATTCGATTGTAGCTATAAATCAATCCAATACTTCCAAAAGGTTGGAAACGATAGGTGAGTGTAGGACTGAATTCGTAGCGCGTACCATTGTAATATTCACCTCCTGAATGCTCGATGCTTGCTGAAAGTAGTTTGCGTGGGTCAGATTCATATCTCACGAAGTAGTTTTGATATGAGTAGCTCGTTCCTCTCAAAAGTTTGGTTGGGTTTTCGTCCTCTGGTGTTCGCGTTGGGTCGAAGTCATCAAGGAGCCGAGTGTATCGGTTATTAAATGAAATTCGTGCGTTGGCATTGTTTTGAAAGCGCACGTCATAGGCAAGTCGAATTAACTGATCTGTGCGGCCATCGGCATTCCAGAAGTATTCAATTTTTGTATTCGGTCCGTGATTGTTGATGATGCTTCCTTTCGGATATATTTTATACGAGATTTCCGGCACGATGCTGTTGATGCCAATTCGTCTGACGAATCCAACTTCTGCATTGTAATTTTCTCCGATGAAGGCGTGGCTCCAGGAGATGTCCCATTTCTGTGTGCTGTAAAAGAGGGAAGCACCATGAGCTGACTGTTTACCAGGATTTTGTTCCTGAAAGCTGTGATGAAAAAATGCTTTGCCCGTCCACTTGTTGGTAATGGATGCGAGATTGTACTCCAAGCCTACCACTCGATTGTACACCACGGAATCGCCAAACAATTTATCGGGAAACGTTTTATTAAAAGATTGTTTGTTGACAAACAAAGCGGAAATGTTTGATCGGGTGAACACTTGCTGTTGAATAGCAGCGACTGTGTAGTTGATGCTTGGCAGGGAGATGGCTTCATCTTCTGCAGCTTGCATGTTGAGCAAACCTACACGTAATCTTTTGTTGAGTTTTCCGCTCAGGCGAAAGCCGCCATAAATTTTGTTCTGAACGTTTGATCCTGTAGCGGTGTCAATTGCCACGCCAATGCGTCTGCTAAAGAATGGTCTTGTGTCTTCCGTTCCGAATGCCGCAAACAAATCCGCATTCTCAAGAAAGAACTGACGTTTTTCTGGAAAGAATATTTCGAATCGATCAACATTGGTCACTTGCTGATCAACTTCCACCTGAGAAAAATCCGGGTTAATTGTTAGGTCCAGATTTAAAGAAGGAGTGATTGCAATCTTTGCATCACCTCCTATGGCTTTTATAAATTTTGTAGATGTTCCTTCGATGAAATCCTTGTTCAATCCTGCCGATACAAATGGAATTAGAGAAATATTCGGTCCAGGTTTTGGTAGGGGTTTGTCCCACACTAATTCGCCTGTGTAGGACAGGGAGTAGGGGCGAAAGTTGCGTGGCACGCGATTCCATGTCGCGCGCTCATTGGTTTTGCTGTCGACCCTATAGGCGTTGAAATACCATTTGGCTGAGCCTTCGGGAAATCGAAGTGTCTTGAAAGGGATGGCCAATTCAGCGGTCCAATAACCGTCAAACTGTTGTGCTTCGCCTCGCCATTTGTTGTCCCAATCCAGTGAGAAGTCATCTGACAACGTTCCGCCATTTACCACGAGTCCTTCTTTTTGCACACCCAATGGATTGATGCCAAAAGAGAACGCGTTGGTTTGGTCTTGAAATGTGTCAAACACTACGTTGATACTCTCAATGCCTGGTCCACGAAAGTCCCGTCTTTTGGAAAGGATTACGAATTTCTTTCCAGAGTCGACATCGTTACATTTTGTGCCGATGTACACTGTTGACTCATCGTATGTAAAATAAATTTCGCATTGAGTTGTTGAAAGTGATGAGTCGTATGGGAAGGTTTGAATGAAGTCTTTGGCGGGGGTTATGTTGCTCCATACGGGATCGTCCAGAAGCCCATCGATCTTGATGGGTGTGTCGGTAGTATTAATGTTGACCGTTTTTCGGAGGGGTGTTTGCGCAACGCAAATCTGCGCAAGGGTGATTAGTGCAAAAGCAAGTAAACCTTTCAATCCGGATCGAAGTTGACTTGCAAAACTAACTTGCGACCTGACTTGAAAGGTTTACTCTTGTACGGGTGGTTCTATGCTAGTATGAGTGTGAACTCTTCAGTAGCTCGTATCCTAACGATTGTTAAGCAGATAGGAAGTAAAGCTGTTTCCATCTACGCGGGTGTATTTAAAATCCTCTTCACCGCGAAATGCAATGTTCTTGATGTTTAGTGGAGTTCTGAACTTGGTGTACTTGAAGTTTGCCAGTTGATCAAAGGATGATGATTCAAAGTTGGCGCCTCTTGGAAATTCAGCATATTTAAAGTTGGCATCGTCAGTGAACTTTGCGTTGGCAAAAACTGGAGTATTATTGAATTCAGCGTATTTGAAGTTGGCTTCTCGGTTGAATGTTGTTCCGCTGAAGTCGGTCTTTTCCTCAAATTCAGAATATTTGAATTCGCTCGCTCTTCGGAATGTGCAGTTTTGGAAGATTACATCTTCTTCGAAGTGCGCGATGTACGTGTCGTTATCTCTTTCTATGTGATAGTACGCGAGGACATCATCTCTAAATGTACAATTGATAAATGTGAGAGACACTTCAACTGTGCTTTCGTATTGATCGTTTCCCTTGCCGAAGAAATCAAATGATGAATCGGTGTGCCTGCGGGTGTGCAGATCAGTCAGATCCAGTTCGCCTTCGATTTCAGCGTTTTTGTAAAGAACAGACTGGCCATCATTTATTTGTCGAATGATATCACTGGCCTTTACAGTATTTTGTGAATAGGCAGCACTAAATGCCGATATCAGAATCAGAGTAAAGATTGTCCTCATGATGAGTTTGTTTGAGTTTGCTTGAGTTTGCTATTTTTTTATTCAATACCTATGCCACAGTTGAAGGTTACGGTTAAGGCTCAAAAAATGATGAGTTGACATCACCGATATTCAAATGTGTACAGGCGTTGTACGATAATGAACAATAGACTTAAATGCCTTACCTTTAGTTGCATTATAAAACAGAAATAATTTCGAATCATGTTAGAAAAAATCAATTGGGACGCAGTGCCCCGTGAACAGGTAAATCCATCCATGGTGAGAAGAATTGTGACCGGAGAGAAAATGATGATTGCAAAAATGAATTTTAAAGATGGCTTTGTGGTGCCTCTCCATCACCATGTGCATGAGCAGATCACACAGGTTGTCTCAGGTTCAATGCGATTTTGGTTTGGTGCCAACAAAGAGCAGGTAATGGATTTGTATGCTGGCGATGTGGTGGTGATACCTTCCAATTTGCCACACGAGGCATTGATGATAGGCGATGTAGAGGAAATTGACTCGTGGTCGCCACCGCGCGAGGATTGGCTCGATGGCACTGATCACTATCTGAGAAAATAGATATGGATTTAGGGCTTAAGGGGAGAGTTGCATTTGTGGCAGCTTCCAGTCAAGGACTGGGCAGGAGTGTGGCATTGGAACTTGCTAAAGAGGGGGTGCATCTTGCAATTTGTGGCAGGACTGAAGAAACACTAAGGAGCACGGCTCGGGAGGCGGAGACATTTGGTGTCGAAGTGCTTAGTTTGACTGGTGATTTGTCATCTGATGTTGACAGAGATCGAATGATTCAGGAGACTCTGAATAAATTTCAAAAGGTTGATATTCTGGTGACCAATACTGGAGGACCACCGGCAGGTAAGTTTGAGGACTTTGGAAAAGATGATTGGGACAAGGCCACAGCGCAATTGCTCGGAAGTGCTGTTGGGTTGGTCAAGGGTTTTTTACATGGAATGAAAACACAAAGGTGGGGCAGGATTGTAGCGATCACTTCACAGGCTGTGAAGCAACCCGTTCAAAATCTGGTGCTGTCCAATGCTGTCAGAGCGTCAGTGGTTGGGCTGATGAAAACACTTTCGCAGGAGCTGGGTGAGTATAATATCACTGTCAACAACGTGATGCCAGGCTACACACAAACCGCACGACTTGATAAGTTGATTGCAGGGAATCCTGCTTTTAAAAACGTCACTCATGAGATACCGCTGAGACGATTTGGTCAGCCGGAGGAGTTTGCGGCAGCGGTTGCTTTTTTGGCAAGTGAGCGGGCAAGCTATATTACGGGGATATCGCTGGCGGTTGATGGTGGTTGGATCAAAAACATATTATAGAAATCAAAAGGTTTAAACAATTCGCATGGACGCTGTTAAATTTAAAAACTGGAGAGGATATCTCTATGTGGCCCTGGGTGTGGCATTTGGATTTTATCGCGTTTCGAAAGTAGAGCAGTGGGGATCGTGGGAATACATTGATTTGTTAATCGCATTGGGAATGGTAGGTGTGGGTGTTTTTACAATCCTCAAGAAGTGATGTTGTTGATGGCAATCATAAAATAGTGAGGGCTGACGCTTTTGCCAGCCCTCCAGCCCGGATCGTCATACGGTCGCGCGGTTTTTCGTTTTCGGTTCTAAAGGAGCCTTAAGATTGCGCCGGTTTCAGATCCTCAGTGCTTCCGGTTGCGTTATGCTACCAATATTTCTTTTTTTGGAGGAAGAGTAGCCACTTCCTTCTTGGCAACTTCAAGCTTCAAAATACCATCTTCGTAGTGTGCCTTGATTTTGTCAACGATCACATTTTCTGGCAAAGTGAAAGAACGCTCAAATTTTTCAAAGCTGTATTCTTTACGAGTGTAATTTTTCTTGAGATCTTCTTTCTCCAATTCTTTCTCAGCGAAGATAGTCAACACTCCGTTTTCCACGGTAACGTTGAAATCTTTCTTGGTCAGACCGGGAGCTGCCAATTCGATCACAAATTCTTTTTCGTTTTCAACGATGTTAACAGCAGGCATTGGATTGGCCATCATTTTCATCATGTCTGAATCAAAGAAGCGGCCATTGTCGAAGAAATCAGTCATCCATTTTTCGTTCCAGAGAAATGGGAAATTACTTTTTTTCATAAGTGTCATATGTCCTCCTTTTTTTTTGAGTTGCTTGATGATCGAATATACTGTTATGGATATGCCGATTGCCATGATTGCAGGCACTACTAAACCTGACGTTTGTCAGTTTCTATTCTTCTTCCAACAAAGAAGGATGGTTGAACATATTTCCACTCGTTCGTGTTTAACTTGCACAAAATGACAATCAGCTATGAGCAATTCAGTACTTGCAGTAAATCCACTTAATTTTCCCTGGCAGACCAGCGACCCTTTCCTTTTTTGTGTTCATCATGCCGATTTTTACCCTAAGGGTAATGATCAGTTTGGTCCGGATGCATCTCTTGCTGGCAGAAATATTGGCAATGATTTTACCGTAAAGGACGGCTGGAGGATGTATCACGGTGAAACGGTGCCCGGCTTTCCTGCGCACCCGCATCGTGGATTTGAAACGGTGACGATCGCCACCAAAGGTTTGATTGATCATTCGGATAGTCTAGGGGCAGCGGGGAGATTTGGTTTTGGGGACGTGCAATGGATGACGGCTGGGAAAGGGGTACAACATTCGGAGATGTTTCCCCTCTTGAATAAGGACAAGGAAAACCATCTTGAGCTATTTCAGATTTGGTTGAATTTGCCAAAAGCGAAAAAAATGGCAGAGCCACATTTTGCGATGCTGTGGTCAGAAAATATCCCTGTATTTGAAACCAAGGATGGTAGTGGCAATGCGATATCTGTGAAAGTAATTGCTGGCAGTATTGAGGGGCATAATGCGCCCACACCTCCGCCAGACTCATGGGCATCAGATTCAAAAAATGAAGTGGCTATTTGGCTGATCAAAATGGAAGCAGGTGCACAATGGCACTTGCCTGCGGCATCGGCTGGTCTTAATCGTACGATCTATTTTTATGAAGGCGACTCTCTTCAGGTTGATAATAAGTCAGTGCCGCACTACCATTCGGCCTCTTTAAAATCGGATGCTAGGGTACTCTTGCAGAATGGAAATAAACCCGCGTCAATCCTGTTGCTTCAAGGTCGCGCGATTGACGAGCCCGTAGCACAGTATGGTCCTTTCGTTATGAATTCTCAATCTGAAATTCAGCAGGCATATCGTGAATACCAGGAGACACAATTTGGTGGATGGCCATGGCCAAGTTATGATCACGTTCACCCAAGAGAGCGGGGTCGGTTTGCTAAACATGCAAACGGTGTAGAAGAGGTGAAGTAACACTGGAGAAATTCATATCTTGAGAGCAACATATGCTTTTAGGAATGAAAAACCTCAGTCTTCTCGTTGTAGTCTCCTTAATTCTGGCTTCATGTTCAACTCCACTCAAGCCTCACGAAGGCTATGTGGATGTGACTGGGGGAAAAATTTGGTACAAGGTAATTGGCGAGGGACCAGGTAAACCTTTGATGGTAATGCACGGAGGACCAGGTGGACGTAGTTGTGGCTCGATTGCTGCATACGAGCAGCTCGCCCTGGAAAGACCCATCATATTTTTTGATCAGCTTGAATCGGGTATGTCGGACCATCCTAACGACACCAGCCTTTGGAAGATATCTTATTTTGTAGAACAGGTTGAGTTACTACGAAAGCATTTAAACTTAAATGACTTCCATCTCTTGGGAAGTTCGTGGGGAGGATCAGTGGCCGTGGAGTATATGCTGACGCAAAACACTGATCCGGTTGCTTCAGTAATTTTTGCAGGACCACTTATTGGTACGCCAAAATGGATGGAGGATTCCAAGGTGTTAATCTCCAGATTGTCACAACCGGTTCAGGATACAATCAACAAGTATGAAGCATTGGGCCAATATGATAATGAGGCTTACAAAGCTGCTACCGATACCTTCAATATCAATTTCAATTCACGAAAAGGTAGAGGCACTCCTGTTCCGGAATGTGAAGGTGTGCCCGGATCAAACCGAGCTATCTATACTTACATGTGGGGCCCAACAGAGTTCAATGCGACAGGCACACTCAAAGACTTTGACCGGGTGCCAGACTTACCGAAAATCAAGAAACCCACTTTGTTTATTGGAGGTGAGTTTGATGAAGTTTTGCCCGAAACACTTTATTATTTTCAAACATTAGTGCCTGGTTCAAAGGTGGAGATTGTCCCCAACGCGGGCCATGCCAAAACCCGCGACAATCCGGAAGACTACATTCGCATGCTCAGAGAGTTTCTGGCAGAAGTGGAGGCTAATTAATTCTTAGGCTGCGATCTTTTCACACCACGAACCGCTTCGGCAGTCCAAGGGTCGTCAGGCCAACTGTGTTTTGGATATCGTCTTTTCAAATCCTTGCGAACCTCATAATAGGTTGAGTTCCAGAAACTCTTTAAATCTGAGGTCACCTGAACCGGTTTGAATCCTGGAGAGAGGAGATGCATTACGACACTGGTTTTTCCTTCATTGACTTTTGGCGTATCAGCGAGGCCAAACACTTCTTGCAAGCGCACGGCTAGTATAGGAGGTTCACCGTATGCCGGATAATTGAGTTTAATCTTTGAACCGCTGGGTACATCAATAAATTGAGGAGCTAGCTCGTTGAGTCTGTTTTGTTTTTCCCAGTCGAGATGATGCTGAAGTATATTAACTAAGTCGAGCTTCTTTAAATCCTCTGGTTTTTTAACGTTGGTCAGGTAAGGCGTGAGCCATTCTTCATTGCTGGCAAGCAGGTTTGCAGTACTAACATCTGGCCAGTTTTCTTCAGGCCTCCACTTTTTCAAACTTAGTACTCTGTTCTGCCATTGTTCAACCTGATCATCGAATGACAGCAAACGCTCGCCTTCATGCTTGATGGCGTTGGTAATAGCTTTGATGAGATGACCTTCATCTGGCGATGTGATGGGTGTGGATTTAAGCACGATCGAGCCGATGCGCAAATCTTTTGAGGCAATGAGTCCGCCCTTTCGCGTATCCCAAGTGATGATTTCTTTTTCTTTCACCAATGGAGCGAGATCTTTTGGATTCAGTGGGGCTGCAAGAAAAATTTTCCCCATGCCATCTCTTGCGTCTACATGAGCGACAGATAGCCAGGCTTCGTGCGCCAGGTCGTCACGATGGCCGGCCATTGCCAGCTTTCCATTGGCCATTTGAAATTGAGCATTGTTCCCAGGTCTGGCGCATGCAATTCGTTCCGGATAAGCGTAGGCTAACAGTATGCCTGTCTCAAATGGATCGTAGGGATCGTTGTCTGGTTCAATGTTGAAGAGATTGCGATAGGACTCCGCCACTTTTTCAATTCTGCTAAATCGCTTGCCCGTTCCTTCATCGGCCCGAAATCTTCTTAGGGCTTGTATGCGAAGGTTGATATCGATACCGGATTCTCTCGGAAGGGGATCGCGTTCTTCGAGGATAGCTGCAATGTCCGTTGCCAGTGTGAGAGAACCGTGTTCCTCAGCGAGCACCAGCATGTGTGCCAGTCGGGGGTGGCAGGGAAGTGCATGGATTTTTTCACCATGAGGAGTGATGCGACTATTCTCCAATGCTTCGAGTTCATGCAACAATTCGGAGGCTTGGGCAACGTGTCCTTTTGGTGGAGGAGTAAGCCAAGTCAGTTGATTTGCATTAACGATACCCCACTTGGCCATGTCCAGCACCAGAGACGCAAGATCTGTTTCGAGAATTTCCGGTACGCGGTGTTCTGCTAATTGCGATTGAGTGGCTTTTGTCCAGAGACGGTAACAGGCACCGGCACTTAATCGGCCAGCGCGTCCTGCTCGCTGATCAGCTGAATCTTTAGAGATCATTACTGTTTCCAACCTGGACAGGCCTGAGTTGGGGTCAAATTTTGACGTTCGGCCATAGCCGCAGTCCACTACTACCTTTATGCCTTCGATAGTCAAACTTGTTTCAGCGATAGAGGTTGCCAGTACAACTTTTCTCTTTCCGTTTTTATCCGGGGTGATTGCGGCATACTGTCTGTTGGGTGGCAACTGCCCATAAAGCGGGTGAATTGAAATACCTTTCAATTCTCTTTTCAGAAGCTCTTCGCACTTTCTGATTTCTCCCTCGCCTGGAAGAAATGCCAGAACGTCTCCTTCATTTTCTTTTACGGCTTTTAAAATCGTTCTTGCCGTCAGTTCGGGCAGCATAAACATGTCAACGCCTGTGCCATATTGAATGTTGACTGGAAATTGTTTTCCCTTGCTCACGACAGCAGGAGCTTTTAATAATTCTGTCAGTTGTGGCATATCCAAAGTAGCAGACATGATCATGATACGGAGATCAGGCCGCAGCACTTGCTGTGCTTCTCTGCATAGCGCCAGTGCTACATCTGCGTAGATGCTTCTTTCATGAAATTCATCGAAGATCACCATGGCTACATCTTCAAGAGAATTGTCTGTATGTAGCATGCGTGTCAGGATGCCCTCAGTAACTACCTCTATGCGTGTGTCTTTGCCTACTTTGTTTTCAAATCGGATCCGATAGCCAACGTTTGCTCCCACTTGCTCATTTAGTAACGATGACATTCGCATCGCGATGGTTCTGGCGGCAAGCCTGCGAGGCTCAAGCATGATGATCTTTTTTCCATCCAACCATGGTTCATCCAATAGTGCCAGTGGAAGGAGTGTACTCTTACCAGCACCCGGTGGTGCATTCACGATAAGTGTATTCTGTTTTTCAAGATGTGATCTTACATCCTGAATGACTTCAGTAATAGGCAGGTCGCTTTGGAATGGATCGAAACTCATCGAGATGTTACGGAAAAAACACTGCAAATCTAACCCAAATGAAATTAGAATCGTGGTGACTTGCGATCACTTCTGGTTTTAATAACTTTAATCGTATGAAGTGGACTTATGCTTGTTTAATTCTCATTACGCTGTTGGGTACTGCATGTACACATTCTATTTCGAAGTTTTATCCCGAGATAGTTCCAGCTAAAAGTGATGTGCCACTGGTAGTTAACTCCGGTGGAAAGTCGCAAATGAACCTTGTGTATCTGGGCTGTGGGAATATGATTCTTGAACACGATGGAGAAGCAATAATGACTGATCCATTTTTTTCCAACCAAAAGCTTTTGAAACTGTTGGGAAAAATCAAAAGCAATCCAACTCGCTACAATACATGGAAAACTAATCTTGAATATTTTCTTTCCCCCTCTGTGGTAAATGCGGCATTGGTGTCACACACTCACTACGACCACGCGATGGATTTACCATTGATGTTGGAGGATCGATATTTCAACAGTATGAGGCAAGTGTATGGTAATTCGTATTTACCGAAAATGATGCAACATTTTTCTGAGGAGGGTTCGGAAATTCATGGACTTTCAGGCAGCCAGGTGTATGACCCAACAATGGCGAATGACCAGAACTATGAATGGATCTCCACGTCATCTCATATCCGATTTCTCTCTATTCACTCCAATCATGCGCCTCATACCAAGAAGAAACTTTATATGGATAAACCGCTTGATGAGAATTACTTTGAAGAAAACCTCATCTACTCCAACAGTAAAACAAAAGCTTTTAAGTGGACAAACGGGGAGACGTATTCGTTTCTGGTGGACTTTATTGGATCAGATACGCTTCGTGTTTTTATACAAACTTCGGCAAGCCAGTATCCAAATGGATTTCCCCCTAAATCGGAACTACTGAAGAAGCCTGTTGATCTAGCCATCATCTGTTATGCTTCGGGGTTGAATGTGGATAATTATCCGAAGGCGCTGTTCGATTTTGTGCAACCGCGCAAAATGATGTTAGTACACTGGGAAGATTTTTTTAGAACCCCCAAGTCGTTTGAAGACCAGAGGCTAGTGCGCAGAACCAATCCGCGCAAGATGCGCAAGCAAATTGATGCTCTGAAAAAGAAAAGTGATTACTTCATCATGCCCCGACCGGGGACAAGAGTAAAAATTACTTACTGATTTACTTTGATTAGTTCAACTTCGAAAAGTAAAGTTGAGTAAGGAGGGATTCGTCCACCGGCTCCGCGCTCTCCGTAGGCAAGATCACTTGGAATAAAGAGTTCCCATTTGTCTCCCTCTTTCATCAATTGCAACGCTTCTGTCCAGCCGTCAATGACCTGGCTTACTCCAAAAGTTGCGGGTTCACCTCGCTCGACCGAACTATCGAAAACTGTTCCGTCAATAAGTTTGCCTGTATAGTGAACGGTTACGCTTTGCTCTGCACTTGGTGTTTTTCCTGTTCCTGAGTTGATCACCCGGTATTGCAATCCACTGGCAGTGGTTTTTACACCGTCCTTGTTTTTATTTTCCTCCAAAAATTCCTGCCCTTTTGCTTTCATTTTTTCTGTTCTTTGCTCCATGGCGCGAGTCATGTATGGCTGCACGATCCCCATGGCCTCTTGCTCATCCATTTGACTGTCTCCATCTGTTAAGATGTCACGCATAGCCTCGGTGAGAATGTTCACATCGATGGAATCAGAGCCCTGATTCTTCAGGTTAGATGCCATCAATATGCCAAGACCGTAGCTTGCTTTTTGATGTTCTGTCACCAGCTCAGATTTTTTTGGAGTCTTAAGGTCGGTGATTTCAGCTTTCAGCGTGGTCACCTGTTGGTTAAGCTTTTCTACCTCAGCGGCTAGCTCTTTTTTAGATTGAGCGAATGCCAACTGGCTGGTCAATAAAGTAAGGGCGATGAAATATCTCATAGGGCTTTTAAAAAACGATGCGCAAGAAACGAAAATAGTGGGATATATATACTAAAACAGCGTCCAGGTTTTCACCTGATCGATAAATATGTTGATCACACGAGGGTATACCATTATGCAAAATACCATGCCCACAACTGCGCCATAAATGTGCGCCATGTGATTAATGTTGTCTTTTCCTCTTTTTGCATAGTAATAGGAGCCGATAAGGTAGGCTATTCCAAATAGGAACCCCGGAAAGCAGAGAACCCCATAAAGGCATATTTTTTCAAGGGGCTGAAATAAGATGGCTGCGAAAATAACTGCTGAAACGCCCCCTGAAGCCCCGAGGGAGTTATAACGAGAGTTGTTTTTGTGTTTGATAACGGAGGGAAGGTCAGAGAGGATGATAGCAGCGAGGTACAAAAGGACAAAGAGTACATTGCCTACTGCACCAAAAATGTAGTTGAAGTAAAATTCAATCACCCTTCCGAAAAAGAAAAAGGAGAACATGTTCCACAAAAGGTGGGGAAAATTTGCGTGGACAAATCCGCTGGTCACTAGCCGATAATACTGTTTATGATGTTGAACGGAGTATGGATTGAGCAGAAGTTTGCCAAGAAGAGCTGGTTTATCAAAGCTATACCAACTGAGTAGGACGGTTATTCCAATGAGCCAATACGTTATCATTCGTAATATTTAGAGAGAGTGCAAAAATAAAGACTAGGATTGACTTTTGTTAAAGAAGGTGAGCATTGATAGTTTGGTTGAAACCAATTACCTTTTTCCTACTTGTTCCATTAATTCAACATGGAAGCACCGTACTCACTGAAGTCAAGCCCTATTAAGCTAATCCTGGTCGTTGTTTTGGCTGGTGCCACTGCGTGGCTCGTCCTTGACTTATTGTTTGACAAGCCGGAAATCCACGAGGGTGTCATTGTGGGCATGCACTATCTGCCGGGTGAGGCCCGCACTGGTCAGTATCGGCTGGGTAGCAGGTCTCGTCCTCAGATCATTACGGGTCAATCTCACGATCGTTGGATAGTGGCGGTAAGGAAGACAGGTGGTGATACCGTATTAGTTGAATGCAAAAAGCATCACTTTGATGGAAAGGAGATTGGCCACACGTTGAAGTTTAGAGAGTTTTCTGGTGGCAGCCTCGAAATCAAATACTTCGCCCACAGTGACGATCAGTAGAACAAAAAGGATTAATTGATTTTTGTCGAATAATTACTGTGTTGCCATGCACGAATTACCTTGCCTGATTTGTCTCGTTCGAATCTGATTTCCTCGCCCAGTGTTTTGTCATCGCGAATTCTTTTAAACGTGTCTCCGCTCACGTGCTGAAGCATGGTCATTCCATCACTTGGGTCTTCTGACGGCAACCCTATCTCAACCAATTTTCCATACCATGGCATGATCAGTACTTCAGAACCCCATGGCTGTGAGCTATAATGACCACTATAATCATTCAGGTTCACGTCTGATTTTTTGTCTGCGCTTTCTTTTGTGGCTTTTGCCAAGATCTGTCTGATTTCTCTTGCTAGTCTTTCGGGACTTTCTCCACCGGCATTGATCATTACTGTGTAAGCCATTTTATTTTTGGGGTCCAGCTGTAGGGTAGTGCGATATCCGGGACAGGAACCGCCATGACTCACATATGTGGTGCCTTCGCTTTGTGAAACGACAAAACCCAAACCCCAATGTATTTTCCAATCTGGATCGACCCACTGTACGCGGTGCATTTCTTTCAAGGTTGATGATTTCAAAAGTTCTGTGCCACCTTTTTCAAGCAGCCTAAATTGCCATGACGCAAATTGAGCGAGGTCTTCTACGTTGGATGAGTATCCAGCGGCAGCCGTAATACCTCTTGCATCGAACAGATTTACTTTGTCTCGTGTGGCGTCACGCTTGATCGCTCCATACCCAACGGCCATCTTGCTTCCCCATTGGTCTTTTGGGAGATAGGGATGCGTGTTTGCGAGCTTGAGGGGCTTAAGAATATTCTCTTCAACATATAGGTTGTACGCCTTGCCAGAAATTTTCTCCACAATTTCACCCAACAATGACATGCCAAGATTGCTATACTGAAAGTATGTCGAAGCCGGGTAGAGGGTTTCTTGTTCGCCTAATCTTTTATCCAACTGTTGTTGAGTAGGAAATGGAAAGTCGGGGCCTGTCCAATACGGAAAATCAGATTCTCTTGGCAATCCGGAGGAGTGGGTGAGCAGCGACCTCACGGTAATGGGTCCGCTACCTTCAAATTGTTGTTTGATGTTGAAGTTTGGTAACACTGACTCCACGGGGTCGTCAAGTCGAAGCTTGCCTTGATCGTACAACTGCATGATGGCAACTGACGTGAACAATTTCGAGATCGAACAAATGCTGTAGACCGTGGAGGTTTGAGTTTTTACCTTTTGATCGATGTTTGACATGCCAAAGGCTTTGCTCCAAATCACTTCCTGATCTTTGACGACTGCTGCTGACACGCCTGGCAGATGCTGATACGCGACCTGCGCTTCAAGCCATTGGTTGATCACGTTGTAGGCATCTCCATAATCAGGTTCCTTGCCTTGTCCGAACGTGGTGCTGGAAATAAACACAGCTACGATTAGCGAGAGGAGAATCTTTTGCATTGTGGGAGTGGATTATTGATCCACTCAAGGTAAAGCTTTTGGAGGAGGAATTAAACGTCAGGGGTTGATTGCCTAACTTTTTTCTTTTTCGCCAAGGCTAAACCAGTTACCGGAATCGTCTTTAAATAAGGCTTCAAAACCATAAAATTCTTTTGTGGGCGGCTTCTTGAATTTCACACCTTTTGACTTCATCTCCTCGTAAGTGGCCAACAGGTCGTTGCATTCAAATACACCAAAACCAAAAGTGCCTTTGCTTACCAGTTCCTTCATGGACTTTGCTGTTTCAGCGGTGAAGAGCATTCCTTCTTTAATTGGCATCAGAGTGATCTCCAGTTCTGGTTGTTGGGGTGGTGTTACTGTAAGCCACCGGGTATCAGGGCCCATTGGTGCATCGGTGTGTACCTTGAAGCCAAGCTTGTTTACATAAAACTCGTAGGCGCTATTTTGATCCAACACATAGATGGACACGTGACTCATTTTTGAAATCATAGAATGTTTTGTTTTTTGTGATTAGTAAAAATGCAATTCCTTTCAGAACCCTGGCTCTTGAAAATTGCTATTTATTGCTGTCTCCTTCGGGGTGAACAAAGCAATTGGGGACAAATTTCAATGGAACACAACTGATGTCGGTCTGGCGTTGAAGTTGCCTTTGTTGAAATTCGGATGGAGACTGTCCGGTGTATTTTTTAAACAGGCCTGTGAATGAGGTGACACTATCAAACCCAACTGCTGAGCAAACGTGGGAGATGGGTGTGGGTTGTTGGAGCAGGAGCTTGGCGTGGTCGATTCTTACCTGCGTTAGATATTGATGGGGTGTTTTGC
>JAGQYM010000042.1 GCA_020436085.1 Cyclobacteriaceae bacterium
GGTGAAAAAGACGGAACCTTTTGACCACCATTGCGTATGGTAGAAAAACTGTATATAAAAATGAGAAAAATCGACATCCTGAACTTTATTACAGATTTTCGAAAAGCTCCAAACGACATCAAAACACGCGACCAGATCGTTTCACATCTCGGAACAGATAAAGAATCCGTGATTTCAGAACTCATTGCTGAATTAGTTCAGAATAGAGTGGTCGCTGAGACCGAACTGAACGGTGAGAAAGCCTACAGGGTAATCGCTCGTTAATCCTTCCTTTAAAATAAATCAAGCTGCACCGGGGCTACTATTCCCCGATAGGGTTCTTTTTTGCCCGATCCGCTAGCATTTATTGAATACAACTTAGTCTCTTTATATCGAGAGGCTACAACTATCTCTGTTCCCCGCGTGAGACTATTGAAAAGATTTCTCACGATGTCGGTTGAGTTGTTGTTTCGCGACAAGTGCGAGAGAAACAGATGACTCATGTAGGTAGGGCGATGGTCTACAAATAATTTTGCGGCCTGCAAATTAGAGAGGTGTCCGAAGCCATCGCGGATCCGATTCTTAAGCGCTATAGGATAACTGCCTGCATCCAGTAGTTGTATGTCATAGTTGGATTCCAAAAATGCCGCGTGACACTGCTCAAAATTGTGAATGACATGTTCTGTGATGTTACCAATGTCTGTGAACACCCCCACATTCACCGCCTTGTTCGACACGATAAAGTTGTGTGGATCGTGAGCATCGTGTGGTACCGGAAATGCTCTTACGGTCAGATCGCCAACCTTAATGGGTTCATAAGGTTTGAAGTTGTAGGCTTCGATTCCCTTCAACTGCGCTTTCAGTAGTGTCTTGGTTGAGATGTAAACTGGAATCCTATACTTTTTATTGATCGAGGGCAAACCATAAATATGATCTGAGTGTTCATGGGTGATGAATATTGCTTTTACATTTTGCATGGTGAGCCCCAGACGTCTCAGTCTTCTGTCTGTTTCCCTACAGGAGATGCCGGCATCCACTAATATTGCCTCACTGTGGCTGGCGATGTAGTAGCAGTTGCCATTGCTACCAGAATTGAGTGAAGCGACAAAAAGAGACATGGTGCAAATAAATCATAAATTGATTAAATAACATCCTGATAGATTCGACTAAAAACACAAGGCGAAATATGTCGTCATCGATGGAGAGAAGATTAGGGCTTACACAGGCCACAGCAATCAACATGATTGATATGGTGGGTATAGGTCCTTTTATTACGATGCCGATGGTAATGGGGATGATGACGGGCACTAATTTTTTATTTGCCTGGATTGCCGGAGCAGCTCTTTCTTTTGTTGATGCGATGGTGTGGAGTGAACTTGGTGCAGCGTTTCCAAGGGCTGGTGGAAGTTATAATTTCTTAAAAGAAGCTTATGGTCGAAACAAAGAAGAAAAAATGATGAGTTTCCTGTTTGTGTGGCAAACGATGATTCAGGCGCCATTAGTAATCGCATCAGCAGCGATCGGGTTTGCGTCTTACTTTACTTACCTCGTGCCGCTGGAGCCAATGATGGTGAAAGCGGTAAGTGGAGGAGTGGTAATTCTGATAGTTGTCATGCTCTATAGAAAAATTGAAACTATCGGAAAAATTTCTGTGGCGCTTTGGTTCGGGGTGATTACCTCAATGTTTTGGATTATTGGCGGTGGGATCGCTGAAGGCAATTTCCTGACGCCACTGGAGACTATGACGGAAGGAGCAGGATTGAATTATGCATTTGCAAGTGCGCTCGGATTCGCGAGTGTGAAAAGTGTTTACAGTTATCTGGGATACTATAACGTGTGTCATTTAGGCAGTGAAATTATCGAACCGGCTAAAAACATTCCAAAGAGTATGTTCCTTTCCATAGCTGGAATTACCGTTTTGTATTTGGCGATGAACATCAGCGTGGTGAGTGTCATTCCCTGGAAGTACGCGAAGGAAAGCGAGTTCGTGGTTAGTCTTTATATGCAGGAGCTGGCGGGGCCAACAGCGGCCAAGGTGCTTACTGTGTTGATTTTGTTCATTGCGTTTGCCTCCGTTTTTTCCGCTACGCTTGGCTATAGCAGGATACCTTATGCAGCTGCCGCTGATGGTGCGTTTTTTAAAGTTTTCGCTACACTTCATCCCACAAAAAATTTCCCTCACGTCTCGTTGTTAGTTCTTGGCGCAGTCGCGTTTGTTTTCAGTTTGTTGTTCAGGCTTCATGATGTGATCAGCGCGATACTTGCGATGAGGATATTGATTCAATTTGTAGGTCAGGCAATAGGCCTGTTACTTTTGCGGAAGACCCGACCCGCGGAAGACTTTCCGTATAAAATGCCTTTCTTCCCGTGGCCCATTTACATCGCCATCGGTATGTGGATTTTTATTTTGTGGTCAACGGGTATTACTCTGGTTATTTCCGGACTTACAGTAATCGCCTTAGGATCGGTTGTATATTTGGCGAAGGCAAGAATAAGTCATGAATGGCCGTTTGCTAAAACCTTATAAATAGGTATGGTGAAGTTTATAGAATTAACAATAAGTGATGATGATGAGGTGAGGAAACAGCTCGTTAACATAGATAATATCGGAAGGGTATTTCCAAGCCCGCAGAACGATCGACATAGTATGGTGGAATTGAATTATCACAGTATCAATGACGCGCCAGTTGTGCTTGAGGTGAACTTGCCTTATGAAACTTTGCGTTCCTATTTTCTGCCGTCATAGTGGGTATGCGTATTCCACAGTTTGATGATATAAAAGAAGAGATAGAGTTTTCGACTGCTCGCAGCAGTGGACCGGGAGGACAGAATGTCAACAAAGTCAATAGCAAGGTTGTATTGCGCTGGAATGTATTGCGCTCAAACCTGTTGGCGGAAGAAGTTAAATCAATTTTAACAGCTCAGCTAAAATCAAAACTTACATCAGTTGGAGACCTGGTTATTTCGGTGCAGGAGACTAGATCGCAACGTGAAAACAAGGAGCAGGCAATTGTCAAGTTGAATCACCTTCTGAAACGAAGCCTGACGCCAAGAAAGAAAAGAAAACCAACGAAGCCTACATTGGCATCGAAGGTTAAGCGACACAAGCAGAAAAAATTGAAATCAGAGAAGAAACAGTGGCGTCAAAAGCCAGAATGACTACCAGTCATCATCCGTTTCTTTCAATTCAAAGTTATCAGCGAAAGCTTTACAAAGCAATCCGAACGAGTTTGGCTTCATCCAATCCTGTGAAAGTTGTGTGCCATTGTTCTTGCTGCACAGTCCGGTAAAAGGCTCCGGCTCTTTAATTGATTTGTAGCCGATTTCGCCTGTTACCATAATTTTGCTGAAGGTAACCCGATAGCGACCATCTCTCACTGAAACGGAACCCTTCCCGCTGAATTTTCCGGTCTGAAGTAGCAAAGGTGTTTCGACCTGGCTGAACTGGAACTTAAGGTAGTCCACGGTGAGGTCTTTAATGTCAAATGTCATTTCGTTGGTTGCGACCTTCAGGTTGGAAAAGTGTTTGTTCTTTTTATAATATTCTTCAAGTGCAGCATAGGTTATACCTTCTTTCTGATAAACTGCCTGGTATATTACCTCCTGATCCGAGAGTTTGACCTCCTCGTAAGACGTAGCTTGAAAGAATGAGATTAAGCCAAAGACTGCGATTGACGCAATAGTTTTCATTTGTCAAATTTTACTATAAAGATAGTAACGCGAATGAAAACTGGATAGTATAATATAAAGGCGGGCCAAAATGGCCCACCTCGAAGAGAAATCCCTGCATTAGGTTTAGGACTTGATGCCAAAAGACCTCTTCTAATTTATTATGAAGGTCGAAATATTATTAAGTCAAGTCAATCACCCCTCTAAGGGTAAATGGTTTTCATCTGTAGTCGAGAAGCTTCTTATAGTATCGCGCCATTTTTTGAGGTGGCACGCCAGATAGGTACATTATAAATATTGTGAGGTTTGCCAATTGGACGCGGAGCCAGGAGTTGGAATGATACTTTCTGTCCGAAACGAGGATGCTTTTGGGAATGATCCTAAACTTATATCGTTTTTGAATTTTTTGAATGAAGTCGTAGTCCTCCATGATTACAAAGCGTTCGTCAAATCGACCCAACTCTTCAAAGACATCTCTTTTAATGAACAGCGTTTGGTCCCCACCTCGGCACATGATGCGATTGAACCTCGTAAAGTATGCGTTGATTTTTAAAATTGATTTTTTCGAATCAAACTGATATCGATAGCATCCGGCATCGAATCCGGAGGTCAGCGCGTCTTTGATATCATTTACAAACGAATCTACCAGTTTTACATCAGCATGAACAAAGTAAAGAATGTCTCCAGTGGCTTCACCGGCTCCTAGATTCATCTGTGCTGCTCTCGATTTCGTTGCGCAGTGTAAAACACGAGCTCTCGCTTTAGCAGCAACTTCAACCGTGGAGTCAGTGCTGTTGCCATCGACCACAATTACTTCAGCAACACTATCCGGCCCATGGATGAGGATGAACTCAACCAGTTGGCCGATGTTCTGGTCTTCATTGAATGTTGGAATGATCACACTTATTTGCATGATCTCAAGATTGATTGTTAGGTAGTGGCTCCACCGCAGCTAGACCCTGCGCCAGCGGTGCATCCGAAGCAATGTTGGTTAACCAATATCTCTCTTTCCTCAAGCTTCTCAGTGCTCCACTTTGAAATGTGATTCTCCTCGTTGGAAACTTTCATGTCCAGCATTTGATTAAAGTCACAGTCAAAGAGATATCCATCCCATCCGACAGAAACGGTATTTCGGCACATGACACCTGCGGCTGCAACTGGATTGTACGATGAGATCAGTTTCTCCATATACGATTCATAGTTACCGCTCACCAATAGATAGTCGAGGAAGCGACTGATGGGTAAGTTGGTAATTGTAAACAACTGATTGAATTCAATTCCATGAGCATCTTTTAATCTTTTTTTGAACTCTATCTCCAGCGATTCCTGCGATCCTGGAAGAAATGCGCCTGAAGGATTATAAACCAGATTGAGCATGAGATTGGTTCCAGACTTTCCGTATCCAACTTCATTGAGCATGTGGAGCGCCCTTATTGATTTTTCAAATACACCTTCACCTCTTTGCGAATCTGTTCGCATTGCGGTGAAGTAGGGGAGAGATGAGGTTACTTCTATTCGATGCTTTTTAAAGAAATCCGGTAAATCGTGATACTTGGGATTGGCTACGATGATAGTGAGATTACATCTCACAATGATCTTGATGTCGTTGCTGATGGCTCGTATTCCCTCGACAAACCATCTGAAGTTTTCATTCATCTCAGGAGCACCACCGGTAATGTCAATGGTGGTGAAATGATTTGCTTGAATCACATCGAGGCATTGTTGCATCGTTTCCCTGGTCATGATCTCTTTGCGATCAGGGCCTGCATCCACGTGGCAATGTTTGCAAGTCTGATTGCACATCTTACCAACATTCACCTGAAAAATTTCGACCTGCGTAGGTTTAAGTGGATATAAATTCGATTCTCTCAGTTTGCTGGCAAATGCGTCTGGCTCAAATCCGGTTGGTGTTTTTTCACTCAGGATTTTGAGTTCATAGGCTACATCCGCCAGTTCACTTTGCCTTGCCTTCAGTGACTTAATCATTACATCGAAAGTTCTTTGTATTTATTCATCATTTGCACGCCATGCACAAGGCTGGCCCCGCTTCGGATGGCAGCAGCTACGTGGACAGCTTCCATCATTTGCTGTTCATCACATCCTTTTTCCATGGTATCAACGGTATAGGCATCGATGCAATAGGGGCATTGAATTGTGTGCGAAACTGCAAGTGCGATCAGTGATTTTTCTCGAGCGGTAAGCGCACCGTCTTTGAATACTTCACCATAGTAGTCAAAAAATTTATCAGCAAGTGTTTTTTGAAATTCACCAATGTTGCCGAACTTTTTGAGATCCTCAGGATTGTAGTATGTTTTCATGTTTTGGGAGAATAAAATTAGTATTGTTAAATATACGACTGAACTGCCAATACCGGTTCCCGCTCATCTATTCGAACTAAAAATCTCGCATAACTGTAACTAAGAAGACAAAGTATCTGATTTACCTTGAATTAGATTTAGCTCATGAGAACTTTTCTTTCGATTGCGATGCTATGTTTATGCACTTTGGCGCAGGGTCAGGTGCCCGACCACAAGGTATTTTCTGAATTATTGGAAAAATATGTGAGTGGTGATGGAGAGGTTAGTTACACCGGTTTTATTCATGACATCGAGCTGTTCCAGAGTTATCTGAATTCTCTGTCACAAAACCCACCGACTGCCGCATGGACCGACAATCAACGAAAGGCGTTTTGGATCAACGCGTACAATGCTTTCACGATCAAGTTAATTGCAGATAATTATCCAGTAAAAAGCATCAAGGATCTGGGTGGATGGATATATAAGGTGAACACGGCCTGGGATATTCGCTTTGTCAAGATTGGTAAGGAAACTTTGGATCTGAATAATATCGAACACGAAAAATTAAGACGTGAGTTTGATGATCCGCGCATTCATTTTGCTATTGTTTGTGCATCAAAATCTTGTCCGAAATTATTAAACGAGGCTTATGTCGCGGAGAAGCTGGATGAGCAATTGGATCAGGCGGGGCGATCATTTTTAGGTGATCCATCAAGAAATAAAATTTCCAAGGATAAAGTAGAGTTATCCAGCATTTTCAAATGGTATAAAGGTGACTTTACGAAGAAGTCGTCTTTGATTGAATTTGTGAATCAATACACCCAACAAAAAATAAATCGAGATGCGAATATAAGTTATCTCGACTACGACTGGAGTTTGAACGAGTGATTTAAACTTTTCGCCAAATAGGTCTGGTGAGGCAAGTAGGTCCACCGCCACCTTTCACGCTGATTTCCTGACCTTGGTACTCGATCACCTTGCAGCCTTGTGCTTCAAGTCTGGATTTTGTTTCATGGTTACCTTTTACCATTAAGCAAACGCGAGACGCCAACGCTAACACATTGCACCCCATCGAATCAAATTCGTTATCTGGAACTTCCACGAGTTTAAATCCCCTGTTGAGCAAATCATTCCTGAATGATATTGGCATCAGTGGCGAATAAACCACTGCAAGATCTTTGTCAACCGGACTGAGTATTGACATGAGGTGAAAAACATCGGAAGGTCCTTTGTAATGTGGGAGCGGTACTCCAATTACATTGATGCCGTTTGGCTCAAGTAAGTTCTTTAGTTGATCAATACCCTCTCGATTGGTTCGATAGGTAAGTCCCACAGCAATAGTTTTTGTATCGAGCCAAGCCACATCACCGCCTTCGATAGTTCCTGGAGATTTAATTTCACCGAGAATTGTGATGCCTTCCTTATCATATGCTGACCGCTCGGCTGCTGGCTCATTTCTTCTGCCAACCTTGCCCATGTTACAAATGATCATTCCAAAGTCAGTGGCAATGGACGCGTCACGACAGTAAATCGAGTCCATGTTCACGTTGGTATTCTGAGGTAAGTGGAAGATCCTCGCGCCATTTTTCTTCAATACATCTTCAAATGATTCATACTCTTGATTGGCAATCTTAAGATCGGGCTTGCCGAGGTAATTGAGTTCTTGCCATGTATTGCTCAAATGATCGTCATTAACAAAGGCATCAGCTGCTCTTTTTATAAACACTGATTCCAATGTTCCATATTCTGAGTGAGCTGTTCGGTTGCTCATGATGTGCGATTGCGTTTCCAAATGTTCCACATATAAAAAGGAATTCCGGCAAGGAGCATCAAAAACCCCCAGAATACTGACTGTTCGCCAGACCCGGCTATCGCCCAGATAGAGAATGCAAAGCCACCGGTCGATAAAAATATTGCTCTTGCCCAACCTCCTGTCTTAAGATGCTTTTCCTCAAACAACAACATAAGATAAGATGCGGATGAAAAAAGATAAGGAACGAGTACCATTACGGTTGTAAGCAGGACCAGGAATTGAAATTGCTCTACGAGGCCTTTAGTATAGTTCATGAATACCAGAACTGAAATGAATATGCTTGAGATAACTATACCCAATGCAGGTGCTCCTTTTGAGTTTTTCTTTTCAAAAACATGAGGAAATAATTTATCCTTCGCGATTGCGAATGGTACCTGACCTTGTATCAATATCCAACCGTTAAGTGCTCCAAACGCTGAGATCACCACTCCTGCGCCTACGAGGTAATGGGCACCGTTGCCCCAGATGACTTCTGCTGCATCTGCAAAAGGGGTAACAGAAGTTTGAAGTTTGTCAACGGGAACTATTCCCATAACGGAAATCGTACTAAGGATATACACCACGATTGTAATCCAAGTTCCGATCATTGTTGCTTTTGAGATAGTTGTTTCAGGATTTTCTACTTCACCCGCTGGAATAGTAGCACACTCAACGCCTTGAAACGCAAAAATCGTCATAGCCGCTGTGGCTGAAATCGCAGCAAAGTTGGAGACACCACTGATGTTGAAGGGGAAGAAATTATCAATGTCAATAAAAAACAATCCTACAAATGCGATTATCGTGAGAGGTACAAGTTTGAGTAGTGTGGTGATCAATTGAACCTTTCCGCCTTCGCGTACGCCCATTGCGTTAATCCATGTGAGGCCCCAGACTGCACTTAACGCTGTAGCTACTGCTGCTACAGGATTGGTACCTAGAATCGGTATAAACAAACTTAAACCTCCCACCAAGGATACTGCAATGGTGGCATTCGTAGTCCAGCAAGAAATCCAGTAGCCCCATGCTACGAGAAACCCGGGGAAATCACCAAAACCTTTTCGCGTGTAAGCATAGGGACCACCATCTCCAAGTGGCATCATCTTGCTGAGTCTCCCAAAAAGAATAGCAAGGAACAAGGCACCGATTGCGGAGAACACCCAACCCAGCAGACTTATTCCACCATAGCTGGCAAGGGCTGAAGGCATGAGGAAGACACCGGCTCCAATCATGTTGCCCACCACCAGCGAAGTGCTGGTCCAGAGTCCTATCTTTTTTGTTGGGGTCTGAGTCATGGGCGAATCGGAAGATACAGAATAGAAATGGATCGCTGACGAGGGTAGTTAAACTTATTTGTTTGTCATGTATTTATAAATCAGCTCCGACACATTAGCCATTGCTCTGATGCCTTCTTCTGGATTTTTTAATTCTTTCGAAAGAGTTATCAATACATACTTTCTCCCATCAGGTAAAAAGACAATCCCTGAATCATGCCGAACTGCGGTGATGCTTCCTGTCTTGTGTGCAACTTTCACATCTGCCGGCAGTTTGGCCGGAATTATTTCGTTGAACTCCTGATCCGAAAGGATGTCTATCATTTGTTGATCAGCCTCCGGACTGACTGCCTCGCCCTTCGCCAGTTTTTCAAATAATATCATTAGGTCGTAGGCTGTAGTTGTGTTGCTCATACCAGCTTCATAAGCTTTCTGATCTTCTACACCTCTTAATACCTGGATGTCGTTTGCGCCAAGCCCCTTCATCGTTGACATCACATTTTTTGCACCCACATTTTCGATGATGATGTTCGTAGCCAAATTGCTGCTCACGATGATCATTTGATAAACCAAATCATAAATTGCCTTTTTGGTGCCAACCTGATTATACAATTCAAACTCGCTATCATCATCGGAGGTCAACTGATATGGGCTACCATCAACAATGCTCTTGAATTCGTTAATTACTGTGATGGAGTCTTGAAGAGAGAATTTACCCTCAGCAGCTTGTTTATATACTTCGATGAGCACAGGGGTTTTCATCGTGCTTGCTGCATGAAAAGTTTCTTTCTCGTTGATGAGGAGTTGTTCATTATTGTCTAAGTTTTCGAAGGCGATTCCGAAGGTGCCCTCCACCTTCGCGAGTTCATCGTTGATGGATTCTTTTAGCAATTCCAATTTGGATTTCGACTGACAACTTGTTAAGACGATAATAGAAATCAATGAAAGAAGTGTGTAGGTAGTTCTCATAATCTTAAAGTTAAAAAAATCGGCAGGTGGTTGCACCTGCCGATTGACTCTTTACTGCTTAATTACCTCAATATTTCGCTGGCTTTCCGTTGGTGGTTGTTTTCTGAATAAACTCACGCACATCATCATTTGCTTTGATGAGGTCTTCATTTCTCAAATACATCATATGACCACTTCTGTAACCTTTCCAGCTAAAGCGATCTTTCATTTTTCCGCTAGGGTCCATCTGCCACATTGAATACTTCGCATCGAAATAGGTACAAGCACCGTCATAGTATCCTGATTGTATCATCACATTGAGGTAAGGATTCTGAGCCATCGCCTGCCTCAGGTTGTCGCCAGTATGGTCGTTGGTTCTATCCCATGGATGAACCGGACCAAACATGTTGTACTTGATGTCAGTCTTAAATTTCAAATGCTCTCTCAGGTAATAATTAATGGCTGGGGTAAATGAATGAAGCCATGAGGTGATCTCTGCATTATAATCCGATCTTTCACCCGCATCCATTTTGTCAATACCAAGATATCTTGAGTCAAGTCGTCCGATGGTATAGCCTTTTTCGCGCAGCAATTCTTTCCAGAATGCGTTCATGGAAACGTCAAGGTTGTTTTGCAAAATAAATTTTTCAGATAGTCCGGAGTACCTTGCCATTTTTCCAGCGACTTCTTTCTTCTTCGCGTCATCTAAAAACCCTCCCATCGCGATTGCGGGGATAAGTTCGTTGATCGCGTATTGCTCTGCTTCAGGCAACATGGCAGTCAAGTCTTTTTGTTGAAGGTCGCCTGGCAACATTTTGTGAAACCATGCCGCTGCGGCAAAGTAAGGAAGTCGGTTGGCAGCATCGACAGCGCCATTTCTTTCTATGCCAAGATCAGTAGGTGAAACCAGGATCACCCCATTCAAATACATCCATTGTGCATTTTGTAGTTCAAGTGCGAGACCGGATACGCGTGTTGTTCCGTAGCTTTCACCAATCAGATACTTGGGAGATTGCCAGCGGTTCTTTCTTGTTACGAATGTATTCAGCCACTCTGCCAGATATTTAATGTCAGCGTTTACACCGAAGAATGTTTCTCTTGGTTCATCTTTGTCGAGAACTCGTGAGTAACCTGTGTTGACAGGATTGACGTACACGATGTCAGCGATATCCAATACAGAGTTTGGATTTTCTTTAACACCGTAGGGTTGTATTGGATATCCTTCGGGATCAATTTGCAACACACGAGGACCGGTATAGGCCACATGCATCCACACGGATGCAGAGCCCGGGCCACCATTGAAGGAAATTAATAACGGACGTGAGGCTCTGTCTTTAATGTCGCTTCTTTCATAATAAGTATAGTAAAGTGAAGCGATTACTTTTCCTTTGGCATTCCAAACAGGCTGAGTGCCTGTGGTGGCCGTGTAGGGAAAGCGTTTTCCTTTTACAGTGACTTCGTGAGTAGTGGTTACCGATGTGTCGGCAGGCAAGTGTCGTTCTTGCGCCAGCACAGATAAAACGATTAATTGAATCAGTAATAATGGTATAAGTCTTTTCATAGCTGTTGAATAGTAGTTAAATGCGCTAATGGGCAACAAAATTAGAGGCTAATTGGCCGCGATCGTCCTTTGTTTTGTTGAACGGTATTTTTCCTTTTTGCATACCTTTATTGATATACGCACCCAACTTCATTGATATGAGATTATTAACGCTTTTAACAATTCTGGGCCTTTTGGCATCATGTCAGCCTGCTGGAAGGGATAGCTTTGAAGTCGGTCAAATTAAAACTCCTCAAGGCGAGATTTTGCTTTGGTTGTATGAGAACACGCCTCACCATCGCGAGAGTTTCATTGAACTGGCCAATGCGGGCTATTGGGATTCGCTCACTTTCAATCGAGTAATTCCAAATTTCGTTGCTCAAGGTGGGTGCCCTGATACACCTGAGGGATTTAACGATCCTGAATATTTACTCAAACCTGAGTTTGTTCCTTCGCTTCGTCATGAGTATGGTGCCCTGGGAGCCGGTCGGGACGCCAACCCAGAAAAACTATCTGCTCGTTGTCAGTTTTATATTGTGCAAAACAAAGACGGTGTCCATCGACTGGATGGTGACTATACTGTTTTCGGCAAAGTGATAAAAGGAATGGATGTTATTGACACTATTGTGAATGTTGAGCGTGACTCCACGGACCAACCACTTATCCCCGTGACACTGGATGTAAATATTGTCAATATGACCAAACAGCAGTTGACTGACATAGGGTTTGAAGTACCGACTATCAATTCTGCCAATCAATAGGAATTCGATGACCCAATCTTCGGGATATTACGTAGCCGCAGTTACAATTTCTCCTTAACACGCAACAATACAACCCGCCAGCCGATAGAGAATCATCCGCAGTTTGAGTTTACGAGATATCTGCAGGTGATTGGCAAGGTTTTGGATTTCTTATCTCCTTGAAATTATGTTGAGAACCTCATGATTGTAATTATACAATCCAATATTTCCGGTGAACCTTGGTGTCTACCATTTGTAAAAATCCTTCTATATAAGGGATTTTCGAGGGAGGCTTATTATTCTAAATTTTCGCGTTAATTTGGGTTAGGAATGATTAGATTTTTTGCAGGCGTGTGCGTGTTGGGTGTTGGTGTTTCTCTTGGTTCTTTCAAAGTTGCAGCACAGAAACTGTCGGGTCCGGTTCAGGAAGTGGTAGACGCTGAATTGGCATTTGCCCAGATGTCACGGGATAAGAGCACCAAGGAAGCATTTCTCGAGCACCTTTCAGCCGATGGAGTGATCTTCTCCAATGGGGAACCTGTGAATGGTGTTGACGCATGGAAAAAAAGACCCCCCGGTAATGGCAACTTGTTTTGGTGGCCAGTCTTTGCAGACATCTCTTTGGCTGAAGATATGGGATACACGACAGGTCCCTATCAAATGAGCAAGGATAAAAACGGTGACCCCTTTGCCTTTGGATACTATTCCACGGTGTGGAAAAAAAATGGGAGTGGCACCTGGAAAGTGGTGGCTGACCTGGGGATCAACTTCGAATCGCCTGAAGAAGACAATCACCCGCTTCGAACCGTGCGAAGATCTTCCAGCAAAGGAAAAAAACCATTACAATCAACAAAAGATGGCTTGATATTCATCGAGCAATCCTACACCCAATGGCTTAACGAAACAGGAAACTCATTTTTACCTGAGTACTTCTCCCGAGAATGTAGAATCCACCGCTCTGGAAGTTGGCCCTACACATCCTGGAAAGTGATTGAAAATATTCAGGAGGATCGTCAGTTCTATTTTGAACCGATCGATGCGGATGTTTCAGAATCCGGAGACCTGGGCTATACCTATGGCCGGGTGAAAATCGAAAGCAGAGATGGCAATATGGAGAAGGCCAGCTACCTGCGCGTGTGGAAACGGGAACCTGACACCAACTGGAAAATCGTCCTTGACGTAATCGGTAGCTAGCCTCCAGCCCATTATTCGGCTACTCCAAGCCTCCCTTCACCAGTACCCTTGATTTAATTAAACTTTTAATTGCTGATCTCAATTCAGCTACGTAATTTCTATTGCTTTCGCCTGAAGGAATACCCTCAACCGGAATTTCCTATGTCGAGTTTTAAAAAAAGCCCATTAAGACTTAGTGCAATCGTTTTCCTGGTGCTAATCGGGGCTACAGTCTTTTTTTCCTACCGGACCTTTCAATTTGCCAAATTGAACGAACGAACCCGTGCCCACGAGTTATTGGACGTTTCTAAAAACAGGCTACAACAACTTTTGAGCTACAGCACATCAACAACGCAACTCCTATCATTTTTGGTGAGAGAGTACGATGCGGAGAAGAATTTTGAGATAATCGCCAAAGATGTTTTTGATACACAAAAGTATATCGATGCAATCGAACTTGTACCCAATGGAGTTATCTGTTGTGTTTACCCTCTAGAGGGTAATGAGGGTGTGATTGGTTATAACATTCTGGAAGACAAGTCCAGAAATATTGAAGCCTTGGAAGCGATTAAAAGGAACGAACTCTACTTTGCGGGGCCCATTGAACTCCGTCAGGGAGGAATTGGTATTGTTGGAAGGCTACCCATTGTAAGAGACAATAAATTCTGGGGATTTTCTGCTGTGCTGATAAAATTGGAAACATTGATTGAGGCCACCGGCCTTGATACGATTTCTAGTGCTGACTATTTCTTTGGTATTTCAAAAGTGAACCCTAACAATGGAAGAGAAGAGTTCTTTTTGTCGGATTCTGTAACGGTCAATTCAGGATATTCAACTGATATGGTCATTCATCATGGCGAGTGGCGATTGTCGGCCACACCGAAAGACCAACTACAACCGCTCAAAGCGACTGTTCCGGTCGTCTCTATTGGCTTAATATTGTCTACTCTGGGCTCTTTCCTCGTATGGTCTTTGGTGAGGATGCCCATTTTACTCTCCGGAAAATTGCAGGAAAGAAGTTTGTCGTTGAGGGAAAGCGAATTGAAATATGTTGACCTCTACAATCAGTCTCCCACGATGCTGTTGTCAGTTGACTTGCTTGATCAGCGGATCATCGATTGCAACGACACGTTCACCACCGTTATTGGCTACTCAAGGGATGAGATTCTGCAGAAAACAATAAGTGAGTTTTATCACCCGGACAGCTTGGATGTGGCCAGGGATGCAATGTACGAGTTGTTGGACAAAGGAGTGTCTGAAGCCAGGGAATTCAAAATATTCACACGGCAAGGTGTGGTACTTTCGGTAATGCAGAACGCTGTCTTGGTTTCGAATGATAAAAGTCAGCAAAGCTATGTTCGGTATAGTTGGCAGGACGTCACATTCAAAAAGTTGGCAGAGAAAGACCTGGCACAAATCGAGGATAAATTCAGGTTGCTTGCGGAGAACATCAGTCAGGTATTTTACATTCTCAATCTTGAAACGGGAAAAGTCGAATATATCAGTCCGGCATTCGAAAGGATCTGGGGAGCATCTATTGACAAGGCAGGAGGGTTTTATGATTGGATTGTAGAAGAAGATCGGGACGGACTTGAAAAAGCACTTGAGGCGCAGGCGAGGGGTGAATACAGTGAAGTATACTACCGCATTAGAAGACCCCAAGGAGATGTTCGCCATATTTTTTCAAGGGGTTATCCGATTAAAAACGAATATGGAGAAGGGCAACGAGTGGCAGGCTTCGCTGAGGATGTGACAGAATCCCGGCTCCGCGAACTGGTAATGAACGGTGAGAAGCGAGTGCTGGAGTTGATTGCAACAGGTGAGCCAATAAAAACTGTCCTGAATACGATTGCTGTTAACTTCGAAAGATTCTCTCCGGGATCAATTTGTTCAATTCTGTTGCTATCATATGACGGAAAAACTGTGCATCAAGGTACCTCCCCAAGCTTACCAGCTGAATATGTAAAGGCAATTGATGGGTTAGCTATCGGCCCCAAGGCCGGCTCTTGCGGTACTGCGGCTTATCTTAAAAAGCAAGTGATAGTCTCTGACATTGAGAATGATCCATTGTGGGAAGACTATAAAGTGCTGGCGCTACCCCTCGGATTGCGTGCCTGTTGGTCAACTCCTATTATTTCCGAAAATGATGTGGTAATGGGGACCTTCGCCATCTACTATAAACAAGTACGTTCACCAGAAGCTTTAGACTACGAACTCATTGAAAGAGCTTCCAATCAGGCCAAGATTGCACTGGAAAAGGCACGCACAGAAGAGAGCGTAAAGCAAAGCGAACAAAAGTTTTCTTCCGCATTTGAATCGAATGTGGTGGGTCTTTCTATAACAGATCTTGATCGCAGAATTGTTGAAGTCAATCAATCACTGGCAACTTTACTCGGCAGAGATCCTAAGGAGATGGTAGGTAGGACTTCTGAGGAGGCGGGAATTTTGAGAGTAGACTTCACTGGCAGTCAGTCTGGTCCCGTGCGAAAATACTTGTATGAGAATGGCGAAGTGCGTAATGCTGAGTGTGAAATCGTGATGAGTGACGGTAAGAGAATACCGGTACTATTGTCTATATCAGGAATCAGTATTGAAGGCAAGCATCATTGGCTGAGTACTTTCATCGACATATCGGATAGAAAGAAAATTGAAAATGAATTAGTAGAGAGCGAAAACCATGTCCGTGCAATTATTGAAACCGAGCCCGAGTGTATCATGGAGTTGGATGCGAAGGGCAATATTTTAAGTATAAACCCTGCTGGTGTTAAGATGATTGAAGCCGATGTTTTGGAGAGGGTAGAAGGACTATTCTTTTTAAATATAGTAGAGGCTGAATATCGAAGCGAATTCAAGAAGATAATCGAAAATGTCTTTAATGGGGAGTCAGTTTCGTTTGAGTATAAGATATCAGGACTTAACGGAACCGTTCGATGGGTGGAGATGAACGCAGTTCCTCTCAAAGATTCGCGTGGACAAATTATCTCACTGCTTGGAATCACCAGAGACGTTACCGGCAGAAAGCTTGCTGAAGAAGACATGCTGCTAAGTAAGGCTGCGCTAGAATTGGCAGAAGAGTATGCCAATCTTGGCAACTGGGAGATAGATCTGGGTACTGGCCAGGCGCGGTGGTCAAAGCAGATGTTTCGCATGTTTGGCTTCGACCTTGATGGAGAGGTACCTGATTTTGAAACTTACCTGTCTCATATTCATCCTGACGATAAAGGAATAGTGGAAGATGCATTCCAAAAGATGAATAAAGGAATTGAGCCAACTGCGAAAATATTTAGAACCAATCCTGATACCCTAGCCCTCAGATACTTTAAGCCCACTTACTTTCTAGTAAAAGACAAGTTTGGAAAACCGGTGAAGTTCAGCGGGACTGTATTAGACATTACCACTTTGCAATTGCGTGAAGAAGCATTAAAAGCCAGTGAGAGGAAGTACCGAACCATTTTTGAAAACACTTCAGAAGGAATCTATCGTTGTACGGTTGAGGGCGAACTGCTACTGGCTAATCCATCGTTCGTTCAGATTTTCGGATATACTTCCGAAGAAGAAATGAAGTCTGACGTTAAGGACATTGGTGAAAATCTCTACGCGGTTGCAGCTGATCGTCAGCGGTTCCTGAGTGAACTGTTGGTGAAAGGTTTTGTAAATAAGGCAGAGGTAAAAGCAAAGACCCGCCTCGGTGACACGATCTGGGTGAGTATAAATGCTCACCTTGCCTATAGCGTGGGCAAGACAATCGAATACATAGAAGGGACAATAGCTGATATTACTGAAAGAAGAATGAGTCGTCAGAAAATTGATGAGCAATATGAGGCCCTACGCAAATATGCCTTTATCAACTCGCATGAAGTTCGCGCTCATGTTGCTACCTTGCTGGGTCTATCAAATTTATTTGCCAGCGAAAGTGTAAATAAGATGGAAAAAGAGAATATCGTTGAACTGATGCAGCAGGAAACTTCCGCTTTGGATATTGTAATCAGAAAGCTTTCTGTGATTATAAATGAGGTGGAGTGAGTATTGATCTGGAAAAATTCGGGGAACTGACCAAAGGAAGGTCGGTAGCAAATAAAAAATTTCTGCAGGGGTTAAAAACGAAAAATGCTCGTAAAGTGGATGATGCATTTCACGCAGTGCACGATGAAGTATTTGCAGAAATGGATTGTCTTGAGTGTGCCAATTGTTGTAAAACGACCAGTCCTATATTTTATCAAACAGATATTGAGCGGGTTGCACGATTTCTGAAATTGAAGCCAGGAGCCTTTGTTGAACAATATCTTCGTGTAGATGACGATGGGGACCACGTGTTGAAGTCGGCACCGTGCCCATTTCTTGGTAGTGACAATTATTGCAGCATCTATGAGGCCCGACCGAAGGCCTGTCGTGAGTATCCACACACTGACAGAAAGAAGATGGTGCAGATTATGGATTTAACTTATAAGAACACGCTTGTTTGTCCTGCGGTTTTGGAAATGGTGGAGAGGCTAAAGGCTGAGAAATAAAAAAGCCGCCCTTGAGGGGGCGGCCATAGAGTTCGCTTGTATTTTTTATGCAACCTGTGCTGCTAGCTTTTGTGCCAACACAGACTTAGGCACAGCACCAACTTGCTTGTCCACAATCTGTCCGCCTTTGAAAACGAGTAATGTCGGGATTGAGCGGATGCCATATTTACCTGCCACCTCTGGGTTTTCATCCACATTTAATTTGGCCACTACGGCTTTACCTTCATAATCTCCAGCCAACTCCTCTACTACAGGACCTATCATTTTACATGGTCCACACCATTCTGCCCAAAAATCTACAAGTACTGGTTTGTCGCCTTTGATGGTTTCTTCAAAGTTTGAGTCGTTGAGTTCTAATGTTTTACCCATTTTGGTATATGTTATTAAGTTGAGTTTTTTGAATGTTCAAATAGCCAACACAAATATAATTGATTTTGTTCCAGCCCGATTTGCAGTCCTCGAAATAGTCAAAAAGCTGACAAATCAATACACTACTTCCACCTCTAAATCGGGTATCCGCTTGATCTTTTTCACCATGTCATTTACTGGCTTTACCCGATATTTTCTCGACATCATCTCGAGATTGATGCTTTCGCCCTCATCCTTGATTTTCAGGTAAAGCGGGCAGTTGCCAGAGAATTCAGTACAAAGATCTTCGATATTTGCAATGAGATTTGGGTTGATTGCCTGCGTATCAATTTTGAGTTGGATTCCTTTGGTTCGCTTGAGCCCTAGTTCGTTCAGCAGGTCAATATTCTTAATTCTGAACTCCAGGCTCTGGTCACCCCAGGTTCTTTTTACAATCATTCCTTCTACAAACAAGAATAGTCCTGGCATGAGGAATGATTTGAACTTAAGGTAGTCTTCACTCCAAAGCATGATTTCGAACCGCCCTGAGTAGTCTTCAAGGATAAGTTTGCCGAAAGGCTTACCGGTTTTTGTAAGGCGATGTTCAACAGAGGCTACGATGCCGCCCAGTTTCGTTTCTCTGCCTTCATTTCCCTCCAGTTCAGAGAGCTGACTCAGCGGAGTATTGCAAAAAGCATCCAGTTCAAATTTGAAGTTATCAAGCGGGTGACCTGATATATAAACACCCACAACTTCTTTTTCGAAGTGAAGCTTTTCTATTTCGCTGAAGGGTTCGATGGGATCAACCTTTGGCAGTGGCATCTCTGTGCCGGTGCTACCACCGAACAGACTCACCTGAGCGCTTTGCAATTCCTGTTGCATTTTGTTCGCGTAGCGCGTGAGCTTTTCGGTCAGTGTGATGTCGCCTTCCTTAGCAAATACAAACTGCCTTCGATGGAAATCGCTAAAGCAGTCGAATGCTCCGGATAAGGCAAGGCATTCGATTGTCTTCTTATTTACAGCACGCTGATTTACGCGCTTTGCGAATTCGAAAATGTCTTTGAAGGGACCGTGCTCTTCACGCTCCTGAATGATAGACTCAACAGCAGCCTCGCCTGCACCCTTGATTGCTCCAAGGCCGAATCGGATCTCACCTTTGTCATTCACCTCAAAGTAAACTCCAGATTCATTCACGTGCGGACCGAGTACTTCTATATTTTGTTTGCGACACTCTTCAATGAAGAACGTGACCTTGTCAAGGTTGCTTTGCGAGTGCGTAAGTACTGCCGCCATATACTCGGCAGGGTAGTTTGCTTTGAGATAGGCAGTCTGATAGGCTACCAGTGAATAGCAAGTAGAGTGTGATTTATTGAAGGCGTATTGAGCGAAAGCTTCCCAGTCTTTCCAAATCTTTTCTGCTACGCGCTCGTCATGTCCGTTCGACTTACACCCATCGATGAACCGGTCTTTCATCTTGTCGAGCACGTCCTTCTGTTTCTTACCCATCGCTTTACGCAGTACGTCCGCATCACCTTTCGAGAAGTTGGCAAGTTGCTGAGAGAGCAACATCACCTGCTCTTGATAGACGGTGATACCGTAGGTGTCCTTCAGGTATTCTTCCATCTCCGGCAGATCGTATCTGATCGGTTCTCTGCCGTGCTTTCTCGCGATGAAGTTTGGAATGTATTCCATTGGCCCCGGTCGATACAGGGCGTTCATCGCAATGAGGTCTTCCAGTTTGTCAGGTTTCAACCCCTTGAGGTAGTTCTGCATTCCTTCGGATTCGAACTGGAATGTGCCTGTGGTTTCTCCTCGCTGATATAGTTGAAATGTTTTTTGGTCGTCAAGAGGAATGGTATCAATATCGATGTCGATGTTGTGTTTCTTCTTGATGTTCTTTAGTGCTGTTTTAATAATCGTGAGCGTGGTGAGACCGAGAAAGTCCATCTTCAACATGCCTGCACTTTCCACCACACTGTTGTCGAACTGTGTCACCAGCATGTCGGAGTCGCGCGCAGTGGCAACAGGCACCAGGGAAGTAAGTTCGTCCGGTGTGATGATCACACCGCAGGCATGGGTGCCGGTGTTTCTTAACGACCCTTCCAGAATGATGGCTTGCTTCAGCACTTGTGCTTTCAAGTCACTCCCTTTCCTGATATCATTTAGTTCTTTTACTTCTTCAAATGCTTTCTCAAGAGAAGTGCCTGGCCTTTCGGGTATCAACTTTGCCATGTTGTTGGCCTCTGCGAGCGGCAGTTCCATTACGCGGGCACAATCGCGAATGGATGACTTGGCAGCCATGGTGCCGTAAGTGATGATCTGAGCGACCTGACTCTTGCCATATTTTTCTATTACGTATTGCAATACCTTGTCTCGTCCCTCATCATCGAAGTCAATATCAATATCGGGCAATGAAATCCTGTCGGGGTTGAGGAAACGCTCAAACAGAAGATCATAAGCGATCGGGTCGACATTGGTGATACCAATACAATACGCCACAGCAGATCCAGCTGCTGATCCACGACCCGGTCCAACGGATACGCCCATTTCCCGTGCCTTGCGAGTGAAGTCTTGAACAATCAAAAAGTAGCCAGGGTATCCCGTTTTTTTGATCGTCTCTAACTCAAAGTCGAGCCGCTCTCTGATTTCTGTTGTGATTTCAGGATAGCGAACCTTTGCACCTTCATAGGTGAGGTGTTTTAAATATTCGTCTTCTGTTTTGAACTCTTGTGGAATCTGGTAGATCGGCAACAAAACATTTTGACGTAAGTCGTATGCCTCTACCTTATCAACGATTTCACTAATCGTCTCAATGGCTTCAGGAAGATCATGAAAGGTCGATTTCATTTCCTGTTGGTTCTTGAAATAGAATTCATTGTTGGGAAGGCCATAGCGATAGCCACGACCCGATCCGATAGGTGTCGATTGGAACTCACCTTCTTTTATACACAGCAATACATCATGCGCGTTGGATTCTTCCTTATCGAGGTAATAGCATTCATTGGCGGCATAATATTTTACTTTGTACTTCTCACAAAACTTCAGAAGGGTTTCATTGACTCGTTCCTCTTCTGGAATTCCGTGGCGATTTAATTCAACATAGAAGTCGTTATTAAATACTCCATGCCACCATTGAAATGCTTCCTCAGCCTGTCGTTCTCCTACGTTGAGGATGAGGTGAGGAATTTCACTTGCCAAACCACCTGTAGACGCTATTAAACCTTCCCGGTATTTTTCAACAAGGGCCTTGTCAATTCTCGGGTAGATGCCGTATAAGCCTTCTGTGAATCCAAGGGAGCTAAGTCTTGCCAGGTTGAGATATCCGGTTTTGTTCTTGGCCAACAGCACTTGCGTGTAGCGCTTGTCCGGATTGTCCTTGGTAAACTTTAGCTTGGTCCTTTCTTCCGCGATGAAAAATTCACAACCAACTATCGGTTTGATTTCGTGTTTGAGTGCTTCTGTCACAAACTTGAAGGCACCATACATGTTACCCAGGTCAGTCAGTGCCACAGCCGGCATGCCATTGTTTTTTGCCAGCGTTACAATTTCCTTGACAGGCGGTGTGGCTTGAAGGACAGAGAATTGTGAGTGCGTATGGAGGTGACTAAACGGCCAGTCGGTTAGCTTTTCCTCGGCTATATTTTGATTGTAGTCAGCCCCCTTTACCTTTTCTCTCTTTGTTGAGTTCCCGGCTTCAAGATTCGGTTGCTCATATTCTATGTCCTCGACCAGCGTGTCGTCAAAAGGCTTTGTTACCTTTTGCTTGATCAGCCCGAAAAATGATCTTGCCGTTGCATCTACATCGTATGAGGCATCGTGCGCATCGTTGAATCCTTCTCCAAAGAGTTTCTCATGAAGTTCTGAGAGGCGAGGCATCTTGAGTTTGCCACCGATTCCTCCCTGCAGTTGACAGAACTCTGTGGAGACGATACCGGTATCTAATCTGTCAATGGCCAGGAACTTGTCGGGTTCATAGGACAGGCGGATAAACTCCGCACCTATGATGTTGATATCAAATTCTATGTTGTGTCCAACCAGCAGTCGGGTGGAGTCCAAATCTTTTTTAAAGGCGTCAACAGCTTGCTTCAGCGGAATGCCTTCCTCAGTTGCGCGCTTGGTAGAGATACCGTGTATTTGTTCAGCCTTAAATGGAATGTCAAACCCTTCAGGTCTGATGATGTAATTATGTTGTGATATGAGTTTGCCTCGGTGGTCGTGAAGTTGCCAGGCGAGTTGAACCAGTCGTGGCCAGTTTTCAAGGTCAGTTAAGGGCGCAGTTTTATTGTGCGGAATACCGGTGGTCTCCGTGTCGAAGATTAAGTACATCAGTAGCAGTTAGTGGTTGCTAAACTGTAAAAATACGGTTTACGGTCTGTGATGACAATCCATCCCATATTGGGAATATTTTCCACATAATGGACAAAACGAAACACAAAACCTGCTTTTTGAGCCTTTTTTGGCTGTGGAATAGGGTTTGAGTTATCTCCGGTGTTTTAACAACAAAATGCGTTATGGACTGGTTTAGAAATTTCAAAGAGTTTATTAAGCGAGAATGGTTCTTGTTTATGATGCTTGGCGTGCTCACGCTTGTGGTTCTACTATTTCAAGTCTTCTGATAATTCAGTTCCTTCTTTCGAAACATTCTAAAAATCATATTCAAATTGTTTAGTAAGGCTTTGGGGAGTATTTTTGATTCGATTCAAAATAACCCCAAAGCCTTCTTTTTTGAGGAATTCTTTAACAGGAATAACTCGGCAAGGCTCGGACTAAACCTAAGTTGATGACAGACCCGGTTGCGACAGCGAATGATCAAGTAATGATGTCGCCCAACTGTCAGCATACTTCTCTAATTCAATTTTCAGCACTTGAAATCGCCTTTGAAAAGAATAAGCAAGGGATGATTTCGTCTGACCACCAAAAAACAACTATAAGCGGATGAAATGGTTAACTAACCTCTTCACAAGTACACTTGGAAGAAAACTGTTGATGGCCCTCACCGGCCTGTTCCTAATTACATTTCTGGCCGTTCACCTGGCAGGTAACCTGCAATTGCTGAAGGATGACGGAGGTAAGTCGTTCAATATCTACGCGGAGTTCATGAGTACTAACGCGCTGATCCAAACTGTATCCAAAGTCAACTTCGCACTTATTCTCATTCATGTGATCTGGGCCATTCTGCTGAGTCGCAAAAACAGAGCAGCACGTGGCAGCTCATATGCCGTCAACAATAAGTCGTCACATTGGACCTCCCGTAATATGGGAATCCTGGGAACGATCGTCCTGGTATTTATCACCATACACCTCAAGGACTTCTGGGCTCAGATGCACTATGGGTCGGTACCCACTGTAAACTACGATGGTACTGAGGTACGTGACCTCGCCAGTATTGTAGCCATCTGGTTTGATAAGGCCTGGTACGTTGCATTATATGTATTCTGCATGTTCGCGATCGCATTTCACCTGTGGCACGGGTTTTCAAGTGCTTTTCAAACACTCGGCCTAAACCATGTGAAGTATAATCCTGTTATCAATTTCGTGGGACGGGCATTTGCAATCATTGTTCCTGCTCTGTTTGCCCTGATACCAATTATGATGTTTTTGAATTAATAGCCATTCCATAACTATGAAGTTAGAATCAAAAATTCCGGAAGGACCTTTAGGCGAAAAGTGGACCAAGCACAAATTCAATTTGAAGCTGGTAAACCCTGCCAACAAGAGGAAGTATGATGTTATTGTGGTAGGCACCGGTCTTGCAGGAGCATCTGCAGCCGCCTCACTTGCCGAACTTGGCTATAATGTAAAAGCATTTTGCTTTCAGGACAGCCCACGCAGAGCACACAGTATTGCCGCGCAGGGTGGTATCAATGCAGCAAAAAATTATCAGAACGATGGAGACAGTGTGTACCGCTTGTTCTACGACACCATCAAAGGAGGAGACTACCGTTCTCGTGAAGGGAATGTGCACCGTCTTGCGGAAGTAAGCGTAAATATTATTGACCAGTGTGTTGCTCAAGGTGTACCGTTTGCCCGAGAATATGGTGGACTATTGTCTAACCGTTCGTTTGGTGGTGCTCAGGTGTCCAGAACATTTTATGCACGAGGTCAAACCGGACAGCAACTTTTGTTGGGTGCCTACTCTGCATTGAACAGACAAATTGCCAATGGCAAAGTAGAGATGCACAACCGCACCGAGATGTTGGACCTTGTGATGGTAGACGGAAAGGCGAGAGGAATTATCACCAGACATCTCATCACCGGTAAAATAGAAGCGCATAGCGCGCATGCTGTGTTAGTGTGTACAGGAGGATACGGAAACGTTTTTTTCCTTTCAACGAATGCAAAGGGATCAAATGTTACTGCTGCGTGGCGGGCACATAAGAAGGGCGCCTTTTTTGGAAACCCATGCTTCACGCAAATTCACCCCACCTGTATTCCAGTTTCGGGAGATCATCAGTCGAAGCTGACTTTGATGTCAGAGTCGCTGCGAAATGATGGACGCGTGTGGGTACCAAAAAATGCAAAGCCTGGACTTAAAGCAATGGAAGCAGCCGGCATCCCTGAATCAGAAAGAGATTATTTCTTAGAGAGAAAATATCCGTCATTTGGAAACCTTGTGCCTCGTGATGTGGCCTCAAGGAACGCAAAATATGTTTGCGATGAAGGACGCGGAGTAGGATCGGGTCTCGCGGTGTTTCTTGACTTCGCTGATGCGATTAAAAGAGACGGTGAAAAAACAATCGAGGCTAAGTATGGCAACCTGTTCGACATGTACAAGCAGATCACAGGCGACAATCCGTACAAAGGTCCGATGATGATTTACCCAGCAGTACACTACACGATGGGTGGTCTTTGGGTTGATTACAATTTGATGACCAACGTTCCGGGATTGTATGCACTTGGCGAAGCGAACTTCTCCGATCACGGTGCAAACAGACTTGGTGCCAGCGCATTGATGCAAGGATTAGCTGACGGTTACTTCGTGATACCTTATACCATTGGCGATTACCTGGCAGGCATGTCTTACGAAAAAATTTCCACAGATCGTCCTGAGTTCAAAGAGGCGATGGAAAATGTGAACGGTCGTGTGGGTAAACTCTTAGGTATCAAAGGAAAGAAAACAGTTGACCAGCTACATCGCGAGTTGGGGCTCACCATGTGGGACTACTGTGGAATGTCAAGAACCGAAGAGGGACTTAAGACTGCGAAGAAGAAAATTCAAGAGCTCCGTGCAGAGTTCTGGGAGAATGTGAATGTGGTCGGAGGCTCAGGTGAACTGAATCAGGAGCTTGAGAAAGCTGGCCGCGTGGCAGACTTCATGGAACTGGGTGAACTGATGGTGGACGATGCGCTCAACAGAAGCGAGTCGTGTGGTGGTCACTTCCGTGAAGAATCTCAAACTCCGGAAGGTGAAGCCAAGCGTAAAGATGACGAGTTCTCTTACGTGTCGGCATGGGAATACAAAGGAGACAACCAGCAGGAAGTTCTTCACAAGGAAGAGCTCATTTTTGAAAATGTTAAACTTACCCAGCGTAGTTATAAATAGTCGTTATGAAGATTACACTTAAAGTCTGGAGACAAAAGGATAAAAATTCAAAGGGTGCATTTAAAACTTACCCTATCGATGACGTATCGCAGGACATGTCATTTCTGGAGATGATCGATGTGCTCAACGAGAGCCTGGTAAAGAAAGGCGAGGAGCCAATTGCTTTCGATCATGACTGCAGAGAAGGTATCTGTGGTATGTGCAGCCTGTACATCAATGGTCGTCCGCACGGGCCGTTGCAAACGACCACCTGTCAATTGCATATGCGCTCATTCAAGGATGGTGAAACGATCACCGTGGAACCATGGCGTGCAAAACCCTTTCCTATTGTGAAAGATCTTGTAGTCGATCGCTCGTCTTTCGACAGGATTCAACAGGCAGGGGGATATGTTTCTGTCAACACCGGTGGTGTGCCTGATGCCAATGAGATTCCTATTCCCAAGAGGATTGCTGATGAAGCTTTTGATTCTGCAACCTGTATTGGATGCGGTGCTTGTGTGGCTGCTTGTAAGAACGCCTCTGCGATGTTGTTTGTGAGCGCGAAGGTTTCTCAGTTCGCCATGTTGCCTCAAGGCCAGGTAGAACGAAAGACAAGGGTAGAAAAAATGGTGGCTCAGATGGATGAGGAAGGATTTGGAGCTTGTACCAACACGAAAGCTTGTGAGGCAGAGTGTCCCAAGGAAATTAAAATCACCAACATTGCACGGATGAATAGAGAGTACTTCGCTGCGATGATGAGTTCGACTAACGTTTGATGTTGATGCTCTAAAAAATAGAAGAGCCACCTTCGGGTGGCTTTTTTTATGGAAACGTCATTCAGAGTGAGATCCCGCAAAGCGGAATCGATCGAAGAATCTCTTGATGGTTGCCGGATTCTTCGGTCATCCATCGTCCTCCCTCTGAATGACGATAATTAACTATTCGCTCTTACATACCCCAATACCAATCCTTCCATTAGTAGCGTCCTTCGTTGCAATAGCACCAATATTCCCTCCAGCGAGCACGATATCTCTCTCTGGACCGATGTCTGAAAGGTGAACTTTGATACAAGCTTCAAGGTTGATCAGATCTTTGTACGAGATGGAAGTTTCATCGGCCAGCCGCAACAGATTGGTCTTACTTTTTCCGGTGACGCCATTTACTGGCGTTAGCAAGGCAGCTACATCCGCTCCCGGTGTCGATATGTCGCCTAGGTGGAGGTGAGCGGGCAATTGCACATCACCATCCGTTCCATCCAATTGTATTTCAATTACAGCACTGCCGTCTTTTTTCTCGCTGATGATCACCTGACCGCTTACATTGAAGCTTGAGCCCTGCTGAAGCGCGTATACCACTTCATTTCCTGTGAATTCGGAAACACTTTCACTTTCCTGGCAGGATATCAAAATAATACCCAATACAGCCGCGCTGATTAGCTTTTTCATATAAATTCCTCTTAATCCCCTCATTTTGCTGTTTTACTAGTCAAAATTATATTTTTTGAACGATCTTGAGTTGACCAACCGTACGAACAAATTAGATTTGTTTTCGTTTTTTCAGCCAATTGGCACGGATGTGGATATATAACTTCTAAAAAAATCGAATAGTTTGGCTACCCGAGTTTTTATTGCTTTTCTGATCCTATGTGGCTGTAGTCCTTCTCTGACCAACAGTTCACTCAAGACTGACTTACAGAACCCAAAACCCGCCTGGCTGAGTGCTAAGCCAATACAAGATCGCTATTATATAGGAATTGGACATAGCGTAAAGGACGGGATTAATAACTACATACAGTCTGCCAAAAAAAGCGCGCTGGAAGACATCATCTCTGAAATCCGTGTGACGGTTTCATCCACTTCGGTACTCAGTCAGATCGATGCCAACAAAGAGTTTCAGGAGAAGTATGAGCAAATCATCAAAACCACGGCTACCGATGAACTGCAGGAGTTTGAGCAGGTAGATGCATGGCAGGACGACCAGAACTACTGGGTCTACTACCGCCTTTCCAAGCAGCGTTATAAGGAAATTAAGGATGAGCAGAAGCGGAATGCCGTCACGCTGGCACTGGATTTTTTCACGAAAGCAAAACAATCAGAGCGGGCCGGTGATGATGTGCAGGCACTGGGTTTTTATTTCAAAGGATTTGGCGCCATAGAGAAGTACCTCGCAGAGCCTATCCGCCTGGAGTACGAGGGTAAAGAGATTCTACTGACCAACGAAATCTATGCTTCTATTCAGCGGTTGCTAGATAAGATGCAGTTGGTGGCCACACCACACGAGCTGATGCTCAACCGGAGAGTAGTGCAAAGTGCCCAAACCGTTGTGGTCAGTGCTATTTATAAAGATTCCAAAAAGCCTATCGCAGGACTTCCGCTGAAAGCAGGTTTTGAAAAAGGTGCTGGTGATGTGTTTCCCGATTATAAAACCGATGAATCAGGTCAAAGCAAGATTCTGATCACGAAAATCAGTTCCAAAGACGTGGAGCAGACAGTTGGAGTGAAGGTGAACATGTTGAATTTTGCCGGAGAGAACGCGTCAGACATTTATTCACTTGTGGCAGAACGTATGGTAGTGCCCAAGGTCAACGTGCTGCTGAAGGTACAACGGCCTATTGTGTACATCACTTCAATGGAGAAGACATTGGGAATCAACAAATCAAACGAGCAGATCACCAACCGGTTGAAAAACTTTTTGACCAGCTCAGGATTTGAGTTTACAGACAATAGGAGTAAGGCAGAGTTGTGGATGGATGTGAACGCCAACTCTGAGAAAGGGGCGGTGTCGGGAAGTATTTACATCACCTATGTCACTGCGGTGATCAAGGTGGTGTCGCTGGATGGAAACAAGGAAATCTACGCCACCACCCTCGACAGGATCAAGGGCTACAGTCTGGATTATGAGCGCTCCAGCCAGGAGGCCTATAATAAGTCGCTGGACGTGCTGGAGAAGGAGAAATTGCCGGAATTGCTAAACGCTATACTGCAATAGGAAAGGCCTAAAAAACGCTAAAAATCGAGTTGGCCTTATAATTGCATTGATTAACTTGCATAACCAAATATGAAATCGATATGAAAAAATTCATCAACCTATCCACTATAATCGCGATTGCAGCGGCTGCAATTATTGCCGGCTGTAAGAGCAAGGAGAAACTTCCTGTAGGTGAGCAAGAAGTAATAGTACCCTGTTCAGGTCCTGACTTCTTTACTACCAACAAGTACTTCAGGGCAAACTCAATCGGTGAGAGCCAGGACCAGGTAACTTCTAAAAAGAAGGCCTTGACCAACGCTCGCAACGAACTTGCGCAAAGTATTCAGACTACCGTGAAGACTGTAACTGATAACTATGTGAACTCACGCGAAATGAACAACAAGGAAGAAGTTGAGGAGCGCTTTGAGAGCCTTAACCGTGAAGTGGTTGATCAGACCTTGTCGGGTGTTCGTACCCTTTGCGAGAAGCTGGTGAAGACCGAACAAGGTACTTACAAGACTTACGTAGCAATCGAGTTGTCAGCTGACGAGCTGGTATCAAAATACAATGAGCGCCTTTCCAAGGACGAGCGTCTCAAAATCGATTACGATTATGAGAAGTTCAAAGAAACTTTCGATAAGGAGATGGAAAAAATGGGAAATAACTAAGAAGTTATAACCCACAGGTTAGGGCTCTTCGCGACAAGCGGAGAGCCCTTATTTTTTTGTGCTATCGTTTAAGTTGGGGTGACCGATACAAGCGGTGCAGTAACCATCGTTTGAGTTGGGATAACCGTTGGTAGAGATGAAGTAACGAGTGGTAGAGTTGGGACAACCGTTGGTAAAGTTGTGGTAAGCGTTGGTAAACCTGGGATAACCGTTGGTAAACGTGAAGTAAGCGTTGGTAAAAGTGTGTTGAGCGTTGGTAAACGTGAGGTAAGCACCGGTAAAACTGTAGTAAGCGTTGGTGAAGTTGGGATAAGTACCGGTAAAACTGTAGTAAGCGTTGGTAAACGTGAGGTAAGCACCGATAAAACTGTAGTAAGCGTTGGTGAACGTGGATCTCGCGATGGGCGAGGTGGACCTGGTGTCGGTTGAGTTGGATCTTGTATCGTTTAGGTTGGAGTTGGTATCATCCAGAATGTACCTCGCATCGTTTGGGGAGGAGCTCACACCGGGGCCGGTGGATTTACTTTCGGTTTTTGGGAAGCTAGGGCTTTCAACAAAGGGATTGGTTTGTGATACCGACCGAAGTGGAGGTATCTCCTCGAGCCATCATGACGGAGGTAGTTTCCGTATCGATTTGTAACCCTATGACTATCCACGCTGTCTAAAACAGTCGACAGCATAAAGATGACTGGGTAGGATGAAACGACTGACAACGATATTAAAACTCTTGGGAGTTGCATTATTGCTGCTCGTCCTGGGGCTGTTCGCATTCTTATACTTCAAGAGCCCTGGTACTACTTCGGAATTTCGAGACGCGCGAGGCAAAGTAATAGAGAACGGTATAGCCCGCATGGAGTACGTGACGTTAGGCGGAGTAAAGCAATTCATCCTTATCCGCGGAAAGGACGTGAACCATCCTGTTCTGCTCATACTGCACGGAGGGCCGGGAAGCCCTGAGCTTCCGATGTTTAGAGAACACAATAGTGAGTTGGAGAATCACTTCACGGTTGTGTATTGGGATCAGCGCGGTGCTGGTAAGTCTGTAACCGAAAATGTGGCCGGCAATTTCACCATGGATCAGTTCATCGAAGATACTCATCAGCTCACAGGTTATCTTAAGACGATTTTCAGGAAAGAAAAGGTATTTCTGTTAGGCCACTCATGGGGTTCCCTGCTGGGAGTGCAAACCGTGGCGAGGTACCCGGAGGACTATCATGCCTATGTAGGCACGGGTCAGTTTGGAAATCAACCTAAAAGCGACAGCTTGTCTTACGTGTTTGCTCTGCAAAAGGCAATACAACTCTCTGACACGTTGGCAATGAATGACTTGACAAGGATCGGAGCGTATGAAGACAAAAACCTAAAAAGGGTAGGGTTTATGAACTGGCTGCAGACATCAAGAGTTTATGTTTCAAAATACGGTGGTTCCACCGCTGACCCCAGAGCGGCTGTGAGAATTTTTCTAAGCCCCATCTTAAATTGTAAGGAATACACCCTTACCGACAAGTATAACTTGATCATGAATAACAGTCCCTCAGCTTTTGTCAACTCACCGTTTAGTGAGATGGTTCAGACGGTATTGAAATTTAATCTGACTCAAGTAGATGAGTTGCAAGTTCCTGTTTACTTTCTTCAAGGCAGGCATGATAAACTCACCAATTTTTCTGTGGCCAAAGAATACTTCGATGTCTTGAAGGCCCCTCGTAAAGAGTTTATTGAATTCAATCAATCCGCACATTTTCCAGCGTTCGAAGAGCCCGGGAAGTTTAATGCAGTTATGATTGATCGGGTTCTGGAGGAGGGTAGAAAGTAAACTTGCTTTGTAAGGCATTGCGCGTGCAAAACCTTGTGAAGGTGTGAGATAGTGGATATATTCCGAGCAGAAGTGAAGTGTTATCCATAGTCAATACAAAACGATGAAGATATACTTACTAAAGATATACTTACTAAGTTGTCTGCTTATCCCACTCCTTTTACAAGGACAACCTGACTCTATCGCAATAATTGCGCGATCGAAAATTAACACACAATCTGAAAACCCTGTTCACAGCATCTTGCTGTACGTAGAAAAGCCGGACAAAAGCTATACCTATAATGAAGAGTTTAGAAGCCCTAACCAAGTCGGCAATATTAAACTAGAGAACAGTCAATTCAGGATAGCCAGCAGCACCAAGCTTTTTGTTTCAGCGATAATTCTACAATTGTCGGAGGAGGGAAAGCTTACATTAAGTGACAAGGCTTCACGTTTTCTCAAAGGCATCGACTATCTCAATTTTGATAACATTCATGTATACAATGAGAAAGGCTTTTCAGACCAAATAACAATAGAACATCTTCTTTCCCATCGTTCTGGATTGGCAGATATTTTTTCGGATAAACAAGAGACCTTTTTCGACTACGTAATGCAAAACTCTGCGAGACAACATTCACCAAAGTCTGTTGTAGAATTGTATTATCAGTTATCTCTAAACAAAGAGCCGCATTTTGAACCTGACAAAGGCTGGTACTATTCAGATATGAATTATGTACTCCTTGGTTTGATTATCGAACAAATCGAACAAACTACTTTGCACAAGTCAATAAGAGACAGAATATTGAATCCACTAAAAATGGATGATACGTTTTTTGAATTTTACGAACCGCGACAACCAAATAAATACCAAGTAGACCAGTATGTTGGAAGTATAAATTTTTCTAAAATCAACACTTCATTCGATTGGGCAGGAGGGGGTCTTGTGTCAACTAACAAAGACCTGGCAGTATTCATTAAGTCATTGTTCAGTCTTAAACTGGTCAATAAGCAGTCATTGAATAAGATGATCGATGTAAAGTTCACCAAGGAGCATGAGAATAGGTATGGGTTGGGCATGTATGAGTCAGAGTATAACGGAAACACCTATTTTGGACACTATGGATTCTATGGTTCATATGTGGGATATTCCCCAAAGACAAACTCTGTAATCTCGTATTGCATAAGTCAGGCAACACCGGATTTTAGTGTATACGGTTTTATAAATGAAGTTCTTGGGTTAATGAAATAAAAACTGTGCGTTAAAAGGTGTCTACACCCTAGTCAGTATGTGCTTTTAATCAAGAAAAAATTGATGTTCTCTTGCTACAGTTTGGGGTTGTAGATGCGAGAGCGTTTGATCAGCCTTTATTTTTAGTTCCGTGCAATGGTCCCTGTTTACCAATCAATCGTTGGGTGTAATTGAAAAACATGACGCCTGAAAGAAAGCTAAAGGTTCAAAACATCCTGATCATTATTATGGTCGGATTATGTTTTGGTTTGATCTATAATTATTTGTTCTACCCTCATTCTCTTACCGAATTTCTGGAGGCAGGGAGTATTAGTATTATCCTGGGTTTTTTTGTTGGGGTATTGGAAGAGTTTATTCTACGAGATGTATTTAGAAATAAACCATTTCTTTTACTGTCAGCAATTCGGGCCCTCTTATACTCCCTACTGGTCAGCGTTACCTTAAGTTTGGTTCTATCCATTGAAATCTCAATCGTAGAAGAGGTGAGCTATACAGAAGCACTGTTTCAGTACCTCCTTGGACCTCTGTTTCAGAGGGATTTCATCTTTAGCTTTGTGTTCATCATTTTCATGCTGTTTAGTTTACAAGTCATTTTGATTGTTGGGAAATCGAACTTTATCCGTTTGATGGCTGGGTTGTATCACCAGCCAAGGGAGATATCCAGAATATTTATGTTCGTTGACTTAAAAAACTCAACGTCAATAGCCGAGAGCTTGTCCAACATGGTATTTAGCTCATTTATCAGGGATTTCTATTATGACATTTCGGACGCGATCATAATGTTTAAGGGGGAGATTTATCAGTATGTGGGCGATGAAATTGTAGTGGTCTGGCGAGTGAAAAATCACAGATCGAACAGTGTGAAGTGTTTTTTTAAAATGCAGGAAATAATCGATGGGAAACGCGACAAGTACAAATCAATGTATGGGATTGTGCCCGAGTTTAAAGCGGGGATTCACGGAGGAAAGGTTGTCGTGACCGCTGTCGGAAAACAGAAAAGGGAAATTGTATATCATGGAGATGTCCTCAATACAGCGTCTAGAATTGAAGGGAAATGCAATGAACTAAACCAGGATTTGCTTACATCGGAGGATATCATAAAAATGGTAGACGTAGGCTCGGAGTTTATCGTAGAGAAAAAAGGAGAAATTGAATTAAGGGGAAAGGCAGATAAGCTCAACCTCTTTGGGATACGGAGGGCAAACAAGTACTAAAATGTGTTTGGTGTCTTATACTCGGATTGCAGTGAGAATTGATAACGTGCCCATAGTGGATACCATCCCCATTTGTTGAGAAAATAATAACTTACTACTCCAACAGTTGAAACATTATGGCAGGCTACTCTGGAACTCCGCTAGGTAAAAAGTTGGGACTCAAGTCCGGGTTTACCATAAAAGTAAAAAACGAACCTGAAGAATACTGGGATTGGATAGCTCCGCTGCCTGAGGACATGAAAGTAGCCACCCGATCAAAAAAAGAGAGCCTTGACTTTGCACACTTGTTTGTGAAAGCCAACAAGATCTTTGAAAAGGAATTTATCAAGTTCAGGGACGAGCTGAAGAAAACGGGGATGCTTTGGATTTCGTGGCCAAAAAAGTCATCAGGTGTAGTCACCGACCTTAACGAAAATATTATCCGCGACTTTGGCTTAACCAATGGCATGGTTGACGTGAAAGTCTGTGCGGTGGATGAGACCTGGTCAGGTCTCAAATTTATGTTCAGAATAAAAGATCGCTAGAACTGCACCCGTGATCTTCGCTGGAAGAACGGCTTCAGGATAGTCCTATCCAGAAGCAGAAATGCCAGCCCGATATTCAAACCGATGATGCCATTCACCACCCACTTGCCATTGAAAGGAATGGAAGGTAAGGATGGCGTGGTAACTCCCGTTGGCAGTTTCATATTTTCAAAAGAGAGTATACCGTTTAGTGAATTGTAGAGACCTGCATCTACTAGTGTCACGCCAATGCCCAAGGCTACCAGAATTCCCGCAAGCAACAGTAAACCATTACGAGGAGTGATGCCCTGTGTGGCCGGTATCTTGTGGAGGATGCTCATCACGCGCTGTGTGAAGTGAGATGACGGCTCCATCAGCTGACCCTTCTGCATGGAGCGCTCGATTGTTTTCAGAATTTCCAATCGGTTCCTCAGTTCTTCAGAGGTTTCAAGGCCTTTCTTCACCTTTTCGAGTTTCTCTCCGATAAGGTTCCCCTCAAGGTAATCCTGAAGCAGTTGGTCTATTTCTTGTGTTATCCGGTTCATGGTAACTTTCACTTATAAAGTTAATGCCTCTTTCTGTAAAATGCTTGTCAATTCATCGGCCAGTCGCTGCCTGGCTCTGTGAATCCTCACTTTCGTGGTATTTATTTTTTGTCCCATCATGTCCGCGACCTCTTCCAGCGAGAATTCCTTCAGGTAGAAAAGCTGTAGCGAAAGCCTGTCGGCCTCGTTGAGCCGGTTCAATGCCTTGTCTATGTATACCTGTTTGTCAGTTTTCTCCATACTCTCATTGTCGTCCGCTGCCTGATGAGGTGTGTTTTCAATGGACTGAAATACGCGCCTGTTTTTTCGTTTATAGCTGATCGCAGTGTTGAAGACGATCCGATAAAGCCAGGTCGAAAACCTTGCTCCTCTCTTGAAGCCCCTCAGGTAGTGGAATGCTTTGATAAATGAGTCCTGGGCCACTTCCTCGGCATCTGACCTGTTGCCCACGATCTTGTAGGCGATGGTAAAGGCATAGCTTTTATGCTGGTCCACGAGGCTAGCATAAAGATTGTCTTCACCGGCCAGTATGCGGTCGATTAACTCATTTTCTTCTTGTGCTGTGATCACGGGCCTTTGACGCGGAGTTTCTCAAGGAAGTTACATAAATTACTACAGACATTTTTTTCGGAGGACGTGTAACCAGCTTTCAAAGGGGTGCGTCAAAAGGGCAAAACAACATTTCAATTATGGACGTAGCAGTTTTAGGCGTAATGATCCCAATCATCGGAACGATCGGGGCATTTATCACGATAGTATACCTTCGCAAATTCCAGAACATGGAGCGAATGGCGATTATAGAAAAAGGACTTGATCCATCACTCTTTAAAATAGAGCGATCTGCAGCCGGGGCGTTGAGGGCATCGCTGTTGCTGATAGGTGCGGGTATCGGTTTGCTGATGGGCTACTGGCTGGACAATGCATTCTTCATGGACGAGGTGGCCTACTTTTCAATGCTGTTTCTATTCGGAGGTCTGGGGCTCGGGTTAGCCTACATGATCGAAGAGAAGAAAAGTAAAGAGAATCGATAAGAAGGTTATTAAAACAGAAGTCAAAGCCCTCCGTCATTGAGGGCTTTTTTTATGCGTATAAGTACATCCCGATCGTTAACATCGCGATCGAGATAAGTATCAGGGAGAATAAATTCAGCAGCACTCCAGCTTTCATCATCTGTTTTACGGAAATGTACCCGCTCGCAAAAAGGATGGCGTTGGGTGGTGTGGAAATGGGCATCATGAATGCACAGCTGGCTGCGAAACTTACCGGCATGGCGAGAATGATCGGGCTGATATTAAGGCCATCCGCGATGCCGAGCACCACAGGAACGAAAATGGTTGTGAGCGCAACGTTGCTCATCAGTTCAGTCAGGAACATTGAAATCCCCGAAAGGGCAACTACGAGTGTTCCGGTTGACATCGTACCTTGTTTCGATATTTGATCACCTACCATTTGTACAAGCCCTGCGTCCTCCATTCCCTGCGCCAAGCACAGTCCACCGCCAAAGAGAAGTAAAATCCCCCACGGCAGGTTCTTCATGTCACTCCAGTCCAGAATAAAACTTGCAGACTTCAGGTCGATGGGGGTGATGAACATAAGTATGCCGCCAGTCATTGCGATGGTGGTGTCATCGAGCAGATTAGATCCGATTAGAGCATTAAGGTTTTGTCTGAAAATCCAGAAGAAGCATGTGACGGCAAAAATCACCAGCACACGTTTTTCTTCTTTTGAAATTGCTCCAAGTTCGGCAAGCTTGCCGGAGATGAGTTCATTCGAACCTTCAATCGACTTCAGTCGACTAGGATAGAGAATTCTCGTAATGATAATATAACAAGATGCGAGAATGGTTAACATCAACGGAATGCCTATCACCATCCATGTGGCGAAGCTCACATCCTGATCGTAGAATCTTTTGATGAACCCAACGGTGACTACGTTTGGTGGGGTGCCGATGATTGTAGCGATACCCCCGATGCTGGCAGCGTAGGCGATACTCAACATGAGCCCGGTTGCGAAGCGATCAAACTTGGGTTTGTCTACTTCACTTATTTCTTTTTTCAGCAAGCTCGTTACCGAACTGGCAATGGGCAACATCATAACCGCTGTTGCTGTGTTGCTTATCCACATGCTGATGAGTGCTGTGGAGAGCATGAAGCCCATGATGATTCCGTTGCCACTGGTGCCAGTGAGCCTGATAAGATTCAAAGCAATTCGTTGGTGCAAATTATGTTTCTCCAATCCCAGGGCGATCATAAAACCACCCATGAAGAGGAAGATGATGGAATCTCCGTAAGGTGCTGCTGCTTCACGAGCTGTTGCGAGGCTAAACAGCGGAAACAGGATCATAGGTAGTAATGCAGTGACAGGAATGGGCGCAGCTTCAGTTACCCACCAAGTGACCATCCAAGCGCCTAGTGACAGAATTACTACAGCCTTGTAGGTGAGTTCAGTTTGCGAAAGCAAAAAGTAAAAGATGATGAAGAGCGCGGGTCCTAGTAGCAACCCGATGACCTTATTTTTTGAGAAGACAGATGCCAATTTGAGCCGGGTTAAGAGGTTTGATCACCAAGTTAAATTAGTTCTGAAGGAAAGCAAATGCTTTTGGGATAAGTAAAAAAGGCCTGTTGTTAGCAGGCCTTGATGTATTTGGAGGTGTGTATTTCGGCTTAGTTTGTCTTCGGATTCGCGGGCTTCACTACGATAGTGCGTCCATCCAATTCTGTTTCGTTCAGAGCCGCAATTGCTTTGTTTCCCTCTTCTTCATTGGGCATTTCAACAAAGCCATATCCTTTAGAGCGGCCTGTGTCACGGTCAGTGATAATCTTGGCTGAAGTGACTTCACCAAACTGTGCGAATGCGTTTTGCAGTTCGTCCTGTCCGGTTTTAAAATTTAACCTGGCAACAAAAATGTTCATGATAGAGAATTAGTTGATATTTCTGACTTGAATAGGTAAGTACGTCTCACGGATCAAGTCAATAGGATACAAAATAAAAATTAATCTATAAATATTCAAGGAGGTGGGCCTAGCTGGTGATCAGCTCACGAGCGTTTTCTTTGGCGAGAGGCGAAGGCTTTTCTCCGCCTATCATTTTGGCGATTTCGTCTACGCGCTCGTCTTCATTGAGTAGCCTGATTTGGCTGATTGTTTTCTTCGCTTTGGATTCTTTAAAGGCATAAAAATGGCGGTCTGCCTTGGCGGCAATTTGGGGCAAATGACTTATTGCCAGCAGTTGATGCTTCTGCGCCATGGTTTTCATCATCTTACCAAGCCGGATGGCAATCTCACCAGAGACCCCCGTGTCGATTTCATCGAGGATAAGGGTGGGTAGGGCAGTTCGCTCGGCCAGAATATATTTGACGCAAAACATGACGCGCGAAAATTCGCCACCCGATGCTACCTGCGCCAACGGCCTGACTTCGATTCCTTTGTTGGCGCTAAACATCAATTCAATACTGTCAATTCCTGATGGCCCGGGTTCCAAGGTTTGGTGGTCGACTTTTAGCTTCGCCTCTGGAATTCCCAGCTCTTGCAAGAGCGTTTGCATTTCTTTGCAGAGCGGGTTAAATGTTTTCGCTCTCGACTGACTTAGTTGATGTCCTGCCTCAACCAGGTTCTTGGATGTCTCGTCAAGTTTAGCCTTCAGCTTCCGCAACTCGTCATCCAGGTTGTCGGTCTTATTTGCTTTTTCCTGAAGATTGTCGCGCAGCAAAATCAGTTCAGCTACCGAGCCAAGCCTGTGTTTCTGTTGAAGCTGATAAAGCAGACTCAAACGATCTTTGATCTCCTCAATTCGTTGTGGGTCGAACTCAATCTTCTGCTCTTCCGTCTCCACCTCGTTCACAATATCAGCCAATTCTATTCGCAGGCTCTCCAGCCTGTCGGCCAGCTTCCTGTACGACTCGGAGTAGTTGCTGATCGAGTTCAGCAGCGACTTACTTTCGGTGATAATGGCATTGGCTGCTACATCCCCTTGATCCAGTTGTTGCAGCAGCAGGTTAAACTTGCTTTTAATGTCTTCAGCATGCTCCATGATTTTTAGATCACTCTCGAGCTTGGGTTGCTCGTCTGCCTCAAGGTTGGCCTGCGTGAGTTCATCCAATTGAAATTTGACAAAGTCAGATTCCTGCTGTAATACATTCGCTTCGTCACGCAATTGTTCGTATTCAGATTTTGCTTTTAGATAATGCTTCCAGCATTGCGCGTAGGTTGTCCTGAGCTTTGCGTTCGCTGCAAAAGCATCGACAACACGCAATTGAAATTGTTTGTTGCCGAGATCCAATGTTTCATGCTGCGAGTGGACATCCATCAGTCGCGAGCCAATGCGTTTCATGATGTCCAATGTCACGGGCGTGTCATTGATGAATGCCCTGCTTTTTCCTCCGGGACTTATTTCCCGCCTGAGCACGGTTTGGTCATCGTAATCGAGATCCTCGGCTTCAAATATTTCCCTGAGTGCGTATTCTTTGATATCAAATGTTCCCTCTGCAACACACTTCTCAGCTTCGTTCCACAAAACTTTCGTGTCGGCCCGGTTGCCAAGTAAAAGACCGATGGCACCCAGCATGATCGACTTACCGGCACCTGTTTCGCCCGTCAGCACATTCAGATGACCAGACAAGTCCATCTCGAGATGGTCGATCAGGGCATAGTTTTTTATCGTGAGGTGGGTGAGCATAGATCAAATCGGGCCAGACGACCGGATTACAATATTAAACCAAAATTGGCAATAGGATTACAATTTGCCTCACGGACCGATGAAGAAACCGGGAGCCGTGGGTCAGGTATAATTTCGGCTAGTTGGAGATGATCTTTTGGTAGATATTTCGCTTCGGATCCAGCGTATTTAAGATGTCGTAGGCTTCCCTGCGAACGCTCAGATTGCCATCCGAGAAGATGTTTACCAATTCAGTGGATTTCGTGTCAAAGAATGAGATCACAAAAATGGCGTTGGGGTAAATGGTCCAGACGGTCTTCACATTTTTTAACACCTCCAAAACCACCTGACGACTTTGATCTGGTGTTTTATCAAATGAATCCAACGCCTGGCGATGATACCGGTAGGTGTTCTTCCTCAGTTCAACCATCTGCGGATTATTCAGATTTTCAATTAGTGCATAGCGGTTGCGGTTGCTGCCCAGTGCCTGCCACCCGGGCCGGTTCGAACTTTGGGCGTTATTCACGACAGTAAGCGCTCTTTGAAAATAGGGAGTGCCACCCAGCTCGCTGAACGAATCGTAGTCCATGCCCAACACGATGTAGGCATAAAATGCCAGCATGGAGGTCAGGTTGTTGATGTAGGTGTTGTCGTTATATTCCAGTGGCAGGGATTCGATGTATTCAAATTCCCACTCCCTGTCGGCAAAATTGAAAAGCACTGATTCGTAATTCGTATTGTACACCGGCCGTGCAGAGGTGATCTGAGCGTTGGCTGTGAAATTGCCGATGGAAGGCATTTTGGTAATGTTCAGAAACAGGGTGCCATTGATCTTTTCGTAGTTCTTATAAGAGTCGTTGGTCCATTTGCGGGTGTTGAGGAAGTTGGCAAATGCACGTTCCATATCTTTAAACACCGCCCGATCTGTAGTCTGTATCTGCTCGGCATTCACGATCACCTTAAAGTTGAGCTCCTGCGCGACACCGCCCAAAGCAGTAAATAGAAATAATATGGAGAGAAGCCTAGTCATAGAGACTCACTATGGCATTAACGATGTCAGCGGCCACATCTTTCTTACTTTTCAGAGAAAATTTTTGGATCTCGCC
>JAGQYM010000043.1 GCA_020436085.1 Cyclobacteriaceae bacterium
AGAGAAATGGGAGGGAGGCTGAGATCCCTGTTAATCTGATGAATATGGCCTTGATCTATAATGACCAAGGAAAATTTGAGCTTGCAATATTGACTTTATCTGAGGTTGAAAAGATATGTAATGGAGAGTGTAGTGATAAAATAGTCACCGACCTTAATTATGATCTCGGGTATGCATATTTTGAAAAAAATGAACTTGATAAGGCGCTTAAATACCTAACCACCGCATATGAATTAGCCAAGAGTACTAACAATAAAAAAATCTTAGCACAAACTCTGCACCGTTTCGCAAAGTTGAGACTGATTAAACAGGATTACAACGGGGCGATTGAGTATCTGAAGGAATCAGAGGTGTTATCACGAGAAATTAATCTTAGGAGGTTATTGCGTGATATTTACGATACCTACAGATTAGTTTATCAGGCTCAGGGGGATTTGACAAAAGTTGTTGAATTCCAGAACAAGTACATGCTGCTAAAAGACAGCATATTCAACGAAAAACTGGCCAGTAACCTTAAAGATATCCAGCTTGATGCCCAACGAAAGCAGTCAGAGGTTATCATTCAACAGAAGGATTCCGAGATCGAAAGGGTGCGCCTCATAACCACTTTGGTTGGGGTGATTTCGATACTTCTGGTAGCGGTTTCTGTCCTCATCTACCGAAACTACAGGGCTAGTCACCGGATGAAAAAGATACTGGAGAAGGAGATCGAAAAGCGTACGGGTGAGCTGGTGAAAAGCAACTCAGAACTCACGAAGATGACCCAGGAATATGACCAGTTGGTGTATCGCGCTTCGCATGATATACGTGGTCCGCTGGCTACGTTGATGGGCCTTACCAATATCGCCAAGCAGGACTATGACGAGCCGCTGCGGGTGAAAGATTACCTCGGAAAAATTGAATCTACAGCCTCCGGATTGAACCAAACGCTGAGCCAGTTGATGGAGACCAACAGGATTCGCAACCTTCCTATTTGTGTGGAAGAAATCAACATCAGTGAAGTGCTGGATGAGGTATACAGTTCGTTCAAATCGTTGAATCACTTTCCGCTTATTCAACTGAGAATTGAGAAAGGGGATTGGAGCACACCGCTCTTGTCTGACAGGCATTTGATATCGTTCGTGCTGTCCAAACTGCTCGATAACGCCTTCAAATATTTCTCTTCCTATCAGCAAGAAAAGTATATCAAGGTATCGTGGTCACAGTCTGAGGGCAAGACAGTGATAGCGGTTGAAGACAATGGACAAGGAATCAGCAGTAATGCCAAGGAGAAGATATTCCAGCTATTTTATGTGGCCAGTGATGTACATGGCAGCGGGTTAGGATTGTTTCTTGCACAGATGGCGGCCAACCGCCTGGGAGGCCGCGTGATCCTAGCCAGAAGCTCATCACCAACCGTCTTCAAGCTCATTATTTCTACCAATTTGGCTACCGCTCAGGTGGAGGATAAGCCGGTAATGACCGTTGCCAGCTAGGTCTATTGGTTGTTCCACCAGCTAATCTGAAAAAGTTCAAAACCTTACACGAAAGCATGTAAGAAATGATTGACTTTATTCAAAATCAACCTCTTTTTTTACGTTTGATAGTAATCCTATTGCAGAGGCCATGGTGAATCTCGTAAAAGGCCAAGCTCTATTACAAAGGCCAGCCGCTTTGGCTGGCCTTTACTTAGAAGGGATCAATATCCTCCATTACAAGTCCTCTCAAGTTAGATTCTGTAAGTTGGTTGGAATTGATAACTTGAGATTCAGATTTTATAGATGGTCCAATCTGCTCCGTTGATGTTCCCTCGCTACGGTTATTGGGTGCCTCAAAAGCTAAGAGGAGCATCGGAAACAAAATCAGCACAAGGATGAAATACTTCATACCTAAATACTTTATTGAACTAAGAACAACCGTTGCCACCACAATTATCTTCTGATCCTGCGCCTCCGCCACCTTTGGGGCTGATGCTTTCGTCAGTGCATGATGACATTGCGAATGAAACGATTAATGAGAACAACAATGTGTAAGCTAGTTTTTTCATGTCGTAGTTTTGTTTAATGTTGAATTGAATTTTTTTACTTGAAAATCAATGCTGCAAAGATGAATGCATCGATCGAGTGTTTGTCAGAAATGAAATTCTCTAAATTACCTGTGTGAGTTTACAATTTTGATCAATTGAAAAAGGTAGGACTGATATTGATCCTAGTATTCTTTGAACTCAGTGCGCTGTTCGCACAGGACTTTTCAAAGGTTGATTCACTGAAGAATCTATTGCAGTCAAATGACTCTAATCGTTTTGATATACTCTTTGGTATTTATAAGGCGTACTATGGTTTAAAGTTTAAGGATTCAGCATTGAAATATTCTGACCTATCGCTAAACGCAGCGTTGAACGATGGTGATAGTTTGGGAATTGTAAGATCACTTCACTCTCGCGGTGATATGAGAATTCAACTTGGCAACTATCCGAAGGGAATAGCCGATCTTGAGATTGCGCTTGGCGTTGCAGACAGAAACCGCATGCTTGACAGAGCCAAGTATATCTTAAATGTCTTAGCTCTAGCGAATACAGTGGTCGCAAATTATGATAAGGCGCTAGACTACAATTTTAGATCTCTCCGAATTAGAGAAGAACTAGGAAGCCCACTTGAAATAAGTGTTGCTCAAAACAATATTGGTATTGTGTATTTATCATTAGACGACTTTGAGAATGCGCTCGATTTTTTTGAAAGATCACTGGAAACAAAGCTTGCCAATGATATCAAACACGATGTTGAGAGATGTTACATTAACATCGGAATGGCGGCAAAGGGTCTGGGGCAATTTGATAAGGCAATAAAAAATTTGAAGCGGGCTTTTAGCATTTGTCAGAATAGCTGCAACCCTCAGATTCTTATGGAGGCACACTATGCGTTAGGTGAGGCTTATAGGGTTTCGAACGAACTATCTACAGCTTGGGAGGAATATAAAGAGACTGTTAAACTGGCTGAACAGCTGGTATCACCAAGATATAAGTCAATGGCTCTTAATTCTATGGCGCAAATACTTATAATCAAAAACAATCTTGATGGAGCTCTTGAGCTTGTTAACCAGAGTCAGCGCTTAGTAGATAACTCTGTATTGAGGGATCAGAATCTTAATGATTATGCGCTTTTAACAGAGATATACAGAAAGAAAGGTGATTTTCAACTCGCCTCATTTTATCAGGAGAAATACATAGATCTTAATAAGGAAATATTTCAGGGTGATCTGATCAGAAATATTTCTCGAATTCAATCTGATTACGAAGAACGTGAAAACCTCAAAACAATCGCCTCAAAAAATCAGGTTCTAAAATTACAGGAAGACATCATCGCTCGCCAAAAATCTGAATACGCTTTTATCATTACCATCACCTTCCTTGTGATGGGCTTGGCGCTGGTGATGTACCGGGCAAACCAATCACAGCGTAAAACGAATCAACAACTTGCCCAGGCCAAAGAAACCATCCAGCATCAAAACGAGTTGCTTAGCAACACCAACCAAATGCTGGAAAGCGAGGTTCAGGAACGGACGAAGGAACTTTTTCAAAGCAATGAGTCGCTGACCAAGGTGAACGAAGAGATGGACAACTTTATCTACAAAACTTCTCATGACATCAGGGGACCACTCGCTACCCTCAAAGGGATGTGCAATGTGGCCATGGTAGATGTGAAGGATGAGTTGGCGCTTACTTACCTCAAGAAACTGGATACCTCCGCAGCCAAACTCAACGCCATCCTTAGCCGCCTGCTCATCATCAACCAAATCAATCACTCCCTGCTGAATCCGGAGTACATCAAATTTGAGGACCAGATCGAGGAAATAATTGCACTGGAAGCCAAGAAGGGACTTCCGGCAAGAATGAAATTCACCTATGACGTGGAGCCCGGTCTCAATTTCCGGTCGGACAAGGAGATGACCCGTATTATCCTGGAGAACCTCATTGACAACGCCATCAAATTCTATAACGACTCCCAGCGGATAGATCCTTTCGTGCATGTGCGCGTTTTTAGTGAGGGCCAGAACGTAATGGTGAAAGTGACTGACAACGGAATCGGAATAGATGAGAGCAGCAAGGATAAGATATTTAACCTCTTCGTGAGGGCTTCCGAGCGATCTGACAGTGGGGGAATTGGACTTTATCTTTCGAAACTGGCTTCAACTAAATTGGGCGGTACAATAGAGCTCACACCTACATCCGATAGTACGACCCAATTCACCGTTACTTTCCCCAGGGACTTGCTTGGAGTGCTGGAAGAACGCAGAGCAGAAGAACTAAAACGCGAGAAGCAGCGGCAAAACGCAATTAAGAAAGGCTAAAATTCCCATCTTTGCACTTTGTGTAATAAGGAACTGTAAGTTTCAATGGGAAAAGAGAAGGATTTTAAGCGATATACGGTTACTGCCGCATTACCTTACGCCAACGGGCCCAAACATATCGGGCATCTGGCTGGCGCATACATACCATCAGACGTCTATGTTCGGTACCTACGGCTGAAAAACAAGGACGTTGTGTTTGTATGCGGAAGCGATGAGCACGGCACAGCCATCCCAAACCAGGCACTGAAAGAGAATACGACCTCCCGTGCCATTATCGATAAGTACCATGCGCTAATCAGGGACTGCCTTTACAAACTTGGTATCTCCTTCGATATTTATCATCGCACCAGTGAACCGATACATCACCAGACGTCACAGGAGTTCTTCCTGAACTTGTTTAATAAGGGGCTTCTTACCGAGGAGACGTCAGAACAATACTATGATGATGAGGCCAATGTGTTTTTAGCCGATCGCTATATCGTTGGCACCTGTCCGAAGTGCGGTCATACCAATGCCTATGGTGACCAATGCGAGAAATGCGGATCATCACTCAGCCCCAGCGAGCTGATCAACCCAAAGTCGACCCTCACGGGAAAGGTGCCCGTGCTTCGTCCAACCAAACATTGGTATTTACCACTGGAGAACTACGAAACTTGGTTGCGTGAATGGATTTTGGATGAACACAAAAGTGACTGGAAAGTAAATGTGTATGGTCAATGCAAGTCGTGGATTGAGGCCGGACTGCAACCGCGGGCGATGACACGCGACCTTGATTGGGGAATAAAAGTACCTCTGCCAGACGCGGAGGGTAAAGTGCTTTACGTGTGGTTTGATGCACCCATTGGATATATATCGGCAACCCGTGCTTTGTTTCAGGAGATGGCGACTAGTAAACACAACTTTGCTACTCCACAAAGGGATTTTGGCAAAGTAGAAGAGGGTGACTGGAAAAAATATTGGCAAAGCGAGGATTCAAAACTGGTTCACTTTATTGGTAAAGACAATATCGTGTTCCATTGTATTATCTTCCCTATCATGCTCCATTCATCGGGACAGTATATTGTTCCTGACAATGTGCCTGCCAACGAATTCATGAACCTGGAGGGCGACAAGATGTCGACCAGCAGGGGATGGTCTATCGAGATGCATGAATACATCGAAGACTTTCCGGATAAGCCGGATGTGTTGAGATATACATTGCTTACCAATTTGCCTGAAACAAAAGACAGTGAGTTTACCTGGAAAGATTTTCAGGCGAAGAACAATAGCGAGTTGGTGGCCATCTTCGGTAATTTTATAAATCGGGCGCTGGTATTGACACACAAGTATTTTGACGGGAAGATTCCTCAGCGAACAGAGTTGGATGTTCTGGACAAAGCCACCATTGAAGCTTTGGCAAAATTCCCTGGCAAGATTGGTCAGTCGATCGAGTCGTATAAGTTTCGGGAGGCCACAGCCAACCTGATGGACCTGGCACGATTGGGTAACAAATACCTGGCAGACACTGAGCCGTGGAAACTGGCAAAAACAGATATGAAGAGGGTAGGCACCATCCTTAACATTGCTCTGCAGGTGGCGGCCAATCTGGCTATCGTGGTTGAACCGTTTTTGCCTTTCAGTGCCGATAAGTTGAAGAAGATGCTGAACTACGAGGGCAAGGATTGGTCGCTCGCTGGAAGTGCAGACTTGCTCAAAGAAGGTCATCAATTGAACAAGCCTGAATTGTTGTTTGAAAAAATTGAAGACGAGGTAATCGAAAAGCAAGTCAATCGCCTGCTTGAAAATAAGAAAAGAGTGGAAGCTCAAAATCAACCCGCGACACCTACTAAGCCAGAGATCAGCTTTGATGATTTCTCAAAGATGGACATGCGAATCGGCAAGGTGTTGAGTGCTGAACGAATCGAGAAGTCAAAAAAGCTATTGAAACTTCAGGTGGATACCGGCATCGATAAGAGAACGGTGCTGAGTGGAATAGCAGAACACTATGCGCCTGAGGACATTATTGGCAAACAGGTGACTATTCTTGTCAATCTCGCGCCCCGGAAAATCATGGGCATTGAATCCCAGGGAATGATACTGATGGCGGAGGACAAAGACGGTGCTCTGAAGCTAATCCACACCGGAGATCCGGTATCGCCTGGATCTACGATCAGTTAATTTTTTGTGTTGTGAACATTCATGGTACGTTCGATGCCGATCGTACAGAATGATAGAATTGTTTGTTCTGCTTTATCCATCAACGCAGGCAATTCATTGATCTCATTTTGACTGAAATTGCTGAGGACATAGTCAGCTTGCTGACCTCTTGAAAACTCGTTACCAATCCCAAATCTCAAACGAGGGTAGTTTTGTCCACCAGTGAGTTCTTCAATATTAGTCAACCCATTGTGCCCGGCTGAACTGCCCTTGGCACGAAGACGTAGTGTCCCAAATGGGAGCGCGAGGTCGTCCACCACCACCAGCAGATTTTCTTTTGGAATCTTGAGCTCCTGCAGCCAGTAGGCGATTGCCTTTCCACTCAGGTTCATGTAGGTATTGGGCTTGATGAAATGAAGTGTACGCCCTTTGTATTTCATTTCACCTTTGTCGGCAAGCCTTGAAGTCTCGAACGAGAACTTGTGGTTGTCCGCTATCCGGTCGAGAATCAGAAACCCGATGTTGTGTCGGGTGAGTTCATATTCAGGCCCGATGTTGCCCAATCCCGCGATTAAAAATTTCATAACGGAGTAAAAATAAAAATCCCGTCCGCGGTTTGCCACAGACGGGATTGAATTAAATCGAAATGCAGATTACTTCTTGCCTGCGTCTTTCTTTTCTCCACCTTCAGCGGCAGGAGCAGCAGCTCCAGCAGCGGCAGCGCCTTCTGCAGCAGCAGGTGCAGCAGCGGCCGCAGCAGCTTCTTCGGCAGCCATTTTAGCCGCACGCGGTACTTCTACAACGGCAATTGGCGATCTCTTTGGATCAAGGAAGTCAAGATTCGTCATCTTCACATCCATTACCTTAATCGCGTGGTGGAAGTCCAACTCAGTCACATCCACGTCAATGTGCTCAGGCATGTCTTTAGGAAATCCGAATACTTTCAAAGACGCCTTCTTGCGCACGAGTGTACCTCCTTTTGATACACCAGCGGCCTGTCCTTGAAGTCGGATTGGAATGTCCATTTTTATCTTACGGTCTTCGCTGATTCTCAAAAAGTCAGCGTGAAGAATTACTTCACTTACCGGATGAAATTGAACTTCCTGAAGAATCGCCTCGTACTCATCTCCTTCAATGTTCAAGTGAACAAAGTGGGCATCGTTGGTGTATACCAAGTCGCGGAACAATATCATCGGTGCGGTAAAATGCACTTGCTCTCCTCCTCCGTAAAGTACGCATGGTACGTTACCCTCGTCACGAGATTTCTGTGCATCTGTCTTCCCGAGATTTGCTCTTTTATACCCTATAATCTCGATGGTTTTCATAATTGTTTATTGTTTTAGTTTAATTGTTTACAAGCGAATAAAAAGTGAACTCACGGATTCGTTGTCGTGAATTTTTCTGATGGCTTTCGCAAAAAGATCTGAAACTGATATCACTTTTATCTTTTTCGATTTTTGCTTTAGGGGAATAGTATCTGTTACTACCAACTCTTCAAGAACGGAGTTGTCAATGTTCTCATAAGCCTTGCCGGAAAGCACCGGATGTGTACACACTGCCCTTACCGACTTTGCGCCTTTTTCTTTTAGTAATGCAGCCGCTTTACAGATCGTGCCTGCCGTATCTACCAGATCATCCACGAGGATCACATCCTTTCCATCCACTTCCCCTATCAGCCTCATCGATTCTACCTTGTTAGCTTCCTTGCGATACTTGTCGCACACGGCCAGCTCCGCATCAAAGAATTTAGCAAAGCTTCGTGCTCGCTTGATGCCGCCCACATCCGGTGAGGCAAACATGATATTGTCAAGATCCAGTGACTTGAGGTAGGGTACGAATATGTAGTTGCCATCCAGATGGTCAACCGGAATGTCGAAGAAGCCCTGAATCTGGTCAGCGTGGAGGTCGAAGGTCATCACCCGGCTGGCACCCGCTGCAGACAGGAGGTTGGCAATCAGCTTGGCTGCGATAGAAACACGTGGCTTATCTTTTCGGTCTTGCCTTGCATATCCAAAATAGGGGATGATCACATTTACGTTTTCCGCGCTGGCGCGTTTTGCTGCATCAATCATCAGCAATAGCTCCATAAAATTGTCGGAAGGAGCGAAGGTAGACTGAACGATAAACACGTCATGTCCGCGTACCGACTCCATGATGAATGGTGACATTTCCCCATCACTAAACTGCTGGTACTTCACTTCGCCAAGGGGTTCACCATAGGCATGCGCAATTTTCTCTGCGAGATACGTGCTAGCGCGTCCTGAAAAGATTTTTACTGCCATTTTTAGAACCTCATTTAAACATTAATCCCGGTTCCTCTGCGAAACCGGGATTTTGTTGCCCGACTAGGGCTCGAACCTAGACTTTCTTGAATCAAAATCAAGCGTGTTGCCAGTTACACCATCGGGCATTACCTCCCATTTTGGGTGGGCAAAGGTAGAACTTTTTTCAATACAGAAAAACCGGCTTTTAAATCATTTTGACCAGAAAAAGGGCAATTTTTTGAAGGCGAAAGATCAGTCGAAATCGCTGTCGCTAGTGGTTGAGGCTCCTTCCACAAATCCATCAGCCCAGAACCGGTATTTGTCCAAAATGGAAATCACGGCATTCTTAAGGTGTCGTTGATTTTGGAAGTCAATACCGCCATACAAGGTGGTGGCATAGCCCTGCCAGATGGAGCGGTTTTGGCGCCTGTCAAACAACTGGATCAGCAGCGTGCCTGACTTCATATTGTATTTCAGGGGGTCGTAGTTCAGTGTTTGATCTTGTCCTTTCACCCACTCCTCGATGTCAGGCTGAATATAGCCATTGAAACTGAGGCTATCGGTGAACATTTTGAAGCCTACGATCAGGTGTGGGCGTCTATCGGTTTGACGATAACCAAGAAACTTCATCCGCGAAAGAATGGAGTTCTCGATCATTTTGTTGGTCATGGTAGAATCCACCGCGCCTACCGGTCTCATGATATCGAACGTGCGATACTTTTTGAAGGTACCAGAGTAACTGTAGTCATACTCTACCGGAAGTTCTTTATAACCCAGGCAAGACGACAAAACAACAGTAATGAACACGAGCAAGTAAAGTTGTTTCATAGGCGCAAAAACAAGTCTGAAAATCATTGAAAAGTTAGCACAAATCGGACTTACCCACAAGGTCGCCTCCCGACAATTTGGTGATTTTACCTTTCGTTAATGTTGCCGAACCCAGTCAAAAGCGTTGGTAAATGCTTCAATCCAGGGCGAAATCTGATCTTTCTTCTGATTTGCAGGGTAGTAAGGCCAGTTCCACGGGAACAATGAGCGTTCGATATGTGGCATAATAGCGAGATGTCTGCCGTCCTTTGATGTAAGCGCAGCTACGGAAAAATCCGAATCGTTCGGATTGCCCGGATAGGCTTCATAGCTATAAGATGCGGCAATATTGAATTTACTCTTGTCGCTTGGCAGTTCAAATCTGCCCTCTCCGTGTGCTACCCACACACCAAGGCGTGAACCTTTGAAAGAGTTTAGCATCACTGAGTTATTTTCAGGAATGGTCACGTTGACAAAGATTGATTCGAACCTTCCGGATCCATTGTGCTTCATTTTTGGATGATCTTTCCACTCAGGATAAACAAGCCCAAGCTCCATCATCAATTGGCAACCGTTGCACACCCCGAGGCTTAGCGTATCCTTCCTTTGATAGAATTTGTCGAGTGACTCCTTCGCTTTCGGATTGTACAAAAATGCTCCGGCCCAACCTTTGGCAGATCCTAGCACATCAGAGTTGGAGAAGCCTCCAACGAAGGCGATCATGTTTACATCCGACAAATCTTCCCGTCCGCTCACAAGGTCTGTCATGTGAACATCCTTTACATCAAAGCCTGCCAGATAAAGCGAATACGCCATTTCGCGATCTCCATTTACTCCTTTCTCGCGGATGATGGCGGCCTTAACTCCGCTTGGTTTTCTTCTTTTTGGATCAATGTTGTAGGAAGAAAACTTCCCATCAAACCTGGATTGGAATGAATAAGTCAGAGGTTGCTGGCTGTAATTTTCTTTCCGCTGATCTGCATAACTTTTTGGTCTCTGGATACTGTCCAACAAATGTGAGGTCTTGAACCAGTAGTTGCGATATTCATCAATGTTGATTTTCAGAGATTGCCCTTTGTGGCTTATCGAAATGGTTCTGTCTGTAGTGACAGTTCCGATCGTTACAAAATCTACTCCAAGCTTTGTGAGTGTTTCACCAGCCTGTGCACCGGACACCTGAAAAATAACTCCAGGGTTTTCGCTGAACAATACCTCTACTAGTTCGTTTTCGAAGGACTCAAGATTCAGCTTCAATCCAACCTTTGAAGTAGGGAAACACATTTCCAAAAGCGCGGTGATCATCCCCCCTGCAGAGATGTCGTGTCCTGCTAAAATGAGATCTGACTTTATTAGATTTTGAATAGCATTAAATGCTTTTGCAAAGTATTTCGGATCGCCAACTGATGCCACGTCATCGCCTAGTAAGTTAAGCACTTGGGCAAGGCTGGTTCCTCCCAGGGATTTTTCGCTCTTTGAAAAATCAACATAGATCAATTCTGAACCTTCGACATTTTGAAGTGCAGGTGATACTGTTTTTCTGAGATCACTCACTTCCGCCACCGCAGAAATGATAACTGTGCCAGGTGAATAGACAACGTCACCATTCGGATATTTTTGTGTCATCGAAAGTGAGTCCTTTCCGGTTGGCACATTAATGCCAAGCGCTATCGCGAATTCACTCACTGATTTTACTGCCTGATACAAGCGAGCATCTTCTCCTTTATTTTTTGCGGGCCACATCCAGTTGGCGCTCAACGAAACTCCCTTCAATTCATGAGTAAGTGGCGCCCACACCATGTTGGTGAGTGCTTCGGCAATGGCGAGTTGGCTTCCGGCTATCGGATTTACAAGCGATGCGGAAGGTGCATGACCTATTGATGTAGCCACGCCTTTGTTGCTCAAAAAATCCAATGCCATCACCGACACATTGTTCAACGGAAGTTGAATTTCTCCGCAGGTTTGTTGTGTTGCGACTTTCCCCGTCACACAACGATCCACTTTGTTAGTAAGCCAATCTTTGCAGGCTACGGCTTCAAGTTGGAGAACATCTTTTAGATAGTCGGCCCATTTAGTACTATCGTAGCCTATCGCTTTGAATTGATTCGGCTGTGTATTGTCGTTGAGAATTGTTTTTGGTGAGGAGCCAAACAAATGGCTCACCTGAAGATCAAACGGTTTTGATTTCTTGCTTTCAAATTTAAGTTGGTGATCACCCGTAGCAGTACCTACCACGTACATCGGTGCGCGTTCGCGATCTGATACTTTTTGAAGTGTCTCGACATCTTTTTCGTGAATCGCAATGCCCATTCTTTCCTGAGATTCATTGCTGATGATTTCCTTGTCGGAAAGGGTCGGGTCGCCAACAGGTAGCTTGTCAATTTCAATGGTGCCACCAGTATCTTCGAGAAGTTCTGAGAAGCAATTAAGATGTCCGCCAGCACCATGATCGTGAATGGAAACGATCGGATTATCTTTCATTTCCACCATTGCACGGATAGCGTTCATCACACGCTTTTGCATCTCAGGGTTGGATCGCTGAATGGCATTGAGCTCAATCGCATTACCATATTCGCCTGTAGCCACGGATGACACCGCGCCACCACCCATCCCGATGCGGTAGTTGTCGCCACCCATCATCACGATCTTGTCACCGGTCTTTAGTTTTTCTTTCTGACTTTCCTTTTCCTTGCCAAAGCCAATACCACCAGCCAACATGATCACTTTGTCAAAACCGTATTTGGTTTCGTTTTCAAAGTGTTCAAAGGTGAGCACACTACCACCGATCAATGGCTGACCAAATTTGTTTCCAAAGTCGCTTGCACCATCAGAGGCTTTGATCAGAATTTCAGCAGGTGTTTGATAAAGCCATGGACGCTCTTTGAACGACTTTTCCCAACTGCGACCATTCTCCAATCTAGGATAAGACGTGATGTAGACTGCTGTACCAGCAAGTGGGAGCGACCCTTTTCCACCCGCGAGACGATCGCGAATTTCTCCACCCGATCCCGTAGCGGCTCCGTTGAACGGCTCTACCGTGGTTGGGAAATTATGGGTCTCAGCCTTTAAAGATATGACAGACTCAATGTCGTTGACTTCAAAATAGTCTGGAACATCTTGGCGCTTGGGTGCAAACTGCTCAATATTTGGACCTTTGATGAAGGCAACATTGTCTTTGTAAGCAGAGACGATGAAGTTGGGATTCTCCTTCGAAGTCTTTTTGATGAGTTGAAAGAGCGTCTCCGTCATTTCCTTTCCATCAATGACAAAAGTGCCGTTGAATATTTTGTGACGGCAGTGCTCTGAGTTGACTTGTGAAAAGCCGAATACTTCACTGTCAGTTAATTTTCTACCTAACTGGTCACTTACTTGTTCGAGGTAATCGATTTCTTCCTGGCTTAGTGCGAGCCCTTCTTTCTCATTGTATTGTTTCAGGTTGTCGATCTCGATGATCGGGTCCGGCTCGTGCACAATAGTGAAGATGTCCTGATCCAATCCATTATAAATTCGTTGGAGCATCGGATCGTGCTTCGCTTTTTCGTCCGCTACTTCGATGAATTCCTCAATTCTGATGATGCCTTTGATACCCATGGTCTGGGTAATTTCCACGGCATTGGTACTCCAGGGTGTGACCATTTCTCTTCTTGGGCCCACCAGAGTACCCGAAATGGTTTCATTTTCATCAAAAATGGCTCCACTAAAGAGCCACGTGAGTTTTTGAATATCGTCAGAGGAAAGGGAATGCGCAGCCTGCACCGCATAGATGGTTGCGGTGGGTTTACGGAAAAATAGAATCATTTGGTGGTTAAGTATTGGAGCGGTAAAAGTACTATGAATACAACGATTTTCAGGGCTTTTCGGGCGCTATATTTCTAAATTCTTTCGCTGTATGACTAATCAGAGTGGTATGTCCCGACTCCAGTATTTTCAGCTTGGAGTTTTTGAGTTTTGTGTGCAAAGGTTTGATGCTTTTTTCAGTAATCATCTTGTCAAACCTTCCGATAAAGAAAGATGTCTTGATGGTGTTGGCATTCATCAACCTGGCAATGTGTTTCATATCGAATGCCAGCTTTCGGAAAACCACCCAGGACAAGTAAACCCGTTGTCTCTTCTCAAGTGAATCCATTTGCGTATTGGCAAATCGAGCAATGCCTTTGTCCACCAAACCAAGTCTAGTCGCAAGACTTGCCGTGCCAGTAAATAACCCCGGTTTGTAGATCATGCTTTTGAGTGTCGATCGCATTAGCCGTGTTCCTGTGGCCAACCGATACCATAAATTGAGGTGAATTCCATCCGGGGCCAAAAGGAAAACCGAGTCTACACGCGATGAAAGTGTTTCCAACGTTGCCAAAACAAATTTGCCGCCAAGGCTATAGCCCATCAAATTGAAACGGTCGATTTCCAGATCACTTAGAAAAGTGGAAATGATTCTATTCCATTGATTCTTTGTTAGCGGGTGATCATCAAAAGGCCAAACACTTTGTCCGTGAAAGAACAAGTCGAATGAGTAAATGGTATAATGTCCAGCAAGTGCCTCGGTCATTGGAGAAAATGAGGTGTGATCTTGACCAAAGCCGTGAAAAATCAGCAAAGCTGAACTACCCGTTCCGGATTTTTGATAACCCAGGCGGGCTCCTTCAAAGTTGAAAAAGTGATAGTCAACCGCCATTTGGGCAAAGATGCTCAATTGAGCAGGAAGAATTGTTCAGAACTTTCACTCACTTTACAATAATTTGAACCATCCTATCGACTATGCCATTGTAGCGATTGAGCAATGGAACCCAGGGCGATAGATTTGAGTATGCAACAACTGAAGCAGAACACATTCCTGAAGGAGAAAGACAAGCTTCTTGGGTTTATCAAAGGAAGGGTGTCTTCGTTGGAAGAGGCGGAGGATATACTTCAGGATGTGTTCTATCAGTTTGTTGCCGGGTTTGAGACGATTGAGTCCCTGGATAGGGTTACGTCCTGGCTCTACTCTGTTGCCCGAAACAAGATCATAGATAGGTACAGGCGTGACGCAAGTCGCCCGCAGCGTACTGACTTTGGCGTGGCGACAGGGCAAGATGACGAGGGGCCACTGACATTACAGGAAATTTTACCGGATCTGGATAACTCACCCGAGAGTCTTCTGCTGAAGGAGGCGATTTGGGATGAGATCACTATGGCACTGGATGATCTTCCTGCTGAGCAACGGCACGTATTCATTCAAAATGAAATTGAAGAAAAGAGTTTCAGAGAGTTGTCGGAAGAGGAGGGAGTTTCTATCAACACATTGCTGTCGCGAAAGAGATATGCCATAATGGCTCTGCGTAAACGATTGCAAAGCTTTTATGACGACTTAATTAACGATCGATAAACAAAAAATTACAATACAATTATGAAACGAGGAGGTTGGATAGTAAAAATGGTGGCCATGGGACTGATTTTTATCGGTCTGTTAGGTTTGGTCACACAGTTATTGTGGAATTGGCTTGTGCCTGTATTGTTCAGCGGCCCACTAATCACGTTTTGGCAGGCGCTTGGACTTTTAATATTGTCGAAAATTCTATTGTGGCCCTTCGGCAAAAAACATCACCATCAGAAAGGGGGCTATTGGAAACCGTATTGGCGCGAAAAGTGGAATCGGATGACTGACGAAGAGAAGTCGCAATTCAAGCAGAAGATGCGTGAAAAATGCGGATGGGGCAGGCCGAATGAGCCAACCGAGAAGTCGGGTCAGTAAAGTCTTTTTCCGCTTAATAATTTTTTCATCGATTTCCCTAAACCTTCCAAAACGAGCTGCGTTAGAAGACACGGTAAACATTGGAAACTTTGGATATCCTGAAAGTTTCCATAGTTTTGCGCCCAATTATGGAATTGACAGACACAAAAAGCAAGATTTTAAGAGGGGCAACCGAGCTATTCCTACGCTATGGTATACGCAGCGTGTCGATGGACAACATCGCCAACCATTTGGGTGTGTCCAAGAAAACACTCTACCAGTTTTTCAAGGATAAAAACGAAATGGTTTTTTCGGTGACGGAGGCTCATCTTCTTCGCGATCGCGAGGAATTGGACCAGATTGCCAAAGAAGCCAAGAATGCGGTGGAGGAAATGGTGAAGCTGAGTGCATGCCTGAGGCAGAACTTCAGGAACATGAACCCCTCACTGCTGTTCGATTTGCAGAAGTACCATCACGATGCGTGGAATCTTTGGATACAGTACAAGAATGAGTTGATCAGAAGTCAGATAGTACGCTCGATCAACCAGGGAAAGGAAGAGGGATATTTCAGGGCGGAGATCAACACGGACATCATTTCTATTCTGCGCCTTGAAACCATACAGCTTCCATTCGACCCAGCCGTGTTTCCAAAAGACCGGTACGAGTTGACAGATGTGCAGATGCAGATATTCGAACACTTTTTATACGGCCTCTTTACTGAAAAGGGCAAGAAGCTTTATGAGAAGTATAAACAAAAGATAAATCCTCAAGAGAATTCAACTATCCAACTATGAAACGTATTTACCTCATACTAATATTTATTTCAGCCTACTCTTTAGCCGGGGCGCAATCAACGCCGGTGTCGATGTCGCTGGATGAATGTATACAATACGCGATCACCAATAACCAGAACATCAAGAATGCTGACTTAAGCTTGGATATCTCTCGCTATAAAGTAGGAGAAATTCTGGCGGATGGATTGCCACAGTTGTCTGCAGCGGCAGATCTGAGCTATAACTTTAAGCTTCCTACTTCATTTATCCCTGCCGAATTTTTCGGTGGCGAACCGGGTACGTTTCAACCTGTTCAGTTTTCTCCGGCCTACAATGGGTCAGCTGGTATAGATCTCAGTCAGATGGTATTTGACGGATCCTATTTTGTTGGATTGAAAGCATCAAGAACCTATACAGAGTTGGCGAGAAAAGACAAGATCAAATCAGAAATAGACGTGATCGAAGCAGTTTCAAAAGCTTACTACCTGGCGTTGGTAAATCATGATCAGATGGAGTTGATTGAAAAGACTTACGGGCGATTGGACTCCTTGTTGAGGGATACCCAGGCCATGCAACAGGCAGGATTTGCTGAACAGATTGATGTTGATCGAATTAAGGTTCAATACAACAATGCGGAGGTGGAGAAAGAAAATTTTGGCCGCGCTCTGGAGTTGAGCTATGCACTTTTGAAATTTCAAATGGGTATGGATGTAAATAATCCGCTGGAGCTGAAAGACAGGATCGCTGACATAGAATTCAATGTATTGGATGAGAACTTTGGCTCTGACTTCAATTACGATGATCGCATTGAATACTCTCAGTTGCAGACCAACCTTGACCTTGTGAATCTTGACATAAAAAACACACAGGTGAAATACTTGCCAAAGATCGATTTGTATGGCAGACTCGGAGCCAGTACTGGGGCAGGTTCATTCTCCGATCTTACCAGCTTTGGAGACAAGTGGTTTGGGCTTGGCGTTGTGGGTATGCGATTCAACGTGCCCATTTTTGATGGACTTAGAAAGAGCAGGATGATCCAGCAAAAGCGTTTGCAGGCTAAGCAAATAGAAATCAGCCAGGATCAATTACAGAAGAATATTGATGTGCAGATTAAACAAGCCAGAACGACTCTTCAAAAGAGTGTTGATAATATGGTAGCACAAAGGGAGAATATGGAATTGGCAGAAAACGTTTATCGCGTTGCAAAGATAAAATACGAAGCTGGCGTTGGATCAAACATAGAAGTAGTGAATGCCGATGCAGCCTATAAAGAGGCTCAAACAAACTACCATAGTGCAGTATATAACGCCCTGGTAGCTAAGGTTGACTTAGAGAAGGCGTTTGGTAAACTAAAAGATAACAATTGAAATACACCCCATCCATGAAGACTAAATACATACTATTACCAATTATCTTTTTCATCGCAGCTGCTTGTGGCGAGGAGAAGGAGAACAAGAGTTTGGCTCAAAAAAAGGAGGAGCTGGACAAGGCGCGTGCTGATTTCCAGGAATTGAAAATGAAAATTGTTAATCTGGAGAATGAGCTGAGTGAAATAGATCCTGAGTTTGCCAGAGAGAATAACAAGGCAATCCTTGTGTCAACTTTCGTTGCAAAACATCAGCCGTTCGAACACAAAGTGGAAGTGAGGGGTGCGGTTGAATCAAGAAGAAACGTTCTGCTTAGTGCTCAAACTGCGGGCGAGATAAAAAGAATACCTGTAAGAGAAGGACAACGTGTAACTGCCGGACAGGTTCTTGTTGAGTTGGATGCAGATGTGATCCGAAAGACTATCTCTGAACTGAAAACTTCTCTTGACTTGGCGACCACGGTGTATGAAAAGCAAGCAAAACTGTGGGAGCAAAAAATAGGAACCGAAGTTCAGTACCTGCAAGCAAAAAACAATAAAGAATCGCTTGAGAACAAGTTGGCGACTGCCAATGCACAGTTGAACCTGGCGATTATCAGAGCACCTTTTTCTGGCACTATCGACCAACTACCTGCAAGAGTAGGCGAGATGGCAGCGCCAGGTGTACCGCTGGTAAGAATTGTAAGCACAGAAGAGATGTATTTGAAGGCTGATGTTTCTGAAAGATTTATCGGAAGATTTAATGCCGGTGACAAAGTGGACATTTTGTTCCCTTTGTCTAACAAGAAGCTTACATCTGTGGTGTCTTCAGTTGGACAGGTGATTAACACTGAAAACAGAACCTTTGAGGTGGAGGTAACGCTACCTAAAGTGGACTTTGTGGTGAAGCCAAACCAGGTGGTGGTGTTGCAACTTCGCGACTATGTGAATCAGGAAGCTTTGGCGGTACCTACTCGCTTGATTCAGAAAGATGAAGATGGACAATATATCTACATCGTGGAGCAGAGAGAGAATGGACCAATCGCCAGAAAAGTGCATGTGAAGGCGGGTATCACATCTGAAACAGAAACTGAAGTCATCGAAGGACTGAAGGGCAGCGAACAGATTGTGGACAAAGGATTCCGCGATCTGTCAGAAGGAGTTGCCGTGAATGTGGCGGACGTGGCTGAGTCTGCAGAAAAAGTGGCTAAGAAATAATTTGATAACCTCATACTATTAAAAATATGAGTGACAACAATACCAATAAAGAATTAAAAGTTGATAAGGAGTTTAAGCTGACCACGTTGGCGATTGAAAATCGTACAACGGTTGGATTTCTGGCTTTCCTTATTGCCGTCATGGGAATTCTCACCTATGTGAGTTTGCCTAAAGACAGTTATCCCGAAATTAAGCAGCCCGTTGTGTACATCGGTACGCCTTATCCTGGTAACTCTCCTATTGATATGGAGAACCTGGTGACGCGTGAGATTGAAAAGGAGCTTAATACCATCTCAGAGGTTGACAATATCAAGTCAACTTCAGTTCAGGACTACTCCACTATCATTGTTGAGTTCAACACCGATACTCAGGTGGAGGATGCATTAACGAAAGTGAAGGACGCAGTAGATCGCGCGAAGCCAGAGCTTCCAGATGATCTGCCAAGCGACCCCAACGTATTCGAACTTAACTTCTCGGAGTTTCCGATCATGAATATTAACCTCGCAGGTAATTATTCACTTGAGCAGTTGAAAGACTATGCCGAGTATCTGGAAGACGAGATTGAAGGAATCACCGAAATTTCCAAAGTAGAAATCAGAGGTGTGGATGAGAAGGAAGTAAAAGTGAAGGTAGATCCATATCTGCTGGAAGCACGAAAGCTGAACTTTGGAGATATTGAAAGTGCGATTCAAGCAGAAAACGTTACGCTATCAGGTGGTAATATTCTTGATGATGGTATAAGAAGAACGCTGCGTGTGGTGGGTGAATTTTCTGATCCGCGACAGATTGAAAATATCATTGTGAAGCATGAGAAAGGTAACATTGTTTATTTGCGCGATGTTGCTAGTGTAGAGTTCGACTACGTGGAGAAGTTGAGCTATGCTCGTTTGGAAAAAAAGCCAGTTGTGATGGTGGATGTAATCAAACGCAGCGGTCAAAATCTTTTGGCAGCAACTGACAAGGTGAATGTGATATTAGCGAAGGCGAAGGCTGAAGTATTTCCTCCGGACCTGGATGTGTTGATCACCAATGACCAATCGTCATTTACCAAAGAGATGGTGAGCAGCTTGGAGAACAACATCATTTCGGGTGTGATTGTAGTGGTGAGTGTGTTGATGCTGTTCCTTGGAACCCGCAATGCGCTATTTGTTGGTATCGCGATTCCGCTGTCCATGTTCTTGTCGTTCCTTATCCTTGGTGCGATAGGCTACACAATTAATATGATGGTGTTGTTCGGGATGATCATGGCCCTGGGTATGTTGGTGGATAATGGTATTGTGGTAGTGGAGAACGTGTACCGTCTCTACGAAGAAGGTTATGATATTACGAGCGCTGCAAAATTGGGTGTGGGTGAGATTGCATGGCCAATCATTGCATCTACAGCAACTACGCTTGCGGCATTCTTGCCGTTAGCGATGTGGCCGGGTATCATGGGTGAGTTTATGAAATACTTGCCTATCACATTGATCATTGTGCTATCATCATCACTTTTTGTTGGATTGGTTATCGTGCCAGTGATTGCATCTATGGCGATGAAGCATGAGAATGCTACCGTCATCAACAAAAAGAAGATGTGGAAACGGGTAGCGATTTACTTTGGATTGGGTGTATTGATCATCTTAATGCAGATTTTCTGGATTGGAAATATTCTGGTATCACTGGCATTACTTACACTTTTAAATGTGTTCATGTTTGTGCCAGCTTCGCACAAGTTCCAGACTAACTTGTTGCCACGATTGGAGGCTCAGTATTCAAGACTGATTGCATTTGCACTTAAGGGTAAAAACCCAAGATGGTTCTTCGGTGGTGCAGTACTAACACTCATCTTGTCATTTGTTTTGATGGGAGTATTTCCTCCAAAGGTGATTTATTTCCCGGTGAACGTACCAAAATACATCAACGTCTTCATTGAGTATCCAGTGGGTACTGACATTGAAGAGACTAATCAATTTGCACTACAAGTGGAGGATAAGGTGATCGAATTGATTAAGCCTTATCGAAGCATCGTAGAGTCGGTGATCGGAAACGTGGGGCAAGGTACCGGTGATCCTAACGATCCTTCTAATATTGGTCAGGCGGAGTCGCCCAACAAGGCACGTGTTACCGTCAATTTTGTTGACTTCAAATACAGAAACGGAATAAACACGAATGACATCTTGAATGAAGTTCGTGAAGGTATCAAAGGATATCCTGGTGTAACCGTGACTGTGGATAAAAATGCAGACGGACCTCCAACAGGTAAACCCATTCAAATTGAACTTTCTGGTGACGACTATTTGACACTTACTCGCTTGGCGGAAAACATGAAAAAGTCGATCAATGAATCGGGTATTCCAGGGATTGAAAAGTTAAAGACTGATCTTGAGACTGGAAAGCCAGAATTGATCGTGGATATCGATCGTGAGAAGGCGAGAAGATTCGGGTTGTCAACCTACTCTGTAGCAAACGAAGTGCGTACGTCATTGTTCGGAAAAGAAGTTTCGAAATACAAGCAAGGTGAAGACGACTATAAAATTCAACTTCGACTTGACGATAAGTATCGATATGATGTGGATGCGTTGATGAACAAGAGCATCACGTTCCGCGATCAATCAAGCGGAAAGATTGCCCAAGTGCCTATCTCATCGGTTGCGCAAGCCGAGTTGACTTCCACTTATGGATCGGTTAAGAGAAAGGATTTGAAGAGGATGATTACAATCACTTCCAATGTGCTTAACGGTTATAACCCAACAGAGATCAACGATCAGATCAAGGTGTTGTTAGCTGATTTTAAAATGCCTCCAGGCTACTCATTTAAATTTGGTGGAGAGCAGGAGAAGCAAGCTGAGGAGTTTAGTTTCCTTGGACGTGCATTGTTGTTGGCGGTATTCTTAATCTTCTTGATCATCGTGGCACAGTTCAACAAGATAACAGCTCCATTGATTATCATGACATCGGTTGTGTTCAGTACAATCGGGGTGTTTCTTGGTCTTTTGATCTTCAGGATGGACTTTGTGGTGATCATGACTATGATTGGTATCATCTCGCTGGCAGGTGTTGTGGTGAACAACGCGATCGTATTGATCGACTTTATTGAGTTGAAGAAGAAAAGAATGAAAGAAGAGTTGGGGTTGGACAAGCTGCCGATGGAAAAGGTAATTGAGGCGATTGCAGAGGCAGGAAAAACCAGGTTGAGACCTGTGTTGTTGACAGCCATTACCACGGTGTTGGGACTTATTCCGCTTGCAGTGGGTATCAACATTGACTTTATTAAGTTTTTCAATGTATATGATTCCGACTTCTACATAGGTGGTGATAGCGTAATGTTCTGGGGACCTCTTTCATGGACTATTATATATGGTCTTACATTCGCTACATTCCTTACGCTGGTGGTAGTGCCGGTAATGTACCTGTTGGTTGAAAAATTGAACAGGAGATTAGGGATCGGATAAAATTGCGATAGACTAAAACCTTAAAGACCGCGTCCTTGTTGTTAGAGGACTGCGGTCTTTTTTTATACAATGATTTTACAACGACTTACTATGGTGTTCATTTTTATTCTGGTGTTTATCGCCATTGATTACTACGTATTTCAGGCGGTATTGACAGTCAGCAAGACTTGGACACCATTAGCCAAAACCGGCTTCAGGCTGGCGTTTTGGATACCAACCATTTTGAGCGTAGCCGCATTGCTTTGGTGGGCGCTTGGTAATCCTTATGCAATAAGTGCCAACCTTCGTAATTGGATGATCACAGGCGTTGTAACGGTATACTTCTCCAAAGTTTTTGCTGTAGTGATTCTCTTTGCGGATGATATCCAACGAGGTGTGAGATATGTAGCCTCGATGTTTGGTAAAGAAAAGGCGTCAGGGTTACCAGGTGAAGTAATCCCAAGGTCTGAGTTTTTATCGAAGACTGCGCTGGTGGCGGCCAGCATTCCTTTTGGTGCTTTCACTTATGGTATTATCTCCGGTGCACATGATTACAGGATCAAGCGATTGACGATCAATCTTCCGAACCTCCCGAAGTCTTTTGATGGCATTCAGATTGTGCAAATCTCGGATATCCACTCCGGAAGTTTTTTCAATAAAACGGCTGTTAAGGGTGGGATCGATCTACTATTGAAAGAGAAGCCAGATGTTATCTTTTTCACGGGTGATCTTGTGAATAACAAATCTTCTGAGGTAAGGGATTACATCGACATATTTAATAAGGTGAAAGCTCCGCTCGGTGTATTTTCGGTCACCGGAAATCACGACTACGGAGATTATTACCAGTGGCAAAGTGCAAATGCTAAAGTCCAAAACTTTCAGGATCTGATTGCGGCCCACAAAGAACTTGGATTTGATTTGCTGATGAACGAGCATAGATGGTTGGAACAAGGTGGTGATAAGATTGCGATCATTGGCAATGAAAATTGGGGAGCTGGTCGGTTTTCAAAATATGGAAAATTGAACCAAGCCTATGCAGGCACAGAGGATGCGACAGTAAAATTATTGCTAAGTCATGATCCAAGCCATTGGGATGCCCAGGTAAGGCCGGAATATGGGGATATTGATGTGATGTTCGCTGGTCACACGCATGGATTTCAGTTTGGCGTGGAGATCGGAGGGTTCAAATGGAGTCCCTCTCAATATATATACAAGCAGTGGGCAGGCTTGTACCAGGAAAGCCAACAATATCTATATGTTAACCGTGGTTTTGGATTTATCGGCTATCCGGGCCGCGTGGGAATTCCCCCAGAAATTACTGTTGTAACACTAAAGACTGCCTAGAATTGGGTGGTAATTTTGATTCTATAAGAAGGCAAAGATATTGCAACTCAAAGTGTTGCAATTTTCTTATTGGAAAATTCTGAATATTTGGTAATTTATTGGGGTAAAGGTTTAATGTATCGATACTCCAAAACCGTTTGCCAATGCGATTACCTACTAAGTTGTATAACCCTATTTGGGTTACTATAGTAGCAGTTATTACGTGTGGATTCCACACTACATTCTCACAGGTCTCCGGTACGGTAGTCGAAGCTAGTAAGAATAAACCGATCACCGGAGTAGAAGTATTCTTCGATCAATGCTCAGTTTATTCAACCACAGATGAAGAGGGGCATTTCTGGATAGAACGTCCTGTCAGTGGGTTTCTTTCCTTGGTCTTATATAAGGAGGGGTATGAATTGTATTCTTCTCCGATGCGAATTGAAGCCGGCAAGGCTTATACGCTTAACCTTGAGCTTACTCCTTTAAAAAAGAAAACGGAAGGATTGAAGGTTAGTTTGTCGGACCAAGTGGATATCGGCTACCGCGTGGTGTCTTACCAACTTGACTCAAAGAAGAAGTTTACCAGGTTTCAAGGGTTGAGAGATGCAGAGCTAAGTCAACAGGTGGAGTGGGAGCAAAAAAGAAAAGATGTCTTCGAGGGATCATTGCGTCATTGGTTGACCACGCTGGCAAGCGATTCAGATGTTGGATATGAAGTCAAAGTGAATGGACAGGCAGTAGAACGAGCAAGTCTGATTGCTGAAACCAATCTTGATGGCTACTACCGAATGACATTACCGGGACCTACTGAGGTGAACTACCGTGGAAAGAAAAGTCAACTATCCGCGAATGGTACTCTGGATGTGAGTGCAAATGGTTTGTTGCTGAACGGAGACCAGTTGAAAGTTTCCGGTCCGATGGCCACGCATCGCCTTCCCTTCGACTACGAACCGATAGAGGGAGACATCGGTGAAGTGTTCGCAGAGTTGATGAAGCGATACTACGAAAAAGTATATGTTCATACCGATAAGCCCTATTACTATCAGGGCGAGCCCATGTGGTTCAAAGCGTATGTTAATTATTATGACTTATCGCTGAGAGATTCATTGAGCAAGGTTTTGTACGTGGAGTTGATTTCACCGGAGAAGGAGATTGTGATGGAAAAGATGGTGAAGATCGAAAGTGGTATGGCGGTAGGCGATTTCATTTTACCTGACACATTGAAGAGAGGGGACTACTTTCTTCGGGCATATACAAGCCTTCAACGCAACTTTGGCGATGGGCAATTATATGTGAAGCATATACCGATACTAGGTATCACAGAGAAAGTAGATGCATCTCAGGCGGTGTGGGATACTGAGGCTAACAGTCGAATAGTAATCGAAACAGATAAAAAAGTATATGCCACGCGAGAGAAGGTAACACTAAAAATTGCGGTGAACGATGAAGACGGGAAACCCATTAAAGGCAATCTTTCAGTATCAGTTACCGATGCGAGTCAGGTGGTGCCGATCAAGCGTTCGTCCATAGTGGACGATTATAACATTGATGATTTTGAAATAGACATTCCACAAATGCTAAGATACCCGGTGGAACGCGGCATTACTGTACAAGGGACATACTTTGATGAGAAGGGAAAGCCCGCAAAGACGGATTTGAATCTGGTGCAGTGGAAGTCAAACAATGCGGGAATGGTTGAGACTGGAGAAGACGGACGGTTTGAGGTGACCGGCTTTGATTTTTATGACAGCACAAGAATTTTTTATTCCACTTCTTCTAAAAATCTTGAAAAAGGAAAGATAATACTAGATAGCAGAGATCATCCCTTTGTGAGAAATTATGACAAAGACCTTGGTTCGCTCGATGTGCTTGTAACGGAGTCTCCTCAAAGAGTCATTTCTGAATACGAGGTCCCGAAGGATGTGAAAATATTGAGAGAGATCACCATCCGAGATACGAGGATTGAGTCCGTGCCAAAAAAGAGCACATATGGAGCTCCGGACAAAGTGCTACAAGCGAAGGACCTCAGGATGCAGCAAGTAAACATATTGTATTCTCTAATAGGGGCAATGCCTGGGCTCTTTGTCGAAGCATATCCCTCTACAGGAAGGGTCGTGTTTTTAAGGTCAGTGGGGCTGTCAGTTTCAAATACAAGCCCAGTTCTGGTAACTGTCAATGATGTGCCACAGGTTGGCGATGCAGGTGATGTACTTGCGCGCATTGACCCAAATACAGTTGAAAGAATAGAACTGACTAAAAGACTTAACCCCCTTTATGGATCATATGGGTCTTCAGGAGTAGTGGCCGTGTATCTTAAAGGCACGGTTGATTCTCCGGTAGTCGATACTGCGAAGTTTTTTAGGGTGGATGGCTATGAGAGTTATCGACCACTTCAGAGCCCTGATTACGGTGAAAAGGCGGGTCACCCTAACGTAGATTTGAGATCGATTATGTTCTGGGAACCAAATCTGAAAATTGCAAATGATCAGGTACCAGTTTCTTTTTACGCTGCCGATCTGGAATCCACTTACAAAATCGAAGCTCAAGGAGTGGATGAAAATAATGAGCCAATTTATGCAACGCAGTTTATCACTGTTCGGAATGATTAGGAAACTGCTGGTTCTTGGCTTGCTGTTGAGTTGCCTGGGGGTAAGTGCTCAGTCTGTAGTGAGAGGGCGAGTAGTTGACGCTACTGACAACTCACCACTTTCTTTCGCTAACATATTTATAGATAGAACGACAGTAGGCACCGCGGCAGACGGGGAGGGCCTCTTTGAACTCAAGGGGGCACCAACCGGAGAGGTTGAGCTTCTGTTTTCGTTTGTTGGCTATAAGTTGGGCAAAGTTGACGTCACGGTGAAGGAAGGTGTCAACGAAATAGGAACTATTGCATTGACGCCAGCGGAGCAGCAGCTTTCTGAGGTGCAAGTGAAGGCATCTCGAGATAAAACATGGGAGAAGCAATTCAAAAAATTTGAACGAATATTTCTTGGTGATGATGAAATTGCCAGCGAGTGTAAAATTATAAACCCTTGGGTGCTGGATTTTTCAACAAAGGAAAAAGGCAAACAACTTACTGCCAAAGCGGATGTGCCTCTTGAAATAGAGAACAACGCGTTAGGGTACCGCATTGAATTTTTCCTCGGAGATTTTTGGAAGAGCGCACAAGGTTATCTCATCGAAGGCAAGGTTCGTTTTGAACAATTAGGTCAACCTGATGAAGCAACTACTAAAAAGTGGATGGCCAACAGGCAACAAGCTTATCTGGGTTCCACCCAACATCTGTTCAAAGCGATTATCGATCATCGCATTGCTGGTGAAAAGTTTCATTTATACACCGAGAGACCAGGCTTGGAGAATGCTACTTCCCGTTCGTTAATGTTCGAAGAGTCGTTTGCGCAAGTTTTGATGCACTATGACACGATTAGTATTGTAAGTAAGAATAGTCTGCCCGACCTGTATGATATCAACATGCCGGGCCGAGTTGAAATTCATAATTACAATGAGCGATCTCTACCTCGCGTTTATCGCGATATGGGCTACAAGGTGAGTTGGATACAGTTGGAAGGAGGCAAAGTGACTGTCACTAGAGAAGGACTGCCAATTGATCCTACCAAAGTGATTACCTCCGGTGATATGAGCGATCAGCGTGTCTCGTACATGCTGCCTCTTAATTATGAAAAGGGGAAAATAGAATTACGAAAGGATGAAATCATTTCCATCGATCGGTTCAAAGAAAAAATCTATTTACATACTGACAAACCATACTATTATCAGGGAGAGCCATTATGGTTTGCTGCCCACATCAATTATGCAGAACCTATCCTTAAGGACTCATTAAGCAGGGTGTTGTATGTGGACCTGATAAATGCAGAAAAGAAAATTATTCAATCGAAGATGTTGAACATTGATGAGGGTACTGCTCACGGAGATTTCATTTTGAGTGACTCGCTGCCTTCAGGCGCTTATTATTTAAGATCATATACCAACTGGAGCAGGAATTATCAGGATGGGATATTCGTCAGGCCTTTTGCTTTACTCAACATCACCGACAAGGTAAATTCTTCTGTTGGAGACCGATCAGAGTTGTTGTCCGATGAAGTCATCATAGCAACAGACAAAGACGTTTATCATACCCGCGAAAAGGTCAATTTGAGTTTGTCTACCCTGACACTAGCTGGCGATCCAATTGAAGCGCTACTTTCTGTGACTGTGACCGATGCTGCGCAGGTGGTGCCGGTAGCTCAGGCTGAAAATATTAAACAAAGGCTAGAAGTAATTCCAACGGGCGAAGTTATAATTGATAACCTTCTTCCTGTTGAATATGGTGTAACCGTGAAAGGGCGTCTCACCAACGATCGTGGTAAGCCTGTCTCCGCTCTTTTGGATGTTATTCAGGTAAAACCCAAAAATTTTTTCCTCACTGAAACGGATTCGCTGGGGATGTTTACAATCTCAGGTATACAAGCATTTGACAGTACGCAACTCATGGTGAAGGTAAGTGGCAAAGAGAAGGGGAGTGGTAAGTTGGGTAAGCTTGAGTTATTAGATAGTGGGCTTCCTTTGGGTCAAGAAATTACTGGCTCGGTATTATTGCCAATTGAGTCTACCGAATCGCATCAGAGGATTATTTCGGAATATGAAGTGCCAAAAGGAGTTATGGTACTTGAGGAAGTGGAGATTAAAGATACACGGATTGATGAAGATGCGGTGCAACGATATGCGGAATCTTATGGTCAAGCAGATTACGTACTGGATGCTAGACACTTAAATACCAGTTATGGAAATTTACTATATACCCTAAACGGACAGCTTCCAGGATTTGTGGCGAGAGAGACAAATCAAATTGATGCCTCTGGAAGACCGGTTTGGGCGATTTATACAGAACGCGCTCGAAATTCTTCCATGGGTACCCCTCCTCCACCCTTGATATTGATTAACAATGTTGCTGCGGTAGGTGAAGCACATACAGTACTGTCTTCGATCGATCCGGCAACAATCGTAAGAATAGAATTGACCACGCGCATTAACCCAATGCACGGAGCACAAGGAGCTGGCGGTGTTCTCTCTATCTACACCAAGACGGGCGCGGAGATTGAGTCCAGGCCACAAGATCCGAATTTTGTGACATTGAACATCAAAGGGTTTGATATCTCTAGAGATTTTAGTAGCCCACGTTACGATTTGCCTAGTGAAGATACCTCACGAGGTGACTATCGCGCTACGATATACTGGAATCCAACGGTAGTTTCAGGTACTTCACATGAGACATCGCTATCGTTTTTTGCTGCCGACTTGGAAACCTCTTACCGCATAGAAGTGGAAGGGCTTACAAAAAATGGAAGACCTGTTCGCACTGTTAGATATATAACCATTCGAAATGATTAGAGGATGCGGATTGTTTGTTTTCCTCGCTTTTAACTCAATTGCTTACAGCCAGAATGTGTCAATACTAGGTACCGTAGTTGATAAGGCTACTGGCGAGGCAATCCCATATGCCAACGTTTTTATCAATCAGACTACTATTGGTACATCAACTAATGATGCCGGTCATTTTAAGCTCGAGGTTCCAACGGGCAAACTCGAGTTGGCGGTATCGCACGTTGGATATGAGTTTTCAATACAAACTCTTATCGTGGACAAGTCATTGGATCTTGAGCCCATTCAACTTTCGCCAGACAATACACAACTCGATGAAGTTGTAGTACAATCAAAAGAAGATCGCAACTGGGAACGAAATCTTCGCACGTTTGAAAAAATTGTTCTGGGTGAGTACGCATTGTCTCGGCAGGCGAGAATTGTCAACCCCTGGGTGTTGGAGTTTGAGGATCAAGGAAAGGAAACGCTTGTGACCGCGACACTGCCTCTGCAGGTATCCAACGATTATCTTGGTTATGATATAAAACTTTTTTTGAAGAGATCAGCATTAAATGCGATGGGCTATGAAATATTCGCCAGCGTTTACTTCAGTGAAAAGACACCTACTTCACCACAAGATTCATATCGATGGGCGGCTAACCGACTGACTGCGTACACTCGATCAAGCCGGTATTTATTTAAGTCAATTATCGACAAGCAGATTTCCGGAAAAGGTTTCAAGCTTTATACCGACAACCCGGGTGGCAATCAGGCAAACACCTACCTGGAAGGGACTGATAATTTCAGACGAGCCTATGGTAGTTCGATTATCGACTGCGATACGATTGGAATGTTTTCGAAAAGCGGGAGTGGAACATGGACAATCGCCATCAATGGAAGGATGGAGGTTCATTATCAAAAATCAAGATCTGTCATTCGTGCATACGAAGATATTGGCTTTCCTGTTAGTTGGCTGGCAGTGCGAGGAGCGTTTGTCACAGTTGATGAATCAGGGGTGCCTTTGAATCCTCAAAATCTGATAACGTCTGGAGATATGAACTCAAATTGGCTGGTTCGTTTGCTCCCCAGTGATTACAGTCCGCCCGAGAACCCTTCAATTAAATTTGGCAATTGGGACATAGAAGCCTTACGCGAAAGATTTTATGTTCATTGTGATAAACCACATTACGTTAAAGGTGAAACGATTTGGTACAAGGTCTATGTCGATTTAGCAAAACAGTCTTTGAGGGATTCACTAAGTCGTGTGTTGTATGTTGATTTGATTTCGCCACTGTCAGATATCATGGTTTCACAGTCACTTCCTATAAATAATGAATTTGCATACGGTGAAATGGTGATACCTGATTCACTTGAGACTGGTAACTACTTCCTTAGAACTTACACAAACCTGAGTCTCAATTTTGAGGAAGACGGAATCTACTATAAATCTATTCCAATAGTAAATATTGAGGATAAACTTGCCGCCAAACAACCGTTTCGCAAGCCTCCAGATTCCGGAGTTTTGATTGCGGCAGGCAAGGACAGTTACGCTCCGCGTGAGAAGATTACATTAAATTTTAAAACAAGTGACTCTCAACAAAATGCTGTTGCAGCACACCTCTCCGTTTCGGTGGTAGATGAGAAGCAAGTGAGTCCAATTATGTCTGAAGACATTATCGAATGTTTTCAGATGGCAGAACAGTCAACGGTCATACCTTCTGAACTAAAATTTCCCATTGAAAATGGAATAGCCTTGCATGGAACAGTTGAGGACAAAAAAGGACGTGGTAAGCAGGCGGTGGTGACACTTGTCGATTGGCAGACTAAACAGATGTACCAGTTCGAAACGGAAGCTGATGGCAGTTTTGATATTTCAGGATTGGATTTCTTTGGCTCCCGAGCATTTGTGTTTGAGGCAAGGGATCGAAAGAATAGGCCGCTCGATCATGTTACCTTGATTCCACGAAAGGCTCCCCCAATTGTGCTGCCCAAAGCTGAACTCTATTTCCAGACAATTAAAACAAATGTTCCTCAGCGAATGCTGAATACCTACAAGTTGACAGAGGGAACGAGAATACTAAATGAGGTTATTATCGAGGATGGCAGGATTGATATGCCGAAGTTTAGAAGCACCTATGGCCGTCCCGATCGCGTGTTGGAGGAGAAGGACATCAATAAGTCGTATCCAAGCATCATTTATAGTCTTTATAAAATTATCCCTGAAGGCAGAGTGTTGAGAACGGGTAACTTATCAGTGCTCAATCAAGCAGATATGCTGGTAACTATAAATGATGTTCCTCTTGCTGGTGACCCAACTTCAACATTGTCAATGATCGATCCGAATACTGTAGAAAGAGTGGAAGTAACCACTCGCCTTAATGTATTATACGGGTCGCAGGCTGTGGCTGGAGTTATCGCTGTTTACTTGAAACAAGGTTCTGACATCGCTTATGAACCGAAAGAATCAGCAACAACATCCATTGTTAGGGGTTTTACTCCTGTGAACCGCTTTACCTCGCCAGACTATTCAGTTTCTTCAGATGACTTGGGATCCGATTTTCGTTCTACGGTGTATTGGAATTCGGAAGTCATCACTGACCCAATCACGGGAAGAGGATCTGTTACATTTTATGCTGCCGATCTGGAGACTACTTATCGGGTGGTAGTCGAAGGGATTAATACTGGAAACGCTCCAGTCCGAGCCGAATACACTTTGAATATCAACCGACCCTAAACAATATACCGCGAAGGTGTTTTTCCTGTCACGCGTTTAAAGGCACGATTGAAATTGGACAAATTGGCAAATCCGGATTTGTAACACACGTCCTGGATGCTCAGGTCTTTATCAATAATCAGCTTGCAAGCGTTGCTGATGCGCACTTCATTTAAAAAATTGGTGTACGTCTTTCCGGTTCTGGTTTTGAAGTATCGGCAAAATGCTTCAACCGACAAGTGAGCTATTTTAGCTACTTCATCGATATAAATTTTTCTGTGACTTTGTTGAAAGGTGAACTGAAGAATCGCGTTCATCCTTCGCCCTTCATTTTGGCTATATGTTTCCAGTGACGCTGTTACACTCAAAGGAACAAGGTCGGGCGACTGCGTCAATAGGTTGAGGATAGCCAGGAAGTTGATGACTTTCGATGCATCATTATTCTGCCGAATGGATTTGATCAGTGCCAGAATTTCTGCCCGGGTATCATTCAATATGCGATAACCCCTTCCCGTTTCCTGAAGAAATCTGCGAATGGCGTCCATTTCTTCCAACTCCCAGAAATGTTCACCCAAGTAAGATTCGTCAAAATAGATTGATAGTGACTTTGCCTGACGAGTTCCGCTTTTGTAGTAACGTTCATCATTTCTGAAAACGTGAGCCTGGTTGCTGCCCAACAAGAAAAGGTCGCCTGGTTCAAACCTCCCCACATAGTCACCAGCGATGAGAGTACCTTCACTTGCCTCGATCAACATCAGCTGAATTTCCACATGATGATGAAGCTTATCATAAAAGTAGGGCAGGTGGTCTTCCTGTACTCTGAATGCTTCTCTTCGCGTATGGGGAACTTTGAACGGTACTACTTTCACGATTGACGTATTTTGACCAATTATTGGGCTCAACCCTTTCAAAAGTAGTCAAAATAATATTAGAATTGACTATTTGACGTAGTCACCTGTTCGGATTCTGTGCCTTAAATTTGAGCCTCATTTAAACCACTTGTGCCATGAATTTTGAATGGAAAGGAGTTTTTCCTGCACTTACTACAAAGTTTACCTCTGACGATAAATTAGATCTGCCACTCTTCGAGAAGAACCTGAATGCACAGCTTGCAGCAGGTGTACACGGAGTAATCCTTGGCGGAACCCTGGGAGAGTCAAGCGTTTTAACCAACGATGAGAAATTCGAATTGGTAAAGTTCTGTGTAGATAAGGTGAACGGAAAAGTGCCCGTGGTGATGAACATCGCTGAGGGAAGTACGGCCGAAGCAGTGAAGCAAGCGAGCCAGGCTGCCAAAGTAGGAGCTTCGGGTCTGATGCTGTTACCCCCGATGAGGTATAAAACCGACCATCGCGAGACAGTTGCTTACTTTAGAGCTGTCGCTGAATCGACCAACCTTCCAATAATGATTTATAACAATCCAGTTGACTACAAAACTGAAGTTACACTAGATATGTTTGCCGACTTGGTTGAGATAAAAAATATTCAGGCTGTAAAAGAATCTACACGCGATATCTCGAACGTCACAAGAATGATAAATCGTTTTGGTGACCGGTTCAAGATACTGTGTGGGGTAGATACACTTGCAATGGAAGAACTTGTGATGGGAGCTGTGGGCTGGGTAGCCGGACTGGTATGTGCATTTCCAAAAGAGACCGTGGTCATTTACGAATTGGTGCAGCAAGGAAAATACGAGGAAGCACGAAAAATTTATCGTTGGTTCCTTCCATTGCTTGAGCTCGATATTCATCCAAAGTTGGTGCAATACATCAAGCTGGCAGAAGCCGAAGCTGGAATTGGATCAGAACAAGTGCGCCCACCTAGGCTTCCTTTAATAGGTGAAGAGCGTGAGCGAATTCTGAAGATCATTCGTGATGGAATTAAATCACGACCATCTTTGTAATTACAATTGGGTAATAGGCCCGCAACTTAACTTTGCGAACCCCAAGTACTTTTTTTCAATAAAACCAATCAGAGATGTCATTTAAAGATGCCACCCTTTCAGAAGTAGATTCAGCAGTTCAGGAGGCGCATGTTGCGTTTCTTTCTTACAAAAATTTCAGCGGTAAAAAGAAGGCAGCTTTTTTGAGAGCTGTCGCTGATGAAATTGAAGGTTTGGGGGATGAGTTGGTAAAAACAGCGATGTCGGAAACCAACTTGCCTGAGGCAAGAATCATAGGTGAACGTGGTAGAACGACTGGTCACTGCAGAATGTTTGCCGACTACATAGAAGAAGGCTCTTGGGTTGAAGCCAGAGTAGATACAGCGATTCCCGATCGCACTCCGGCACCTAAACCGGATATAAGAAAGAAGCTAGTTGCACTCGGACCTGTGGTCGTGTTTGGTGCGGCCAACTTTCCTTTGGCCTACTCTACTGCAGGTGGAGATACAGCCTCTGCGCTAGCTGCCGGATGTCCTGTGATAATAAAGGCTCACCCCGCCCATGCAAAAACTTCTGAGTTGGTAGCGAAGGCAATATTCAAAGCCATGCAGACAAGTGGAATGCCAAAAGGAGTATTTCAACACCTGCATGGCGCAGGTTTTGAAGTGGGTCAGGCATTGGTAAAACATCCTCGCGTAAAAGCGGTAGGATTCACGGGTTCATTTGCAGGCGGAAAAGCCTTGTTTGATTTGGCAAACCAACGCGAAGTACCGATTCCTGTCTTTGCCGAGATGAGTAGTATAAACCCAGTTGTATTGTTGCCGGAATCGTTGGAGAAAAATGCAAAGGGGACTGCAGCACTCCTCGCTGGTTCAATCACACTTGGTGTGGGGCAATTCTGTACTAACCCAGGTCTGATATTAGCGGTGGAAGGAAAAGGCCTGGAGCAATTCATAACTGAACTTTCTTCTGAGATTTCAAAAGCTGTTCCTGGGCTAATGTTGCACGAAGGTATCGCTGCCAACTACGTGAAGAAGATGGCGGAGGCTTTGGCTCAAAAAGGAGTGAAATTGGAAGTACAGGCGGCAACCGAATCATCAAAAGGAGATAAAAACCAGGGCCGACCAACAGTGGCGTCAGCCCCCGCGGCAGAGTTTCTTAAAAATCCTTCACTAGCAGAGGAGGTATTTGGCCCATTCTCACTGATCATCCGCTGTAAGGATATGACAGAGCTCAACTCTGTAGTTAGCCATGTGCACGGACAACTGACCTCAAGTGTAATTGGTGAGGAGAGTGAAGTGAGCAAGCATCCAAGCCTGCTGAACATACTTACCGAAAAAGCAGGCCGACTCATAATCAACGGAGTGCCTACAGGAGTGGAGGTTTGTCCTTCTCAAAATCACGGAGGGCCGTTTCCTGCCACTACAGATTCACGGTTTACTGCCGTAGGTACCGATGCGCTGAAGCGTTTTGCCAGGCCAGTATCTTACCAAAACTTCCCTGACGCACTACTTCCAGATGAGCTCAAGAATGGAAACCCGTTGGGTATCTGGAGGATTTATAACGGAGATTGGAAGAAATAACGGCTTCGCGTCCCAGCGGTGAAGAATTATGAATAAAACTTTTTTTTGCATTGATGCGCATACCTGTGGCAATCCCGTCAGGTTGGTAGCGGGGGGTGGTCCGCTATTGGAGGGTGCGAACATGAGTGAGAAGCGTCAGCATTTTCTCCGTGAGTTTGACTGGATTCGGAAGGGACTGATGTTCGAACCGAGAGGTCACGACATGATGAGCGGAAGTATTCTCTATCCACCCTCAGACCCACAAAACGATATTGGTGTTCTTTTTATAGAAACCAGTGGCTGTCTGCCAATGTGTGGGCATGGAACGATTGGCACGGTGACGATAGCAATTGAACAAGGATTGGTAATTCCCAAGCAACCCGGGAAACTAAGGCTGGAGACACCAGCCGGTTTAGTCACGATTGAATATCAGCAGGAGGGAAGAAAGGTAAAGTCGGTTAAGCTAAAAAACGTAAAGGCCTACCTGGCTGCTGAGAACATCAAAGCTTCGTGTGCGTTAGGCGAACTAGCAATTGATGTGTCGTATGGTGGCAACTTCTATGCGATCGTAGATGTGCAGGAAAACTTCAAAGGACTAGAGAATTATTCTGCAGATCAACTCATCAGCTGGGGTCGAGAGCTTAGGGACAATATCAATGCAAATTACAAGTTTGAGCATCCCGAAAACTCAACGATCAGAGGATGTAGTCATATTCTCTGGACAGGTAAACCCATTGATCCTACCTCGACTGCACGCAATGCAGTGTTGTATGGTGAGAAGGCAATAGACAGATCACCCTGCGGCACGGGCACCTCTGCCAGGCTCGCACAATGGTACGCTAAAGGCAAATTGAAACAAGGCGAACCTTTTATTCATGAAAGTATTATAGGTTCAAAATTCATTGGGCGAATCGAAGAGGTAACAGATTTGCAAAGCAAACCTGCCATCATTCCCAGTATTGAAGGTTGGGCGAGAGTGACCGGCTATAACACCATCACCATCGATGATGACGATCCTTATGCGCATGGCTTTCAGGTAATCTAATATGAAGATAGGGATAATTGGAGGTGGCATCATCGGCCTTTCGGCTGCTTACTACCTGACAAAAGCAGGGCATAAAGTAACTATCATAGACAAAGGAAATCTCAAGCAAGGATGTTCGTTTGGAAATGCGGGCATGATTGTGCCGAGTCACTTTATTCCTCTTGCTGCTCCCGGAATGATCTCAAAGGGAATTCGGTGGATGTTCAACTCCGAGAGCCCGTTTTATGTTAGACCGAGATTGAGTTCTGAGCTTCTTCGTTGGGGTTATCTTTTTTATAAAAGCGCAAACAAAGAGAAGGTCTCTAAATCAATACCTGCTCTCAAAGAACTTAGTCTTCTGAGTAAGGCACATTACCGGGAATGGGCCAACGATTTACCATTCGATTTTGGTTTTCATGAGCGGGGTTTAATGATGCTATATCAGACTGAAGAGACTGAGCACGAAGAAGCAGAGACCGCTCACCTGGCAAATCAATATGGTATTGAAGCAAAAATTTTAAACCCAGACGAGGTGCAGGCACTTGAACCTGATGTGAAGGTGAAGGTGAGAGGTGGGGTGTATTTTCCGGGCGATGCACATCTTACTCCACAAGTGTTGATGAACAATTTAATCAAGCACTTAATGACCGAGGGAGTGGAACTTGTTGATAACACAGAGGTGACGGGATTTGAAGTAAATCAGGATAGTGTAGAGCTGGTAAAGACAACAAAGGGGAATTTCGAATTTGATCACTTGGTGCTTGCTACGGGATCATGGTCTGGAATGGTAGGTAAGGCATTACAACTTGACCTGCCCATGCAGGCTGGCAAAGGATACTCATTCACTCTGGATGCAGTGGAAAAAAATATCAGGATCCCATCGATCTTCGTAGAAGCACGAGTAGCAGTTACCCCGATGGGAAACACGCTTCGTTTTGGTGGAACCATGGAGATATCCGGTATAAACCACGACATAAACATGAATCGCCTGAATGGAATTGTTGATTCAATTCCTCGCTATTATCCTGATATGAATGTTCACCTACCGAAAAAAGAAAACGTGTGGCACGGCCTGCGGCCATGCACGCCTGATGGGTTGCCATATATCGGGCGTTCTACTAAGCTTTCTAATCTGACTGTTTCAACAGGCCATGCCATGATGGGCCTGAGCCTGGGGCCAGCCTCGGGTAAAATTGTTTCACAGCTTGTTCAAAACGAAAAAACTTCGATGGACATCAGCGCATTTTCACCCTCACGTTTCTCTTCTTAATACTGCCCGAAGGCGAACACAAAAGCTCAATTTCGGATACATTTGTAGACCAAATTGGTTGATTTGTTGACCTATTTGGCTGATTTATGGGATGGCAAGCTAATTGGAATAATACGCCAAAAACCTCGTAAATCATGCTCAAGAACAACCTCAAGATCGCCATCAGGGCATTGCTCAGGCAACGTGTCTACTCTATCATTAACATAGCCGGGCTGGCCGTTGGAGTGGCCAGCTGTCTTTTGATTGCCCTGTTTGTGCGCAATGAGTTCTCTTACGATAAGTTCATTCCCGACTCCGATCAAATCTATAAGATGGTGCTGGAAAGAAAATATCCTGATCACTCAACTTTTTATTCTTCAATACCGCATTCGTTCGCCAATGTGGCAGTGAAAGACTACCCGGAGATTCAGGCTTCAACCATTGTTAACGGTCCATTCCAAAATGCTTTGATCTCTTACCGAGATGAGCACGATGAAGTGAAGCAATTCGAGGAGAACTTTGTTTATGCGGCAGATAGTAATTTTTTCAACATACTTCGCTTCAACGTTATCCAAGGTGATAAATCAAACCCCTTGGCACATGCTAACGACATGGTGATGACGGAAAAAACTGCATCGAGGTATTTCGGTGATGAGGACCCAATCGGAAAAGTGGTTAATACACAATTTGGTGAATTCAAAGTTACTGCTGTTTGTGAGGACGTGCCTTCAAATTCGCACATGAAATTCGACCTGCTCGTTTCGATTCACACCTTTCCATTTTTAAGGATTGAGAATTACACCTCGTTTACAACTCACTGTTATTTTAAACTTTTGCCAAATGCCGACTACAAGGCATTAGAGGCAAAGTTTCCTCAAATGGTTGACACATATGCAGCTGCTCAGATAGAAAGGGATCTGGGTAAGTCATGGGAAGACTACAAAAATGAAGGCAACGGATATCGCTACTTCTTGCAACCGATCAAATCCATTCACCTTGATCCAATAAACCTTGAAGGGAAAATGCAACCAGGCGGAAGTATCACCACGGTGTATATTATGATCTCTGTCGCTGTCTTGATCCTTTTTATCGCCTGTATCAATTTTATGAATTTGGCGACAGCCCGATCAGCGGAACGTGCAAGGGAAGTAGGTGTGAGAAAGACAATGGGATCATTTAAGCGCCAGCTCGTGTTTCAGTTTTTAACAGAGTCGTTTGTTTTGAGTTTGATCGGAGTTGTTTTTGCAGTGGTGATTTTACAATTCTGCCTGCCATTCTTTAATAACCTTACCGGAAAATCACTCGCATTCGAATTTGACGCAGTAAGCGTGCTGGTTTTGCTCGGTATTAGTGTGGTGGTCGGTTTTATGGCGGGTGTTTACCCCTCCTTCGTACTGTCGTCTTTCAGTCCTGTGGTTGTAATGAAGGGAAATTTTACGGGAAGGGGTGAAGGTAAATGGATTCGTAGTGGGCTGGTAGTATTTCAGTTTTGGATTTCTATCGTGCTGATGATTGGCACGATGGTTATTCAGCAGCAGATGAAGTTTATGAGAGACAAGTCTCTTGGTTTTGACAAAGATCAGGTATTGGTAGTCGAACGACTTTTTAACATTGATCCACAAACGGCCAAAACATACGTTGATGAACTGAAGCGGAGCGAACCATTCATTGATG
>JAGQYM010000044.1 GCA_020436085.1 Cyclobacteriaceae bacterium
AACCGCGGATTGACAGGGCGCTCACGAGCGCTAACCAAAACGACAACCCAAGTGAGACGCGATTGAAAATTTTCTTTTGTTTATCCGCGTCAAAATCTGAGCGGTTGAGCGCTTTTTTTAATTCTCTAATTATTAGAGTCAAGAAAACTACAGTTAAAAGTGTGAAGCCAATCTGAGTAGCCAGGAACATATTTGATTGAATTAATTTTTAAACCAAGAAAACGATTTAACAATCGTTAGGTTAAAATAGATAGAAAATTTGATCATAAGTTTTAAGACTCATCTATTTTTGCACCACTATGAAGTCTGGATGCTCCCCCTTTGTGCCAGTTTCTCTTCTAATCGTGATTTTGTGTGTTGCAACTGGAGTTAATGCACAACAATCCAAGATCGACAGTTTGCGGTCGATGGTATCCAGCACGTCCGACACAGTCAGGATAACTGCCCTTAATAACCTTGCCTACGAGGTCGTATTCTCGGACCCGGTAGAGGCTCAGGAAATTGCGAACCAGTCTATCGATGAGTCGACTGAGCTGGAATATGCCAAAGGCTTGCTGGGGGGCTATCGTGTGCTTGGTATCAGCCACGACCTTCGCTCAGAATACGTTCAGGCGATAGATGCATATAAAAAGGCAATGCCTATTGCTTTACAACTCAACGATCCAGCACAGACTGCTTCTGTTCAAAATGTATTGGGTGTTGCTTATTATCATTTGAGCCAATACAACGTTGCTCTCGAATACTTTCTGGATGCACTAAAGCTGACGGAAAAAACAGGGAAGCCCAGATATTTGGCGAATATCTACACGAACATAGGGTTGGTGTATCATGATCAAAATGATTTGGACAAAGCGCTTGATTATTATGAGAAGGCATTGGTGTATGGTGAGCAAGCCTATGATCTGAGAATGATGGGTAGGGTGTCTAACAACATTGGAATAATTCTGAATACTAAAGGTTTGTATGATGGCGCCAGAATCTATTATGAACAGTCGCTCAATTACAAATCAAAAGTGAATGATGAAATCGGGGCGAGTGCTACGCAACAGAATCTCGCAGTGGTTTACAAAAACCTGGGTAATCTTGGCAAAGCAAACGAGCTCTTGCAGCAATCACGGAAGACGAAGGAGGAGGCCGGAGATCTGATGGGGTTGATTCAGGTGTTTGATACTCAAATTGGAATTTGGATCTCGCAGAAGAAATTTGCCGAGGCGATGGATCTCTTGAAGAAGAGCGAGGAGATTTTGGAGCAAATAAATTCAAAAGAGCCATACATCAACTTGTTCCATCGCTACAAAGAGTATTACTACGCTCGTGGCCAGTACGACATATCTGAGCAGTGGCAAGAGAAAAAAGACTCAATCCGCGAAGTGTTGTTCAATGAGACCAAGAGCAATCAACTCGCGACACTTCAGTCAGTGTACGAACTTGATAAAAAGGAGACCGAGATAAAGTTGCTACAAAACGAAAGAGATAATCAGGCTCTCCAGCGCGATATCGTCTTGATTCTTCTTATTGGCGGTGTGATAGTTGTTATCATCATTGGCGTGTGGTTTTACCAAAGACAACGTCAGCAGAAGGCCATGTTTGCAGCTCAACAAAAGTTACACGATGCCGAGATACAAAATGCCCAGCTGCGTGAGAGTGAGTTGAAGAGAGAGCTGGAATACAAAAATCGTGAACTCACCTCTTATACGATCAACTTTGTTCAGAAGGGACAGCTTTTTGAAGAATTGAAAGAGAACATCGCGAGTTTGATGAACAGCTCGGAAAGCGATGTGGCAATGAAACTGAATCCGCTGAAAAAAGTGGTCGACTCGAATTATCAAATCGATAAAGAGTGGGATGACTTTAAGCTTCGATTCGAAGAGGTGCATGCCGGGTTCTTTGAGCAACTCAAGGCGGAGTACCCGGAGCTATCAAATAGTGATCTGAGACTTTGCTCGTTGCTGCGCCTAAATATGACAATGAAAGAGTCGGCCAAGATTCTTGGAATCTCGACCGACAGTGTGAAAACATCCCGCTATCGACTACGCAAAAAGCTCAACCTTGATCGCGATGAGAACCTAACTGATTTCATCATGAGGTTTGGTACTGTCGGAGCAACGTTAAACTAAATTCCTTTTTTTCATAGAGACCACCTTCACTCAAAAATTCCTATCGTTTTGAAATGGTTTGCTGATAAAGTTGTAATACCTCTGCCTCACTTAAGGCTTTGCTGTAAACCGCTACATCGTCAATTCGTCCATTGAAGTTGAAACCGGCTCCGTAGGTGCCAATCGTGAAATCGCCTTTCGAGCCATCGGTGTAAATGGTTTGTGGCTGGGAGCCCGACACTATCAAAACCCCATTTGCGTACAGCTTGAAGTCAGTTCCATCAATTATGTATGTGACATTCACCCATTGATTCACTGCAAACTCAAAAGCAGCATTTTGACTGAGTACGAGAGCACCCGCGGCATTCCCATACATATAAAAACTATGATCATCTCTTTTGCTCAAATGAAATCCGCCTTGAGGGTTTCCTCCTTGATCGGGATCAAAAAAGATTTTTGTAAAAATTGCCCTCATGGTGCCGGACAAAGCGGAGGGACTTACCCACGCTGAAACAGTAATCGTATGGTTGATTTGTAATATTTCTGGGTTGCCCATATTGATCACATCGTTTACACCATCGAAGGAGTAGGAATGATTAGTTTTTCCGAATCGATCAGGAGATGATACTGCACCAGATACTTCTCCTGTTAAGGTGTTGATCGTTGAACTGGCGTTACCACTAAAAGGAAAGAACGCAACAAGTCCATCTTTGGGAATGTCTTTGTATATCTCAAACTCCACAGATTGTTCCTGTTGAGCGCCCACCTCAACTTGTATAGTACCGGAGGTTGCTCCTTCTGGGATAACTATTTCGATTTCACCAGGTGTGCTGGTAATAATTTCAGCCTGAACAGCATTCGGAAAAAGCACTTTGTTGAATTCTGAAACCGAACTGAAACCAGTTCCCTGAATTCTTAAAGTCTCGCCTACAAGTCCGCCTGCTGTGCTAAGACTTTGAATGATGAGTGGAGTAATTACGAACTCAGAGGATTCGGCCGTTAGACTATTAGAAAATGTTTTGAAAACATTTGTCGTGGCAAATTGAGGAACCTTGACACGGATCTCTGTTGAAGAGCGGTCGATGACCTCTACTTCGAGTTCGCCCAATGTAACAGTTGTATTTTCATCAAAATGACTGCCTGAAATTGTGACGATGTCTCCAGCTGCACCCGAGTTTGGCACAATGGCCGAAATGGTAGGAGTGTGTATAATGGTAAAGAGACCTTCAGCTTTTACAACATTATTGCCAGCATCCAAGAAGATAGAGGCGGTGTTCGCTATATCAGGGGCGGTTACTACGATTTGACTTGTAGTTGCATCGATAACTGTGGCTTCGATTTCGTCAAATCTTATAGTTATCCCCGAAATATTTTCAGGAAATCCAGATCCCGTGATTGTAATGTTTGTACCGACAACACCACTCGTGGGTGAGAATCCGGTAATCTTCAATTCCGTTGTTTCTGGATTTAAAACATCCTCATCCTTTTGGCAAGAAAGGAGTAGGCTTGTCGTAGTGGCGAATAACATGATGATTTTTGTGCGTGACATTTTTTTATTTTTTTATTAAAACTTTAAAGATTTGGTGCGCTATTTAGTTGTAAGGGGTTTCCAATTATTTCAAATCAAAAAGGTTAAAACTGGAATCTGACTCCAACGTTGGTCAAGAATCCGTTTGAATAGATTGGCTTCCCTACGATCTTATCAGCTTTTGCTCCGGTTCCTACACCACCAGCTTCAAAGAAATAGTTGATATGTTCGTCAATAAAGAACTCGAAACCGAATACACCGTAGCCGCCAAGCTGAAGAGATTCTGATGAAAATTTGCTCGAGGGAAATAGTAAGATCGTACCCGCCTCACCGTAGAGTCGAACGAAGTTGTTTATCTCGGCAACCGATTGAACAAATCCTAGTGAAAGATTTGAGTATGAAGACCAGCTTGTTTCAGCATTGCTGTCGAGGTGTTCGTTCCAAATCAGATTACCTTTTAATCTGACCGCCATTTTCTGATTCGCAAAGTATGGGCTGGTTATGTGGAGGCCAATTCCAAAGTCCTTTTGGTGTTGTCCCACTTGACCTCCTATTCCAAACTTTTTATTTAGGCTTTCTTGCGCTTGTATTTGCAGCGCCAACGAGATCATTACAATTGAAATCCAAATTTTTCTCATGGTCAATGTATTTTATTTGTTGTTAATGTGAATTTTCGCTAGTAACCAGATGACTTTTTATCTGTGTCATTGTTTTTAAATTTTCGGCAAAACACATAAAAAGATTTTGAATCATTTATAGGATTAGGGTTGCTGTTCACCTCATGTCCATTGGAATTTTTGTTTCAGTCGAGCCTGGTGTTGAACAGTCATTTTTTACTGCAGGCAACTTCAAAGTCAATCCACAATGTTCATCGTGGCGCTACAGCGATAGACTCAAAGGTTCAGGTAGACAACAGGTGAACAAGCAAGTGTTAGGCTGCAACGGTTAATCAACCAATTCTTTTGATTATCAATCGATTGGACGGTGTACACCCCTTGTACACACCATCATTAAATCCTTCCTGCTTCAGCTCCGTTTTCTTTGCATCCGAAAAATCGAACCAACGGATTTAAATCTGATTTGATGAAAAAATATCTACTGATCTGTTTACTCGTGGTAACCTGCTTATCGGTTCGCTGCCAGCAATTGATAATCGACAATACCAGTATTGAGAATGAGAGAATAAAGATCCATTATACACTTAAGGATACGACTGCGGGGAATCGCTACACCGTGAGGGTGTATGGATCACACGACAACTATCTTTCGCCTCTCGAATCTCTTGAGGGTGCCTCGGGGATAAACATCGGGCCCGGAAGCCATGAGCTGACCTGGAATCCTGGTGAACTGGGAACTTCATTCGCTGGATCCATTGCGCTGGAAGTGAGGGCAAGAATCTATGTACCCTTTGTACAGTTTGAAGGATTCGAAGAGTACAAGAAGATAAAAAGACTGAAACCGTACACCCTGACGTGGAGTGGAGGGACTGAAAGAAACATCCTGAACTTCGATCTGATGAAGGGTGACAAAAAAGTACTTGCCATCCCCGGCATCGCCAACACTGGACATCACACACTCGTGTTACCACAGTCGATCAAACCTGGCGATTATAATCTCCGGATCAGCGACAGCAAGAACAAAGATGAAGTCGTTTTTTCCGATGACTTCAAGGTTCAGAGAAAATGGCCCTTGTTGATTAAGGTGCTGCCAGTTCTGGTGGTGGGTGGTGTTATCTCTCAGCTTGTTGGAAAGAGTGACCCGTTCGAGATTCCCGATCCTATTTCTCCTCAATAAAAACTTTGCATTCAATAACGATGAAACAAATACTACTAATAAGCATAATGGCGTTCTGGGCGATTGCGGTGAAGGGGCAGTTTTGCCCCACGCCCGGAAGTTTTTCTGTAAACCAACCAAGCGCAGGCAACATTACCAGCACTTCTGTCACTCTTTCATGGGGATCGTCCACACTCGCCACCGGATATCAGGTGATGTACAAACTTTCAACGGCATCTTCGTATGTCAATGGATGTGGTCACACTGCATTGTCATGTACAACCAGCGGACTAATTCCTGGCGCGACTTACAATTTCAAAGTACAGTCAACTTATCTGTGCGATGGCACAATTGTAAAGACAAGAGATTCGGGTAACATCGTGACTGTAACCATGAACGGCATTGGCACTCCGTCTGGTTTAAGCAATAGTTCGGTTGATCAGACTTCGTTTACAGCCAACTGGAACAGCGTGGCCGGTGCAACCAGCTACTCTGTTGAAGTGAGAACAAGCGTAGGCAACAATCTTGTAACAACAGTAACATCAACGACAAATTCCAAAAACATCACTTCTTTGGCGACAGGTACTGGCTATTCGTGGAAGGTGAGGGCGCAAAGCAGCGCGTCAACATCATCTTACTCGAGTCCGATAACTGTCACCACGGTGCCTGACACACCAGTGGCCTCGGCTGCATCGAATATTCAGCAAACTGGATTTACAGCCAGTTGGAGTTCAGAGACGGGCGCTACCGGCTATAAATTGGATGTGTCTGCTTCTGGATCTTTTTCATCCTTTGTATCGGGCTACAATAACCTGACGGTGTCTACAACTTCCAGAACGGTTACGGGATTGTCCGCGGGCACTACTTACTACTATAGAGTTCGGTCAGCTAATGGAGGAACTTCGCCTAACTCAAATGTGGTTTCGGTGATCACGATACCGCCTAATCCGATTATTGCAGATGCTACGGAGATTACGCAGATTTCATTTCTCGCACATTGGAACGCAGCTCTTGGTGCTGAGGACTACAGACTGGATGTTTCCAACGACAATTTCAATTCATTCCTACCTGATTTTGAAAATGTAACTGTTGATGCGCTGTCGCTCACAGTCGGAGGACTCACGTTTGGTGAGACGTATCAGTATCGGGTGAGAGCGCACAACGATTCAGGTACATCCGACAACTCAGGTGTGATGGAGGTGACTTTGACACCGGGCGAACCTGTAACGCAAGCACCAACTTCAATTCAGACCAGCCAATTTACTGCAAACTGGACTGCTGTGGCTGGAGCAATTAGCTACCGTCTGGATGTGTCGACTTCCGACAGCTTTAACTCTTTTTTGCCGGGATACAATAACAAAACAGTGACAGGCACATCAGGCATAGTATACGGATTAACTTCTGGTTCCAGTTACTACTACCGCGTCAGGTCTTTGAATGACGGAGGTATGTCTGGGAATTCGAATGTGACTAATGCGGTAACTCTTACATCCGCGCCTGTTGCTTTACCAGCAACTTCAGTGGCGCAAACCTCGCTTACAGCGCGATGGGAAGGAGTGACAGGAGCAAACGACTATCGACTAGACGTATCCGCGGATAATTTCAATTCATTTGTCACAGGCTTTAACAATGCGGTTGTCACAGGAACTTCTGTTGTTGTAAATGGCCTGTCGCCAGGAAACAGCTATCAGTATCGTGTGAGGTCTGCCAACACCTCCGGATCGTCAGCAAACTCTGATGTGATTGAGACATTACTCAAGCCCGCAGATCCGATTTTGAATGATGCAACAGCGGTAGGACAAAATTCATTTGAAATAAGTTGGAGTCCTGTTACAGGTGCGACTTCTTATCAACTCGATGTGGCTACCAACGCCTCATTCACCAATTTCATTTTAGGCTACCAAAATAAAACTGTTACCATTGACCACGATGAAATCACCGGCTTATCGCCAGGGTTTACTTACTACGTGAGACTAAGAGCAGTGAATACCACCGGGGCTTCAGCCAATTCAGTCACACATCAGCAAATCACTGTTCCAAATCCGCCAGCTACAGTTCAAACCAAAGAGGCATTTGCGAATCAGTTTGTCGCTAATTGGCCAGAAGCGATAGGTGCAACGTTCTATGAGGTGGAAGTTTCAGCTAATGATGCTTTTTCTGAGTTGTTGCCCGGGTTTAATCCAAAGAGAGTTGAAGGGCAGGCGGAAGTTGCTGTTCAGAGTTTAGCGCCATCCACGATTTATTTTGTCCGCGTCAGAGCAGGAAATGAAGAAGGAGTTTCGGGATTTTCAATTCCGAAGGCAATTAGCACGCTGAATGGCGATGGGTCTAACAATTTTGAAATTACCATCGGCACGCCATCCTTTAACGGCATCTTTCAACCCGAGGGTTCGAATATTACGGTGACCATCACAGGTGGATTACCAGACAAATCTGTGAAGTTTCATCATCGACCAGTGGTGGAAGGCGAATTTGAAGCACTCGACATTACCTCAACGAGTTCACCATTTTCAATTAGCGTAGATCCCACATGGTTGGATGAGCTTGGAATGGAATTTTTCTTTTCTGTGGAAGATGCTAATCAAACCAAAACATCTTCAACGAGAATTATGAAGAATATCAGAACTGCCAATGCCATCTCAACTATTTCATTCGGTGGTGATTTGAAAAATTACAGAATCATTTCAATACCGTATGCAATCGAGAATAACGTTGTCGACAATGTATTTGAGCCAATTCTTGGTTCTTATGACAAGGGAAAATGGAGGTTAGTCAGATATCAGGGAGGTAAGAACGTGGACTATGCTCAAGGTCTGTCGAAAACAAAGTTTGACAGAGGAAAAGGATTCTGGTTCAATTCACTAAATGAAGTGACGTTGACAATCCCCAGTTCAGCACAAATTGGAGATAACACAAGAGACGATCCGTTTCAAATCGTACTGGAGGCAGGTTGGAACCAAATTGGCAATCCCTACCCATTTTCAGTGGATTGGTCAGCAGTGCAGCAATTCAACGAAGATGTGAATCTGGGAGAACTGCTGGGTTATAACCCAGAAAAACTGAGCCTCGAAGTGATCACACAATTAAAGGCATTCGAGGGCGGGTTTGTGTTTTGTGATGAACCTATCGCTTTCAAAATACCTGTGACTGCAAGAGTGTCTTCACAAGGGGCACGCAAGAGTGTAAAAAATGGTAGGAGTTCAGATGACGGATGGATGGTACCTATTACAATCAATCAAGGGGAAATGACAAATAAGCTCAGTGGATTTGGTATGTCTAGCCAAGCCAGTGTGGGGAAAGATAAATTAGATATGCCCGTTGCGCCAAGGTTTATCCAATATCTGGAATTGGAAAGCGTATCGGACCAGTCATCCGTACCCATGGCATTTGATATGGTGCCGCTCGATAGCCGTGGAAGCTGGACGTTTCGATTTAAACAAAACGGGGGCGGCAATGTCTCGCTGAGCTGGGACGCAAGTGAGGCACTGGCATCGTTGATTTTGATCGATGAGAAGGATAATGTAGTTCTTGATATGCATCAGGCATCCCATTATTCATTTGATGGAGTAGAACGAGACTTCAGAATTTTGTATGGTGCGCCAGTTTCAGAAATAGAGAATGGACTAAAGCTTGGGACTCCATATCCCAATTCAGCAACAGATTTCGTCACGATTCCCTGGGCATTTGCTGGCAGCACTGGCTCGTCAGCAATCATCCGCGTAAGTACTCTGACAGGCGTTGTTGTGTATCAGGAATTGCTTGCCAGTGGCACTGAAGGTTTACAAGAGATCAAATGGAATTTACAAACTCAAAATGGAGTAAGAGTTCAGCCGGGGTTGTATTTGTATGAGCTGATTGGATCACAACCCTCAAAAGTTTTTAAAGGAAGAATAATTGTTAAATAAGGAGAGATGAAAAGAATAATTCTTGTAATAATAATCGGAATAGTAATGGTGAGCACCCTGGTATTTGGGCAGAACCTCACTGCAACTACCAGTGCTATTCATGTGAATTTGAAAGAGGGGTTGAGGCCGTCAAAAAATGTTCCTTCCATTTTGTGGCATAGCCCACTGCAGGAGCATTCAGCCACTACGGAAAGTTTTGTTCAGATAAGTGCGACTGTAGTTTCTGCATTGCCAATCAGCAAAGTGCAGATAGATGTAAAGGATGCGATCACCAAGGTGAGCTATGGAGTAAAAAACCTGAATGCGAACAGTAAGATTTCAGAGCGAATTTACTTACCATCGCCTTCGGTGCTGTTGGAACTACTTGTTACAAATGCTGAGGGGCTAACCGTTTCGAGTGGAAGGAGTATTGTGAGCGGAGTGGATCTGTTGGGAAACTCCGTACTTGTGGATCGGAAGGACTATGCTTTAATATTTGCAACGGACAAGTATGACCACTGGGATGATCTGGTCAATCCAATTAATGATGCGCATAGCATTGCCGATGAGCTGAAGTCAAAGTATGGTTTCGAAACAGAGATTGTAGAGAATCCAACGATAGAGGATGTTTGGGAGAAGTTAAGAGCTTACAACGAACGCAAGTTCAAGCCGCAGGATCAGCTTCTGGTTTTCTTTGCAGGTCACGGACAGTTTGATGAGTCGTTCGGGGAGGGTTATGTCGTTGCCAAGAATTCGTTGGCCAACGATAAGTCAAAGACCACTTATATTTCTCACAACCGACTGCGAGGTGTTGTCAACAATATTCCTTGCGAGCATATTTTCATGATGATGGATGTTTGTTTCGGGGGAACATTCGATCCGGTGCTGGCGAGGGCGCGTAGCGCTATGGCGCTAGAGGCCACAGATGAAGAACTGATCGTGAGAAAACTTTCACACAAAACCAGGAAGTACCTCACATCTGGAGGAAAGGAGTATGTATCTGATGGAATTCCGGGGCATCATTCGCCATTTGCGACCAAGCTGCTTGAGTCATTTAAGACGGAGGGTGGCGCAGATAAAATCCTGACCATTGCTGAGATTCAAACAAACATGGAGAAACTAAAACAGTTGCCGCGTTTCGGTTCGTTTGGCGATGACCAGCCGCTGAGTGACTTCATTTTTATCAGAAAGAGATAATTCGAACTTAAAAGAATAGCACCTGAGACTCCTTGATCACAAGAGACAAGCCAATTGCGAGGATCAGACCCAGAATGATGTTTCGAAAAGTATCTTGTGAAATGCGGTCGAGTATTCGCTTGCCTAAGTAACTACCAAGGAACGCACCCACTATGAGCGCAGGGATATACCAAACGTATTCCTGCGCAAGAAATCCATTGTCGATGTAGATGATCATTCGACTGAAATCGACACCAAAGTCGATGGCAGCGGAGGTGCCAACGAAGAAATTCTTTTCCAAACTGAATGCCGTAAGCACTACACCGCGTATAGCACCACCAGTGCCAATAAATCCGGCAAGAAATCCCGCGAGTGCACCGCCCGTTACGCTATTAGCGAGGGTCGGTGTTATTTTACTTTTAGGTTTTAAAAGAAGTATAGTAGCCAATGCAATCAAGAAAATGCCCAATAGCATTTTAGCATAAGTGAATTCTATCCATTTGGTAAGAATTGCACCAACAATAGCAAGGATTACACTGGACAGACCGATCCAGAGGACAAGCTTCCAGTCAATGGTCTTCCAAAAAAAAATCAGCTTGGAAGTGTTGCTGAAAACGTGAAGTATTCCGGTAAGTGCGAGTATCGTTTGAAAGCTGTAAAAAAACTGGCCGAGTGAAACGAAGAACACCGAAGAACCAAAACCACCAACAGTTCCCGCAATTTCAGCGATCAGCGTAAGCAGGAAGAACAAGAGAAATTCCAAGAGGGGGTCGATTGGTGGGTCAATTTAGTTAATTTTGATGTTCTCAAAATCAAGTAAGAACATAGTATATGAGTGAAGTAGTTATCCCGAAAAGACCGAAACGCATTTTTTTACCTGAAGATTTTAAAGTTACCAACTGGGAGGCGCTCAAGCCATACTTTGAGCAGTTGCTCGGTAACGAAATTGGCAGTGCTAATGAATTGGAGGCCTGGCTTTCGAGAAGAAGTGAGCTAGAGTCCGTTATCTCAGAGGACATGGGATGGCGATATATCAAAATGACCTGTTTTACCGAGGATGAGAAATATCGCAATGCCTATCAGGACTTTGTGGAGAATATCCAGCCGCATATGTCTCCGCTATCGGATCAGCTAAACAGGAAGATGGTGGACTCTCCATTTTTAAAAGACCTGGAGAAGAAGGACGGATTTGATATGATGATCCGAAATGTGAAGAAAGAAATCGAATTGTTTCGCGAGGCTAACATTCCTTTGTTTACCAAAATCAATACACATACGCAGCAGTATGGTCAGCTATCTGGCGCGATGACTGTGGAGATCGATGGAAAGGAACTAACGCTGCAGCAAGCGGGCGTAATGCTGATGGATACAAACCCGGAAAAAAGAGCGAGTGTCTATAGCAGCATTGCTGCGCGAAGATTGAAAGACAAAGATCAATTGGATGAACTCTTCACAAAATTAATTGAACTCAGAAGTCAAGTAGCACACAATGCTGACTTCCAAAACTTCCGTGATTATATGTTCAAGTCGTATGGTCGATTTGACTATACACCGGAAGATTGTTTTCAGTTTCACCAGGCGGTCCAGTCAGAGGTGGTGCCTCTGCTTAATGAAATAGCAAGCGATCGAAAGAGCAAGCTAAAGGTAACAGAACTGAGACCCTGGGATAAGGCAGTTGATCCGGAAGGCAGAGCTCCACTCAAGGCTTTTGAAAACGGAAAAGACCTTACCGAAAAAGCGATTGAATGCTTTTATCGCCTCGATCCGTACTTGGGTCAGTGTCTTTCCATCATGAAGGAGATGGGGCATCTTGATTTGGAGTCGAGAAAAGGAAAAGCGCCTGGGGGCTACAACTATCCGCTGGCAGAGATAGGAGTGCCTTTTATTTTTATGAACGCTACATCTACACTTCGCGACATGACTACCATTATGCATGAAGGTGGTCATGCTGTTCACAACTTTCTTACGATGGATCTTCCGTTGCATGACTTCAAATCACCACCGATGGAGGTAGCGGAGTTGGCTTCGATGTCGATGGAACTAATTTCGATGGATCATTGGGATATTTTCTTTGATAACGAAGAGGATCTTAAGAGGGCGAAGTTGGAACACCTTGAAGATCTGATTGAAACTTTGCCGTGGGTTGCTACTATCGACAAGTATCAGCATTGGATATATGAGAACCCCAACCACTCACCCGAGGAGAGAAAGCAAAACTGGAATAGAATACTTGATGAGTTTTCGGATTCAGTCACTGATTGGAGCGGACTACAAGAGAGCAAAGATTACCTGTGGCAAAAACAGCTTCATCTCTATGAGGTGCCATTCTATTACATCGAATATGGTATGGCGCAGTTAGGGGCAGTGGCCGTTTGGCGCAACTATCGTCAGGATAAACAAAAGGGATTGCAAGGCTACATGAATGCTTTGAAGCTAGGCTACATGAAGAGCATACCAGAGATTTATGCCGCAGCCAATATACGTTTTGACTTCAGTCAAAAATATATTCGAGAGCTGATGGAATTCGTGAAAGGTGAGATAGCAAGAATCTAGCCTCGCACTTTGTCAAGGAGCTGACTCAATTGTTCAGCTTCCTCGGAAGATAGTTTGGAGACTATATCATCCAGTTCTTTAGTGGAAGTATCAATTGATTTGAGCAAATCAAGTCCCGTTGAATTTATCGCAATATCTGCTGCTCGTTTGTCATTAGGACATTGACTTTTCTCAACCAGATTTTTTGCGATCAACCGGTCGAGCAACCTGGAAACGTCCGAGTTCTTATCCATCATTCTCGATTTGATCTCAGCGCCTGAAATTTTGCCAGGGTATTGACCTCTAAGAATGGAAAGGATGTTGTACTGCTGTGGCGTGATTCCGAATCGGTTGAAAAACTCCTTGTGCTGATTGGCCAGCCAGCCAGCTGTATATATAATATTGATCGAAATTTCCTGGAAGCTATTTCGAAACTGGTTTTGTTTAATTTCTTCCTTGATATTCATCTTATAAATAAAACAAAATAAAAAAGCATCTCAATGATTTGAGATGCTTCCTTTTTAAAAATCGTGGCTTATTAGGCTTTGTTGAGCTCCAATTTACACTCAATTCCAACTTCATCTGCCACTACGAACTCACCAGACTCCAATTTGTTTGACCATTTCAGGCCATAGTCCTGGCGGTTCAGTGAACCTGATAATTTAAAACCAGCCTTCATACCTCTACCTGTATTCACAGTTCCACCGTAAGTCACGTCAAAAGCGACATCTTTGGTCACATCACGCATGGTAAGCTTACCCTTGAGTTGGTATTTGTTGCCTTCCTTTACCAGTTTGCCCTTAAAAGTGATGGTTGGAAATTTTTCTGCGCTAAAGAAATCATCAGAACGAAGATGTCCGTCACGTCTCTCGTTATCGGTATCTACTGAGGCAACCTGTGCTGTAAACTCAACATCGGCACCGTTGAAGTCGTCAGATGATGCTGTGATCTTACCTTCAAACTGCTTGAAGTTTCCTTCAACTTCGGACACCACCATGTGTGTCACGTTAAAACCAATTTTGCTGTGCGCTTGATCAATGCTCCATGTCGATTGTGCAAAACCGACCGTGGTGATAGAAATAATGGCTAATAGCGTAATAATGCGTTTCATAAGATTTGTTGTTGATTGACAAATGTAATTAAAACTTCCAAAATAAGTGTTTGAACATATAATTATTTCTCTACCTAAGTTATAGAGAAATAGAATCAAAGATTAAGCCAATACGTGAGTTTTAGTACAAGCGACCGATACTTGGGCTGACCTACACTTATCAACTCACCGTGCTCAAAAGAAGAGGCGAAGTAATTATCCGTGTAAACGATAAACAGGTCCGAAACAGGCTTAAAACGCCATTGAAGCCTCGAATTTATGTTCAGATTGCTGATCTGGCTGTTGTATTGAAAGAAGGTTGTCCAAAACACATTCTTTGTAAAGGTGAGGTCAAACTTTGGGCCGAACAGAACCAGATCAGCACTGGCGTAAGGCTCGGGCAGGCGAATTCTATTGAATGCAAAATCCATCGATACCATTCCATAGGGTTGGAGTCTATATCCGACACTTCCTTCTAGGTTGACACGGTTGCCATTAAAATAGCCTCCCGAACGGGTCGATAGGCTGTAGGAAAACTTCTTGCGCTGGTCGGAGAAGTAACGGGCAATTACCACATTGTTGGCGTACGATGATCCGGAAGGCAACTCAAGTGATTCCGTGTTTGTAGGATCGAAAGGATCGAAAAGGAATACGAACTCTCTTCTCAGACGGATGTTGAAAAATCCGGTATTGGTAAACTTCATTCGGTACATGAAGTTATAATCATAGTCCGTGACGCCATAGAACTGATTCCGATAGAGATCGAAGTCGAGGCCTGGACCGTGGCTCTGAATGATTTTTGAGTTTGGGTAAAAATTATACCAGGCTGTTGGGGCAAGTCGGTGATAGTTCACTCTCCTTGCATAGCCAGTTTCCGGATTGTAGTTGGCACCGATGTTTTGAATAGTTGAGGAGATTTCCCACTTCAAAGTATTGTAGGCCATGTCGACTCCCATAGCGAAAGTGGAATCAAGTTGTAGCTCATTCATAGAGCGATGATAAAAGAACTTGCCAGCCCATTTGTTATCGGGGCTCGCCAGATTATAATCCAAGCCGATGATTCGATTGTAGTGACCGGGTGACAGAGTAAACTCTCCACCAAGCGTATCCTGGAATGCCTGCTTGTTAATAAAGATCATTCCGATATTGGATCGTGAGAACACTTTCTGTTGAAAGGTTGCCACGGTGTAATTGGTAGCGAGAAGTCCAAGATTTTCATCCTTCGCGGCATGCATGTTTAATAAACCTACCCGCAGGTTATTATTGATTTTTCCAGACAAGCGAACCCCGTAGTGAATTTTGTTTTGTACGTTTTCCTCTTTCACTGTGTCCTCAGCTATTCCTATTCTTCGTGAAAAGAAAGGACGCATTCGATCTACACCGAAATCTGAAAACAAGTCAGCGTTTTCGAGGAAGAACTGTCTTCTTTCAGGGAAGAAAATTTCAAATCGGTCAAGGTTAGTCACCTGCTGGTCAACATCCACTTGAGAGAAATCGGGATTAACAGTAATGTCGAGATTTAATGCGGGGCCCAAACCCACTTTTGCATCGCCACCAAAGTCAAGAGTGCCGGCTTGTGGCAATCCCTGCTCAAAATCTTTGCTTTGCGACATAGCAGTGTATGGTATCACCGAGACGTTTGCTCCTGGTTTTTCCAAAGGTGTATCCCAAATCAATTCGCGATTAAAGGCCAAAGAGGAAATGTCGAAGTTTCTCGGAATGGGCGACCAGGAAGAGCGTTCTCCCGTTTGACTATCGATACGATAGAAATTGATGTACCATGAGGAAAGCCCCTCTTTAAATCGCAGCGTCTTAAACGGTATAGCAATCTCAGCCGTCCAATAGCCGTCAAATTGTTTGGCTTCTGCATACCATTTATTATCCCAGCTCAAGCTAAATGACTGACCATTTCCACTACCTCCGTTAGAAATCAAGCCTTCCCTTTGTACGCCAAATGGATTTACACCAAAGATGAATGCATTGGTTCTATCCTTGAAGGTGTCGAACACAAACGAAATGCCGTCATTAGCTTCGCCACGAAAGTCCCTTCGTAGAGAGGGCGTCACATACTTACCTAAACCGGGAGCCCGGTTAAACATCTTGGCCGCGATGTAGATGAAGTTGCGATCGTAGGCCATGCGAATCTCCGTGTCAATGATCGAACGACTGGTATCGGATGGAAAGTACTGCCGGAAATGATTGGCCACATCGGCCGACTGCCATATTTCTTCATCAAGGTAGCCGTCTATTGATACTTTTTCCTTCGTGGCGCCAATCTGGAGCCCAGGTAGCTGTGAAAACGAAGGCAGCGAAAAGAGAAGAAATATGTTAAAAATCAGGTGGCGCACAACGATACTCTAAAAAATAAGCCGCAAGTATAACACCGTTGATTCACTTACCCTGAACGGTTTCTGATGAGTGGAGGAGGGGCCGTTTTTAAATTAGTTAAAGTCGTGGATGAGCTACATCAGAGGTAAAAATCCTCTACCAATTGTTGGAACTCCTTCGTTCTCTCTCCGTTTTCATTTTCCAATGTCAATGTTGCCTTGGTTGTTGGTATGCTATGACGTGTGAATTCAAGAAGAACGCGTTCGACAGGTTTACCAGGCCGGGTCGTGACATCAGTTTTTCTATTGCAGAACAAACTTTCTTTTGCTGCTAGCTGAATTAAATTACTGCCTTCAACAACGGGAAGTACCAGCTGCAAGGATCCGTTATCAGTAAGATGATTTTTCGCAAACTGGATCAGTTCAAAAAAGGGCAGATGATCCGAATGTCTTGAAGTAGCCCGTGAATTGTTTTCAGGCTTCAAACTATTGACAAAGTACGGTGGATTGCAGACTATGAGATCATAGGCTTGTTCAGGTTGAAATGTTTGTAACGCTGAGTGAAATATTTTGATGCGATCCTTCCAGAGAGAAGCTTCAATGTTTTCACACGCTTGAACGAATGACTCGTGATCAATTTCAATGGCTTCTATATTTGGTTGTGCATTGCTTCTTTGCGCAACCATCAAAGCGATGAGGCCAGAACCGGTTCCAACGTCCAGGATGCATTTGCGGTTTTCAACATTTGCCCAGGCACCGAGCAGTACACCATCAGTTCCCACTTTCATGGCGCACCGATCATGTTCAATTTGGAACTGTTTGAAATAGAACGCTTTGGCTGGTCCGTTTTTTCTATGCATCTTTCAACACCTTCGAAACAAAACTATAAAAATGGCTTATAAAACAGATCTTGAGATAGCACAGGCATCCTCACTTAAACCTATCGTAGACATCGCAAAGAAGATTGGTATTGATGAGAATAAGTTGGAACTGTATGGCAAATACAAAGCAAAAATTCCACTTGAGCTTTGTGATGACAATAAAGTAAAAAATGCAAAGCTGATTTTGGTAACAGCCATGACCCCAACACCAGCGGGTGAAGGAAAAACAACAACCTCTATTGGTTTGTGTGAAGGATTGAACAAACTCGGAAAGAAAACAACAGTGGTTTTGCGTGAGCCTTCCCTCGGGCCAGTATTTGGAATGAAGGGTGGTGCAGCAGGAGGAGGTTATTCCCAAGTTGTTCCGATGGAAGATATTAACCTGCACTTCACCGGAGATTTTGCTGCAATAGAAAAAGCTAACAACCTGCTGGCTGCACTTATCGACAATGACATTCAAAAACCAGATGGTGGTTTGGGAATAGATCCGCGCACGGTAGAGTGGAAGAGGGTAATGGATATGAATGATCGCGCGCTCCGAAATATTGTTACCGGTTTAGGTGGTAAGAATGGCGGAATGATTCGTGAAACGGGTTTCAACATCACGGCTGCCTCTGAGATCATGGCTATCCTTTGTTTGGCAAAAGATCTTGAAGATTTAAAGACCAAGATTGGAAATATCTATGTTGGCGACACTTACAATAAGAAGGCGATTTTCGCACGAGATCTCAATGCCCAGGGAGCTGTTGCCCTGCTTCTGAAAGAAGCGATCAAACCCAACCTTGTGCAAACCCTCGAAGGAAATCCGGCAATTATTCACGGTGGACCATTTGCCAACATTGCACAAGGTGCGAATTCAATTATCGCAACGCGCATGGGAATGAGTTATTCCGATTTCGTGGTGACTGAAGCAGGGTTTGGTTCCGATCTTGGAGCCGAAAAATTTGTGGACATCGTGTCGGGATATGGGGGTTTCTCTCCGCATGCGATCGTACTTGTGGCAACCATCAGAGCGTTGAAGTATCACGGAGGTGTGGAGCGAGAGGATTTGACTAAGCCAAATTTAGAAGCAGTGGAGGCGGGGTTTGCCAATCTCGAAAAGCACATAGGCAATACAAAAATTTTTGGACTGCCAGCCGTGGTTTCACTCAACAAATTTGTGTCGGACACGGAGGAGGAAATTAATTGGGTTATAGAAAAGTGTAAAAGCCTGGGTGTTCAAATTGCTTTAGCTGAAGGTTGGGAAAAAGGTGGAGAAGGAATGAAGGAACTTGCAACGCAGGTAATTCATGCCGCGGAGACCTTCAAAGGCAAATGCTGGCCTGTATATTCATGGAAAGATGGCATCAAAGAAAAAATTGAAGCGGTTGCCATAAAGATATATGGTGCCAAGGGTGTAGAGTTTTTACCGAAGGCCAAGCAGAATATGAACAAGCTGGAGCGCCTTGGCTTGAGTGATAAACCCGTTTGTATCGCAAAAACACAGAATTCTTTTTCCGATGACGCGAAAAAAAGGGGTTTGCCAAAGGACTTTATCATCACGGTTCGCGAAATTGAGGTAGCAGCGGGAGCGGGCTTCGTGATACCTATCACGGGCGACATGCTGAGAATGCCGGGATTACCAAATGTACCTGCTGCTATTGGAATGGACATTGACAATAGCGGAAAGATTTCAGGATTATCCTGACCGCACTTTTATGAATGGCTACATCTGTCAAACCTGTTGAGATAACAAAGTTTTCGTCTGGAAGTCGCAAGCCCTCCCCGGACTTGATGGCTGTAGAAGAGCCTCTCGAAATCAGATTAGGTTACGGACCAGTGGGAGATCGTCAGCAGAAGAGTTTGTCGGTCACCATGCGCACACCAGGCCACGACTACGAACTGGCCATCGGATTTTTGTTTACAGAAGCCATCATTGATTCTTACGATCAAATCGAGAGCGTGAAATATTGTGAAGATGTGGGAAGGCAAGAAGAAATAGAAAATGTGGTGCGTGTGGAGTTGAGACCAGAGGTGAACCTTGATTTCGATAAGTTTCAAAGAAATTTTTACACCACGTCAAGTTGTGGTGTGTGCGGTAAGTCGTCCATTGAGTCAGTGGAAGTTTCCTGCACGAAATTGTCAGATCAGCTTGAAATCGAGAGCGAGATTATCCCTACGCTTTCAGAGAAACTTCGCGAGGCGCAACAAATATTTGAACACACAGGAGGCTTGCACGCAGTTGGTTTGTTTGACAGCGAAGGAAAACTGCTTTTAACCCGTGAGGATGTGGGGAGGCATAACGCCATGGACAAAGTAATCGGTGCGTGCCTCTTCAAGAAAGACATACCATTATCGAATCATATTGTGATGGTGAGTGGGCGAGCGAGTTTTGAATTGGTGCAAAAAGCACTTCGGGCAGGAATTCCGATAATGGCAGCGGTTGGCGCCCCATCCAGCCTTGCCGCATCATTGGCAAGCGATATGAATATGACACTGTTGGGATTTGTGCGCGCACAGAGTTTTAATGTGTATTGTGGCGAACAGCGTATCCAATAGTGGCGAACTATTGCGGTAGGAGTGCGATGATGTCTTTTAGGAATTGATTGTCATCTAATGCATCACCCGTAGTTTGACTCAGCTTTACGACTACGAGTTTTTTTGAGGGAAGGATAAAGACATTTTGCCCTTCAAATCCATCAGCCCAATAGAGATCAGTGGGAACATCAGGATAAATTCTGTTGGCGCGATTGCCAGCTTCCCCGGCATTCAGCCAAAAGTGAGCTCCATATTCTCCACGCTTTGCTCCGATAGTAGGAGTGGTACTGTACGTGACCCACTGCTCAGTCAATAATCTTTCACCGTTCCAAACTCCCTTATTCAAGTAAAGTAATCCAAAGCGCGCCCAATCTCTTGCAGTGGCATAGGAATAGGATGAACCAACAAAAGTTCCACCTGCATCTGGCTCCATCACCAAGGTTAGCATGCCTATTTTGTAAAACAGTTCTTCGTACGCAAATCGATAATACTTGTCATCATTGTACACCTGTCGAATCAGGCGTGAAATGATATTGGTGGTTCCGCTTGAGTAGTAGAAAACTTCACCCGGTTTGTATTTCAATTTATTATCGGCAGCATACATACCCATAAATCTTGACTTGAATAACATGTTGGTGGCGCTGCTTGGCCCTGAGTAATTTTCATTCCATCCCAGTCCGCTGCTCATATGCAGCAGATCATCCATGGTAATGTTTTTTCTTTCATCTTGTCTCCATTCCCAAATGGCAGCATTGTTCTGTCTTTTCAGCTTGCCCTCCAGTTCCAGATGACCAAACATGGCGTTGGTCAAACTCTTCGTCATAGACCAGCCCATTTGTGGAGAATTCATATCGAATTCATCACCGTACTTTTCTCCGATGATTTGACCATCATACACTACCACAATCGCCCGTGTTCTTCGTTTCGGTTTTCCGCTTGGTTCTTCGAACGCCTTGTTGATAACTGTATTCAATGCATTTCTATCAATGCCAAATGATATGGAATCATTCAGTTTATTTCCCATTGGCCAAGCGATAGTGTCCTGATTGATTTCCGGTTTGGTGGCGAGCTTTATTTTTTGACTTGTGACCTGGCTTCGAAGTTCTGCTTCGTCTATTTGAGAAATAAGCGTACATCCAAGTCCCTTACGGTATATCGCTTTGCGAGGAGATAATCCGAATACCGAGCCATGTGCAGAGGAATCACTATTATCAACTCTAAATTTTGCCATGCTAATAGGAAAACCAGAAAGCTCGTTATCAATCACCGATTGCGGAGTGCGTCCACCAACATATACACAAGAGCAGAGATTTTTGGCGCCATAACCGCTTATGATTGGCAAGGCAAGCTTTATATAATATCCAACGAGAAGGAGAACGATCGCAATGATGTATGGGATCGATTTTTTCAAAAAAGTACGGACTGTCATACCTCTTATACCAATTAAAGGCGCCAAGATAAAGCTTTCGGACGTTCATTTGGCATTCTTTGACTAAATTAGAGGTTGCTGATTGAGGTTTTGAATGCCTCGGAAAAAGGGAATCCAGAATGTCTGAAAATCTATCAAAACTTGCGAGGAGAAAAGGACTAGAAAATCCGTTGTTTGAACAATTGGTGTCTGTGTCCAAGGAAAAGCGCGTTCCAAGTCCTGAAGAAATGAGATCATTGGCGCGTGAGTTTTTAGTGGGTAATGCGGTAGTTCATGGCACCGTGAGCTTTTACGACTTCCTGAAATCAGACAACCAGAATAAAAAAGTATTTGTTTGCAATGGCAGCGCATGCATGGTGGCAGGCACACAGGATACTGTAAAAGAAAAACTGTTACAGCACTTTAGTGAAAGCGAAATCGGTCATATGTGTTGCTTGGGTCGTTGCCACGAAAACAGCGCTTATCACTACAACGGAAGAAATTATTCTGGTGACAGAGCACTGGCCGTAGAAGAAGTGCTTAAAGACAAAGGTGTCAATACAGATCAATACCACGTTAAGTCAAACCTTAAGGAACCAATTCTCACAAATCCATATCCTGATGAAAATTCGTTCTTTCCTTTTATCAAGGAGTGTCTTGGCAAGGACAAGGATCAACTCCTGAACGAAATTAAAAAGTCAAATATCAGAGGTAGAGGGGGAGCTGGATTCCCTATGGGATTAAAACTTGAGTCTTGTAAGAATGTGCCAGGTAATCAAAAATTTGTTGTGTGTAATGCGGACGAAGGTGATCCGGGCGCATATTCCGACAGGTACTTGCTTGAGAAACAGCCGCACCTGTTGTTGTTTGGAATGATGATGGCAGGATACATCATCGGTGCCAATCGCGGTGTCATTTACATACGAGGTGAGTATCCTGAATCTATTGAAGAAGTAAGGAATGAAATTCACAAGTGGGAGAAACGTGGATTCCTTGGCGAGAACATTCAGAACACAGGATTTGATTTTCGCTTTAAAATCATCGAAGGAGCGGGAGCCTACATCTGTGGCGAAGAGACAGCGTTGCTTTCTTCTATTGAAGGACAAAGACCGGAGGTTAGAGTACGGCCTCCCTATCCCACGCAAGAGGGATTATTCAATCAGCCGACTGTAGTTAACAATGTAGAGACGAGTGCAAGTGTGTACTACATTCTAAAAAACGGTGGTGATAAGTATGCTTCACTAGGAACTGGAAAGTCAACAGGATCGAAACTTGTTTGTCTGGATAGTTTCTTCAACAATCCCGGAATGTATGAGATTGAGATGGGGACTCCATTGTCAGCGGTAGTAAATGATTTTGGAAAAGGATTTAAAAAGAATGTGAAAGCCATTCATGTTGGTGGACCGTTGGGTGGGATAGTGCCGGTGGAGAGAATAGAGTCTTTGACTTTGGATTTTGAATCATTTGCCAGCAACGGATTTTTATTAGGCCACGCTGGTGTGGTAAGTATTCCAGTAGACTTTCCGATGATCAAATACCTGGAACATCTTTTTGAGTTTACAGCAGCAGAGTCGTGTGGAAAGTGTTTTCCGTGCAGCATCGGATCGACACGTGGGAAAGAGCTAATTCAAAAAGCCCAAAAGGAAGATTTCAAAATCGATCGCAAGCTAATGGATGACCTGTTGGAGACACTGGAGATCGGATCACTTTGTGCATTGGGTGGGGGACTTCCGCTTGGCATCAAGAATGCACTTCAATATTTTGATAAAGAACTGAAAGCATATTTTGCTTAAGAACAAAATGAGTGGGTTATGAGCGAACAGAAGAACATTGCTTACATCAACGACCAACCTTTTGAATTTCAGAAAGGTGAAACGATTTTAAGTTTTGTCAGAAGGGCAGAGCAATCCGTAAACATTCCGACTTTGTGCGATGCGCCCAACCTCAAGCCATTCGGGTCATGCCGTGTGTGTAGCGTGGATGTTGCCTTAGAAAAAGGTGGACGTGCCAAAACCATGGCATCGTGTCATACACCGGTGATGGCGAACTCGTATATCTACACCGACAATGAAAGGATCACACGCCTGAGAAAAAATATAGTGGAGTTGGTGCTTACAGACTATCCTCTGGATCGCTTGTATGAAAACAAGTCAGGAAAGAACGAGCTTCAAAACGTAGCTAATCAGGTGCGGATCACGCCTGATGACATTCGGTATCCGCTGGGTAAAAATCATTTTGACCGTAAGCCAGATGCAAGCCATGCTTATATGCGTGCGGATCTCTCTACATGCATCAACTGCTACCGTTGTGTGAGAGCATGTGATGAGGTGCAGGGAGAGATGGTGCTCACGATGGAGGGCCGCGGTTTCGATAGCAAAATTGTGATGGGCATGAACGAGGGGTTCAAAGAATCGGATTGCGTGAGTTGCGGAGCCTGCGCACAAGCGTGTCCCACTTCTGCGATCACCGATATTTTTACTTCAAAGCAAACCGTGCCTGATAAAGTCACGCGTACGGTATGTACTTATTGCGGTGTAGGTTGCAATCTTGATGTATCGACAGTCAATGGAGAAATTAAATCAGTGCTGGCGCCTTATGATGCAGAGGTGAATCAAGGGCACACCTGTTTGAAAGGACGTTACGCTTTCAAATTTTATGATCATCCTGATCGATTAAGATCACCGTTAATCAAGCGCAATGGAGAGTTCGAAGAAGTGTCATGGGACGAGGCTTATGACTTCATTGTCGACAAATTAACGGAAATAAAATCCAATCATGGTGCAGATGCCATTGCTGGGATATCCTGTGCTCGTGCGACCAATGAGGAGAATTACCTGATGCAGAAATTCATTCGTGCTGTGATCGGGACCAACAATATTGATGGTTGTGCCCGGGTGTGTCATTCACCTACTGCACTGGGTATGCAACGTACGTTTGGCACAGGTGCGGCCACCAACTCAATCAAAGACTTGGATTACACCGACTGCATATTGGTGATCGGAGCAAACCCTACCGATGCGCATCCCGTAACTGGCGCGAAGATCAAGCAGAAAGCGATGAAGGGTATCACCACCATAGTAATCGATCCGAGAAAAATCGAGCTGACAAAGTATGCAAACTACCATCTTCAACTGAGGCCGGGCACTAACGTGGCTTTGCTCAATATGATGATGCATTATATCGTGAAGGAAGGCCTCACCAACGATCAATTCATTCACGACAGGACAGAAGGTTTTGAGGCATTCAAAGAAAGCATTCTCAAGCTCAACATGCATGAGTTGGAAGCAATCACTGGAGTTGACAAAGATCTGGTGAGAGAGGCCGCAATTGCGTATGCAAAATCAAAAAATGCCATGTCGTTCCACGGCCTTGGTGTTACCGAACATTTTCAGGGCACTTTCACTGTGACATTGATCGCAGATCTTGCGATGATCACAGGAAATATTGGTAGAAGAGGCGTTGGGGTGAATCCACTTCGCGGTCAAAACAACGTGCAGGGAATGGCTGACATGGGTGCACAACCTCATCAAGGCGCTGGCTATCTGGCCGTAGATGATCCGAAACACCATCACCTTTATCAGGATTTTTATGGTGTGACCCTTCCTTCACATATTGGGTTTAAGATTCCGCAGATGTTTGATGCGGCTATTGAAGGAAAACTAAAAGGACTTTGGATCATAGGTGAGGATGTGGTGCAAACTGATCCAAACACCAACCATGTAAAGAAGGCACTTTCCAATTTGGATATATTTATCGTGAGCGAACTTTTCATGACGGAAACCGCCAAGATGGCAACGGTAGTCCTGCCTGCTGCATCCTTCCTGGAAAAGAGTGGAACCTTTACTAACGGAGAGAGAAGGATTCAGCGAGTGAATCAGGTCGTGGACCCCATACCTGGCGCGCGAGTAGATGGACAAATCATTGTCGATATCATGAATCGAATGGGTTACAAGCAACCCGACTATCATCCGCGAACAGCGCTTGAAGAAATTTCTAAAATCGTTCCCTTCTTCAGAGGAGTGAAATGGGATGAGCTGGGGGACAATGGAAAGCAATGGCCAGTAGCAGAAGACGGAAAGGGAACAGAGATAATGCATACCCAATCCTTCAAAATTGGCAGGGGTCAGATTCAATACCACGACTTCAAGGAATCGTCCGAGATTTTAGAGAATGGTGAATCATTTCCGTTTATTCTTACGACTAACCGCGAGCTTGAACACTACAACTGTGGAGCAATGACGCGCAGAACTCCGAATGTTGATATACTCACAGAAGATGTATTGTTGATCAACACCAAAGATGCAGAAGAGAAAGGCATCAAAAACGGAGACATGGTATGTGTAAGTTCAGCGCGAGGTAAAGTAGACTTGAAAGCACGCGTGACGGATGAAGTGAAGCCGGGCGTTCTGAGTACTACCTTCCACTTCCCCGAAGTATTGGTGAATGTGCTGACCTCAGGTGTATCCGATTCTGAAGCGATGTGCCCAGAGTACAAAGTGGTGGCGGTAGATGTGCGTAAGGCGAGGAAAACTGAATTGAGGAAGGCAGGTGCTTTTTCAGAAAGGGCTGTTCCTGCCTTTCGGCAAAAGTAGACTACGCGGCAAGAGGCTGATTGTACACTTTTCCTTCCCACTCTTTTAGTCTCGGGTTCATCATCTTGAACCAAAGCGGTGGCAACAGCGCAATAATAATCATGGTAGGATAGCCAAACGGCAGCTGCGGACTTTGATCGTAGTGGTTCAAAATCTGGTAACGCTTGATGGCATTGGCGTGATGATCGGAATGACGCTGTAACTGAAACAAAAAGAAGTTGCTGATCATGTGACTTGAGTTCCATGAGTGAAGAGGGTTCACTCTTTCATAGCGACCATCAGCAGTTTGTTTTCTCACGATACCGTAGTGTTCCACATAGTTTACCAACTCAAGTAAAGTAAAGGCAAGAATACTTTGTGCAAAGAAGAAAATCGGAATGTTCCAGTTAATCATTTCTGCCGGACTGAAGATATAAGTTAGTGCCGCACAGAAAAGCACAGGTAAAACTGCGAACCAAATCATCTGATTCTTCAAGTTGAAAGGCGACTGCCCCTTTCTTCTAAAACTTTCATTTTCAAGTTGCCAGGAGTGAGTGTAACCGACAAACACTGATCGCAACCAGAAGGCAAAAAAGTTCTCATCCTTTCTTGCTGTGGCCGGATCTTCCGGGGTGGCTACTTGCACATGGTGTCCACGGTTATGTTCTATATAAAAGTGCATGTAGCAAACAGTCATCAACAGCAGTTGGCTGTAAAATCTTTCCAGTGAAGATTTTTTATGACCGAGTTCGTGAGCCACGGTGATGCCAATGCCGCCAGTGATTAACGAGAAACTAATAAGAAATCCAGTCCACTCGTACCATGTGTTGATATAGCCACTGGCCACAACATACGCTCCCCAAACGATGGCTGCCATTTGCACATACACCCAGATGTACGTGATGAATCGGTAATAGAATTCATTGCCGATAACCTTGGCCTCATCGTTATCCACATTGGAAGTGTTGATGCCAATGAACTGATCGATAAAGGGGAGTAAAACAAAGGCAAAACCGATCGCCAAAAAATTCCACCAACCTCCCAGGTAAAAACCGGTAACTACGAGGGCGGGTACCTCAAAAGCATAAAAGAACCTAAGTTTTTGCAGGCCGGTGAACATTGGTAAGGACTAAGTTAGAAAGTGGTCTAGATAGATGCAATGTTCCAAACTATAAGGAGTAGTTTCTAATGCCTTGGAGTGAACAATCAAGCCAAAACACTTCTTTCTGTGAACATAATCATACCTGTATTTGTTAATAATCCATCTCATAGAACAACTGCAAAGCTCAAATGGAAACACTTAAAATAGGCGTTTTGGGATCTGGTCAGGTAGCCAAGGTTCTGGCATCTGGATTCCTAAATCACGGGCACCAAATAAAGGTAGGAAGTCGTGACCCGAAAAAACTGGACGAATGGAAAGCAAAAACACCCAATGCGCAAACCGGCACGTTTGAGGAGGCTGCTGAATTTGGTGATGTAATCGTATTGGCCGTAAAAGGTACTGCAGCTGAAAGTATTGTTAAGTCGCTTGGTGGTCACTTGTCCACTAAGGTTGTGGTTGATGCCACCAACCCAATAGCTGAAGCACCTCCTGTCAACGGAGTTATTCAGTTTTTCACTTCATTGAATGACTCGCTGATGGAGCGGCTACAGAAACTTGTGCCACACGCGAAATTTGTAAAGGCTTTTAATAGTGTTGGTAATTCATTGATGGTGAACCCTTCATTGCCGTCAGGTAAGCCATCTATGTTTATTTGCGGAAATGACGATGCGGCCAAACGTACGGTCGCTGAAATTCTTAATCAGTTTGGATGGGAGTCTCTTGACTTTGGAAAAGTAGAGTCAGCGCGAGCGATCGAACCTTTGTGTATGTTATGGTGCATTCCCGGTTTCTTGCGCAATGAATGGACTCATGCATTCAAGTTGGTTAAGCAATAGCTGCAGCAGGCGATCAACTGACCGCGAGATAACGGACTACGGGCCGTAATACTTCCTATTGTTGGTGAGCTACTTCCTTTCTTCGCTTCTCGTCCAATGAAAATTTTCCGGCCCCGAAAATCATAAACACCACCAGGCCAATCAATACAATCAACGAAACTTCAAGTTCCATGTGACTACCGATGGAAAGAAAGCCTTTCGGGTAATTCACAAAAATTACGGCACCAATAAGTACAGGCACTTGGATGGCACAAGCTATTCGCGTGTATAATCCAAAAATAATCAGTGGCCCACCCAACGCATGTGCGAAGATGACGTAGTGAGCCAGAGCTGCTCCACTAAACATCATGCCCATACCTTCGGTGGTAATCTTCAAAGACTCGATGTTAAACATAAACTCGAATCCTTTGAAGGTGATAAAAACGCCCAGTACGATTCTGAAAATGACCAGCCAGTTCGGCCTATGAGAGTTTCCCCAACCCTCAATTTTTGTAACTATGCTCATATATTAAGGAGTTTGGTACTAACAAAGTTTACCAAAAAATAAGCTGATTATCAACGTGATAGGAGCTGAACAGCCCTTCCAGGTGGGCAAGGCAGCTTCCAATGCTGCCAATTGTTAACCGCAGTTTATGCCCGTGGCCTCAAAAAATGGCATAAATAACGATTTCATTACGTAACTACTTTATAATCAATCCATTTACGGCCTTTCTTTGGGTTAATGCAGATTTTTGGATGGGTCGTTTCGGATGAACGCAATGGTCTCGTGGAGGTAGGTGGCACTAAATAGGAGGTGCTCAGGCGTTTACCGATAGAATGATGGATTAAGCGACCTATATGGTGTTTCGTATCGATGTACTATAAAGAGTATCAACTGAAAATTATGTTTGTTGTCCTCATGGAGAGTAAATACTTAAACCAAACCGATTAGATGATGAAGATTGCAACCGGCCTCGCCCTCATCCTAGCCAGCCTGATCGTTTCCGCTCAACCCGCAGCTGAACTGGCATTGGAGAAAGACTCGAAAACGTTGAATCAGCGCTTTGCCCTTATGAAAGAAAAGTCTGAAACATTCAATGAGTACAAAGTCATTAAAGAATATATACTTGATGGAATGTGGAAGATAACGCGCGACTCACTTTCTGCGCTTGATGGCAAGGTAATGGAAGCCAGAGCGGATGCAAGTAGGTTGAAGCAAGAGTTAAATACAGCACTGGCAGCCGTGAAGCACAAGGAAGAGTCAATGGCTGATGTTGAGTTTGCCAGCACCCATATTTCAGTGTTGGGCATCGACTTTGCCAAGAATTTCTTTGTGGGGCTCGTTGCAGCAATATTTCTGGGGTTGCTACTGCTACTTGGGCTGGCTACCGGCAGACTGAAAATGATGTATCAATCTCTAAAAGATAAGATTGATGCTGAAAATCTCGTCAGTTCGGAATTTGAAACCTATAAACGCAAGGCATTGGAGAAACAAATGCGCCTGTCGCGTGAACTTCAGGATGAGCGCAATAAACTTGCGGAATTAAAAAGCGCCTAGAACTACTGTAAACTACCATATATCATTACCGAAGGGTCGACACTGCCGATCCTTTTTTTTGCCCAATTTGATCCATATTCAGCCAGTCAGATTGCCTAATTTTATTAGGCAGGGGTGTAACCATTACCTGATACCGAAGTTTCCCTGCCTGAACGATATCCTGATTTGGAACAGCTTTCCGACAATGCATTGATGATCAAAGTTCGGGATGGTGACCTGGGAAAGCTGGGCCTACTATTCGAGCGCTATAAAAAGCCCTTATTTGGCTTTTTTGTGGGTATGAATCGTGATCAGGAACTGAGCGAGGACTTGATTCAGAACACTTTTTACCGTGTGCTTAAATACCGACATCTTTTTCGTGGAGATGGCGACTTCAGAACCTGGCTGTTTCACATCGCACGAAATGTGAGGCACGATCAGTTCAGAAAGGAAAAAATCAAGGTCAAGGACTCAGTAGAAAACTGGGAGCACAAACTAGGGCACTCGGAGAACCGGTTCGAGCAAATTCAAAATGATGAGGAACACATGATGTTGAATTTGGCCCTGGAAAAACTCCCGCCAGAAAAAAGGGAAGTAATTCTGCTTAGCAAATACGAGGAGAGAAAGTATAAAGAAATAGGGGAGATGCTCGGATGTAGCGAGGGTGCTGTGAAAGTTAAAGTCTTTCGGGCCCTGCAGGAATTGAAAACGGTATACGAACAACTAGAAAAACAGATGTGATATGGAACAGAGCAGAGCGAAAGAATTGGTGACAAAGTACAACGAAGGTTTAGCTGACCCTAGTGAAGTCACGGAGTTGGAACGTTTGATTGAAGGAGGTGAAATTCCTCTCACAGAGCTGCGCCATTTGGCACAGTTAGAACAGAACATTTTTCAAATACCCGACCCTCAACCATCGATGGAACTTGACAATAAGTTCTATTCCATGTTGGCGGAAGAGTCGAAAAAGTCGGGAAAATCATTTCCGACTATCAGCTTCGCAATGGTCAATGACTGGTTCCCAAAGCTGGCACTTGCGGCTACTCTGCTTATCGCTGGTTTTGTAGGTGGCTACGTTGTAAACAAGCCATCTGGAAATGAAGATGTGTCATCTCTAACACAAGAAGTAAGCGATCTGAAGGAGATGGTGATGCTTTCCCTTCTAGAAAAGGAATCAGCCACTGATAGGCTGCGTGCTGTTAGTCTCACCAGTGAGATGGATAACGTAAGCCGCAAAGTGACGGAAGCATTGATTCAGACGCTGAATCAGGACGGAAATGTGAATGTGAGACTTGCAGCGCTAGATGCTTTACGTCCCTATGTTCGCGATAGCGGTGTGAGAGAAGAACTGATTAAATCTATTGCCAGTCAAAACTCACCATTGGTGCAAGTGGCGCTAGCCGACCTGATGGTGGAACTACAGGAGAAGAAATCTGTAAAAGAACTTGAAAAACTGCTGAACGATAAAGGCACTCCTAAGGAAGTGAAAGATAGAATTCAGGAGAGTATTCAAACATTAATTTGACAAAAATGAAAAAAATATTGTATGTGATTTTGTTGTGGAGTGTTGGGTTACCCTCATTGGCACAGCAATTCAATGAAACGATTAAGAAAGAACTACAATTTGAAAGACGAGGAGCAAATAACGCGTTGATGATTGCCAATATTAATGGCCATGTGAATGTGGAAGGTTATAACGGTGACAAAATATTGGTGACCGTTGATAAGGAGATCATGGCTAAGACCAATGAAAGATTAGAAAAAGGAAAGACGGAGATTCAACTTGGGGTAATCGACCTGGTGGATACACTAATTGTATACGTCAAAATTCCGTGCAGTGATTTTGGACGAAGGAACCAACGGTATCATCGCAACAAGAGAGATGGCAAAGGATGGAATTACAATTGGTCATCATGGGGCAATGATTGCAAAGAGGAGTATCGCTACCTGATGAATTTCACCGTTAAAGTGCCGTCAAATATCAATCTGGCAGTAAGTACGATCAACGATGGTGACATCTCTGTTCATAATGTGAAGGGAGCGGTATATGCCGACAATATTAATGGAAGTGTGAAGCTCACGAGTATTGCCGGAGGAACAAGTGCTTCGACCATTAATGGAGACGTTGACCTGGAGTATGACGCAAATCCGGTGGCACCTTGTAGATACTATTCACTCAATGGCGATATCAATGCCAATTTCAAAAAAGGATTGGGAGCTAGTGTAAGCTTCGAGAGTTTCAATGGGGATTTATTTACTAACATCGATAGAATTGAATCCTTGCCGGTTCAAATCGAAAAGAAACCAAAAAGAGAGGGAATAGAATATAAGGTGAATGGAAATCGATTTAAAGTGGGTAATGGTGGTATCAACCTTGATTTTGAAACATTCAATGGGAACGTTTATCTGAAAGAGATATAAAGAAAATGACAATGAAGAATTTTAATAAAATAGTAATAACAACAATCATGGTGCTGTGGCTGTCGGTAGTTGCCATAGCGCAGCAGGCCGGAGAGTTTCCGGTGCCGCTTACTGATCCTGCGAAGCGAGGTTCGCTGTATGCAAAACTAAACACGGGATCAATCACGGTGAAAGGAACTGCGCGGAAGGATGTGCTTGTCAAATATTCGCAAAGGCCAGAGAGAAAACACGACCGGGATGATGATGACGATGATGATAATGAAAACAGGAAGGACAATAAAGGTGGACTACGGAGGATCAGTGGAGGGACAATGGATTTGGAGGTGAGTGAAAATAATAATAATGTGCGTGTTACGTCCGAGTCGTGGAGCAATGCGGTAGACCTTGTAATAGAAGTGCCCACTGGAATGGACATGAAGGTGAAGGCCTACAATGACGGTGATATCATAGTTGCCGATGTTGAAGGCGCGATTGAGATCACCAACTACAATGGAGAGATCACCGCGCGTGGTATTTCTGGATCGGTCGTGGCTTCCACCTATAACGGGGAGATTAAGATAGCCTTCAATAAGGTGATAGAAGGTACTCCGATGTCATTTTCAACTTACAACGGGGATATAGATCTTACCTTTCCCTCCACACTAAAAGCTACACTCAAAATGAAGACCGAGCAGGGCGAGATTTATTCAGGTTTTGAAATGAACTTGATAAAGACAGGGCCAATCCAAAAAAAGGAAACGAAGTCAGGCAACTTTAAAGTGGTCATTGATGACTGGGTGAAGGGAGATGTCAATGGCGGAGGTCCAGAGTTCACCATGAAAAATTACAATGGCGATATACTAATTCGTAAGAAGTAGGTAATTCAATCACCCACATTGCAGTAGCAACCTCAATCTTGAGGTTGCTTTTTTTATTATCCCTACACGGTTTGCCAACTTAAACACCGTTTGTGAAATCTGCGCGACCAGTTTTTAAGTTATTGCCGATAAAAACGGATATGAAGACATCATTAACTCTTTTATGTGTTTTGCTTTCAATTATGCTAAATGCTCAAGACAACAAAGAAGAATGGTATGAATTCTGGGTGGGCAAATGGGAGGTGAGTTGGGATGAAGGCGATGGAAAGAAAGGATCAGGTACAAATCATGTTGTTAGAATTCTCGATGGGAAGGTAATTCAGGAAAATTTTTCGGTGACGTCAGGCGCTAATAAGGGCTACCTCGGTACAAGCCTGAGTGTTTACAATCCGACCCATCAGCAATGGCATCAGGGCTATGCCGATAATCAGGGTAGCTACTTCAATTTTGTAGGTGACAAAATGGAGGACAAATACGTGTTCAAAACCATACCAGTGGTGAAGGAGGGCAAAGAGATCATTCAACGAATGGTTTTTTATGACATCACCCACGATTCGCTAACGTGGGATTGGGAGTCAACACAAGATGGTGGGAAAACCTGGAGGCTTAACTGGAGAGTCAACTATAGGAGGATGGCCGGCTAATGGATATTCGTCTGTTTTTTATTTTAGGGATACTTCAATCTCTTTTTTTGTGCGTGGTAATTGGAATAAGTGGAAAGCGGCTTGCTCAGAGCCAATGGATTTTAATTCTATGGCTAGTCACGCTTATAATGAACTTTTATTTCTATTGGGTTAGTTTTTCTGACAACGTTTTTGGTTTTGACTTTCTAGTGATTTGCTGGGGAATAGAGATCTTACAAGGACCTCTGATCTACCTATACACCCGTTCAGTTTTGAATGGCAGAACTAATATCCGCTTAGTTGATCTCATGCACCTTATTCCGTATGGTACCGTAATGGCAGTGGTCTTTAGTGTTCATTATTTAACTGCAAACACATTGACGATATCCAATGGCTACATCATTTTCAAAACAGGTGCTCCTTTGGTATTGAAGGTGTTGATTAACATAATTAAGTTAATCACTTTGACCTACATCGGGATTAGTATTTATAAGGTTTACAGTCGGACACAGGGTCTCTCTCAATATCATTCTAATCCTGAGCGTATTAACCTAACGTGGCTCCGTCTTTTTTTAATGGGTATTGCGGTCGGAGACTTAATTCTTTACATGGCTGTGCCAGATATGTTGGGGTTCTATATGCTAAGTGATTTTCAGATTGCCGCGTTGAGCACAGCAACCGGTGTTGCATTTAGCTATTTCGCCAGTTTTGTAAACTACCGACATCAGTTTGAACTAAATGCGTTGGTTGTCGGAGTGTCTGTAGGCAATGAGCAAAACGCCCAAGAGCCATTTGACGAAGTAGTCACCGAAGTGAAGTATAGGAATTCCGGGCTCTCTGAGGCCAGAGCGTTAGAGCTCTCGTATTCCCTGATGCAGTATATGAGTGATGCGAAACCATATCTGAATAAAAATTTGACACTACGTGATGTAGCAAGAGATTTAAACGTGACCTCCAATACTGTTTCCCAGGTTATCAATGAGTGTATGAAAAAGAATTTTTTCGAATTCATTAATGAGTATCGTGTTCAGGAGTTCAAGCAAAATATTAAACGTGGCCAGCACGACAATTACACTATCCTGGCGGTTGCACAGGAGTGCGGCTTTGCGTCTAAGTCGACATTTTATTCAACGTTTAAGAAAATCACAGGGCAAACACCTGCAGATTTTGTGAAGAGTCACCAGGCTACCTTTAGAGGTACAAAGTTAGTTGACGTAAGTTCCTGACGATCCGGTCACCCCTCGTGGGTTATTCCTCTTTATAGAAATGATTTTTATAGTCCGATCATGAAGGCCAGGACTTATTTACGATATCAAAAGTCATACTGTTTGTGTTCGCATGTCGTGATTTGTGAAGCTGATTGCGGGATCAAAAGCAAATCTGATATCACGTAATCAGTGGTAACATTTTGTTAAACGACTAATTGAAGTGGCATGAAAAAGAAAATCTTTTTGGTTGATGAGGCACGAAGTGAATTCAGAACTGCTTTGTCTTTGGTAATCGCGGGAAGCTCAAAATTTAGAGTAGTGGGGGAGTATGTTAGCGGAGAAGAGTGTTTTAAGGACATCCAAAAACTTTCTCCGGATATCGTTATCACTGGTTTGGATTTAATCGGGCAAACAGGCATAGAGTTGACTCAAATGATCAGGGCAAAGTTTCCCCATATTGAGGTGTTGGTGATATCAGATTATGATGATAATCAAACTGTTTTTGCATCACTAAAAGCAGGTGCCAGTGGCTACCTTCTAAGAACCGCTAATTATATCGAGATATTAATCGCACTAGAGGAGTTGGTAGAGGGAGGTGCACCACTGAGCAGGAAGATAGCAAGGATGTTGGTGGAAGAACTTCATACTAATCTGAACTCGGTTATTTCAAAGAGAGAGAGACAAGTCATGCAAATGATGGCTTCGGGGTTAACCTATTCTGAAATCTCGGACGAACTCAACATCTCAAAACAAACTTCCAAGACTCATATTCGGAATATCTATGCCAAACTAAAAGTGAATTCCAAATCTGAGGCAATCTCCAAGGCTCGAGAGGAGCGATTGATTTAAGGAAAATTCAGTTTCCCTATTCGGGGTAGTAGTGGTAACGACTACTACCTCTAATTCACAAACGAGGCACATTTCGAAAATATTTACGGCAGCAGTGCTGATACCCTTGGTCTAAATAGATCGTGAATTTTGAATAACTCCAACTGTGGAGGAAAACTTAAAAGTTAAATCAAACAAAAACCTATGAAGAAGTTTTTACTGTTATGCTTCTCATTCGCATTTGTGCTCAGTGCATGGGCTCAGGAACGAGTGGTTTCAGGTAAGATAACGGCCTCGGAAGACGGCTCTACTTTACCTGGTGTGAACGTGGTTCTGAAAGGAACTACTAACGGTACGGTTACCGATGTAGACGGTAACTTCCGTTTGAATGTACCGTCATCTGGCGGGACATTGGTATTTTCATTTATTGGTCTACAAACCCAGGAGATCGCGATAGGCGAGCGTTCGATTATCGATGTATCGATGGGATTAGATGTACAGCAGTTGACCGAGGTGGTGGTAACGGCCCAGGGTATTGAGCGCGAGCGCAAGTCCATGGGTTTTGCTTCTACGCAGATATCAGCTTCTGATATTTCTAACAAGCCAGAGACAGACTTAGGCCGTGCCCTTCAAGGTCGTACACCAGGTCTTCAAATCCTGAACTCATCAGGACTGGCAGGATCAGGCTCGAAGATTAACATTCGTGGTATCAGCTCAGTGTCAGGTAACACACAGCCATTATGGGTTGTGGACGGAGTGCCTATCAACACAGGATCTAACGATTCAAACCAGGACTTCCGTGACGGTCAGGTATCGCCAACGCGTTTCCTTGATTTGGATCCTAACAACATTGCCAGCATCAACATCCTGAGAGGTTTGAGTGCGACAACGCTTTACGGATCTCAAGGTCGTAACGGTGTGATCCTTGTGACTACCAAGGCAGGAGCGAGCGGTAAGCAGACCAGGAACTTCGAGGCTTCAGTGAGCCAGTCCCTGTTTGCAATCGAAGCATTTGTACCTGAGTTCCAGAACAAGTGGTCGAATGGATTTGATGGTGACTATGGAGAATTCTTTAGTACCTGGGGATATGTGTTTGATGGCAATGTGCCTCCAAATAATCCTCGTCACCCATACTTCGAGCACGCGGCAACATTTCCTGAGTTTCCTGAGTTTGCAATGGCAAACGGCTACGTTCCAACAGCTCAGCCGAACAACATTAATGACTTCTTTCAGAAGGGTACATCTTCCAATACGTCATTCAACGTAGGAGCGCGCAATGAATTTGGAAGTATCAACTTCAACTATAGCCACCTTGATGAGAGTGGATTTATCAAGAACAACAATGTAGAGCGTAACAACTTCTCATTAGGTGGTACTGCAAAGCTTACAGACAAGTTCAGCGTAAACAGTGTGTTCAACTTTGTGAGAACAGAGTTTACCACACCTCCAAGCGGAGCAGGACAAGGAAGTAACTCATCAGGAGGACCTTCAGTATTTGCCAACCTGTTCTTTATTCCAAGGAATATAGACCTGACACACTGGCCATACCAGAACCCGGTAACAGGAGCATCAGTGTACTACAGGAACGGTAATGACATTACCAACCCTTACTGGATTCTTGACAACGCAAGACAGGGTTCAACTACGAACCGTTTCTTCAGCAACATCAGCTTCAACTATGATTTTACTGACTGGTTCAAATTGACTTATCGTTTGGGATTGGATACCTACAGTGAGAAACAGTCTCTGTACGTAAATAAGGGATCAGTGGGATACCCTGCTTCTGCAATCGCTTTTGCTACCGGCTTGTACCGTACAGTAGATGTGACCAACACCATTCTTGATCACTCCATCATCGGTACTATCCAGAAGAAGTTGAATTCAGATCTGGATCTAACGGCTATCGTTGGATTCAATGCCAGAACAGATGAGTATATCCAGAACGGATTGGAGAGTTCAGGACAGGTGGTGTATGGCTTGATAGAACACAGAAACTTCGCCAACACACAGCCAAGAGATTTCCGTAATAACTCTTTGTCTAACCTTAACCGTGTTGAGAGAAGGACATGGGTTGGAGCTTACTTCGATGCAGGATTGGGTTACAAGAACTTCCTGTATTTGAACGTAACGGGTCGTAACGACTGGGTATCTACCTTGGAGAAAGACAACCGCACTCTGTTTTATCCAGGTGTTAGTGCCTCTTTCATTCCAACGGCAGCGTTCCCTGGTTTTGCAGCAGGTGTTCTTGACTTTCTAAAGTTGAGAGCGGGTTACGGAACATCGGCTAACTTCCCTGATCCTTACAACACGCGCCCTGTACTGAACACCAACTCGGTATACCAGGTTGATGCGTTGGGTACAGTGTCTTCACAAGGCTTGGACAGAACATTGGCTAATCCTGATTTGAAGCCAGAGCGTCAGACCGAATTAGAGTTTGGAATTGAGGCACAGGCTTTAGATAATAGAGCTAAACTAGACCTATCATTTTACAATCGTGCTGCAAAGGATCAGATATTAACGCAAACGTTAGATCCTGCTACCGGATACGAGCAAACTTTGATTAATGCGGGAGAGATCTCAAACAAGGGTATTGAGGCAGGAGTAACGATCACTCCAGTACGCAGCAATGCAGTAACGTGGAATGTGAGAGTAAACTGGACACGCAACGTGAGTGAGGTGGTGAGCCTGCCAGAAGGATCTAAGGAGATCTTGATTAGTGGCTTTACCAATCTTGGAAACTTTGCGATAGAAGGTCAGCCATTCAACGTGATTCAGGCTACTTACGGACTGAAGGATGCTAATGGTACTTCTTTGATTACAGCTAACGGAGACTATGCGATTTCACCAGAGATCGGCATCATTGGTAATCCAAACCCACAGTGGTTGGGATCATTGATCAACGATGTAACCTGGAAGGGTATCACGTTCAGCTTCCAGTGGGATTATGTACAGGGAGGCGATACATATTCATTCTCAGCGGCTACAATGGTCGCACGGGGAACAGCTAAAGAATTGGAAGACTTCGACCCAAGGTTGCCATTGATTATCCCAGGCGTACTTCAGTCAGATGGAGTTACACCTAACAACATACCGATGCCACCATCACAGTTCTTCTTTGGAAACTCTATCATTGGATCCAATGCGAACGACACAGGAATCTTTGATTCATCAAGGATTCGTTTGAGAGAGGTATCGTTGAGCTACAACATACCACAGAGCATTATTTCGAAGTTGTCGATCCGGAGTGCAAACATTTCACTTGTTGGTAACAACATGTGGTACAGAGCGATCAATGCACCTAAGTACTCAAAGGTTGATTTTGACAGAACAGCATTTGGAGTAGCTAACGGTGCTGGTTTTGATTTCTTAGGAGG
>JAGQYM010000045.1 GCA_020436085.1 Cyclobacteriaceae bacterium
TTGGATGTCATTTGCAACGGTAAGATTTACGATCCCGACACAGAACAGGGACAAAAGTACTTTTTTGAAATCTTTCATGATATATAGACAGGTTAATCAGGCAAAAGCGGCCAAATATAGGTCTAACACACTTTTTCCATTTTACATACATAAGTACCAAAAAAAATAGTAACCGCCCAAAATGAGCGCTTCGATTTGGAGCGAACAGACTCAAAGCACAACTCAAGTCGCCTGTGTAATTCTCATTGTCATTATTTGGAATTCAGGATACTTTGCTGTCACCTAACAAAACTGACGTATGAATTGTAGACGCATTAGTACCATCCTTTTTGTCTGCTCGGTATTTGCAGGACAATCAGGCTGGTCGCAAACCAGGCCGGCTCCACCGGTTGATCCTTCATTTTACAGCAACATGACATGGAGGAACATCGGACCAAATCGTGGAGGAAGATCACTTAGCTCAATGGGAAGTCCCGGCCGCCCGAATGAATATTATTTCGGAGCAACGGGAGGAGGACTGTGGAAGACCACTGATGGTGGTAACGAATGGTTTCCGGTAACCGATGGTCAAATCAATTCTTCATCAATTGGGGCTGTAGCTGTAGCGGAGACAAATCCTGACATCATCTATATCGGTGGTGGTGAAACGCAGCTGCGCGGAAGCATCACACAAGGTGAAGGAGTTTATAAATCTGTTGATGGTGGTAAAACATGGAGGCACCTTGGGTTGAAACAAACCCAGGCGATCGCGAGAATCAGGGTCCATCCTACCAATCCAGACGTTGTTTATGTTGCAGCGCTCGGACATCCCTACGGAGATAATGAGGAGCGTGGCGTATTTAAGTCTACCGATGGTGGAAATACATGGAAGAAGGTTTTATATGTAAGTCCAAAAGCTGGTGCGGCAGATTTGATCATTGATCGAACTAATCCAAGAGTACTTTACGCATCTACATGGCAGGTTTACAGAAAAGCATGGAAGATGTGGGGAGGTGGTCCGGATTGTAAACTCTGGAAGTCAGAAAACGGTGGAGAAACCTGGACTGATCTCACAAAGAATCCGGGTATGCCGGAAGGGCCAATAGGGAAAATCGGAGTTACCGTCTCTCCTGCTGACCCCAATAGGGTTTGGGCCGTGGTGGAAGCCAACAATGGAGGTGTGTACAGATCGGATGATGGCGGCTGGACCTGGAAGATGACTAACAACGAACGTAAGCTAAGACAGCGTGCATTCTATTATTCACGTCTGGTAGCAGATCCATTGAATAAAGACATTGTTTATGGACTTAACGTTGATTTCTGGAAGTCGTCAGATGGAGGTGTTACGTTCGACAAAGAGATAGTGGTTCCTCATGGTGACAATCATGATCTTTGGATTGATCCAAACAACCCATTGAGAATGATTGCATCGAATGATGGCGGTGCATGTGTGAGTGTGAATGGCGGGGAGACCTGGACGGAGGAGGACTACTGCACGACACAGTTCTATCATGTGATGACTACCAGCGATGTGCCTTATCACGTAGCGGGTGCGCAGCAAGATAATTCAACGCTGGCGATGCCTAGTGACGGGTGGGATCATATACAGGCTCGCGGCCCGAACCACGGATGGTACTACGATGTAGGAGGTGGAGAGAGCGGTTGGATCACACAAAGTCCGACCGACCCAGATGTATTTTATGCAGGAAGCCAGGGTGCACTGCTGACACGATATAATAGAAAAACCGGACAGATAAGGGATATACAGGTATACCCAAGATTTTTCTCCGGTGAACCTGCCAGCGCCTTACCAGAACGCTGGCAGTGGACATTCCCCATCATGTTTTCACCCAAAGATTCCAAGATCATGTATACATGTTCACAACATGTATGGAAAACAACTAACGATGGGCAAACGTGGGAGAAGATCAGCCCGGATTTGACTTATGCCGATCCTGAGACATTGGGAGAAACGGGAGGTATGATCACCAACGACATGAACGGACCGGAGATTTATGCGACAGTATTTGCTCTCGCTCCGTCCTTTCATGATGTAAACACAATTTGGACTGGATCGGATGATGGTAAAATTCATATCACTCAGAATGGTGGTAAGAACTGGAAGGACATCACGCCAAAGGAGCTTCCGAAATTCTCGCGTGTAAGTATCATCGAGGAATCACAAAAGAATCCGGGCACTTTGTATGTGGCGGCCAATCGATACCAGGTTGATGATCGTCAGCCGTACGTATTCCGTACGACAGACTACGGTAAGACGTGGACCAAGATTATCAACGGTATTAAAGAAGGTCATTTTGCACGTGCGGTGAGAGAAGATCCGGAACGTCCGGGTTTGCTCTTCCTAGGAACAGAACATGGAGCCTACGTGTCGTTCAATGCCGGAGACTTGTGGCAGCCGCTTCAACTCAACCTTCCTGACACTCCGATTCGGGACCTTGTGATTAAGGACAGTGATGTAGTGCTTGGCACTCACGGTCGTGGTTTCTGGATTCTTGACGACATCAATCCACTGAGGCAAGTATCTGCCGATGTGATGGCGAAAGATGTTGTGTTGTTTAAGCCGAGCGATCCTATTCGCGGAGTGTATAACCTCAAGGTTCAATATTACCTGAAGAACAAACTGGACACTGTGAAGATTGAGATTCTTGATTCGCAGGATAAGGTGGTTTCTACTTTTAAGGGAACGCAAGAGGAGTATAAGGTAAATGCCAACGTGCCATGGTGGATGCGTGGTGGAAGCACCAAGCCGACAACGGCAAAGGGTGTGAACAGCTTTACCTGGGATCTCCGCTATCCGGGAGCTACTGTATTTGATGGGATCATTATATGGAGTGGTCGTCCGCAGCGCGGACCGGCAGCACCTCCGGGTGATTATAAAGTGAGACTGACGGCATCGGGTGTGACGTCTACTCAGCCTTTTAAAATCAAAATGGATCCAAATCTTAAAGGTGTAACTGAGGCTGATTTAAAAGAGACTTATGATCTGGCAATCAAAATCAGGGACAAGGAAAGTGCTGCGAACGAAGCGGTGGTTAAGATAAGAGAGACGAGAAAAAAGGTTGAAGAAGGGATGAAGTCTGTTGGTGACCCAGCGGCCAATGCAGCGGCCAAGGATTTCCTGGCGAAGATCACTGTGATCGAAAACGACCTGTATCAAACCAAGAACCAGAGTGGTCAAGATCCTTTGAACTTCCCCATCAAGCTGAACAATCGCCTTTCTTCTTTGAGAAGAAGTGTGGAGACGGGTGATGCCAAGCCAACCGATGGAGCGTACAAAGTGTTTGATGAGCTATCGAAGGAGTTGGACGGGCACTTGAACAAGTTGAACGCAATCTTCAATGGAGAGCTTCCTCCTCTCAACCAAAAACTCAATTTGGACGACATTAAGAAGTAAGAACTGAATCGTTGAAACATAAGCCGGGCTCATTGAGTCCGGCTTTTTTATTTGCCATGAATGTGGTCTGAGTGGATTCCGTGTAAAACCGACAAACACTCAATTGGGCGGGTCAATGACAGAATACCAGTATGAATGAGTCGTTATAGCTTGTAAATTTGCGTTGGCAATGGCCGATTTGGCATTGTTTTTTCTATGACTTGACAAACTTGTGATGAAATGAAAAATCTGAAATACTCCCTGTTATTAGTTCCTGCTCTACTTTTCAGTTGTAAGGACGATGTTGAAAGCCTTCTTTCCGCGCAGCAAAATGCTGCGATCGAAGACCAGTCGATAACGGAGGCCTACTTTAATGAAGCTGGCGATCTGTCTACCAAGGCCTTCAACACACCAAGTTCGGACCAGATATCAGGCGGCCGCACGAGAGGCACTATTACTATTGACGTTGAGGGCGACACACGATTTACCGGATCTACTATTACTCTGGTGACTGACGAAGGCAGCACCGCGTTAAGTCCAAAGGGAACGATCACCATTGACTTTGGTGAGGGGCAGACGGATTCAAAAGGTACGGTGAGAAAAGGAAAGATATTAGTTGCATATTCTGGTCTCAGGTTCGTGCCGAACTCAACAACTGTAACCACTTTCGAGGACTACTTTGTGAATGGTGTGCAAATCGAGGGAACCCGGACGGTGACCAGTACTTCACTTACTGCCTCCCCTGCCCTGAAGGTGACATTCACTGTGCAGGATGAAGATGGTGTAGCGACTTTTCCTGATGAGACTACCATCACGCGCAATGCCACTCACGTTCATACAATAACATTTGGAAACACAATTGGCGGTACTACCTGGGCTGTAGAAGGACAAGCTAATGGCAAGACCCGAGCTAACTCCAACTATACTTTTGTGGTGAACCGCGCCCTGCTATTTAAGACTGAATGCGCCTTTAGCGGATTCGGTCTGCCAGCGGAAGGCGAGGCATTGTTTACGGTTGATAATTTGCCTTTTGTAATTAACTATGGTGATGCAGGCGCAGCATGTGATAACACTGCTACGATTACGTTCAATAGCCAATCACAAGATATTACGGTGGGTAATTGATCAGCAGAACCTTTCTTCGGATAATTTGTTTAGCACAGTAGTGTCAGTCAAAGGACATTACTTCAACCTGTATGGCCGAAAGACATCCAGAAGTCTACCTTTGATCGTATATGGTGATGAATTCAAAAAAATACGCACAATGAGAAAGACTAAATACATTTACTTGTTTTTGATGGCTGTGGCAATATCAGCGTGCGGTCAAAAAAAGGTTAAACAGAAAGAACAAGCACAAGATTATCCTATGAAAAAAACTGAAGAGGAATGGAAGAAAGAGCTCAGCGATGAGCAATACTATATCTTAAGAGAAAAGGGTACGGAAAGGGCCTTTACCGGCAAGTACTGGGACAACCACGAAAAGGGTACTTACTATTGCGCTGCGTGTCATCAAAAGCTTTTTGATTCTGAAACAAAATTTGAGTCGGGAAGCGGCTGGCCAAGTTTCTACAAACCTGTAGCCAATGATGCTGTGGTGGTTGGCAAAGACACCAGCCTTGGTATGGTGCGTGACGAGGTTGTGTGCAGCAATTGCGGTGGTCACCTGGGTCACGTATTTCCCGATGGGCCAAAGCCAACGGGCCTAAGGTATTGCATGAACTCAGCGTCCCTTGCGTTTGAGAAGGGCAACGAGTAACTGACGCTGTTTAAAAAATTAGTTAAAGGCCGTTGAATTCTTCAACGGCCTTTTTCATATCTTTTCAGAAATACCAAATCTGTATGTGCAGGTTAATGGCCTATAAGGGCACTCCTATCATCGCTGATAAACTCCTTTATCAGCCCAACAATTCACTCATCCGCCAGAGTACAAATGCAAGGGAACTGGAAGAACCGCTTAATGGAGATGGCTTCGGCATTGGGTGGTATGTGCCTGAAGTCAACAATGAACCCGTAACTTTCGTGTCCGTTCATCCGGCCTGGAGCAGTCGCAACCTGCGCAACCTCGCGCCAAAAATTAAAACCAACTGCATGATGGCTCACGTGCGTGCTGCCAGTGTGGGTGAAGTCTCTGAGTCGAATTGCCACCCCTTTCAACACAAAAACTTGCTGATGGCACACAATGGAGGAATCGAAGACTTCCCTTTGGTCAAGAGAAAATTAAGAGAGCCCCTAACGGACGAACTTTACAATTGGATAAAGGGTCAAACGGATTCAGAACATATTTTTGCATACCTTTTAAATTACCTCTACAAGTCAAACGAAAAAATTGATGGTGATGCCGTTGCTGACGCATTCAACTATACTTATCAGCAAGTCAACCGGCTGATGAAGGAAGCGGGTATCAATGAACCCGCCTACCTCAATATGGCAGTGACTAACGGTGAATTCATAGTTGCAACCCGGTGGGTTTCCGATGACAAGGAAGAGCCTTTGACACTTTATCATTCCGAAGGAAGCCGCTATGTAGTAGAAGATGGAGTAACCCGAATGGAAGCCCCTAAAGATGATGATAACGCGGTGCTTGTTGTTTCTGAAAAATTAACGGAAGGAAAAGAATGGACTATGATTCCGAAGAATCACCTGGTCATTGTTGAACCCAGTCTAAACGTTAGAATTAAACCAATCACAGTCTGATTTTTTCATAGCTTCGCGAAAAAAATCAAATAGTGAAATACGATGTAATCGTTATCGGTGGTGGAATTGTTGGCCTGGCCACTGCTCTTCAACTTCTCAATAGCCATCCACAAATTAAACTCCTACTTCTTGAAAAAGAAGACCAACTCGCCAAGCATCAAACTGGTCACAATAGCGGTGTAATCCATTCAGGCATTTATTATAAACCCGGAAGTTTAAAAGCCCGCAATTGTATAGAAGGTTATGATTTGCTGATTGACTTCTGCCGAATGAATGGAGTCAAATTTGATTTATGCGGAAAAATCATCGTTGCCACTACACCCGAGGAGTTGCCCTTATTAGAAAACCTATATGTTCGCGGAAATCAAAATAGGCTTTCTGGCCTAAAGAAGATTGGCAAGGAAGAGTTGAAAGACTATGAACCTCATGTCAACGGACTTGCTGGAATTGTTGTGCCGCAGACCGGAATTGTTGATTACAAAGAAGTTGCTCAAAAATATGGGGAGCTGATTCAAGTCAAAGGCGGTCAAATAAATCTGGGTGAACGGGTAATTGATATACAAACTGACAACTCGCACTCCGTTGTCTCTTCACAGAAACAAAGTTATCAGACTGACCTTGTAATCAATTGCTGTGGATTGTATTCAGACAAGGTGGCGAGGTTGACGCATAAAGATCTCAATGTGAAGATCATTCCATTCAGAGGTGAATACTATCAGCTTAAAAAGGAAAAAGAATACCTGGTAAAGAACCTTATCTATCCGGTACCTGATCCGAATTTCCCATTCCTGGGTGTACACTTTACACGCATGATCCATGGCGGAGTTGAGGCTGGCCCGAATGCGGTACTCGCATTTAAACGTGAAGGTTATAAAAAGAATGACGTGAACATGTCTGAACTTGCCGATTCGCTGGCATGGCCTGGCTTTCAGAAGGTGGCATGGAAATATTGGAAGACCGGCTTTGGGGAAATGTATCGCTCTTACTCAAAGGCTGCGTTTGTAAAAGCACTTCAGAAGCTTCTGCCGGAAATCACAACCAGCGACCTTGAACAGGGAGGCGCGGGGGTGCGCGCACAGGCATGCGACAGAACGGGGGGGTTGGTGGATGACTTCATGATACTTGAAGACAAGTTTGTGATCAACGTTTGTAATGCTCCCTCTCCTGCTGCAACGTCATCGCTGTCGATCGGAAAGACAATTGCCGGGCTTGCCGCCAAGCGTTTTTAAGCCAAAACTCTTCCTATTTGGTTGTAACTTGTATCCCCTATGAGTCGAATCGAATTTGGAGCGAAGGAACTAGAACGGTACAGCCGTCACCTGGTCTTGCCTGACTTTGGCCTTGAGGGTCAAAAGAAACTAAAAGGTGGATCGGTGCTAGTCGTTGGCGCTGGTGGACTCGGGTGTCCTGCTTTACAATACCTGGTAGCCGCTGGTATTGGTAAAATCGGAATTCTTGACTTCGATACTGTCAGCGAATCCAATCTGCAACGCCAGGTGCTTTATGGAACTGATGATATCGGCAAGAGTAAATCACACCAGGCGGTGAAGAAACTTTCGCACCTTAATCCTTACGTTTCCCTCACTGCCATTGAAACGAAGATTCACTCGGGCAACGCGCTGGACATTCTAAAGCCGTATGATGTGGTGATGGATTGTACGGATAATTTTCAGACGCGATATCTTTTGAACGATGCGTGTGTGCTGCTGGACAAGCCGTTGATCTACGGATCAATTTTCAGGTACGAGGGACAAGTCGCTGTGTTTAACTTCAAACAAAGCGCTAACTATAGAGACCTCTACCCTGCTCCTCCTGCAGCGGGTTCGGTGCCGAACTGTGAAGAGGGTGGTGTGCTGGGTGTGTTACCTGGTGTAATGGGTAGCTTGCAAGCGAATGAAGCTATTAAAATCATAACAGGATTAGGCGAGCCTCTGAGCGGGAAATTATTAATAGTGGATATGCTCACGTTGGAAACCCGGTTGGTCAATTTTCCAAACCAAAACCAACGGAATTCTATCAAAAAACTAATAGATTACGATGCCTTTTGTGGCGTTCAACAACCTAAGCCAGACCCAGAAATGAAAGAGATAACTGTGGAAGAACTAAAGAAACTTAGAGACGAGGGCGGAGACTTTCAACTCATTGATGTTCGTGAAATGTACGAGATCGAGATTTGCCATATTGATGGCGAGCACATTCCGTTGGGCGAAATTCCTCATAACGTAGATCGTATCAGCAAGGATAGGAAGGTGATCATCCATTGCAGAAGTGGATCTCGCAGTGGCAACACTGTGAAGTGGCTGGAAAAAAATCACCAGTTTGAGAACCTGTACAACCTCAAGGGTGGAATACTTGCCTGGGCGGATCAGATTGATCCTTCGATGAGCAAATACTAGCTAGACCTTCTCAATGGCCTGAAGAATGTCTGCAAGGATATCGTCAAGATGTTCTAATCCCACTGACACGCGAATAAGGCCGGGAGTAATTCCCACTGCAAGCCTCTCCTCTTCTTTCAACTTTGAGTGTGTTGTAGATGCAGGATGTGTTGCGATTGTTCTGGTGTCGCCCAGGTTGGCTGTATGGCTCAACATCTTCAATGAATTCAAAAACTTTTGTCCTCCGCTAAGCCCGGCTTTCAATTCGAATGTGACTAACGCGCCACCCAATCGCATTTGTTTCTTTGCCAACTCATGCTGTGGGTGTGAATTCAGGAATGGATATTTGACATAGGCGATTGCGGGATGGCCTTCGAGCTTTTTGGCCAACTCAAGCGCATTCGCGCAGTGTTTCTCCATTCTCACTGCAAGTGTCTCAAGGCTTTTTGAAAGAACCCAGGCATTGAAAGGAGACAAAGAGGGGCCGGTATGTCTCGCAAAAAATCTTACTTCCTTGATCAGGTCTTTGCTGCCAACCACGGCACCTCCTATCACGCGACCTTGCCCATCAATAAACTTCGTTGCAGAATGCGTAACCAGATGCGCACCCCACTTGATCGGATTCTGTAAGTATGGAGTTGCAAAACAGTTGTCAACGTTCAAAATCAGTTTGTGTTTTGCAGCAAGTTTACCCAGCCATTCCAGATCGATGATATCCAAAGCCGGATTCGAAGGTGTCTCAACAAAGATCATCTTCGTATTCGGTTGAATCAGCGCTTCCCAGGCTTCCGGCTTATCGACATCGGCATATGAATGCGAAATATTAAACCTTGGAAACAACGTGTTCAGAATCTGATGTGTTGATCCAAAAACGGATCGTGATGCCAGCACATGATCACCTGCCTTCAATAACGCAGCCATACTGATAAACATGGCTGCCATACCAGATGAAGTCGCAAAACCATCTTCTGCTCCCTCCAATGCACAAAGTTTCTCGATAAACTCACTGTTATTAGGATTGGAGAATCTTGTATAAATATTGCCTTCCTCCTCATCAGCAAACAAAGCCCTGGCCTGGTCAGCGGACTCAAAAACAAAACTTGACGTTAGATACAGCGGAGCGGAATGCTCACGAAATGAAGTTCGTTCGGATTGAATTCGAACAGCGCGCGTTTCAAAATTTTTACTTTCCTTCATGATTCTAACTCTCTACTTCGCAGCTGTAGGAAAGCTTCACTGACTTATCCAGCGTAGCCGCTACTGAGCAATATTTATCAATCGACAACGACACAGCTCTTTCTGCCTTTTCCAATGTTACATTTCCAAACACGACATAACGAAGTTGAATCGACTGAAATGGATTGGGCGCTTTGCCTTCCTTCCTATCTCCCTTTACAAACACTTTTATTCCTGTCACCTGCTGTTGTTGCTTTCGCAGAATACTTAGCACATCGATGGTACTACACCCTGCCAAAGCACTCAAAAGCATTTGCATAGGCCGCATCCCCTTTCCTGTTCCACCAATTGATGGTGAAGCATCAAGATGAACTTCATTGCCATCTGGGTTTTTTGCCACGAGGTGAAACTCACCATCAACTCTTGATAATTCGATTTCTGTCATTTGGCCGTAATTTTTTCCGAAAGCAAACTAACGACAATCAGCGTTAAGATGCTAACGATGGTGGCGGGTACGAGGCCGGGGACGCTGATCTCATAGAACCACTTGAACACGGCCCAAGTGACCAGGCCGGTAAACATTGAGGCCATCGCCCCTGCACTATTGGTACGACTCCAGTAAAGACCGAAAGTGAGTGGCGCAAATAATGACACGAGGCTGAAAATAGAGGACTCGGACACGAGCTCGTAAATGTTTTCGCGAAGACATGCCATCACCGTTGCTACACAACTAAAAAACAATATGGAAGCTCTTGTCACATTCAGCAGTTGCTTGTCGGTCAACTCTCCTTTCATCAAGGGCTTCACCAGGTTTTCTGAAAAGATTGATGCCGGAGCAAGGATTGCGCTACTGGTTGTGCTCATAATCGCTGACAGCAATGAACCGAAGAATAGTATTTGTATCGGCATAGCGGTATGCATTAAGACCATGTTGGGGAGTGCAAGCTGAGCATCTCCGCCCAGTTGTGCACCGTAAAGGTATTTTGTGCAAAGGCTAATGAACAACGGGAGCATCGCGACAGTCAGATAAAGTACCGCGGCCACAAAGCAAGATCGTACAGCGATGTTCACGGAGCCAGACGACATGACACGTTGAAACACATCCTGTGATGGAATAGAACCTAGCCCTAACACAGACCATGCAGCTATGTAGGCGGTTATCTCTGTTATATTAAATGAGGGAAAGAACTTGAAGTTTCGCGGGTTCACTTCGTTGAGTACTGTCGTCACTCCGCCTGCTTCTCCTGCAAGCACTACGGCCAACACGATCAAGCCTGTGACAATAATTATACTTTGGACGAAGTCGGTAACTGAAATTGCCCACATACCTCCGATGAAGGTGTAACCTGTAACTACGACCGAGCTGAAGACGACTCCCTGCCATAGCTCAAGACCGGCCACTACGTTGAGGATTAGTCCCATCGCTACGAGCTGTGCCGCGATATACCCTACATAAGGAGGAGCCAGAAAGATACTTGCAACCAGTTCTGTGCGATGGCCAAAACGCTGCTTAAAAAAATCTCCAAGCGTGAGGAGATTCATATTGTATAGTTTTCTCGCAAAAAAAAGTCCGAACAGTACCAAACATAGTGCTGCTCCAAAGGGGTCTTCGATAACCGAGTACAATCCGCCTTCCAGAAACTCGGCAGAAGCACCAAAGACGGTTTCAGAACCGAACCAGGTGGCAAAGAGTGCAGCAGAACTTAGCATGATTGGCAGGCTTCGCCCGGCCAGCATAAAGTCACCAGTAGTTTTGACTCTGCGTGAAGCCCAATAGCCTATGCCAACGGTTAGCGCCAGATAAAACATTATAGAGACGAGGAGCAACTGCGTATCTAGGTTTCGGTTGCCCTAAAAGTATCAATCAGAGAAAGAAAATCAATGATAGACGATGAGTTAATTACGCGTCATGTCAAAATCAACCTTGACTTCAACTTCTTCGGTAATCTCCTGCCAAAGGAGTTTTGGAATTTTAATTTTGTAATCGGCCAGGCGCACTGTAAAGGTGGATGTGATGTGGAGGTTATTACCGGACTGCGTCATAAGCCCGAGGATCATCACCTTGTTAGATTGACCATGAATAGTGAGTGTGCCATTGACTGAGACTTTCTTCTCTGTTTGTGTTGCTGGGTTTACATCAGAGATTATTCCGGAAAAGCTTGCCGAGGGATATAGCTCTGACTCCATGTACTTCTCGTTGAAGTGCTGCTTCATCAGTGACTTCTCGAATTCAAATTCAGAGATTTTTACGCTGAACTGAACTTCACCTGATTCGAGATTTACAAATCCGCTACAATGACTGTTGATGGCGGATATGTCTTCTATGGAAGCTTCGGAGAAGAAGGAAATATCACCCGTTGCAGTTTCATATCGCTGTGCGTGTGCGGTTAGAACTCCAAAGTATATGAAGAAAGTAAGTAGCCTCATTTATTGGCTCCGTCAGCTACCCAGCAAGCGATTAAGTCAATCTGCTCCTGCGACAGGTTGCTATTTGGTGGCATTGATTTGTTGGCAGTTAAGGTTCTAATGGCGTTTGAGTTCTCTTTCACATTCTCAAAGAGCGTGTAATCACTCTGTGCCCCCAAACTTCCATCGTGACAATTAGTGGTCGCGCAGTTGAGTTCAATTAATGATTTTATGGTTTGATACTGCATCCCAGGAACTTCAACCTTGATAAAAACAGTACAGCCATTTGCGTCCTTAGCTTCAACAGAGTAAATGCCTTTACCCAAATCTGGAATGACATTACTCGGAGCAAAACTATTATTGTTTAATCTGAATTGGTAGGGAGATGCACCTCCGGTAACATCTACCGTGATGAACCCGTTGCTATTGGGAGGGCACTCCGTACTGCCTGTTGGTGTGGCCGTGGCATCAAAATCTGAGCCGGTCGTTCCAAGTTTTACATCTACTGATTTGGTGCAGTCTCCATTCCCTCCGGTTACATTTATTTTGTATGAACCCGCCTTTAGCCCAGTGAATAATCCAGTGGAGTTTGTTAGCCCGTTCAAATCATATGTGTAGGGTTCGACACCACTTGAAGCGGTAACCTGAACGCTAGCGTCATCATCTCCACAAGCTGTAACGTCCGATTTGCTGGTGACAGCCAGAGTAAGTTGCGTACAATCGAGTGGTGGTTGGTCGTCTTCTTTGCATCCAGATAATATGGTAACGAGTGAAGCTATCGCTACGGAAATCAAAACCATTCTATTCATCACTATCGCATTTATTGCTCGCAGGTTTATACACATCATCAAGTATAGGTCAACACTCAAAAATAAGGAATGAGGGGAATGACGCTTAGTCGCTTATGGAAAATTGAAAGGATCGTGAGGCAGGATACCTTAAAGTGAGTGATGGGGTGCCGTAAAAAGAAAATCCCCCGAAGTCCTTGACCCCAGGGGATAATCCTGTCTATAGTTGGCTTTAATCTGACACTAAGGTAAGGGCAGCAGTTATGAACCAAAACACCAACCCGATCACTTGATTTAATCGCTGGTGAGTTGCATTTTTTACCGATAAGTGGCTTTGGTGGAGTCGGATTGGGTTGAATCGGGGACTTGAAACTGCTTTTTTATCCTTTCCTTTAAGTTGTGATTTGGAGCCTGGAAAGGTGGTTCTGGAGCTGATGTCGTAGCTGATGTAGGCCAGCACGACTACGAACAGGCCTGCCATGATGAGGAAGACTTTTGATTTCTTCATTAGAAACAAAAAAGGGGCTTACGGCCCCTCTTTTTAGTTTAGTTTTTTTACGATCGCCTCGAAGGCCTCCGGATGGTTGGCTGCGAGGTCGGCCAGTACTTTGCGGTTCAACTCAATTCCTGCCTTTCCGAGTTTACCCATAAACTCAGAGTAAGACATGCCATGCAATCTTGCGCCTGCATTGATCCTTTGAATCCAAAGTGATCTGAAATCTCTTTTCTTGGCTTTGCGGTCTCTGTAGGCATACACAAGACCTTTTTCGACAGTGTTCTTAGCGACTGTCCAAACATTTTTTCTGCGTCCGAAAAAGCCTTTGGCTAATTTGAGGACTCTCTTGCGCTTAGCGCGAGATGCTACATTGTTTACTGAACGTGGCATTACTTTTCAAATTTTTGGTCGTTGGCGCCTCTGAATTAACGGAGATCTTTTTTGCTCAAGGACCGGGTTTAACATAACTGTGGTTGCGTCCCAACCACAAACCTAATTGTGACTTATACCAGATAGGGAAGCATGGCTTTGATATTACCCTCATCTTCTTTTCTGACGGTAGTTTTCTGAGCCAGTCTTCTTTTCTGCTTAGTCTCCTTCTTTGTCAGGATGTGGTTCATATAAGCCTTTTTGCGCTTAATCTTACCACTACCAGTGACTTTGAATCTCTTCTTGGCACCTGACTTGGTCTTTAACTTTGGCATTATTTACACTTTAAAAAATTACTTTTTTGCTTTTGGAGCCAACATCATATACATCCGCTTCCCCTCCAACTTTGGCATAAGTTCTACTTTGCCATGGTCTTCCAGTGATTGGGCGAACTTCAACAACAGAATCTCCCCCCTTTCCTTGTACACAATCGATCTTCCTACGAAGTGAACATAGGCTTTAACCTTTGCTCCTTCCTGAAGGAAGTTAACGGCATGCTTCAGTTTGAAGTTGAAGTCATGATCGTCAGTGTTGGGCCCAAATCTGATTTCTTTAACAACCGTCTTTTGGGCGTTCGCCTTTATCTCCTTCTGTTTCTTCTTCTGCTCGTACTTAAACTTTGAGTAGTCAATGACTTTGCAAACTGGTGGAACCGCGTTAGGCGATATCTCCACCAAATCCAAGCCCTGCTCCTGTGCCATCTTAATAGCCACCGAGGTTGGATATACGTCCACCTTTATGTTATCTCCCACCACACGCACCTGGGGTGCGACTATCCTCTCATTTACTCGATAAGGTTCCTCTACAACTCTCTGTCTGAAGCCCCTGCCCCTGCTATTTGGGGGCCTCCTGTTACCTTGAAATATTGCCACTAAAAGGGTTTAAGTTACTATTCTCGCTGCCAGACCCACTGACAGGGCTGCAAATATCGCTATTATTTCAACTTTTCAAAAACGCCCCCAGACTTAAATTTGGGATGAAACCATGGGTTTTTGAGCAGATTTGCCATTAAAGCGGTGGTGTACTTTCCTTGACGAAGTATTCCTCAAACTCGCTTAGCGCCATTGACCCCTGATCGCCCGCGCCATGCTTGCGTACAGCTACCTTGCGTTCGGCTACCTCCTTCTCTCCCACGATCAACATAAATGGCACCTTGCGAACCTCTGCATCTCTGATCTTCCGCCCAATCTTCTCGTCCCGGTCATCTGCATAGCCTCTGATGTCCCTGTTTTTAAGGCCATCCAACACCTGTTGTGCGTAGTCGTTGAACCGCTCTGAGATAGGGAGAACGGCTATCTGTTCGGGCGACAACCACAGCGGGAAGTTACCTGCGCAGTGCTCAATCAGGATCGCGACAAAACGTTCCATTGACCCGAATGGTGCGCGGTGAATCATGACGGGTCGGTGCTTCTGATTGTCGGAGCCGACATATTCAAGCTCGAATCGTTCTGGCAGCTGGTAGTCAACCTGAATTGTTCCCAACTGCCAATTGCGGCCGAGTGCATCCTTTACCATGAAGTCCAGCTTTGGACCATAGAAGGCGGCCTCTCCTTTAACAGCCACGGTTTTCAAATTGCGTTCATCGGCAGCTTCCTGAATCTCTCTCTCCGCCCGATCCCAAAGGGCATCTTCTCCAATATACTTCTGCTTGTTTTCGGGGTCGCGTAGGGAAACCTGTGCGGTGTAGTTTTCAAAACCGAGGGAGTTGAAAACGTGTAGTACCAGATCGATTACTTTGATGAACTCTTCCTTCACCTGATCGGGACGGCAGAAAATATGGGCATCATCCTGGGTAAATCCTCTCACGCGTGTGAGTCCGTGAAGTTCACCACTTTGCTCATAGCGATATACGGTACCAAACTCTGCATATCTAACAGGCAAATCCTTATAGGAACGAGGCTTTACTTTGTATATCTCAATGTGATGAGGGCAGTTCATTGGTTTCAACAGAAACTCCTCGTTGGCATCTGGAGTGTGAATGGGTTGGAAAGAATCCTTACCATACTTCTCGTAGTGACCCGAAGTCACATAAAGATCTTTGCCTCCGATATGCGGAGTCACGACAGGATCGTATCCCGCTTTTATTTGCGCCTTGCGCATAAACTGTTCGAGGCGCTCACGTAAGATGGTTCCTTTTGGCAACCAAAGCGGCAACCCCATTCCTACTTTTTCTGAAAAGGCAAATAGCTCAAGTTCGCGGCCCAGTTTTCTGTGATCTCTCTTGCGTGCCTCTTCAAGCAGCTTCAGGTATTCTTCAAGCTCTTTCTGTTTAGGAAAAGTGATTCCATAAATGCGTGTGAGCATTTTGTTCTTTTCATCTCCTCGCCAATATGCACCTGCTACGTTGAGCAGCTTTACCGCCTTGATGACACCGGTTGAAGGGATGTGTGGTCCACGACAGAGGTCAACGAAGTCGCCTTGTTGGTAAAAGGTGATTGATCCGTCTGCCAGGTCTTTGATCAACTCCAACTTGTATTGATCTCCCTTTTTTGTGAAGTAGTCAATGGCTTCACTCTTGGAAACATCTCTGCGTTCGAAAGCATTGTCTTTACGAGCTAGCTCGATCATCTTCTTTTCTACGGCCGCGAGGTCGTCTTCACCAAAGCTCTTGTCTCCCAAGTCCACATCGTAGTAAAATCCGTTTTCGATTGGAGGACCGATACCGAATTTCACGCCTGGGTAAAGTGCTTCAAGCGCCTCAGCCAGTAGGTGGGCGGATGAGTGCCAAAACGCGTACTTGCCTCCTTTATCATTCCACGTAAAGATTTTGATGGACGCGTCTTTGTCGATGGTTCGATTCAAATCCCATATCTCGCCATTAACTTCGATAGACATTGCATTTCTTGCCAATCCTTCGCTTATGCTTTTGGCAACGTCTATTCCTTTCACGCCTTTATCAAATTCCTTAACGGAACCATCGGGTAATGTTATCTTAACAACACTCATCAAATTCAAATTTTGGAACGCAAATATCGGGTTTTCTAGGGTCTTAAACATCTCCCAGCCCAAAAAACGATTGCTTAGAGCTGCAACTGTGCTGTGAAAAAGACTCCGAACTTTCGGGCATCAGGCTTATCGAGGTAAGACAGCCTGTGAATGAAATCAACACGAAAGATTTTAAATATGTTTTCTATTCCATAGCCGACCTCCATATACGGCTTGCCGTCATTGAAGTAGCCTACCTGTGAGGCTGTCTCGCCTGTTGGTGTAAGGAGTGAAATCAGGTCACGATTTGATTGGCGCATTCCCCCTACGATCACATTGGTGGTGGCCAGCAAACGCCATTTCAATTTATTGAGTAGCGGAATTCTGTTGAGCAGAAAACCTTCGAGGTATTGGCGGTATTGAAGTGAGAAATAATGATCGCTGACGAACTCGCCAAAATCCATGAGGTTGTAAGTCACTGAGGAATAGAACGGTGACTGATTACCAAGATGAAGAGTAAGTAATGGGTAAGGCAAAGTATTGAAAACATACTCGCCAGTAAAGGTAAGATTACCTACTCCCAAAGGTCCGGTTTTTATTCGCTTCTTGATATTCAGTCTTAGACGATCGTAGTCAAAATCGCTATTGAATACTCCGCTAAAGCCGTGGGTATATTTGAGCGTAATAACTGGCCATTTATTTGTTCCTAAACTGATCCGTTCGTTGTCATTCTGTATGAAAAGTTCGTCACGTGCATATCGTGACTCAACACTAACTTCTGAGGATTGAAAATTCTCGAGCACGGTTCCGCTGACATCTCCGGGCTGAGGCAGGTATCCAAAATTAAAGGTAGGATCGAATGTCCAGTGGCGGAACGATATCTTTTGTGAATAGCCTTTGAACAGCTCGCGCTGCATACCTAGATAGTACTCATCGAAGTAATAACCTCTTCTAAAATTACCCCACTTGGTGGCTGCCAGGAAAATTGGATTGTCTGCGAGACTCTCCTCATCTATTCCTAGTCGGGTTAAGTCACTTCGGTATCGAACGGAAAGGGTGGTCCATCGGTGTTTGGACAAGATTCTCTGTGCGGACAGATAATACTTGAAACGTTCATCATCGAAGCCATATGCCAACTGTGCATGATAAATCCAATGCTTGCTAAACTTATAGGTTGTCTTAATACCTCCCTGAACTCTGATCCCCTCTATCCTATTCCAGGCCATCAAGCCGAGGTAAGGACCGACTTCAACTTTGCCCAAATTGTAATAGCCATCGAGCAATACCTTGAAGATGTCAGTGTAAGTCTTAACTATCGGAATGTTTCGCAAGGTGTCAATCATCTTGTAAACACTTTTTTCTGTATCGCTAAGCGGTTCATGACGGAGGGTGTCCCAAACATTTTCATCTTCAGTTTGGGTAGCGTCTTCTGCGATCTCAATGGCCCTTTCATAAAAGGCCGGTTCGTAAGGTTTATTGGTAACAAAGTTTTTGTTACTGGTATAAAACTTGGCGAGCATTCCGGCATTCTGTTTACCAAGTTCGCTCACATCAATGAGTACACGGTTTTTTACAGGCAGCCAGGAGCTTCGGTCCGTCCGTGAGAGCTCTTGCTGAATTCTGATTTTTTCAATGAAGTTGAGATTGGCTTGTTTGCCAACATTGGCATCAATTTGTTTTAAGGCATACCCATTCTTGGTGATCCACATGGTACCTGTAAAGGCCAGATCAGAGGTGCTTTTGGGATAAAAGTCGAGGCGATAGCAAAATTCATCACCAATATTCAAACTATCTGTAAGGTCGTATTCGTAGTAAATCCTCCATCCGTCAGCGATCGGTGACACGAACTCTTTTGTAACGATATTCAGCCAGTTTTGGTAGAAGTTGTACTCTTGAAAAGATGATCCAATGACTTGTGTGACTGTGGACCCGTCTTCAACTCCAATACCGTTGATCTTGGATTTTAGTATCTGCTCCTTCTTAAGTGAAGGATTGTCTCTGTAATAAACTTTTGAAACACTCTCCGTGATAAATAATGGCAATATTGGTTTGCCATCCTCTCCGGCAATGCGCTCCACGCTGTCGAGCACCTGGGTAATCTTTCTTACGATTTTTCGCTCGCGGAATTTGTCCGAAAGATTGTCTACATCAATCTCAATCTTTGTATAGGTATCATACTCATAAGCAGAAAGCTTCCTTTTGTCGTTCTCAGACTTATTTTTAATAACGTTTCGCATGATGGGCCATGCAGGGTTCTCCCCTGCCACCACTACAATTTCCTGAAGGCTGATCACATCCTCTTGTAACTGAAAATTGATGGTCTGGGCAGCACCTCGAACTACTGCCTTTGTCTTGGGTTTGTACCCTACATAGCTAGCGATAATGGAATCGGACGGTGAAAAAGTTGAAAGAGAGAAATTTCCATCAAAGTCAGTGGTGACACCTACGGTTGTGCCCTTGAAAACAATGTTAGCAAACGGCACGGGGTCACCTGAATTGGCGTCAGTCACCTTACCGGAAACCTTAGTCTCCTGACAAAGCGCGCTAAATCCAAAAAACAGTAAGATTGAAAAGAGGAACCAGAACCTAAATCTCACACCGTATCGCACTGTGGTACAAAACACAAAAATAGCAATATTCAATTACCTAAAGATGCATTTTAACCTCTCGAAGATGCACCTAACGATTGTTAAAGCTGAATAGGTTCCTTCTGACCCAAATGACGGGGTTCGGTCTTCAAAATATAAAGATCCAGCACGGCTTTGGCCCGGGCCAGGTACTCACGCCAATGCACAAATTCCGTTTCTGATTCATCAGGAATACCCGCCACATAGGCAATGGCATCGATGTCGTAGTATTCGGAAATAAATAGTGCCCGGTAGCTATGGAAAGCTTGCGTTACAATTGTGATCTCGTTTTGTCCAAAGATTTCCTTGCTCCTGACTATTGAGTCCAAGGTGCGAAGCCCGGCATAATCAAGAGTAATGGCAGAAGAGGGAACACCTAATTTCACAAGCGCCTTTTGCATCTCTGCAGGCTCATTGTAGTACTTAGTGCGGTTGTCGCCACTGACGATGAAATGCTTGATTTTACCCTGTTTAAACAGTGTAGCTGCAGATTCCATCCGTGATTTGAAGAATGGATTCGGTTGGCCACTCGTCAACCATCGACTGGTACCGAGCACCAAAGCTACGGGATGGTGTGCAAGGCTATCAAACTCAACAAAGACCTTGTCCTTTGTGCTGTTGACGATCCACAGGTTAGATAAAACCACAAAAAGGATGACGATGACAAACAGATAAAAAAATTGCCGGAGCAACCACGAAATAGCCCTCATATAGACAGAACAAAAAAAGCCGTGGTAAAGTTAGGTAATTGATTCCAGAAACTTCCGTTCAATCATTTCAGCATTACGTACCAATTTGCGGTACCATTCCAACCTTAATTGTTTTCTTTCTTCTGCGCTGAGATGCCAGTCGACCGATGATTCTTTTAGTTTGTTAGTGAGTTCGTGCAAGCAGATGGCTGCGCTCACGGATAAATTCAAACTTTCGGTGAATCCAAACATGGGGATTGTCACTTTGCAATCCGCCATCTCAATAGCGGTATCTGAAAGTCCGTGAAGTTCGTTGCCCATCACCACTGCAATTTTTTGCGATACGTCTACTTCCTGAATTGTAAGATTTGCGGAAGGCATCGTGGCAAGTATTTTATATCCAGAAGCTTTGAGGGACTGAAGACATTCGCTGGAGTTGTCTTTTTCCTTTTGTGCATGTTTTTTAATCGTGAGCCATTTGTTGGCTCCTCGCAGCACACGTTTATTTAGTGCATACTTGCTGAGGTTCTCAATGAGGTGAATATCCTGTATGCCAAAGCACTCGGCTGTGCGAAACACGGCACTGGCATTCTGAGATTGAAATGTGTCTTCAAGTACAATTGTGAGATGTCGTGTGCGCTTATCGAGAACCTCTTCAATGGTGCCCTTTTTGTGATCGCTCACATATTGGGCAAGATGCTCGATGATCAATGTATCGGACGGTGAGGACATTATTGTAAAACAAATATAACTTTATGATGAAACTTCCTTTCGTTGCCTGCATGTCTAAAAAAATTCTGCTCCTTCTATCTTTAATTTTATTCATCGGTAGTCAACCCATATTGGCTCAGCTTGGATTAACACCCGTTGCTACCAGTGTTGAATCTTCCTTCCGGGGGCTTTCTGTGGTGGACGATAATGTGGCATGGGTAAGCGGAAGTAAAGGCACGGTGGGTATTACTGTAGATGGTGGAAGTACGTGGCGTTTTACTATCGTACCTGAACATGATGCATCGGACTTTCGATCGATATACGCGTTTGATGAAAGGAAGGCGGTGATTGCCAATGTGGGTTCTCCTGGTCATATTTTAGTCACCAACGACAGCGGTAAAAGTTGGCAGGTGGTTTACACCAATTCGCACGAGGCGGCTTTCATCGATGGTGTTGACTTTTGGGATAAGAGTAACGGGCTGATGTACGGTGATCCAATTGATGGGAAAATGCTAGTCATTATGACTTCCGATGGAGGATCTACGTGGCAAGAATTACCGGGGCCTGTGCTTGCTGAGGGTGAGGCTTCTTTTGCTGCGAGCGGAACGGGTATTCGCTGTTATGCAAAAGACAAAGTGATGATATCGACCGGTGGCCTCACGTCACGTTTATGGAATGGACAACCTGCCCGAGGTGTGTGGTCGGCTATTGAGGTACCAGTTGTTCAAGGTCAGCCTGCTACAGGAATATATTCGTTCGCGATTAAGTCCAGGCTTTTGGTTGCTGTGGGTGGTGACTATACGAAACCGGAGGCGTCTGAGAAGCAGAGTTTACTTTCAACAGATTTTGGAAAACGCTGGGCTGATTCCAACACCCCTACTCGTGGCTATCGGGAATGTGTAGAGTGGATAGACAACAACCGACTGCTTGATGTTGGCCCCACGGGAATGGACGTATCAAATGATCGCGGTATAAATTGGCAACCGTTGAATGACGAGAAAGGTTATCATGTAGTTCGCAAGGCGAGAAAAGGATCGCTGATAGTGGCGGCTGGCGCGAAAGGCCAAATTGCTATCATAAAATAAAAGGGCCTTTCGGCCCCTTTATCAATTTAAACCAAGAAACACCTACTTCACTTTCTCTCCGTTCAGACCTGCCTCTAACTTGGACAGCGTCAGGTCCAAAAATTCATTTACTGCTTTACCGACCTCACGTGTGTAGTCGGCAGCATCGCATGTGATGGAATTTGTAAGTTCAACGGAAGAATTTTCAACCGTAAAAAATGGGGCATACGATGGCACTGTCGTTACCTTTTTGGATGCTTGTGATTTGAAATCTTGTTGAGCGAATACACCATCAATGGCGACCGGATCGGTCAATAAGATCTCAAGACCTTTGTCGGGACTGGCTGCACCGGGCTGCTTCATCTTGCCGGACACATAGGTAGCTCTTGCATTTTCCAGGCGCAGATATGCACCTCCCTTGATCTTGACCGTGCCGAGTGCAGACTTGGGGTCGAGGTAGATACTAGGAACGTTAATCGCAATGTCTACCACAATCATATCCTCTAACTCTTCCGACACGCGAGGCAAACCTTTGTGATAAAATGATGACGAGAACTCTGACTGAGAGGCTCCTCCCATGGAAGCCATAAATCCTTGCTTCTCTTTTCCCTTGCTAGTCACTCGTTTTACATGATATGAAAACCCTTCTGGAACCACCATCAGGCTACCCTTGATTTGCTCCTGATTGATTCTTGGCCCATCCAGTAACTCGTCATCTTCGAAGAAACCGAGATTGGGATAGTCTTTAGAACTGTAAATTTCCATTCCCATTCCCTTGAGTTTGTTTACATATCCATTGAAGATTTCGTTTGTCAGTTTCTGCAAGTCATCTGCGTTTACGCCTTCTACTCCAACAGCCAATCGCGCGGTCGCATTTCCTGTGTAGGAACCTCCACCCAACTGCCGTCCTCCATAGATTGTCTTCTCTGCTTCGGCAATCATTTGGTAGTACACCTTAAAATTTTTGATGAATACTTTTTTCGGAGCTTCGTTGAAGTTCCTTGACTTTACCTGAATGACGTTGATTTTCTTCTCAGTTATCATTTGGGCCTCACTGATCGTTGATATGGCTAGCAGGACAACAAGCGAGACCACGCTGCTGTAAGGTTTCATAGGCGTTATATTTTTTGGTTTCGTGATCAAAGGTGCCACGGTCGGACGGAAGTATCCATCCCACGATGAAGGCATATTGGCATACCGTGAAACCCGCAGTAAAAAATGTGGGCCGGTGCTAACTACCCACCAGCAGTGCTTGATTGCACAGAAATGAAGGGCTCGTGTTTGATGGGGAAATTACAAGAGTTGGCAATGAAACAGAGTTTATTAGCATCGTGATGCAGCTCCGTTGCCTTATCCAGTTTCGAGATATCGGTGATCACGATCTCCGGTCGCAGGATAACTTCACGAAATCTTCCTCCTCCGTCTGGCGTCTCTTCCATGGTGCCGCTGGCTTTGTCTAAGTATTTGGTGATCACTATCCCATTGACAGCGCAGAGGTGGAGATACCAGAGCATATGACAAGAGGACAATGAGCTTACCAACAACTCTTCGGGATTGTATCGGGATGGATCTCCTCTAAAGCTGGGATCGGATGATCCGGGAAACTCTGGCTTGCCTTCTGATTGAATGACGTGATTGCGACTGTATGCGCGATAATCTTTTGTACCCTGACCGAGATTGCCGGTCCACTCCATAGTAATGTTATAGTGATGAAGTTTCATTAGATAGATTTTAAAAAAATATAAGCTAAAACCGAACTCACTGCGATTGCAGCTGCGACACCTGTGATGTAAAGTTCTTGATCTTGTTACCTTTTTTAATAAACACGTAGGCTACCGCACCTGGCCAGAAAACAATCAGCAGTAATACAAACACACCTACGCTGAAGTCGCTCTTTGGTGGCTCTACGACTACATCACGGCTCGACATCACTTCGTGTTTCAGTTTATTGAGATCGTCCACGGAAATAGTTGTGCCGCAATATCTACAGGTAGGCAATTGTGAAAAGTGAAGTGAAACCTTCTGGTTTAAGTTGTTTCCACAACCCGGGCAGTTTGCCACCACGACATACTCTGCCATTAGCTTACCATCTACAATCTTATCCTGATCGGATTGGTAAACAAAGTAAACGTTTCGTTGCGCGTTAATTTCCTTTAGATGCTTTAGGATAAAATCTCTGCTAAGTCCCAGTGACACTGCCAGGTCCTGCACTTTGGATTCACCTGAACGATCGAGCGCATCCCAGATGCTTATGATCTTTTTTTCGCGCGAACGATAAAACAAGCCAATAGCAAGGATCACAAATCCATTGATACCAATGATGGTTCGAATCTTTGGAAATCCACTATATGTGATTACGGTGTCTGCACCGTGCTCTGCAATGATCTCATCATCAGTGCGACCGTCTCTGTCCTCCCACTTGAGCGTAGAGCCGTTGGTGATGGTAAGTTCGTAGTACGATCGTGGGTCCGCGAAAATACTTATCGCTGCAACTATTATAAGTAAGACACCGATTGAGATAAAGTAGTTGTCGATTTTGTAGATGTCCTTTGCCATCGAGATTTAAATCGACATCAAGTTAAAAATATGGCTTGAACATCCAGCAAAAATATCTGGTATGTGCCTTTTTAAATTAGTTCTTTGACTTGTTTTCTGAGTTGTGGAAGCAATTTCTTTCCAAACCACGGGTTCTTTTTCAACCAGATGTTGTTGCGTGGGCTCGGATGCGGCAAAGGGAAAACTTTAGGGCCATACTGGTCAAAGGACTTTACTGTTTCAGTCAGGCTCGACCTGGCACTATCACCCAGATAATACTGCTGTGCATACTGACCAATAAGAATAGTGAGATGTACCTTACCTACGGCTTTGAATATCTTATCGTGCCAGTTTGGGGCACACTCCTCTCTTGGCGGAAGGTCACCGCTTGATCCTTTACCCGGGTAGCAAAATCCCATGGGGACGAGCCCTATCCGGGTCTCATCATAAAAGATGGCATCATCCACTCCCAGCCATTCCCGAAGTCGATCTCCGCTGGCGTCTTGCCACGGTATACCTGAGTCATGAACTTTTCTGCCGGGAGCCTGTCCTATGATCATTATCCTCGCTCCTTTTCCAAACTGGAAGACTGGATTTGGCCCCAGAGGCAGATGCTTTCGGCACAGCGTGCACGACTTTATCTCTTGCTTAAGTTTTTTCACGGCTAAAAATAACCGGGATCGTAAACAGAGTGTAAGTCAAGGCTTGATAAAATCGGGATTTTGTTGTCTGCCCGACCAAACATCGGGCAGTCAACTTATTTTGGCATCGTTATTTTTCCAATTCCGGATGAGTGGCAGAGTTGATTAAACTCAGCGATATTTTGAACCATGCTATTGTATTGTTCTTTCAATGGTTTCCACCGCTGCCCAAGTGCTGCGAGTTGATCGCGTGCTCCGGCAGGTACGAAAGGAACATTGGCATCAAGCTCTCCTTTTAGAAAGATATAATCTGCGCTCAGCATGTTGACAAAGTTGATGATGTCATCGTTGCTCTCGGCTTTGCGCTGAACTATTTTGCTATCCCACTCCTCGATCTTCTGAACGATGGCCTTTCCCGATTGCACTACGGATTCGGCTCCACCTTTGTCTGTCAGTAATTTTGTAAGCGAAGTTATCTGATCCTTCACCGATGCCATTTGATTAACAGCTGCATGAATTTCGTTGAGTTCTTTTTCCAACGCGCTCATCACTTCATGCTGATCCTTGTACTCCTGCTCGGTTGCCTTGATTCCGGGATGAGGCAGAACATTGAATGCAACAGTCCTCTCCTGGCTTCCCATTTTTAAAGTTGCCTGATACTTGCCGGGAGAAACTTTGTGTCCACGATAACTTCCTTCAATAAAGACGCGAGGCGCACCCGCAACTGTCGGATACCTCATATCCCAAACGAATCGGCTCATGCCAGCAGATTTTGGCAGCGTGGGTTCCGCATTTGGTCCACCGGGATATTTGATGAAATCTTTGTCCTCCTCTGAAGAATAAGTACGCACGACATTTCCATCCTCGTCACTGATCGTAAGCGTAAGCATTACATTATCACCTGCATTATTCGGGACAGCGTAATAAAACACAACTCCGGTTGGGGCATTGGTACCGGCCGCACCAGCCTGCCTGATGTCATCGGCACTCAACACTTTATCAAAAGCACTTCTACCAGAAACCCGCACCGCGTCATCAGGTTGAAAAAGTTGAAGTCCGGTGTTGGATGCGTTGTATTGCCTTAATACTCCCAGATCATCGAGAACCCAGAATGCGCGACCTTGTGTGGAGGCAATAAGATCTCCTTGTCGGATGATCATATCTGTGATGGCAACGACTGGCAGATTGAGTTGCAAAGTGTTCCAGTTTTTACCTCCGTCATATGAAATATAAAATCCGGTTTCAGTACCGGCATACAATAAATCTTTTCTAACGTCATCTTCTCTGACCACACGTGTGAATGCTCCGTATGGAATTCCGTTGGTAATCTTGGTCCAGGTCTTGCCGTAGTCGGTGGTTTTATAAATGGCTGGTGCGAAGTCATTGAATTTGTAACGCGTAGTGGCGACATAGGCGGTAGCGTTATCGTGTGGGGATACTTCAATACTATTGATGAGACATTCTGCCAAGCCCGGAGGTGTTACGTTCGTCCATGTCTTACCCTCGTCTTTGGTGATGTGAACCAGACCATCATCACTACCTGTCCAGATCACTCCTTTTTCTTTAGGATGAATCGCGACATACGCCAGCGTGCCATAGTTCTCTCCACCAGCACCTTCGTTGGTGTATGGTACGCCACTGATTCCTAATGTGCTTTCGTTGTTGCGGGTCAGGTCGGGAGATATCTCTTCCCAGGTTCTACCCATGTCTTTTGTTTTCAGCAAATGATTGCCTCCATGGTAAAATGCATTTTCATGTTTCGACCATACGATGGGTGCGTTCCAGTTGAACCTGTATTTCATATCCTTGGGTTGCATCGCCTGATATTGGATAGGCGCTGTCATCACACCTTTGCCTTCGCCCAGCTCTGTATCCAGTAACTCGATGGTTCCCTGGTAGCTGCCACCCATTACGTAGCGAGGGTCGTCAGGATTGAATGCGATGAAGGCGCTCTCGCCTCCAGCTGAAGCTTCCCAATCGTGTTCGTCAATTCCAAAACCACCAACTACCCTGCTCTTGATCTTCACGGAAGTGTTGTCCTGCTGTCCGGCATATACATTGTATGGAAACAAGTTGTCTGCATTGACGCGGTAGAATTGCGCAGTTGGCATATTGCCTTGCGTAGCCCAGGTCTCTCCGGCATTTACGGTGATAGCCGCACCGCCATCATTGCAGATGACCATATTCCTATTGTTGTTGGGATTGATCCATAACTGATGGTAATCTCCATGTGTTCCAGAAAGAGTTGACCATGTTTTACCACCGTCAATCGATTTCAATCCGGGTGAGTTGAGTACATAAACAATATTTTCGTTTTGTGGGTCAGCGATCACTTCAATGTAATACCATGCGCGCTGTGTAAGGCGATGATCTTTGCTTATTCTACTCCAGTTTCCTCCACCGTTAGTCGAAACAAACAGTCCTCCTTTTTCTTTTTGGGTATTGCTCTCTACTAATGCATACACTTTATCTGGATTTGATCGGCAAACCGAAACACTCATCTTACCCAATTCGTCCGGCAGGCCGTTTTGAATTTTTGTCCAAGTCTCTCCACTGTCGACAGATTTATAAAGTCCACTGCCTTTGCCTCCACTGATCACCTGCCAGGGAAGTCGTCTATGGTCCCACATGGCTGCGTACAGCACGCGTGGATTTGTCATGTCCATGCTCAGATCAGAGCAGCCAGTATTTTCATCTACGTAAAGAACCTTTTTCCAGGTGGCTCCTCCATCAGTGGACTTATAAACTCCTCTGTCAGGTGCCGCTCCGTGTAATGCACCTTGCGCAGCGACATACACAATGTCCGGGTCTTGTGGATGAATACGGATGTTGGCGATGTGTCTTGTTAAGTCAAGGCCCATCTTCTTCCATGTCTTACCCGCATCTGTTGACTTGTACACACCATCACCATAAGAAGTGGTTACTCCTCGTGGCGCGTGTTCGCCCATCCCAACGTAAACTACATTGGCATCGCTTTCCGCAACCGCTACAGCGCCAACACTTCCTGTTTTAAAATACCCATCGGAGATATTATTCCATGTGACACCAGCATCGGTAGTCTTCCAAACTCCCCCACCCGTGTTTCCCATATAATAAGTCAACGGATCACCCACTACGCCTGTAGAGGTGACAGATCTTCCGCCCCGATAGGGACCAATGCTACGCCAAACGACAGCTTTGAAATAATTATCAAGGCTGGTCGCGGGCTGGCTTACTTCTTTAGGGCTGGTTGCCTGATTTCTTTTTCGCTGCGCAAGTGCGGGAAGAAAAATGATCAGGCTTGTAATGAGGGCTAGTATTGTCTTCATAGGTTTGGATTCAGAACACAATATAGATTTTGTTGCGACTCAGCAACACAAAAAATACACGAGCGAACGACTATTTCTTTTTCTTCTTCTCGTCTGCCAACTTTTGAAAATGCAATTGTCTCAACTTTGCTTTCTCAACGATTTCAAAAGCACGCTTGATCCGGCTGTCCACGTTCTTTACGGATTTGACGTAGTGCGATAGCCCACGTTGAATGCCGGGAGTAAACGTATCCCAAACTTTTTTGGCCTGCTCATCCTGCTCCAAGACTGCCCAAAGCTCCTCCGGCACATCCACTTTGTCGGCATCTACCAGCCAAAACATCACGGTGACGGGGTCACCTGCCTGCGCTTTGGCATCCTTCCTTAGTTGTGCACTCACAGAAAAATAGCGGGTGCCATCTTTCATGTTTTGAATTGCTAATGCGAAGGGTGCACCATTCATTGTTCCTTTGGTTCGCACTCTCCCTTTCACATTTACCGCGTCCATTATTTCGTCCGGAACGACAACAATGGAATTGAGAAATACACCTTTTATTCGTTTTACTCTGGTTTTAAAAGTGTAGGTTTTCTGCTTTGCCATGACTCTCGATTTTGACTGCTGATCATAACAGCAAACAAAATAACTACACTTGACCACGCCTCAAAGTCTCCGGTCAAGAATGCTTTGAATGCAGAAATTTAATTATGTATCTTCTGCCAAAACCTAACCTAATGGAACCTATCTCGAGACGCAGTTTCCTTTTCAAGGCAGGAGGAATTGCAGCCATCCCATATTTATGGGAGAAGCCACAGCTGATTCTTCACAATGGAAACTTTATTACCATGGATCCACAGCAGCCGCGTGCCCAGGCTGTGGCGATAGCCAGTGATCGACTCATCGCGGTGGGCTCGAATGATGAAATCAAAAAACTAAGTGGACCACTTACCAAGTTGGTAGACCTCGAAGGCAAGACCGTCACTCCCGGCTTTATTGATGCGCATTGTCACTTTGCGTCTTCCGGAAGGCGACATATCACGGATATCGACTGCGGGCTAGACTCTATTGAGAAGATCAAGGCTGCTGTGAAAGAGCGTGCAGCCAAAACGCCTCCCGGAGAATGGGTCTTCGGATTTAAATACGATGACACCAAAACGAAAGAAGGGCGATATATCACTCGTAAAGACCTTGATGAGGCAGCACCTAATCATCCGGTGATCATCAATCACCGTGGTGGTCACACGAGCTTCGTGAATTCGCTGGCGTACACTAAAGCTGGTGTGAAAGAAGATGTTGCTGATCCTCCCGGTGGAAGATTTGATCGCACAGATGGAAAGCTAAACGGAAGACTTCTTGAGCATGCGGATGATGGATTCGGTGAACGACCAACATCATCGAAGGAAAACTATGTAGAGGGTGTGGCGTTGATGTCTTCGATGTTGGCGAAATCAGGTATTACATCTGCGCACGATGCCGGTGCTTCTACCGATGACATGAAGGCTTATCAGGATGCTTACAGCAGAGGTACGCTGAAGACGAGGGCCTATGCGATGATTAGAGATCATTGGGTAGAAAAACTTTACGAGGCGGGAGTTAAGACTGGATTAGGTGATGAGTGGGTGAAAGTTGGCCCGATGAAGACGGCTATTGATGGGTCAATCTCTGAAAGGACCGCGCGTCTTTCCAAACCTTATATCGGAAGTAAAGACGATTACGGTTTGTTAACCAGCACACCAGAGGAACTCTACGAAAAATGTCGCAGGGCACATGAACGTGGCTGGCAGCTGGCGGTGCACTCCAATGGTGACGTGGGTATCGACATTACGCTTTCAGTGTATGAGAGACTTCAGAAAGAGATGCCGCGAAAAGATGCCCGATACAGACTTGAACACTGCACTGTGGTCAACGATGATCTGGTGAAGCGGATGAAAGCGCTTGGCGCGATACCAAATCCATTCTCAACGTATGTGTATTGGCATGGCGAAAAGATGCAGTACTATGGAGAGGAAAGATTGAAGAGCATGTTTGCCTTGCGAAGCTTCCTTGACGCAGGTATCAAAGTAACTGAGACTTCGGACTACCCTCCTGGTCCATACGAACCATTGATGGCGTTGCAATCCTCAGTTACCCGCACGGACTATCGCGGTAAGACGTGGGGCGCGAACCAGAAGGTGACTGTTGAAGAGGCGATTAAAATTGGAACGGTTCATGGAGCGTATGCGTCCTTCGAAGAAAATAAGAAAGGGTCATTGGAAGCTGGAAAATATGCTGACCTTGTGGTGATGAGTAAGGATCCGACCAAGGTAGACCCATCTACTCTGATGGAAATAAAAATTGAAAGAACAATGGCAGGTGGCCAATGGGTGTACGAAGCCTGATGAATTAAATTTTTTGGAAGATGGCAGTAGCTGAATTGAAATATCCTGAAGTAAAAAACTATATCAAGGGAAGGTTTGTAGATTCTGATGACGCAAAGATTGATGTGATCAGTCCGCTGGACGGAAGTCTTTTGTCGCGCGTGCCAGATTCGGGTTCCAAAGCGTTGGATGAGGCGGTGAAGGCTGCAAAGGAAGCATTTCCAGCGTGGTCGGCCATGCCTATTAAAGAAAGAGTACAGATCCTCTTTAATTATAGGAACCTGTTACAGAAGTATCGCGATGAACTGACAGAGCTGATTCATCTGGAGAATGGAAAAATAAAAAGTGAGGCTGCTGCTGAAGTGGATAAGGCGATTGAACTGACAGAGTTCGCGGTGTCTCTTCCCCAAATCATTCCCGGAGAGATTTTGGAAGTGAGCAAAGGGGTTGACTGTAAGACAGAGCGCATGGCACTTGGTGTTGTGGCGAGCATCACGCCTTTCAACTTTCCATGCATGGTTCCCAATTGGACGATACCGAACGTGATTGCGCTGGGTAACTGCATGATCTTAAAACCATCAGAGCATGTGCCGCTCACGGCCAATCGCTTAGCCGAAATTTTAAAAGAAGCAGGACTACCTGACGGTGTGTTTAGTGTGGTAAACGGAACGCGTGAAATTGTAGAAGGCATATGCGACCATCCGGACATTAAAGCGGTGTCGTTTGTAGGGTCGACCAAGGTGGCGAAGATCGTCTACAAGCGAGCAACCGGAACGCTGAAACGTTGCCTTGCCCTGGGTGGTGCCAAGAATCATTTGCTGGTATTGCCAGACGCGCAAGTGGAAATGACTGCCTCCAATATTGCAGCTTCCATGAGTGGATGTGCGGGTCAACGCTGCATGGCGGCATCAGCGATGGTGGGTGTAGGAAAGATCGATCACATCATTGATAAAGTGTGCGAAGAATCAAGAAAGATTGTGCCTGGTGAAAACCTGGGTTCGGTTATTTCGAAAGAAGCGAAAGAAAGAATTGAGCGATATATAACTGAAGCGGAGAAAGCCGGAGCGAAGGTGTTGGTAGATGGAAGGAACGCGACAGTGAAAGGATCGGAAGGCGGCTTCTATGTTGGTCCAACGGTGATAGACTATGTAACACCTGATATGGCTATCGCGAAGGAAGAAGTTTTCGGGCCTGTGCTGGCGATCATGAGAGCGTCTACTCTTGATGATGCTATTGCGATTGAAAACAGTTCTACTTATGGAAATGCCGCGGCTGTGTTCACACAAAGTGGCGGACTTGCTAAATACGTTACTGAAAAAGCAAGTGCCGGAATGATTGGTGTAAATATTGGTGTTCCTGTTCCACGAGAGCCATTCTCATTTGGCGGATGGAATGAATCAAGGTTTGGATCGGGAGACATTACTGGCAAAAGCTCAATCGAGTTTTGGACACAAATGAAAAAGACTACCATCAAGTGGAACCCGGAAGCGCGTACCAACTGGATGAGCTAAACAATTAATACTTTTTAAAATAAATACGTATGCAAACTGCTGCGCCTGTATCAACTGCATTTAACGACAACCTGAAACACACCCTATTCGCCTGGTCAAAGCAGGCAGGGCTGAATCCACTGAATATTGTAAAGACAAAAGGTGTCTACCTCTATGAAGCGAGTGGCAAAAAGATCATCGACTTCTCATCACAGTTGATGAACGTGAATATCGGGCATGGAGACACACGCGTGAACGAAGCCATCATCAGGCAGATGGATGAGGTGAGTTATGTGGTGCCCGCGGCCTCCACGGAAGTGCGTGGCCGACTGGGCAAGCGTGTGGCCGAAATTGCACCGGAGGGAATGAACAAAACCTTCTTCACCCTGGGTGGTGCCGATGCGATCGAGAATGGAATTAAAATCGCGAGGGTTGTAACGGGGCGCTACAAGATCATTTCATTGTATCGTTCCTACCACGGTTCAACACATGGTGCGTTCTCTGCGGGAGGTGATCCGCGCAAGCATGCAGTGGATAGCAATCAGGTCCCTAACTTCATTCACGTAGAGAATCCATATTTCTATCGTTGCCCATGGCACAGCTCTACGCCAGAAGAGTGTGCAGAAAGAGCAGCAGCACACATGGAACAAGTAATTCAATATGAGAATCCTGAGAGTGTGGCGGCAATACTGATGGAAGGTGAATCTGGTTCTTCGGGATGCATCAAATATCCTCCGGGTTATTGGAAAAAAGTAAAAGCCATTGCTGACAAGTATGGCATCCTCACAATCTCTGATGAAGTGATGAGTGGATTTGGAAGAACGGGTAAATGGTTTGGTGTGGATAATCATGATGTAGCTCCAGATATTATCTGCATGGCAAAAGGCCTCACTTCGGGTTATCTTCCTTTAGGTGGCGTAATTGTTTCCGATAAAATCGCGAAGCACTTTGACGAGAAGGCAATGCCATTGGGATTGACCTACTCAGCTCATCCCCTCTCTTGTGCAGCTGCTTTGGCGGTGATTGATATATATGACTCTGACGGGCTGTTTGCCAACACGATGAAGATGGGTAAATACATCGAAGAGCAAATCGAGAAAATGAAAGACAAGCACCCCAGCATTGGAGACTTTAGAAATACAGGTTTGTTGGGTTGCATCGAGTTGGTGAAAAACCGGAAAACAAAAGAACCTGTGACACCATGGAATGCGAAGCCCGACAAGATGGAGGTCACCAACAAGATTGCGGCTAAGCTGAAAGAGCTTGGGATGTTCACTTTCGTGAGATGGAACTACATTTTTGTTGCTCCACCGCTGATCATCAACAAGGATGAGGTAGACGAAGGTCTGGACATTCTTTCCAAAGCGATCTCCATTGCTGACGAATACTGCAATTAACTCCCATTGGTGTAAACCCTTTTGGTTTTGCACTTCGATTGAGGATACTTTGTGTCTGTGACTGGCCTCGGGGTCAGTTGCTAACCTGAACCAAACCACATGAGACTGCTATCATCGCGGCTGTTACCGCTCGTCTTTTTATTTTCTTTACTGGCTTGTAACAATGAGCCTCCTGCACAGCTAGTCATCACCAATGCCAAAGTGTACACCGTCAATGACAAACAACCGCTCGCAGAAGCGGTTGCCGTCAGGGATGGAAAGATTGTGGCCGTTGGTACGAATGGTGAAATAGAAAAATATCAGGGGAACGGCACAAAGACCATCAATGCTGAAGGCAAATTGGTATTGCCCGGGTTCATTGATTCACATACGCATGCCTTCTGGGGTGGGCAGAGGCTAACAGAGATTAACCTCAACGGTTCGGAAAGTATTGCCGAGCTCCAACAGAAGCTTAAAACATGGATTGAGGAAAAATCTATTCCTGAAGGTGAGCCTATCTGGGGAGTAGGTCCCTTCCCCAATGGCAATCTCTTTGGCGGACTGGGATGGCCAACCAGAAAAATTCTGGATGAAGCGGCTCCCAACCATCCGGTGATCCTTAGCCGTGGCGGTGGTCATGCCTACTGGCTTAACACAAAAGCTTTAACCGAGAGCGGAATTAAAAAAGGAACTCCACAACCTGAAGGTGGCGAGATCGTGTTTGATGAAAAGACGGGCGAGCCCACCGGAATTCTAAAAGAAAGAGCGCAAGAACTGGTGACCATTCCCCACCCTATCGATATGGAGGCCATCTTCGACAAGGCTCAGCAGTACGCCAACAGCTTTGGACTTACCAGCATCACCATCATGCCTTTGACGGAAGGACAGAAGGGTCTTGCTACACTGACAAAGATGAATAAAGAAGGTAAGCTCACTTTGAGGACTTACCTTAGTTATGCACCGCGGCAACTCGACTCGCTCATCTCTACCGGTGCTAAAACAAATGATGGTAATGAGATGATTCAAACGGGCGCCATCAAGATTTTTATGGATGGATCTCTGGGAGCACTTTCGGCTTTTATGTATGAACCTTTTGCTGATGACCCTGACAACAGCGGCATCGCGCGATTTGAGAAGGATGATCTAAATGATCTGGTGCAACGTGCAAACAGCAATAACTTTCAGGTAGCCATCCATGCTATCGGAGATCAGGCGGTGACTTGGGCACTTGATGCTATTGAGAACGCACAAAAGACTTCAGGACAAAAAGACCTGCGCCACCGAATAGAGCATAACACGGTCAACATCCTAGACGACACAAAACGGTTTAGCGAGTTGGGTGTAGTCGCCTCCATGCAACCTCACATTACTGGCAATCAGGAATACCGCGAACGCAGACTCGGTGTAGAACGTGCCCACCGTGTCGACATGTGGAAGACATTGGTTGACAATGGCACCATGTTAAGTTGGAGTACAGACTGGCCGGTGAGTTCTCTTAACCCTATCGACATCATCTATGACGTAGTGACGAGGTATGAAGAGCAGCGACTGCCAATCGAGGACGCCATCAAGTACTACACTTATGGATCGGCTTATGCCTCGCATGCCGACAGCCTGAAAGGGACGATAGAAACTGGAAAGCTTGGCGATCTGGTTATCCTCTCACAAGATCTTTTAACGATCCCGTCACAGGACATCAAAAAGACTGAGGTACTCTACACGATATTAGGTGGGAAAGTCGTGTATGAAAAAAATGCGAACGCCAGCCCGATGTAGTTAGCCTGCTACTTTCTCCAGATCTGACATCAACTTAGCAGGTACTGCCTTTGCATTCTTTGCCTTTGCTGCGCTGAAATACTTAAGAGCGCGCTGACCTGTCTCCTTCAATCCAACAGGATTCTTGTCGTGGCCGTAGCTACCCAGACACCATTTGATGTCGTCCTGGAGTTTTTGGTCTGCCTTCATCTTTGAAAGTTTGTCCAGCACTTGCTGCATCACTTTATCAATTGCAGGTGCCGATGCCTTCTTTGCAGGTTTTGCCGTAGCTGATTTCGTAGTAGTTTTTTTGGCTACTTTTTTTGCAGTTGCTTTTGCCATTGCTTGTGTGTTTTGTGAACGTTAAGCTTCGAAATACACCACAAAGGTAGCGCGCGGCAAAAGCGTGAGACAAACCAATCGATGAGAAAAGTTCCGCAACCGTGTGAAATGTTTCTTATAACTACCTAAAACATTGGGTGTTAACAGAAAATAGGTTAATTCTTACCGTTTCGTGATTGCAGCCAGAGGTCAACAGACCAGGCACCTGATCCTGACATCAACAGCGCTATCACCATGCTTAGCACCAGCAGGTGATACTCAAAGCCTTCGCCTGTTTGGGGCAGCGCATACCAGTTCATATAGAATCCCCAGCGCAGGTGCACCAACCACATCGCCCCGAGCATCACGCAGCCTACTCCAGCCGCCATCACGCGTCCTAAAAAACCAACGAGCAAGAACAGTGCTCCAAAGGATTCGCAGAGAATTACCAGCATGGTGATTACTGCGGGCATTCCCCACCTCTGCTGCCACATCTGAATAGTTTCAGTAACACCATGACCACCAAACCACCCCAGCAACTTCTGGGCACCGTGCGCCATGATGACGATGGCCAGCACTATTCTGATGACGGCTATGGACCGTATGTTTTGTGTACTGATGAGGGAGTTGAGCATAATCTTTTTTATCCTTAAATATTACCTATTGTAATAGTACAATTACCTGTTATCAAAATCAACGAACACAGCCGAAGATATTGACGTCCTTTATCATAAAACAGACTGGTGATGCAAAATACCCCTGCGAGGAGTAGACTGATCACCCTCTGCAACTCATCACTGATCTACCTGAAAGAAAAAATGACATAAAGATCGGCAAGCTACCAGGCACCGGGGCACACGCATCACAAGGCCAAATTTTGAGGTTAATGATTTACGGTTTTGATAAGCGTGGCCCCGTGCTTGACTAGTGAGGTTGTTCTCTCGCAGTATCTGCTATGATCTGAAGACCGGTGGTCAACTCTTCAGTCGTCTTTGGTGATCCCATGCTGATTCGCACTGCATCGTAGGCATCAACTTTAGATAGGCTAAACACATTGGAAGGCTGAACGATAATATTTTTGGCCAGCAGGGCTTCTTTAAACTCCTTCAGTTTCCAATAGTCAGGTAGCGTGAGCCAAACGTGAAAGGCATTGGGGTGAGTTATGTAGTTCAGCCCTTTGAAGGTTTTCGCCAGCACCTTTTGTCGCTCCGCTATGGTCTCGCGTTTACCTTTCAACAGTGTCATGGCCTTGCCTGTTTTAATCAGGTCGGTGACAACTTCATTGAGTAAAGGCGAGTTCATCCAGAGGGAAGCCCTGCTTCGCATCTCGATCTTTTCAAGCAGCTCTCTGTTGGTATAGATGTATCCAACACGAATGCCTGGTGAGATCGTCTTGGAAAAACTGGAGATATAAATAACATTCTCAGATGAATAGGAAGCCAGTGTGGGCAGAGGTGTGGACAGCAACGCGTCCATCACTCCTACTTCCAGGATCATCACTTTGTGCTTCTTGGCCACCTGAAGAATCTCCTCTCTTCTTTTCTTCGGTGATACGATGCAGGTAGGATTATGTAGCGTGGGCATCAGGTACAGCACCTTTGACTTCGTTTTCTTGCAGGCCTGGTCGAAGGCTTCTGGAATGATACCTTCATCATCCATCTCGATTGGCACAGTGTTATAACCACACACCTCGTTGATCTCTTGTAAAGTCAGGTTGCAATAGGACTCGACCATGATGGTGTCGCCCTGTTTGCACAAGGTCTGCAGTGCGATGTAAATGCCATGCTGAGTACCTCCACAAATCATCACATCGTTTGGTTCTACTTTCAACTTCACACCCTTCAGCCACTCCGCGATTGCTTCCTTGTGTTCCATCGAACCGGAAGGCTCAATGTATCCCAACTTAAAGTAGAGATCTTTTTGCTGTGCGACATCGTTGAGGCCGGAGATGAGCGCCCGGTAAGAACTAAGGTTGGTGAACTCCGGTGCTTCAAAGTTTCTAAAGTTGAGGATGGTGTTCTCGATACTTGAGCTCAGGTATTGATAGTCGGAGACGAACGTGCCGCGTCCCACCTCACCTTTCACATAGCCTCGTCTTTCCAATTCGGTAAACACTTTGATCACCGTGCCGATGGATATCTTCGTTCGAGCCGAAATCTCTCGCTGGGTGGGAAGCATCTGTCCTGGCTTTAGTGTACCCTTGTCGATAAGGCGTGTGATATAGTTTACGAGTTGTTCGTGCTTGGTCTTCCTTGAGTTCTTGAACTTAATATCCCACATAGGGTACAAGATTGGATTTGGGGTAAAAACAAATATAGTTATCACAGTGGGGATTGCCTGCCTTTGGCATGCCATAGAATTGATCAGGGTTAAATCAACTTCCTCTCTGCCCTCAAGTCTGCCTCCGGCAGATAAACCGTGCCTCCGGCAGGTAATCCGTGCCTG
>JAGQYM010000046.1 GCA_020436085.1 Cyclobacteriaceae bacterium
CAATTCCCTTGGACTAAAATTAGTTCGAATGTTGATTGAGCAGTTGGATGGTTCCCTTACTATTCAGAGTGAGGGAGGTACACACTTTAATATCAGATTCAAGGAAACCAGAATGAGTGCATGAGTAAGATAAAATTGCTGATCGTGGAAGATGAAATGATCATAGCCAACGACATGAAAATGATGTTGGAATCGATAGGTTATGAGATCAGTGGTATCGCAAAATCCGTTGAGAAGGCTGTCGATATCCTGAATGAAAGGAAACCTGATTTGGCATTGATCGACATTAATCTTGGAAAGGGTATGGAGGGGATTGGACTCGGCCGGATAGTTAGAGACAGACATCATATTCCGTTCATCTTTTGCACGTCCTACTCCGACAAAAAAACGGTGGACGAAGCCAAACAGGTTAATCCGGCATCATACCTGGTAAAACCATTTAATAAAGAAGACTTATTTGTGGCCATTGAAATTGCACTGACCAATTTCTCTGGCGGAACTGAACAACAACCCAATGATGTCATTCTCAATGATAGCCTTTTTGTAAAGGAGGGACGCTTGTTTACCAAGGTGTCTTTTGATGAAATTGTCTGGATTGAGCAGGATCGAAATTATGTTGAGATACATACTGCGACTCGTGTTCACCCGGTAAGGAGTACACTAAAGGATTTCGCCAAGAATCTCCCGGAGAAGAAGTTCTTCCAGGTTCATCGGTCGTTTATGGTAAATGTAAACTTCATCACCGCTATCAATAGCGACATCATCAAACTAAAAGACAAGGAGATTCCCATCAGTAAAAATCATAAGGAGGAGTTGTTGAGTAAAATCAAGTTATTGTCTTAGTAATAAAATTTTTATCCCACTGACACCTTAGTTAGTCCTCAATATTCCGTTGTCCATCCCTGGAAATTGATCGGTAGGTAATCCTTTACCACTTTTCTTCTGAATAAGTATTGGTATCCGAATCAAACCGTAAATCAATGGAGACTAACAAGAGGTTTCGTCAGGTCTTCAGGGTGAGCACAGCCAGGCTCGCGCTGATGTTGATCTTGAGCATAGTGGGTCAGCGGTTAAATGCCCAAAATGTTTCAAACATCAATGGATGGTATCCCAACAGCACAGTTCAGGCCATCGTTGAAGACAATGAATTCTATTATTTGGGAGGCAACTTCACGAGTTTGTCTGACGGCATTAGTACAGTTGACATCGCCTACCTTGCCCGCATCAGAAAATCCGACAATACACCAGATGAAACCTGGGACCCGCAAACCGACAATATTGTAAAAGCACTCGCCCTTGATGGAGCAGACCTGTATGTGGGAGGGTCTTTCAGTACATGCGGTGGTGCGACAAGAAATTATCTTGCCAAGATAAATACAGCGACCGCCATCGCTGATGCCTCATTCAATCCCGATCCTGACGCGCCTGTACAAGCCATAGTGTTTTCGGGGTCAAGCGTCATCGTTGGTGGAACTTTTAGAAATATCGATGACACGGAGCTGAGTGCACTAGCCAAACTTGATAAAGCAGACGGTTCTCTTACTGGAGGATGGGACACCAACATTAACCTATCTGCTGCCTACTCTCCAGGCACCAACTTTGGTAATGTTGAAGTGTTGGCAATTGATGGTGATGATCTTTTTGTAGGTGGCGGATTTGCTGAGATCAATGATGGAGGCAGCATAACCAATCGCAATAGTATTGCAAAACTGAGTGCCACAGATGGAAGTGTAGACGCAACATGGAATCCCGACCCTGGAACCAATAAACTCATTCATTCAATGGTTGTTTCTGGCACGAGCCTGTTCATCAGCGGAAACTTCGCCTCCATTGGCGGACAAACCAGAAGAAATCTGGCAAAGCTTAGCACTACAGGTACGGGAGCTGCCGATGCGGCCTGGGATCCGGCAGTGGGACCTAAAAATGGATTCATATTCGCAATGGAAACAGATGGAACATACTTATATACTGGCGGAGGGTTCACAACCATTGGTGGTCAGAGTATTGGTCGCCTTGCGAGATTGAGTTTAACTGGCGCTGCGACAGCCGACACCGAGTGGCTTCCTTCACCGGGCGGAAGTGTCAATGCGCTCAAGCGATCAGGCGAGAATTTAATTGCGGGCGGAAATTTTACCAGTATGGCCGGTCAAAGTGTTGAACGCTTTGCCATCATTATCCCTGAAAATATGCCACCCGTTCTTGATGCAATTGGGAACAAATCAGTTGATGAAGACATGGAACTAGCCTTTACCGCTTCGGCTACCGATGTTGAAACTCCTGAGGCACTTGTATTTAGTATTGATGAAACCTCTGTTTCGAAAGGAATGAGTATAGATGAAACTACTGGTGCATTCTTTTGGATACCTACCCAAAGTGATTTGGGAGCCAATAGCGTCACCATCACAGTCACAGACGGTGATAAATCGGATTCAGAAACCATTGATATTAATGTGGCCGAAGTAAATGATGCTCCCGTGCTGAATCCAATAGGGAATAAATCAGTAACTCAGGATGTTGAAATGTCTTTTACTGCCACAGCTTCCGATGAAGAGACTCCGGGCTCGCTTCAATTCAGCCTTGATGCAACTTCAACGAGCAAAGGTATGTCGATCGGACAAACCACTGGTTTATTTGTATGGACTCCTGCCGAATTGGAAATTGGTGACCACACAGTTGTTATCTCGGTTAGCGATGGCCAATCGTCCGACTCTGAATCCATTGTTATCACCGTCAATTCCACCAATACAGCACCAGTCCTCACCATCAATTCAGGGTTGTCGGTTGTACAAGGTGCCAGTGCCACTCTCTCAGATACAAACTTGCTGGTATCCGATGCTCAACAGATCGGAACGGAGATTGTGTTTTCATTAACTGCTATTCCCAGCAATGGAAAGTTGAAAAAGAGTGGCGTGGATTTGGCTGCTGGCGGCACATTTACTCAAGCCGACATCAATGATGGCAAGATAAGCTATGACCACGATGGATTTAATGGGGCAACAGACAAGTTTGTATTCACCGTAACGGATGGTAAAGGGGGGGAGATTGCTGCAACTGATTTTAATATCTCGATCGATATCATTACCGCCCTCGAGGATCGTGAACTTTATGATGGTTTGTCTATCTATCCTAATCCTGCTACGAGTCGTGCTACTTTGCAAGTGACCAACAGTTATCGCGGTCCGGTGGCAATGAAACTTATGGATGTTACCGGTAAGGAACTTTCAAAAAAGGAGGACAGTAAATTTTCAGACACGATGACTGTGCCACTTGATTTGTCTGAGTCACAGCAGGGACTGCTCATACTGAGAGTGAATATGGGTGGACTAGTAAGTACTTATCGAATTGTAAAAAAATAAAGTGACCGACTTATGAAAGCACTTAAGATGACGTTAGGATTCATAATATTGAGTTTTTGTTTGTTTACCACAAGTTGTAAAAAGGATGATGTGTCGCTCACAGACCAACAAGAAGTAGCGAAACTTATTAATGGAACATGGGGGAATGCACAAGTTCTCTCTTCACCGGTAGCTGGAGCAACAGGCACATTAACAAACCTTGTCCTGACATTTGACATTTCAGATGATCTTCAGCCTTCGACATTTATTGCAAGCGGAGCACCAGAATATTTTCCGTCTGAAACAACATGGTCGTGGGTGGGCGCAACTGAAGCAGTCGAAATTTTATTGGATGGAAGTTTGCCAGTTACTGCTATCACGTTAGATGTGTTGACGGCTACTAATATGACGATAGGCTTTTCACTAAACGGACCTGTTGGAGGCAGAATAAACGGTATCGGTGAATACACGCTTAGTTTCACCAAGCAGTAGCCACATAAATTTTTTGATTCCGTTCGGTAAGGGAAGCCAAATGATGGAGTTGAATAACCAGAACATTCCTGGCTGGTTAAATCTTCAAGCGAAGAATCTTTATAGAATCAAGGATTGGATAAGCTATAGACTTAATTGACTTTAGCTACTCAACGAATTCGTTTTTTTACTCGTCCCATCAGTTACGTCATTCATCCACGGAGAATCAGCATTAGTCCCTTAGGATTGGAAACCCAGTAGAGGCAAACTTATTTAGATAAGAGAACTAGTGCCATCTATGTCTGCACCTTTTCAATATCGACATCCGGACAAAACTTATCCCTGCTATGAATAGGAGATTTTGCTATTGGATTAAACTGCAACGTAAATACAGGAACCTCCAGCAGCGATTTGCGCGGTCAGGTGAGCGCAAGCTTCAACGCAAGTTGGAAGCCATCGCGCATCGAATAATTCGTCTCAACAAAAAATGGCGCCTGGGCTTAGCAACCAGTCTGCTCACAGGCTGGCTTACCTGGTCGCCCGCTACTGTGAACGCACAGGGACCGGTTTTGCCATTAAAGTACAACCTAAATGAACTCTCTGCGACAGATGGGTTCCTCATAACGGGTGATCTGGAATACTCTTCAATGGTCGTTGAGACCGTGGGCGACCTGAATGGAGATGGAGTGAATGATCTGGCTGTAGGTCAATACTTCCGGCAAGATTATTATATAACTACAAGGGTGTATGTTGTCTTTGGACAACTGAATGGTTTCACTACCCCACCAAACCTAACCACCCTTGCACCATCAGAAGGGTTTTCCATTGACGTACCCGCACGCATCAATGCCATTGCCAACGCAGGAGATGTCAACAACGATGGCATGGAAGACCTGATCATGGGTTCGATGTATGCAGAGGACAAAAGAGGACATGTATATGTAATTTTCGGTTCGGCAAGTATTGCCGACATGGATGTGGCAGACCTTGATGGTACCAACGGTTTTACCATTCTCGGAAATAATACTACAGCAGGCAATTTTGGTCTGGGCGACCGAATAGGAAATGCAGTAAGTGGGAATGGGGACGTGAATAATGACGGCATTGACGACCTGGCTTTTGGTGGTTACACGTACCTCGGTTTTAGAGGGGCTTCCTTTGTGGTATTCGGTCAGAGTACATGGCCTGCCACACTTACAGCAGCTGATATTGGCAGTGGCAATGGTTTCAAAGTGTTCGGAACGATTAACAACAGTGTAGACAGTGGTGCATCTGTGGATATTTCGGGAGACTTCAATGGCGATGGCATCGAAGACCTGTTGATAGGGGAGGCAGGCACATTTTATGGCGGTGTCAGGAGAGGTACGGTATGGATCATGCTTGGCAAAGAGACTGGTCTGGACGGTATAATCAACATTGGCCAGGCGACTCATTTCATAAGGCCAAGTGCAGCGAATCCCCAATTCCGGGACAGGTTTTCTGAGAATATGACCTACATCCCCGATTTCAATGGCGATGGCATCAATGACGTGCTGATTGCAGCTCCGACTGAAAGCAGCCCCAATGAGGCATACGTAGTAGTACTCTTTGGAGGCATTCAAGGTACGGGAAATTATAACATTGATAACCTGGATGGCACCAATGGCTTTTTTATAGAGCACTCGAATCTGGAGAGGGTGGGTGATGTAATCTCCACCGGGGATTTCAATGGCGATGGGCTAAGTGATGTGGTGGTCAGCAATAGCGATGGTCCAACTTCCATCATTTTCGGTTCCACGAATCCGATGGAGCCGAGAATAGACTTGAATAACCTGAAGGCAGGACAGGGTACTACGATCTATGGCCAAAATGTTTTCCTTGGCTCGGTATCCCTCAAAGGCGACATCACTGGTGACAGCTTGGACGATCTGCTAATCTCAGAGAATCGTTACGGGAATGTTTATCTCTTGTTTGGAAAGACCGCCCCGGAGCAACCAACCCCTGTGAACCCCATACCGGCACAGAACGCGGTAGAGGGATCACCCTTTAATTTTACAGTACCTCCGGGCATTTTTGCTTCTCAGGATTTGAACCTTACCTTTTCCGTTACCGGGGAGAACGATGAGCCGTTACCCGCCTGGTTGTCTTATGATGTAGAAACCAAAACCCTCTCGGGCACCCCGGGCAATGGAGACGAAGGTACGATCAACTTAAAAGTGACTGTCACAGACACCCAGGGCAACAGCGCCTTTACCACGCTGAACATTTCAGTCCTTGACGAAAAGGCATTTATCAGCGGCAGCACGTTGACAGACCTCCAGGACCGAGTGATACGGATCGATGGTACGGGTGATTTTTTCAGTTTTGGCAACGGAGTAATCGGAATTGGAGACATCAACGGAGACGGCAATGAAGATATTCTTACTTCTGCGCCTAATGCTGACCTCGGTGGTATTAATAATTCTGGCGCTGCAATAGTTGTATTTGGGAACGCCAACGGGCCTTCATCTCCTTTTGATGTGGCATCAATAGATGGAACAAATGGCTTCATAATACCGGGAACGACCCCTTTTCAATATGCGGGAAATTCCATCAACAAAGCTGGTGACTTTAACGGGGATCACAGGGAAGATTTTGTTGTTTCGGATAATGATGTATCCTACGTGATTTTTGGAGCGGACACCTATCCGCATCCGTTTGATCTGAGCAGCCTGGATGGCACGAACGGCTTTAAAGTGCAGCATTCCAGTAGGGATATATCAAATTCATTAAAGCCTGTAGGTGACGTCAACGGTGACGGGTTTGATGATTTGATCACCGGAGCAGGCAGTTATCCTGCCACCACCTTGTTGGTTTTTGGGAATGCATCAAACGATGCAACGCTAGATCTGGAGTCACCTGCGCCCGGAAGCACAATCTCGTTTCAGTCCTATTACGGTGTATTGGCTGCTGGAGGCATCGGAGATGTAAACGGGGACGGACTAGATGATCTCGCAATAACTGGTTATTACGGGGAGACCCATATCATATTCGGATCCACTGGGCTACCGGCTACTGTAGATTTGGGCAATACCATTCTTGATGGTAGCAATGGTTTCATCGTTCAACCTCAGAATAGCTACAATTCAGTTGCGTCTAGAGCAGGTGATTTGAATGCTGACGGAATTGATGATTTTCTGATTAACTCCCTCTCCGGAAATGGGGGTGAGGGGATGATCGTGGTATTTGGGAGTTCGAGTGGGTTCCCTGCAGTATTAAACGATTCGGATATTAATGGAGATAACGGTTTTTGGTTCGTTAACCCCGATTTTAACTATTACAGTTTTGGCTCGGTAGTGGCAGGTAATGGAGACTTCAACCACGATGGTTTTAATGATTTGACGGTAGGCGATGGCAACACGCTCTGGGTCATCATTAGCCGTCAGGGAGAATTTGATGAAGTGTTGACCACTGCTGAGTTTACTGCTGTGGATGGGTTCACCTTGAATCTGGAGGACTATTATGTCAGCAGTATTTCAGTCACCGATTTTAATGGTGACGGCTTGTCTGACATCGTGTTTGGAGATGACTATGAGAGAAAAGTTTTTCTGATAAAAGGCAACGGCCCGATAGCACCTGTAGTGGCCAATCCCATTGCAGATGTAAACGTTAACGAAGATCAGGAATTATCGTTCACAATTCCCACAACTACCTTCTCAGATGCCAATCCCAATGATGAGTTATCATTGTCAATAACATACGAGGGTTCTGGAGCAGCTCCGGCTTGGGTCAATATCGATCAGGGAAATGCTACCTTGACAGGTACACCGCTCAATGACAGTGATGCAGGTACCTTTCCTTTCAGAGTCACTGCCACCGATGAAGATGGCCTTACGGCTTCAGTCGATTTTAATGTAGTGGTAACGGCCGTAAACGATGCGCCCGTCTTGGGTGCCATCGGCAACAAAGTAGTGGATACGGGAAAAGAACTTACGTTTACCGCTACTGCAACCGATGCAGACCTTCCGGCCAACACACTGACCTTTAGTCTCGACCCGGCATCCCTTGGTAAGGGTATGGTCATCGATGGTGCAACAGGTGCGTTCTCTTGGACACCTACTCCCGCGGATGAAGGAAATCATGACGTTTCAGTTACCGTGTCCGATGGGTCACTGTCAGACAGTGAAACATTTACCGTTACCGTGGTTGGCCCACTTGGTCTGGAGGTCGAAGAGAAAGTGTCAATAAGCCCAAATCCGGTGAAGGACTTCCTTACGGTGAAGAGCGGTGTGCCGCTGTACGCTCAAGTAGTCGGGCTTGATGGGCGTGTCCATGAAGCCGCTACGACTGATGAACGCATCGATATGCGTGATCTGCCTGCAGGCATCTATGTAGTTCGCTTGTCAGATGGTAAAGGAGTGCAGTCCGTTCATCGAATTGTAAAATACTAACATGACAGAAATGGACACAATGGAAAAGCAAGTGGAACAAACTTCCTTCGAGCTCACCACCTCGCGGCAACTTCAGTCCTGGCTAAGGGCCGAGCAAGCCAGTCTGGTATTCACCACTTACCAGGTCGGCAAAGTCTTTATGTTGGGCACAAACACAGATGGTACTATACATGTGACGGAACGTACTTTTCCGCGCTGCATGGGTCTGGGCACATCACGCGACCGGAACACTTTCTGGATGAGTTCCCTCTTTCAACTCTGGCGGTTCGACAATTCGTTGGTTTCCGGCCTGTATAAGGACTATGACAGTGTGTATTTGCCGCAAGCCGCGTACACAACTGGTGATCTCGATATTCATGACATTATTGTTAATGAAGAGGGGCGCCCAGTCTTTGTAAATACCCTGTTCAGTTGTCTGTCAACTATAAGTGAAAGTCACAGTTTTCGCCCACTTTGGAAACCACCTTTCATTAGTCGATTGCTTCCGGAGGACAGGTGCCACCTCAACGGCTTGGCTGAGCGTGATGGCAAACCAAGATATGTGACGATGGTAGGCCCTAGCGATGTGTCGGATGGCTGGCGCACCCACCGGTCTGGAGGGGGCCTTGTAATGGACATCGAAACGAACAGTGTCGTGTGCGAAGGATTATCTATGCCCCATTCTCCCAGATGGTATAAGGGAAGGCTGTATGTGCTCGAAGCAGGGACAGGGTATTTTGGAGAGATAGACCTTGAGACCAAAGCTTTTAGGCGCATCGCCTTTTGCCCTGGTTTTCTAAGAGGACTGGACTTTGTAGGTAACTATGCAGTAGCTGGTATCAGCGGAGTACGGAAGAACAAAACCTTCAGCGGTTTACCGTTGGATGATAACTTGAGACAGGCGAATACCGAACCGCGATGTGGACTTCAGATCATCAACCTGGATACAGGAGCTGCTGAACATTGGGTGAGGCTAGAGGGCATTGTGGACGAGTTGTACGATGTAAAAGTATTGGCCGGAATCCGCAGGCCGCTGTTGATAGGTACGAAAAAGGACGAGATCAGAACAATGATCTCCATAGAGGAAAATCCTCTTTTTCAATAGCCGCCTGTTATCGAAACCCGTTAAAAAATTAATTATCTAAAGTTCATCATCATGATTGTAGTTAGGTATTGCTTAGTGTCAGTTATTATTTTAGGTGCATTCAGTCTAATCGGCTGCAAGAAAGACTCTGGACTCAGTGAAACGGAACAGCAGCTCATTGCTTTGCAAAATGATGGTAAAAACTGGATTCTGGGGAGCAATAGGATTCTTAAAGATGGAGTCGATGTTACCGATCGGTTTTTGGGCTTCAAGCTAAGTATCGGTAACAAAACTTATACGACACAAAATGGAATCATCCCCGTATGGGCTCCCTCTGGCACTTGGGATTTTCAGGACGATAATCCCCAACTTCTTTTACGCGATGATGGCGTAGTGATCAACGTGAGCCTTGTCTCAGGTAATTTAACACTTACTTTTGTAGCTGATGCAGTACCCTTTGGCGGGCGCAAACGCTCCGTATCCGGTGAATACCAGTTTCAACTTGTGAGTGAATGAGTTAGGATCGTATTTGCGGTACCACCGGATTTAGAAGCTTGTGAGAATAATTAGGACTCACAAAGCACTCTACACCATTACACGTTACAAAAGACTATTCCTCAAAACCATTCTACGGTTTATATTTGTAGCCTAAAATTGTGATGTTATGAAACGTGACATGGTGAGAACGGGAGTCACAATCCTCTTTACGATTGCTCTCTTTGCTACTCTTTTTTGCGGATGTGATGCGATTAATGATGTGCCGCCTTTCATCCAAAATGTAACACCCACCAAGGGAACAGCGGGAACGCAAGTTACGATTACAGGTTCTGACTTTGGTTTTGTGCCGGGTGACAACACTGTGAGGTTTAATGGAAAGGCGGGTTTGATTATATCTGCCAATCCTTACGAAATACAAGTATTGGTTCCTCAAAGTGCCGGCACAGGAAAAGTTACAGTACAAACTGAAGCAGGAACCACGGAAGGACCAGAGTTCAAATATCTTGATCCACATACGATAACATCAGTAGAGCCATTGGCTGGCACAGCTGGAGCAGAGGTTACGATCACAGGTGAAAATTTTGATGACCTACCCGGTGGCACCACCGTTAGGTTCAATGGTACTGTAGCCAACGTGAAATCGCTCACGACAACTGAAATTGTTGTATTGGTTCCCGAGACAGCGGGAACAGGAAAGGTCACGGTGAAAACCGCTGCGGGAACCATTGATGGTCCCATCTTCGAGTATATCTACTCAGCTGTGGTAACAACCTATGCTGGGGATGGTACACTAGGTTTTGCCAATGGTCCCGCTCTGGAGGCTAAGTTCAACTTCCCATCGGGATTAGTTTTTGACCTTACAGATAATCTGTATGTATGTGATCGGGATATTAATCTGATTCGTAAGATAGATGTCAATACTGGATTGGTTTCAACCCACGTAGGAAGCGGATCTTCTACAAGTAGTGACGGCAATGGATCATCTGCCAGCTTCGCGAGACCAGATGGAATCACAATTGATGTGGAGGGCAATCTGGTAGTGACGGAATTTCTGTCAGGAAATATTAGGAAAGTCACACCTGGTTTGGAGGTAACCACGCTAGCAGGCAATGGGATCAGTGGTTTCGCAGATGGTGTTGGAAGTGCCGCCCAATTCAATGCCCCCTACGGCATTGTGATAAATGCGCAAGGAGTAATTTTCGTTGCAGATGTAGGAAACAAAAGAATAAGAAGAGTTACGCCAGAAGGCGAAGTATCAACCTTGGCCGGGAACAACGATGTAGATCACGTAGATGGTACAGGTGCAGCCGCTAGTTTCAAAACACCATATGGACTGGTGATTGATCAAATCGGAGATATCGTCATTACGGATGGTAACGTTCTAAGAAAGGTGACCCTCGAAGGAGTGGTAACAACAGTTGCTGGATCTGAAGCTGGAGGATTGACCAATGGACCGCTAGAGTCAGCCGAGTTCAAGGGCATGAGAGGTATTGCAAGGTGGAGAAGTGATTCCTTTATTATCGCAGATTCGGAGAATAATGTGGTTAGAATGATTACCCCATCTGGAGCGGTTATCACAATTGCAGGTGATGGAACGGCCGGCTATCAAAACGGCAATGGGCCATCAGCACGATTTAATGGCCCTTACTCGATTGCTGTCAATTCAAAGAATGAGGTCTTTGTTGGTGAGCGTGACAACCATGTTATCAGAAAATTGGTATTGAAGTAGAATCAACCGCCAATTACGTCAAGAACAATCTTCCAGCTACCATTGTCTATCTTCCAAACTCGAAGATAGTTAAGGTTTAATGTTTGAGTTTGTCCGTCACGTTCGCGGTCAAGTTTCACTTTTCCGTAGGTAAATCCCATATCACCAGACCTCGCTACCTGGCATCCAATGTGCTCGAAGTTGAAACCTCCGGCCTCTTCAAACTTTTGAATTTCTTCTTGTGTGGTTATAGGCTCTCGGCCGCCATGATGAATGCGTGATTCGTTGTGGAAGTAGGATGGATCAATTGATTTTTTATTTTTATTAAGCAGGTCAAGATATGACTTATCAAGTGCGGTTAAAGACAGTTTCACCTTATCTGCATTTATCTTTTTTGCAGATGCCTTCAAGAGCTGAGTTGGGATGCTTACTTCGTCACTCATTGCACCAGGCGTGTAACGAGCTGAACCCATGTCAATAGCTACTTTCCACTGCCCTTCGCTATTTTTCGTCCATACGGTCGAATAAAATGTACCACCTGTTGCAGTCTTATCTACTCGACTGGGTCCCCATTCCGCTGGCCCCGTTGTATACCCGAAGTCACCGGAGGATGCTATGTCTGCGTAGACTGGCCACCAGTATAGATACCCTTCATTGGCTTCGCTGGCACTCCAGGTGGCATGACCATTTACTGGTTCACCATTTTGAAAAGCAATGCTGTTGTCATCCATGTTGGAAACAAATGCATGTCGGGTATTAACTTCAATAGAAAGACTGGCAAAATCACGTTCTGCCTGAATGAGACCTTTAAGTGACTCCGGCCAATCGGGTTGAGTGGCAAACAAAAGGGGCAATAAAACGATTGCTGAATTCATGGTCGATTATTTTGGAGCAAAGTAGTTCAAATATTTTCCAGCGAGCTATACCTCAATACTGGTTATATTGTCAACAGATAGGGGTATGAGTACGATTATTTAGGGTACTGCTTTCCCTTAACGGAAAAATATGATCTGGGTTAAGACCTTCGTTTATTTGACGATATGAATATTGCGATCATCATTACGATATGTACGTTGTTGCTAATCGCATATGTGTTTAGTATCACGGCACCGCGCACGCGGATCCCTTCTGTTATACTTCTGCTTTTACTGGGTTGGATTGTTCGCCAGGCTGCCGACTTTCTGGAGTTAGATATCCCAAGGCTCACCCCTTTATTGCCGATTTTAGGAACGATTGGACTTGTATTGATTGTGCTTGAGGGATCACTGGAACTTGAGCTGGACAAGTCCAAGACTCCTATTATCAAAAGATCGTTTCTCGTTGCGCTCATACCCATCCTCGTCTTAGGAATCGCATTGGCATACCTGTTTCAACACGTTAGCGGAGCATCGCTTCGCGTAAGCCTTATCAATGCCATCCCGTTGTGTGTCATCAGTAGCGCCATCGCAATACCTAGTGCTAAAAACCTGAGCCCCGCCAACAGAGAGTTCTCTGTTTACGAAAGCACGCTCTCTGACATATTAGGCGTTTTGTTTTTCAACTTCATGGCGTTAAACACGGTCATTAATCTCAGTGCTTTTCTTCATTTCGGACTGCAGTTGGTAATAATGATCCTCGTTTCATTTGTGGCAACTATCGGATTGTCTTATTTGTTGAGTCGGATTGACCACCATGTAAAACATACGCCAATTATACTATTGTTGATTCTCATCTTTGCAGTTTCTGAAGTGTATCATCTCCCTGCTCTCATCTTTATCGTCATCTTCGGACTGTTCATAGGCAACTTTGATCAGCTCAAACGCTTCCGATGGGCGCAGCAATTCCGGGCAGAAGCGCTTGATAAAGAGGTGAACAAGTTCAAGGAGATTACCATGGAGGCAGCTTTTGTGGTGCGCGCACTTTTTTTTCTTTTGTTTGGATACCTTATTGAAACTGCTGAGATACTCAACCCCGAAACGTCAGTATGGGCAGTTGGTATTGTGGTGTTAATCTTTTTGATCCGCGCACTTCAACTAAAAGTTTACGGATTGAAACTTCGTCCATTGGTGTTTCTTGCACCTCGCGGACTTATTACCATTCTGTTGTTCTTCACCATTCCAGTCGGTTCGACTATTCCAGTCATGAATAAGTCGTTGATCATGCAAGTGATTGTATTATCCGCATTGGTAATGATGGTGGGGATGATGACGACCCGCACCGAAAAGCCTGAAGAAAAATCTCTTATTGAGGAAAAAGAGGAGACTAAGGTGACAGAAGTTCCGTATTCTGAAACAAGCTCTTAATAGAGTCGCAACATTTTTTCTGAACTTTCGTGTAACTCGTTTGAAAAATTTTATCATATTTGCATCGCTCTGACAAAGCGCTAAAACTTATACGACTATGAAGCTGGTGATTCTCGCTGGCTCCCTGACCGGGGTAGCCGGTTTTCCTAAGGCCTAATCAAGCCTGTCAATTCGAACTCTAAAGAGTTAATTTCCAACATTTTATAGTTATCAACAATGCGAGTTTTAGCAAAGACTACTTCTATATTCAATTTATTCAAGCAAGCCATTCGAGGAGACGAACAAAGCTTCACGGAAGGTAGTATCAACAAAGCCATCTTCATGTTATCCATTCCGATGATTTTGGAGATGGCCATGGAGTCCCTATTTGCTGTAGTAGATATTTTCTACGTCAGCCGACTTAATAGTAGCGATGCAGTTGCCGTGGTAGGACTCACTGAGTCTATTCTTACCATTGTTTACTCTATTGCAATCGGCCTTAGTATGGGTGCGACTGCAATGGTAGCACGAAGGGTGGGAGAGAAGAACACAAAAGGAGCGGCAGTGGCTGCATTACAATCCATTTACCTGGGCATCGGCATTGCATCCCTCATCGGTATCCTTGGGTTTTTCTTTTATGAGGATGTGTTGGTGATGATGGGAGCTTCAAGCGATCTCATTGCCAATGGTTCAGGTTACACGCGATGGATGTTCACAGGAAACGTCAGTGTAATGCTTCTGTTCCTTATCAATGCAGTATTTCGAGGTGCGGGCAACGCGGCTGTTGCCATGAGGTCTCTTTGGTTTGCAAACCTGTTGAACATCGTCATCGACCCGATGTTTATTTTTGGTTTCGCATTCATTCCGGCATTTGGTGTTGAAGGTGCGGCTATCGCTACCAATATCGGTCGTGCTGCAGGTGTGGTGTACCAGGTGGTGTATTTGCTGCGGGGTAAAGGGATATTAAAAATCAATCAGGCACCTAAAGAAATCAATTGGCCTATCATCGGGAAATTGTTAAAAGTATCGGCCGGTGGAACAGGGCAGTTTTTGATCGCTTCTGCGAGCTGGATATTCCTGGTGCGCATCATGTCAGGTTTTGGTAGCGCTGCGCTAGCAGGCTACACGATCGCAGTGCGTGTAATTATGTTTACATTGCTGCCATCATGGGGTATGTCCAATGCCTCTGCTACTTTAGTAGGACAAAACCTGGGTGCGGGTCAACCCGATAGGGCGGAGCAATCGGTGTGGAAGACCGGATTCTTCAATATGGTTTTCTTGTCGCTGGTAATGATCATCTTCCTGATGTTCTCTGGCTCAATATTGGAATTCTTTACTGGTGAACAAGAGGTCGCATTTTATGGGATGAGGTGCTTGCAGATCATCGCTCTGGGCTATATTTTCTATGGCTATGGAATGGTGATTGCGCAGTCCTTCAATGGAGCGGGTGACACAAGAACACCAACCATACTTAACCTGTTCGCTTTCTGGTTTTTGCAAATTCCTCTGGCTTATCTGTTTGCAAAACAATTTGACTTTGGTCCAGAGGGGGTTTATATCGCCATACCTATTGCAGAATCAGCGTTGACTATTGCAGGGATTGTGATTTTCCGAAAAGGCAAATGGAAAACAGTGACGATATGATACACGAGTGTTGATATGAAGCAGGTAAACCTCCCTGCTTCATATTTCACTTGGTGGATTTCTTGCTGGCCTTCTTCCGTGTTTTGGCTTTCTTGGCTTCAGTTTTTTTGAAGGCTGCCTTAAACGCTTTTTCCAATTCATTGGCGGCCTTTTTGAGAGACTTCTCCACTTCGTTCCAGCGGTCTTTGTTCTTTACCTCTTTCTTCAGTCGCTCTCCGGACTGTTTCAGATCATCATATTTACCTTCGAAATCTTTTTTCAGCCGGTCGTTGGCTTCATTCAACTCAACCACAAACTGATCTACTTTTTTACCAAAGTCTTTGAAAAACTTTTCTGCGTTTCCTTCCTTGTTCTTTTGCATAACCTATAAATTTAAGGGCGTGCCTTTTCAAACTTAACTAAAATTTATGAGTCAATCTCCTGATCCGCTAACCCATATTCGCCAATTGCTAGAGAATAAGTCCGCAGCCAAGCAACTTACCTATAAAAATCTCTTAAGCGCATTTCAAATTTTGGCCGAAGAGTCAAACCGCGTAGTGAACAGTTTGAAAGGCCAGGTTGCTTTTAAGGATGAAGATGTAACAGTAGATTTCATCGAAGTGAACGAGCATGAGTTTCAGGTGAAGTTGGCCGGGGATCTCTTGATCTTTGTTTTACATACCAATATTGTGACGTTTGATGAGACGCATCCTACTATGCAGCAGCCTTACTGTAAGGAGAATGAAATCAACCGATACTTTGGGCAGATTATGATCTACAACTTCATGGCGGATTCCATTCGTTTCAATAGAGTAAACGATCCCGGATATCTGGTAGCGAGGATACTTATCAACCACGAAAATCGTTTCCTTGTGGAAGGGGAAGGCAGACTTGGATTTCTATACAATCAAATTTCAGCCAAGGCAATCGAACCAGGTGACTTGAACAACATTGTACAAAATGCGCTTACAATTGCGATAGAAAATGATTTGATGGCACCACCCTTTCCCCAGGTTCGTTTTATCACCCTTCATCAGAAGATGGAAAAGACCAGTGAATTGGGGGCAGGGCAAAAAATTGGGTTTCGAATGAACTACGAGAATAAAATCACCTGATAAATTCAGTCATTTTTAACTAATCGATTGTAAATTTGGAATGATGAAAATCTGGCGTCCGATCGGATCTTTAGTGGCTTTACTTTCATTGTGTATAATGCTGTCATGTGCCTCCTCATCGCACACTCACAAGCACAAGAAACTTAAGAAAGGTAAACCTATACCCTGTCCTCTGAAAGACTGTTAAGGTATGCGTAAGATTATAGTTGCCATTGACGGACATTCCGCCTGTGGAAAGAGTACAACAGCCAGGGCGGCAGCTAAAATTTTAGGATATTATTATGTGGACACCGGAGCAATGTATCGCGCTGTCACTGTCTATTTTTTAGAGAAACACGTAGCGCTTACTAATCCCAAAGAAATTTCACGTGCGCTTACTGATATTAAAGTCACTTTCAAAATCAACCCAGCAGGCGTAACGGAAACTTACCTCAACGGACTCAACGTGGAGAAGAAAATCCGGAAAATGGAAGTGTCCCAAAACGTGAGTCAGATTAGTGCCATTCGCGAGGTGAGAGATGCCATGGTAGATGCACAACGAAAGCTTGGCAAATCCAGGGGTGTGGTAATGGATGGTCGGGATATTGGTAGTGTGGTGTTCCCAGACGCAGAGTTAAAAATCTTTCTAACTGCCGACTTGCTGGTAAGAGCCATTCGTAGACAAAAGGAATTGTTGGATAAGGATGAACTGGTGGATCTTGATACTGTAATTGCCAACCTGAGACAGCGCGATGAGTACGATAGTACCCGCAAGGAGAGCCCTCTCATCAAGGCGAAAGGGGCTATCGAAATCGATACCACTCACATCACTATTGACGAACAAGTTGATGAAGTAATTCGGCTCGCAATGGGTCGAATGATCAACAAAAATTGAGTGATCAAAAACACTATTTTCCGCCTGACAAAACCGCGAATTCTTTAAATCTTTTCGGCTTTGCCCATTGGATTAAATTACTAATTTTGCCTCGGCCTAAATTAAAAAAATTGCCATTCACGCATGGGCAAATTCATTCGAATCAAGAAAGGTTTTAACATCAATCTTGCAGGTAAAGCTGCTCCCAAAGTCTCCTCCTTAGAACATGCCGATACCTTTGCCATCAAGCCCACGGATTTCAATGGTATGTACCTTCCAAAGGTGCTGGTAAAGGAGGGAGATACAGTAAAAGCGGGAACCCCTATTTATCACGATAAGAGACATAGTAATGTCGTTCACGTAGCGCCAATAAGTGGTGAGGTAGTGGAGGTGAAAAGAGGTGAAAAACGTAAGCTCCTGGAAATTAGAATATTAGCAGATAAGCAAGTTGAGCACATCAACTTCAAGAAATATTCCGTCTCTGAAATAGCCAATCTGTCAGCAGATGATGCTCAAAAAGCGATGCTGGAGGCTGGTGTGTGGCCCAATATCATCCAACGCCCGTTTGGTATTATTGCGGACCCAGCGAGCAAACCTAAGGCCATTCATATTTCGGCTTTTGATACCCATCCTCTGGCACCAGACTACAGCGTCATATTCAAAGGTCAGGATCAGTATTTCCAGACTGGCCTGGACGTATTAAAAAAATTCACATCTGGTAGCGTAAATGTAAACGTTCACACGACCAGCGAAATATCTTCGGTGTTCTCTCAGGCGCAAGGTGTAGAACTCAATAAGTTTTCAGGACCTCATCCTGCAGGATGTGTTGGTGTACAAATTCATCACATTGATCCCGTGAACAAGGGAGATGTCGTTTGGACAGTCAATCCTTTTGGTGTAATTCAGATAGGCAAACTTTTCCTCAACGGAGTTCACGATGCTTCCCGTACTATTGCGTTGGTAGGGTCGGAAGTAAAGGAACCTCAGTACTACAAGACTTACACCGGGGCTTCGATAAAAAATCTTATCGAAGGGAGGCTTACCAATGATCACGTTAGGATCATTTCGGGTAATGTACTCACGGGAACTAGCGTGGGTAAGGATGGTTATGTAGGTTGTTTTGATAATTACGTAACCGTTATTCCTGAAGGCGATTATTATGAGTTCTTGGGATGGATAGCACCTACAGCTAAAAAGGTGAGTTTCCACCGCGCCTTTGGTTTGTTGTCTTTCCTCGCACCGAATAAAGAGCATAAAGTTGATTCAAATACACACGGTGAGCCGCGTGCCTTTGTGCAAACCGGAGTTTTTGAACGCGTGACTCCAATGGATATTCTACCAACCTATTTATTGAAGTCAATAATGGCGGAAGACATTGACGAGATGGAAGAGCTTGGAATATATGAAGTGGTTGAAGAGGATCTTGCCTTGTGCGAGTTTGTTGATGTATCCAAGCACAACGTGCAGCAGATAGTAAGGCAAGGAATTGAATTGTTACAGAATAGCTAGTTCAAAGTATGAAGTTGATAAGAAAGCAATTTGACAGCCTGAAGCCACACTTTGAAAAAGGCGGTAAGTGGGAGAAATTCTACTATGCCTACGAAGCGTTCGATACATTTGTTTTTTCACCGAATACGGTTAATGAAGTAAAAGGCTCTCAGATTCGTGATGCGATCGACCTGAAGCGTTTGATGATGACGGTGATCATCGCAATGGTTCCGTGTCTGTTGTTCGGTATCTGGAATGTTGGCCATCAGCATTTCTTGGCGATTGGAAATCCTGGGGCAGCACCAGGTGATAAGATTTGGGTCGGATTGGTGCAGGTTGTGCCAATTATTATAGTGTCGTATGCAGTAGGTCTTGGTGTAGAATTCATCTTTGCTACAATCAGAAGACACCCCGTAAATGAAGGTTACCTGGTAACAGGAATGTTGATTCCGTTGGTAATGCCTCCAGATATTCCATTATGGCAGGTGGCCCTTGCAACAATATTTGCAGTGATCATTGGCAAAGAGGCCTTTGGTGGTACTGGAATGAACGTATTGAATGTTGCGCTTACCGCACGTGCTTTCTTGTACTTTGCCTATCCTTCTGATATTTCTGGTGACGTCTGGACATACTTGGGTGATGCAACGCCAGTTGCAGGATTTTCAGGTGCTACTCCGCTTTCTATTGGTGCAGCTTCGCTCACCACTGGTGAAAATGTTGTGAGCTCGCTTAATCAATTTGGAGCTGGCTGGGCCGATGGTATTTTCAGTTTCTCCAATTTGTTTTTTGGTGCTATGCCCGGATGTATCGGAGAGACTTCTGTGCTGATGTGTTTGATTGGAGCATTGATACTGATTGTGACTGGTGTGGGAAGCTGGAAAATTATCGTGAGCGTTTTCGCGGGTACCTATCTCGCTGGACTTGGGATGAACATGATCGGTGCGAATGAATTTATGTTGATGCCTGCCGCTTACCATCTGGTTATAGGTGGTTTAGCTTTCGGTGCCGTATTCATGGCTACTGATCCGGTTACAGCTTCTCAAACGGAAACTGGAAAATGGATTTATGGCTTTATGATTGGAGTCTTGTCTGTGATTATCAGGGTGTTCAACCCTGCCTATCCTGAAGGAGTGATGTTAGCGATATTGCTAATGAACGTTTTTGCTCCACTTATTGATTATTATGTAGTAAGGGCTAACAAAAAAAGAAGATTACAACGTGCGACAGTCTAACACCTACATTGTCATATTTACCCTGATCACCACCGTATTCGTGGGGGGTACGCTTGCAGTTACCTCAATCCTATTGGGCCCTCAGCAAGCCAAATCGATTGAATACGACACCAAATCTCAAATCTTGAGTGCTGTGATGCAATTGTCGGACGAAGATGATGTGCTCGGAATCTACGACAAAAGAATCAAGAGCCTGGTGGTCAATTACAACGGTGAAGAAGTAACAACAGATAGCAAAGGCCAGCCTTTGGTTGCTGAAAAAGTAGACGTGTCGAAGAACTACAAACTCAGCCGTGAAGAGAGATTGCTGCCAGTATTTAGATATATGAGTGAAAGTGATCCCAATAAAGTAGAGGCCTACATCCTGCCTGTGTATGGTAACGGTCTTTGGGATCGTATCTGGGGATTTGTGGCCTTAGGTGAGCAACTGGAAACTATGAAGGGTGTGTCCTTTGGACACAAAGGGGAAACTCCAGGATTGGGCGCAAGAATTTCAGATGATCCGGTAATTGCGGAACGCTATCAAGGAAAGAAAATATATGACGACAAGGGTAAGTTGGTTTCTGTGTCGATGGTGAAGGGTGAGAAAGGTGAGCCTCTTGATGAACATCATGTAGATGGCATGTCGGGTGCCACGATGACAGGCAACGGTGTTAACCGTATGCTGATGGAGTACCTCACTTGTTATGAATCTTACTTTAAGAAAGTGAAGTCTCAGCGAATGGCTGGACTGTAAAACACAAAGCGTATGAGTACTGAAGTTGCAGAAGAAAAGGTTGTTAAGAAGTCGGAAGCTCTTTTTTCAAAGAGGCGCAAGAAACTTGTAGCAGATCCACTTAACGAGGATAACCCGATTACCATCCAGGTGTTGGGAATCTGTTCAGCGTTAGCGGTTACGGTGAAGATGGAGCCAACCATTATCATGGCGTTAGGCGTGACTTTTACCATTGTGTTTTCAAATTTGTTGATTTCGCTGATCCGCAATTTCGTCCCCAACCGAATCAGGATCATCGTTCAGCTTGCAGTGGTGGCGTTGTTTGTAACGCTCGTAAGTGAATTCTTGAAAGCTTACAACTACCCGATGTACAAAGTTCTTGGTGCGTTCGTAGGTCTGATCATCACTAACTGTATCGTGATGGGCCGCCTTGAAGCATTTGCGATGGGCAACAAACCTTACGATTCAATCTTAGATGGTTTTGGCAGCGGACTAGGTTACGCCTGGATTATCCTTGCAGTGTCCTTCTTTCGCGAGTTTCTTGGGTCAGGTTCAATTTTGAACTTCAAGGTGTTTCAGGCATTAGGAATCCCGTATGTAAACAATGGTCTTATGGTTGATTCCATTGGAGCATTTATGATCCTTGCGATCATCATTTGGGTGCAGAGAACGAAAACAGGTTACGTAGAACAATAGTAAACGGATCGGATTATGGATTTAGTTAACCTTGGTATCAAGTCGATCTTCGTAGACAATATGATCTTTGCCTACTTCCTGGGAATGTGTTCCTACTTGGCAGTATCAAAGAAAGTGTCGACAGCGATTGGTCTCGGAGCAGCGGTCGTGTTTGTATTGACTATCATCGTACCAGCCAACTGGATGGTGCAGCAGTATATTCTTAAGGAGAGCGCCCTCACTTGGCTTAGCCCACAATTTGAAGGAATGAACCTTGAGTTTCTTCAGTTCATCATGTTCATTGCCATCATCGCTGCCATGGTGCAGTTGGTTGAGATGATTGTGGAAAAGGTATCACCAGCATTGTACGGCACGTTGGGAATATTTCTTCCTTTGATTGCTGTGAACTGTGCTATCCTTGGTAGCGCGCTGTTCATGGTACAAAGAGATTACACACTTGCAGAAGCTGCCGTGTTTGGCACATCGTCAGGCATCGGATGGATGTTGGCGATCGTGGCATTGGCAGCTATCCGAGAAAAGCTCAAGTACTCAAATGTGCCCAGTGGATTGAAGGGACTTGGTCTAACGATGATCATCACAGGACTGATGGGATTGGCGTTCAAGTCGTTCATCGGAATAGCCTTATAGAAACATCAGGATAAAGAGAAATTGAAGGCTCCTGAATAGACGGGAGCCTTTTTTGTTATAAACGTGATAACTATGCGCGAAACCTTGAGAAAATTCGTTCGCTACTTTTTTAGTGGAACGTTGTTCATTGTACCCTTGATGGCAACAGCTTATGTGATCTTCATAAGTTTCAGTTGGCTCGACAGCTTGCTTCACCTGAAGATACCGGGAATAGGCTTTGTGATTATCATAGGCGCTATCAGTTTGTTTGGCTACCTCACATCAACTTATGCCTTTCAGACGTTCACAGATATCTTTGATCAGGGAATGAACCGCATTCCATTTGTCAAATTAATTTACTCATCCCTAAAAGATCTTCTCTCCGCCTTCGTGGGAGAAAAGAAGAAATTTGACAAGCCAGTATTGGTAACGATTAATAAAGAGAACCAGATTTATCAGGTAGGTTTTGTTACGCAGAAAGACTTGTCAGAGCTCGGACTGGCAGATATGGTTGCCGTGTACTTCCCGCATTCATATGCACTTTCTGGTAATCACTTTCTTGTACCTAAGGACAGTGTTGTGCCGCTGCAAATTTCCGGACCCTCGGCAATGAAGTTCATCGTATCAGGAGGCGTATCTGGTTTTAGAGAAGTTTAGAAATCCATACTTTAGAGAATGCTCAGAAGACTATTCATATTGTTTATCATTCAGCTTGCTTTTGGTTGCGACACGGATGAGGCTGAGTTTCCTGAACTGCTCACCTCTGATGTTCAACAAATTGGGAGCACAAGTGTCGTACTCGAAGCTGAAATCAAAGAGTCAGGCTCAATCCGGCCCATACAATATGGTTTTCTCTGGGGTACGCAAGGAGGCTTGAATATTTTCAATGCACTGGAAAAATTGGATCTTGGATCAACGGATGCAAAAAAGAAGTTTAGTGTCAAATTGGAGAATCTGACACCTGCCACCACTTACTTCGTGCGTTCATATGCAGCACATCCTGACTATAGCCAGATTTTTTATGGCAACGAAATCAGCTTCTCAACGCTGAATTAGCTCTTTCTTACTTTTTTCGAATCTGAGATTAAACCTGTCGGGTGGTCTAATATCTAACCACTAAAACGAGGTTCAACAAAACAACAACAGTTATGAAAAAGGTAATGGTTTTTGTGCTAAGTGGATTGATGGGATTTGGTGTGACTGCGTTTGCGCAGGACCGAACTTCAGATCCAGTGAGAACAACGGATGTTGTAAGCAGGATGGATCGTGTGCAGCGCCCTGATCGTGCACAACAAGCGAGACTTCAGCAGGCAAGAGTGAAACAAGCAAGACTGGATCAGGCCGACCTTACTCAACAAAGAATTGAGCAGGCAAGGATCAAACAAGCAAGAATTAAAAATGCCAGAATTGAAAACGCACGCCACAAGCAGCAGCGAATCAAAAAGGCGAGAATTAAAGAGGCAAGGTTGGATGCAGCGGGTGATGATTCTCAGGTAAACAGACGCAGATACCACAAAGCAAAACAACAAGCAAAGCGGAAGCGCCTGGCAAATCAAGGCAGCGGAGACGAAACAGGTAACTAGTTCCAAAAGTAGTCTCTCGAAAAAAGGTCAACAATTGTTGACCTTTCTGTTTTTATACCCTCCCTTACGTTACTCAATACCTCATGTTTTATTATTGATTGAATTAGTTCATACAAATCCAATGAGTAGTGAAACTGAAGCCTTAACATTGAGTTAGAATACTCCAAAGACCAGAGATGCATAGGATAATTGTTTTTATCGTTCTACTTGTTACTTCGACACCTGTGGCGATGAGCCAGTCGTTCGATGAACTGATGGATGCATATTGGAAAGCTGAAACTGCGGTAGACAGGGAGAAGGTCTCTAAGAAAATTGTCGGAGCAACTTTTTCTGTTGACAAGGTTTATGCCGCCTTGGTGAAAGGTAAGAGTTACAGCCATCAAAGATCAGGATATGTAAAAGTACTACAGCAGACAGACCCAAAATTACCACCACACGCAGTTGTAACAGTACCTGAAGGTTACGATCCGACTAAACAGTATCCGGTTCAGATCTACTTACATGGAGCGGTTTCAAATGTTGACCCGTTTTTTCTCTATCGTTATACTATCGACACCACAAATACAGAACTCCTTAAAGCAGATAGAATATTCATCTTTCCCTCGGGTTGGAATTTCGCGCCTTGGTGGAGTGATGTTCAATCAACAAATCTCCATTACCTGTTAAATTATGTAAAAGAGAATTACAACGTGGACGAAAATAAAGTAAGATTAAGTGGAGTATCAGACGGAGGAATTGGGAGCTATTACTTTGCAAATTGTGATCAAACCTACTGGTCTGGTGTGACACCCTTCATTGGGTCAGTTCGCGCACTCACAAGGGTAGGAGCCCGTCAGCTCTATTTCAACAATTTCAGTAATGTACCCTTCTACATCGTTAACACCAACCTCGACAACATCTTTGATATTTCATGGGAGAAACCATTTGCTGATGAGGTCCGCAATAGGAATCCCAAATCACATTATACAATAGTGAAAGGTGAAGGACACAACATGAAATGGTTTCCAGGGCTGCGTGATTCAATTAATACCTTTGTTCAAAATCACTCACGCCATCCCTATCCCGATACACTGATCTGGCAAACAGAAAATCTCAACTTCGGCAGATACAGGTATTTGGTGATTGATAAAATAGGGAAGACGAAGTCTGATGCCAGGATTGCCGACCCCAACTCCGTTGACCTGCTCGGCACACCAATCACAGCTTTTAGAAGAGAACTACCCTCAGGAATTATCCGGTTGGTCAAATCGGGTAACTCCGTGCAGGTTGAAGCAAGTAATGTAAAGCAATACACGATTTTAATTTCACCTGATCATTTTGATATTACTCAACCCATTGTTGTGATCACCAATGGAACCAAGTCCTTTGAAGGTAAAGTGAACCCAGACGTCAGCACATTATTAAAATGGAATCGAAAGGACAACGATCGCAAGATGTTGTTCGTGTCTGAGTTGACAATAAAGGTTAACTAATTACACCAGAGCCAATAAGCTCTTCATTTTCGTACCACGCGGCAAACTGACCGGGAGCGACACCACGCTGTAAATTTTCGAAAACAATATAAAGACCATCGCTTGTCATTGTAAGCGTAGCTTGATCAAGAGGCTGACGATACCTGATTCTCACTTGATAGTTACGGGATTCACCAGGCTCCAGCGCCAGGTCTTTCCTCACCCAATGAACTTCAGACGCCTGAATGAACAACCCCCTTCGGTATAAGCCAGGATGATCTTCTCCCTGACCCATATAAATAAGATTGTTTTCCGTATCAGTCCCGATCACGAACAACGGTTTCGGAAAGCCGCCCATGTTGAGTCCCTTTCTTTGGCCGATGGTGTAGTAGTGAGCACCGTTGTGTTCACCCACCTCAACGCCATCCTCAGCTTTAAGATCATAAGGCTGAGTGATATTCTTTAGATCGTCTGCAGACCAGCCATTTTTGAAAATAGTTGAGTCCCCAGGTATTTCAATCACCTTGCCCTTTTTTGGTTTTAGTTGTTGCTGCAAAAAATCGGGAAGGTGGACCTTACCAATAAAACATAATCCCTGAGAGTCTTTCTTCTCGGCAGTCGCCAGCCCAATCTTCTTTGCAATAGCACGCACTTCAGGTTTTGTCAATTCACCAATCGGGAACAGAGCTTTTGAAAGCTGCTCTTGGGTTAGTTGACATAGGAAATAACTTTGGTCTTTGTTTCCGTCTTTGCCTGCCAACAGTTGATAAAATTTTTCCCCATCCTTCTCCACTTCGCCTTTCCTGCAGTAATGACCCGTTGCCACAAAGTCTGCACCAAGCTTCATCGCAGCTTTAAGGAAAATATCAAATTTGATCTCGCGGTTGCATAGCACATCAGGATTGGGTGTTCTCCCTTTCTGATATTCGTTGAACATGTAGTCAACGATTCTTTCTTTGTATTCCTTACTTAGATCGATAGTTTGAAAAGGGATGCCCAGGTGCTGCGCCACGATAACAGCATCATTGCTGTCGTCAAGCCAGGGACACTCATTGCTGATCGTCACCGAGTCATCATGCCAGTTTTTCATAAACAAAGCAATTACCTCGTAACCCTGCTCCTTAAGCAAGTGAGCAGCTACGCTGGAATCAACTCCGCCTGATAAACCAACAACAACCCTTTTTTTCATCATTTGACTATCTGAAACGCAAACCTGGAATTTATTAATGAGAAGAAGCCAATTTATCACTCAAAAGTTCATCCATGGTATGGTTAAAGCTCTGAATAAACTCCTCGTAAAATACCCCTGTGCCCGGGCCTGTAAACCCCGTGTGAATTCGTCTCACTTCGCCATTTTTGTCAATGAAGATTGTTGTAGGAAAAGATAATACATGATTTAGCATTGGCAGCGTTTTGGCGGCCTCGATCTTATCCTTGTTTCCCGCAATCACAAAATCATATGGAACATTCAATTTTGACTTCATCTTTTTTACGCGTGAACTGGCGTAGTCAAAATCATCTTTTGCCTCATAGGCGAGGCCGAGAATGGCAACATCGCGATCCTTGTTTTTATTATACCACTGGCTAAGGAAACGGGTCTCGTCCATACAGTTAGGACACCAGGTTCCAAAGATCTGCAGGATTAGAACTTTGTTTTTGAAACGCTCATCATTAGGTGTTACCAGATTTCCTTCCGTGTCCGGAAAACTAAAATCAATACCATCATATCCGTCCTTGAGGTAAGTAAGTTTTTCTGCATCTGGTAATGCAGCATTTTCGTCTTTAGTAGCTGTCCACGTTTCGTGTGAGTCCTTACCTGACCAAAAGTCGCCAACCAAGCCACCGTCTTTCTTCCTCGCTTTGAATACAAATGCATGGTTTCCATCAAACGTACTCAGCATCATTTCACCATCTACTACGTTTCCTTGCAAATACCGATAGTCGCCAATCGGAGTGAGGAATGTGCCGGTGAGTTGATTACCAGCTTGCTCAAAAATGCCAACTGCAACTGTAGTATCTGTCGGACTCACAAACGTCACTCCATACTTACCAGAAAAGTCTTCTTCAGCATTGTTGCTCGCCTTTACAAATCGGTACTTCTCACCAAAAGTGGCGGTGAAAGGCAACTTGAAGTCCTTTTCATAATTTTTGACATAGTAGCCAGTCAACTTTCCATCCCCGATACGCGCATGGATTTCGGTATCGAAAATGTGCATAAACATAGTGATTGAGTCAGTAGTTACGTTGACTTCATCCAGCGTAATCTCTTCCTCTTCATTCCTTATCACAACGTTGTATTGACTGTCATTTTTGACAATCTCAAAATTCATGGGTAGTTCCTCACCCTGTACGTTAACAATACCACGCCACGGACCAACTTTGAGTTCTGGGCTTTGATTGCAGGAAAAAAGCAGGCAGGCAAATGCCAGAGTAGCTATGAACCTCATATTTTTAGTTCGAATTTTGGGGTTGAATACTAATCAACGATGCAAAATAAAGAATTGTTCACCGGACTTAAGGTCGTGGAGCTTGCTTCTGTGTTGGCCGGTCCCAGTGTGGGGCAGTTCTTCGCAGAGTTAGGAGCAGAGGTGATAAAGGTCGAAAACCTGCATGGCGGTGGCGATGTGACACGTACCTGGAAGGGAAGCAGTGAACACACAGGCGATGTGTCAGCCTATTTTTCATCAGTCAATTGGGGGAAAAAGTCGTTGGCACTTGACCTGTCAAAGAAAGAAGGACAAGAGATAGTGCAGCAATTAGCTACAAGAGCCGACATCGTAATAGCTAGCTACAAGCCTGGTGACGCGGAAAAATTAGGAGTCGACTATAATATATTATCAAAACTCAACCGAGGATTGATCTACGGTCAGGTTACCGGCTACGGGCCTGACAATGACCGGGTTGGCTACGATGCCGTGATTCAGGCCGAATCCGGCTTTATGGATGTGAATGGGACGCCCGAGAGCGGTCCCACAAAAATGCCCGTAGCCCTAATCGATGTTTTGGCAGCTCATCACCTGAAGGAAGGCCTGCTTTTGGCTTTATTAAAGAGGTTTCAAACCGGAGAAGGGCAGGTCGTGGAAGTTTCGCTCATTCAGGCCGCCCTTTCGTCATTGGTAAATCAGGGTACCAATTGGTTGGTAGCCAATACATTACCAACGAGGAAAGGCTCCGAACATCCCAACATCGCCCCATACGGAGAGAATTTTGAGACAGCAGACAAAAAACGCGTTCTGCTGGCAGTCGGTAGCGACCGACAATTTTACAATCTTTGTAAGATTCTCAATATTAGTGACTTAGGCTTCGACCCTAGATTCAAGACCAATCCCGATAGGGTAAAAAACCGAAAAGCTTTGGCAGAAGCCTTATCTGAGGCGATTGCGCTAAAAGCCTCGTCTGAATTCATGATTGAATGCAATCAATTCAAGATCCCGGCAGGAATTATTCAAAATGTAAAGGAGGCCCTGTCCATGAAAGAGGCAGATTCAATTATTCTAAAAAACCAGATTTCTGGGCTTAGACAGATCATTTCGACTCACGATGGTTCGCGTCCTGAAGTCACCCACATTCCCCCACCTCCCCATTTTGGTGAGCATACCACCGAGATCTTGTCTGAAAACCTCGGTTTTACAGCCGAAAAGCTGGATTTCCTCCGCAATTCCGGCCTCATCAACTGATCCGTAGCCGGCTTTCTTGAGTGTTTTAAAGGTGTCGAAAGCCCTTTCAAAGGCAAAAACCGCTATTTTATTACCCTAAAGTGTCATAAAGTGGGGTAAAGTGGTTGAAAATGTTATTTTTCTATTTATGTTTGCTTAAGGAGAAGCCTATTATCCGGGAAGGTCCCGGCAGTAGGTGACAGAAAGACAACCACTACAGTCATGACTTTCTTCACCAGCGAGTACGAAAGCAAGCTTGATTCCAAGGGAAGGCTGGTATTGCCTGCCCGGATCAAAAGCCAGTTACCCGAGAGTTCGGGTAATGAGCTAGTGATCAGAAGAGGATTCGAGCAATGCCTGATACTCTATCCCATGGTGGAGTTCAAAAAAGTCTTCTCAAAGATTTCTGGCCTAAGCGAGTTCAACGAAGAGTACAGGAAGTTGCAACGCAACTTTTTCTCTGGTACAGCCACCGTTGAGCTTGATGGCAATGGCCGATTTCTCATTCCTAAAAACATGCTCAACTACTCTCAGATTGACAAAGAAGCAATACTGGTGGGTATGGGCAACAAGGTTGAGATATGGAATCCATCACTCTATGAGAAGCACATGATCAGTGACCCAAGTGAGTTGTCCAAACTAGCGCAAAAATACCTTGATGAATGAAACCATGACATCGAGCTATCACAAGCCGGTCATGCTTCATGAGTGTATTGATGCCCTGAATATAAACCCAGAAGGAACTTATGTAGATGTAACCTTCGGGGGAGGAGGACATAGTTTGGCAATCCTGGAAAAAATCAAAGGCGGACGTTTGATTGCCTTTGATCAGGATGAGGATGCCAGACACGAAGCGAACAAGATCGCACATCGTTCTTTTACATTTTGTCAAGCCAACTTCAGGTACGTGAAAAAATACCTGAAGCTCAACAAGATCACTAAGGTGGACGGTATTCTTGCCGACTTGGGAATCTCATCACATCAGATCGATTCACCAGAGCGAGGATTCTCTACACGGTTTGAAGGGCCGCTGGATATGCGCATGGATACAAAGAGTAAGTCAACAGCAGCATCTGTTCTCAACAACTACAGTGAAGCCGATTTGCATAAAGTGCTCGGTATGTATGGTGAAGTAAAGAATGCAAGAACGGTTGCCAAGGCAATCACTGTAGCCAGAAGTCAGAACAAACTTGAGAACATTCAAAACCTGATCAGCCTGTTAAAGCCGCTAGCGCCTAGCGGTAAAGAGAAAAAATACTACGCACAAGTTTTTCAAGCACTACGGATAGAGGTGAACAAAGAGATGGAAGCATTGAAAGAGTTTCTGTTGCAATGTGGTGAGCTGATCGAAGTTGGAGGAAGATTGGTGGTGATGTCTTACCACTCTCTGGAAGATCGGATGGTTAAAAACTATATCAATACCGGAAAGGTATTCGGAGAATTGGAGAAGGACTTTTATGGAAATCCCTTGAGACCCTTTAAGGCAATCACGAGGAAACCCATAACACCAGATGAGGAAGAGCTTGAACAAAATACGAGATCACGAAGTGCAAAACTTAGAGTTGCAGAACGAGTATAGATATGTCAGAGAATAAATTTAGAATAGGACAAAACAAAAGTGAAGGAACAGGGAAAAGCCTTTTCTCTTCACTCGAAGGTCGACTAAAGATCGACACCTACTTCGAGGAAGGCTTCCCGGTAAAGTATCTTCCCAAGATTCTGTTTGTCCTGTTTCTCAGTCTGGTCTACATCGGCAACACGCACTCAGCTGAAAAGACGATCAGAAAAATAAATCATATGCAAACTGAGGTGGAGGATATCAGGGCAGATTACACCACCCTAAAAGCCGACTTGATGTTTGCAAGTAAACAATCCGAAGTTGCCAGAAGAGTGAAAACGATCGGATTAAAAGAAAGCTTGAACCCACCTTATAAAATAATAGTAAAAGAAGGTGAATATTAAGAGGTCCATATTAATACGAGTAAGAGTAGCATTCCTGTTTGTCGTGCTGTTCGCAGTTGCTGTGATCGTAAAAACCTCTCATATCCAGTTTGTGGAAGGGGAAGAGTGGACGAAGATCAGCGAGCAGATCACTTTTGACTACAAAAAAGTGAAGGCTACCCGAGGTAACATCTATTCTGACAACGGAAGCCTGTTGGCCACTGATCTGCCTTTTTATAAAGTGGCACTTGATCCACGTCTGGCCTCGGACAAGATCTTCAAAGCTGGAATTGATTCATTGTCCATATTCATATCCCGTTACTACAAAGACAAATCAGCAACTGAATACAAGAGAATAATTCAGGATGCAAGAGCGGCTAACCGCCAATACATTGTTCTTAATCGCAAGCAGATCAACTACCAAACCAAGAAGATGATGTCCTCATGGCCCATTTTCCGTGAAGGTAGATACAGCGGTGGCGTGATCTTCGAAAAGATAGACGTGAGGTACCGGCCGTTCTCCAACCTCTCACGCAGAACCGTTGGCTTTGTTAATGAAAATGGAAATGGTGCAGGTCTCGAATACAGCTTCAACGAGGCACTTGGCGGTCAGGATGGTGAAGCCCTCTTTCAAAAAATAGCAGGAGGCACCTGGAAACCAGTGTTTGATGCCAACAACATCAAATCAAAAGATGGACTTGACATAGAGACCACGCTCGACATCAACTTGCAGGATGTTGCTGAGACATCACTTTACCGCGCCATGGAAAAACACCAAGCCGATGAAGGCACGGTAGTGGTTATGGAAGTGAAAACAGGTCACATTAAAGCAATTTCAAACCTAACCCGCCACGGTAATAATTACAGTGAATTATTTAATCACGCAGTAGGCGGACTGTTCGAACCAGGCTCCACATTCAAGTTAGTAACCATGATGGCGTTGTTGGAGGACACCAACATTCGCTTATCAGATAGTGTTGAGACAGGCAAAGGAGAGTTTACGTTCTACAAGAACAAAGTTCGCGATCATCATGATGGTGGCTATGGTACAATAACGATAAAGCAGGCCTTCGAGTTATCGTCCAACGTAGCAATGGCGAAACTATTGGATCATCATTTTGGATTGAAGCCGTCAACCTTTTTAAAATATGTAGATGACCTCAAGTTGTCTAAACCCCTCGGTCTGCAAATAGCAGGAGAGGGTTATCCAAAAATCGCACGACCTGGAACCAAGGCATGGAGTGGAATCACCCTGCCATGGATGGCCTACGGATACGGATTTGAAATAACTCCACTACACACACTCGCATTGTTCAATGCAATTGCAAATGGAGGCAAAATGATCAAACCAATTTTCGTTACTTCCATCTCCAAAGCAGATCAGGTAAAACAAGAGTTCTCTACTGAGACCATTAATAGTAAAATATGCTCAAGTGCGACACTTAACAAGCTCAGGCTTTTGCTGGAAGGTGTAGTTGACAATGGAACAGCCTCTAATCTAAAAAATGCTCATTATAAAATTGCAGGCAAGACGGGAACAGCACAAATACTTGAGAATGGAAAGTATAACAAAAAATACATAACCTCATTCGTAGGCTATTTCCCTGCGCACGATCCAAAGTACACAGCGATTGTACTGATCAAAAATCCAAAAGGATGGCAGCAGTATGGAAACAATGTGGCGGGCCCCGTATTCAAAGAGATTGCGGACAACATCTACTCGCGTGACATCAATCTTCACCTTGCTATGGAGAAGAAAAAAGTTTTAGAGTCCGGAGTATTCCCAGTGATACAGGCAGGAATGCAGGATGAGTTGACAATGCTTTGCAACGAGTTAGGAGTTTCAAATCACTCGAGTACCGAAGAAGAGTGGATTAGGGCAGCGCGTAATGGTAGCTCAGTGCTGTGGAACAATAACACACCAGGCAAAGATCAAGTGCCCAATGTCAAAGGAATGACTTTTCGGGATGCACTTTTCTTGCTGGAGAAATCAGGTTTGAGAGTAGAACATCAGGGCAAAGGTCGTGTGGTGGAGCAATCAATAAATCCCGGGACCAGAGTTTCGAAGGGTAACAAAATTTACATCCGATTGAGTTGATGCGTGAGCTGAAAGACATATTGTACAAAGTGAACATCACGTCAGCATCCGGTGACATGAACATCGGTGTTGAAGGAGTTTCTTTCGACTCACGGAAAGTAAAAAAAGATTTTCTGTTTGTAGCAGTTAAAGGGACCCAGTCAGATGGACACGCGTTTATTGGCACTGCGATCAAAAATGGAGCGATAGCTGTCATTTCCGAAAAACTACCGGACTCCTTAAATCCCAAAATAACCTACGTAACAGTTAAGAATAGCTCAAGAGCTCTAGGTGTTGTGGCAGCCAACTTCTACAACAACCCATCGTCAAAGCTAAAGTTGGTCGGAGTTACGGGTACAAATGGGAAAACAACAGTGGCTACACTGCTCTACAAGTTGTTTACATCCATGGGGCATCCAGTCGGGTTGTTGTCCACAGTTGAAAATAGGATCAAAGAGGAAGTGCTCGTAGCAACTCACACCACTCCGGATGCAATTCAGATCAACGAACTGCTGATAAAGATGGTAGAGGCTCAGTGTACCCATTGCTTTATGGAAGTGAGTTCCCATGCAGTTGATCAGGGAAGAATTGAAGGCCTTGATTTCGCTGGTGGTGTGTTTACAAATATCACGCACGACCACCTCGACTATCATCACACGTTCGAAAGCTACATCAAAGCTAAAAAAGGATTTTTCGATGGTCTGTCGTCAGAAGCATTTGCACTAGTCAATGTAGACGACAAGCGAGGAATGGTGATGCTTCAGAACACCAAGGCCGCGAAAAGAACATTTGGCCTGAAGAAGATGGCAGACTTCAAAGCCAAAATCATCACCAATTCTCTTGAAGGATTAGAGCTTGAAATTGACAATCGAAATGTGTGGTTCAAGTTGATTGGCGACTTCAATGCCTATAACCTCGTTTCTGTCTACGCAACAGCGATGTTGTTAGGTGAAGACTCTGAAAGTGTGTTGATGAGACTATCCGCCTTGACAGGCGCAGCCGGAAGATTTGAGTTGATATTGCCAGGGTCCAAGTTCACTGCGATTGTTGACTACTCCCACACACCTGATGCATTAAAGAATGTGCTCGAAACGATTTCACTCTTTCGAACCGGACAAGAGCAAGTGATTTCGGTAGTGGGTTGTGGTGGCGACCGTGACAAAATGAAAAGACCACTGATGGCAGCCATCGCTTGCAAATACAGCGATAAGGCAATTTTTACTTCTGACAATCCCCGCAGTGAAGATCCTATGGAGATCATTCGCGAAATGCAAAAAGGAGTTGGCGCTACCGAAGCTAAGAAGACACTGGTGATCGTGGACAGGGAGGAGGCGATAAAGACAGCATGCATGATGGCGAAGGAAAACGACATCGTGTTGGTGGCAGGTAAAGGCCATGAGACTTACCAGGAAATAAAAGGTGTGAAACATCCCTTTGACGATAAAGAAGTATTGACTCGGATGCTAAAAATGTTCGCGAACTGATGTTGTACTATCTGTTTGATTATCTGGAGAACAACTACAGCCTGATGGGAGCAGGGGTGTTTCAATACATTTCCTTCCGTGCAGGAGCGGCTGCGGTTTTGTCTCTGGTAATTACGATCACCTTTGGTAAAGGCCTCATTAGTTACCTTAGGAAAAAGCAAGTAGGTGAAGATATCCGTGATCTCGGTCTTGACGGCCAGATGCAAAAGAAGGGAACACCCACGATGGGGGGACTGATCATTCTGGGTGCCATACTAATTCCAACACTCTTGTTCGCACAGCTTGACAATGTTTATGTAGTCCTCTTGGTGATCACTACAGTTTGGTTAGGATTGATTGGATTATTGGATGACTATATCAAAGTATTCAAAAAAGATAAAGAAGGGTTAGCCGGAAGATTCAAGATTATCGGGCAAGTGGGCCTTGGTTTGGTTGTCGGCCTGGTCTTGTATTTCAACAGTGATGTAGTCGTTCGCCATCTCAAACCAGAAGCATCAACCACCTCGACAGAAGTCGTGATCGATAGTCAGGACGGCAAATCGTATGAAGATGTAAAATCAACGAAGACGACAGTTCCGTTTTTCAAAAACAATGAACTCGACTACTCAGCTATCATTCCATTTCTTCCAACAGCCTACACCTGGATAATTTATGTGTTGGTAGTGGTGTTGGTAGTAACCGCAATTTCAAACGGTGCAAACATCACAGATGGAATTGATGGGCTGGCTGCGGGAACATCAGCAATCATCGGTTTGACACTGGCGATTTTTGCCTACCTCTCAGGTCGTGTTGACTTCAGTAGCTACCTGAATATAATGTACATACCCAACCTCGGAGAGCTGGTAATTTTCTGTACAGCGTTCGTTGGAGCATGTCTTGGATTTCTATGGTACAATTCATACCCCGCACAAGTGTTCATGGGAGATACAGGCAGTCTTGCACTTGGAGGTATTATCGCAGTGTTGGCGTTGGCAGTAAGAAAGGAGTTGATGATCCCTGTACTGTGCGGAATATTCATCATCGAGAATCTGTCAGTGATCATGCAGGTATCCTATTTCAAATATACCCGCAAGAAGTACGGTGAAGGGCGAAGGATATTTCTCATGTCCCCCTTGCATCACCATTATCAAAAGAAAGGAATTCACGAATCTAAAATCGTAACACGGTTTTGGATAGCAGGAATACTATTAGCAATAATGAGTCTGGCAACTTTGAAACTGAGATAGTGAAAAGAGTAGTCATCATAGGAGCAGGAGAAAGTGGAACAGGAGCAGCACTTTTGGCATTAACCAAAGGCTATGATGTTTTTGTCTCTGAAAAAGGATCAGTGAAAGAAGAGTACAAGCAAGAATTGGTGAAAAACAAAATCGCTTTCGAGGAAGGTACCCACACATCAGAACTGATTCTCAATGCAGACCTCGTGATCAAGAGCCCGGGCATACCAGAGAAAGCCGAGATCATTCAAAAAGTGGTTGAAAAAGGAATCGAAGTGATCGATGAGATTGAGTTCGGATTCCGTCACCTCATTGGAAAGGTGATAGCCATTACAGGAACCAACGGCAAAACCACAACAACATTGTTGACCTATCATTTACTGAAAGAAGGCGGATACAAAGTTGCCTTGGCTGGTAATGTGGGAGAGAGTCTTGCGCGAAAGGTAATTGATGGATACGATTGGTATGTCACGGAGGTGAGCAGCTACCAACTCGATGGCACTAACACTTTCAAGCCCACCATTGGCGTTTTGTTAAACATCACACCTGATCACCTTGATCGGTACGGCTATAATCTTCAGAACTACATCAACTCCAAATTTCAG
>JAGQYM010000047.1 GCA_020436085.1 Cyclobacteriaceae bacterium
TAGGTAAAGTGAAAGTTCAATTAGGCGATGCGCGGAACTTAAAGGACGTAAGTGACAAATCTATTTCTGCAATTATCACCTCACCGCCTTACCTAAACGCATTGGACTACATGAGAGGGCATAAGCTTTCCTTGGTATGGCTGGGACACAAAATTAGTGAGTTGGGCAACATTCGTTCAAACAGCGTTGGCGTTGAGAAGGGCCCAGACTCTACCGCTGATCTCCATCTCACAACCGAACTGACAAAAGGGCTTAATCACTTGGAAAAACTACCAAGGAGAAAACAAAACATGATTAGACGGTATGCACTAGATATGTACGAAGTTGTAGAGGAATCCGCCAGGGTCTTGGAAAAAAAGGGCCAGGCAACATTTGTTGTTGGCAATTCTTGTATCGATGAAATTTTTGTCGAGAATGCACTGATTATTCGGAATAGCTGCAAAATGGCAGGATTACGACTGGTGAGTCAAAAGGAAAGGGAAATTCCTCAAAATAAAAGATACTTACCACCACCGTCTTATGATAACGTCTCAACTTTTAAAAGCAGAATGAAAACTGAATCGGTTATGAGGTTTTCAAAGTAAATTTCAATGGCACAAGCAACACCAGATGAGATAGAATTACATAAACTGATCCGGTTAGGTGATGACTTGGCGTTTGCTAAACTTTGCGACACGTATCTTGAACCAACAATCAAAAAGGTCCGGAATTTCAACTGGCAAATATATTTGAGTGATAGCAGCTTGATTTCAGAAGTAGTCATTGACTCCTTTTACGGGTACTTCTACAATCCCGAAAAATTCAATCCTGAAAAACAAACGCTCGAAAAATTTCTTGTGATGGATGCTGAAGGTGACTTGAAAAATGCCTGGTCAAAACGAGCGAAACATCAGCAAAAGTTCAAATCAATAGATAACGAAGTCGAGTTTAATGAACAATATTGGAACAGCAAGAAAGAGGGAAATGTGAGCGTTGACACGCCAACTCAAATCATGATTGATAACGAAGCGGAAAAAATTTTGAATGCTGAGCTAGAAAAACATTTTGACTCAGACAAGGACGTTGAAATGGCGAATCTAATACTTGCTAAGGAAAGGGGCACAGATGCTTATGCCTGCGTTCTAGAAATTACTCACCTCAGTTTTGAAGAACAACAGCAAGAGGTAAAAAGGAATAAAGACAGAATTAAGAAAGTTTTGGATAGAAAGATGAAGGGCAAACAATTTTAAAAGAAACCACAATGGACGAAAAAATTAAGATGTTGGAACTAGCCTCATGCAAGGCCGCAGCCGACAGTGGCTTTATTGCCTATCTAGTGAACAAATATTTGGAAGTCGAAAATATTTCAGAACAGGAGATTCTTTCCGCGCTTCATTGTTCGGAAGAAGATTATTTCAAATTAAAATTGTGCAGAGTTCCAGATGTCAATGCAACTGACTTTGTTTCTCGATTGAACAGAATTTCTGAGTACACAAATTCATCTTCAGTTGAGTTGAATAAAATTATTAAACGGGCTAACTCAATTTTGAGATTGAGCGGAGACAATGTTGAACAGCACAACTATTTAATGGCCGCAAGAGATAAGCAAAACAAAGAAAAGAAGTAGTCTAATGAAATTTATATCCTCTGTTGTTACTCAGGCCGCAAAGGACTTTTGGAAAAGAGCCGGAAGAAACGGTGTGTTTCCTTGTGACATTAGTGGAGCAGTGAATCTTGTTTTGCCAATTGACATCATTTGCCTTTCTGAATTGAGCCTTAAGAAAATTCAACTCTGGCTAACAACGCGAAAAGTATTTATTGACCTCGAAATAGATGACCGACTACTCCACGGCTTTATACTAATTTCTAGGGGCTGCGGGTTTATCTTTATTAACGGAACTGACACTGAAGAAGAGAGAAGGTACACAATTGCTCATGAGGCAAGTCACTTTCTATTGGACTATAAATTTCCAAGAGAATTAGCTGTTCGGAAATTAGGTGAATCTATTTTAGAGGTAATGGATGGCTACCGTGAGCCAACACTTGAAGAAAGAATTGATGGAGCACTTACATCGGTAACGATCAAGCCGTATACACATTTACTAGAAAAGACCGGGGACGGGACCTTTGACTGCTTGAATATCCAGCACTCAGAAAATGAGGCGGATGCCCTGGCTTTAGAATTGTTGGCTCCTAGCGCAACCGTCATCAAAGACACTAACCCCAACAAGACTAAGATTTCATTCTACGATTTCAAAAATCAGTGCTATCACATTTTGAGAAGCAAATATCTGATACCCGATTCAATTGCCGAGGCTTACTCTTCCAAACTTGCTTATGTAGCCAAAGGGGCGCCATCGCTCGTTAGCAGGCTGGGATTTTGAGTTTGTCGAACTTTTTATCGGCAATTGGGAATAGCTAATTGAAAGGATAAAAATGGACAAAAAGGAACAAATATCATCATCAGACCTACCAAAGAACACTGGTGAGAATGCTTTGTCCATTGATGATTTTCACAAGGCATTTGGGGAGAACTTTTCTGATGCAATTGATATAAATACTTGGAGTATCGGTGCAAATCTCTCTGAGCTCTATCCGCTAATCGAAGCAGAATGGTTGCAAGCCAAAACTGATGAAAGTAAGAATCAAAAAATTTTCAGAGAAAAGGTATTTCCGAGAATCAAAGAAGTTGGCAATGTCCCTTTTGCCGGCTTGCACGATGATGTAAACGATGTCAAACAGTTACTCGACAAAATGCACAGAGGCTTTCTATTCAATGGTGCTGTTACCGCCTGCGGAAGCACACATGTGATTTTCAATACTGTCCCGCTCACGATCACTCAAATAGGAATTTGCCTGGTAAACTACGAAAGGCAACACGGGAGTTATTCACATCGATTGTTCAGGAGAGACTTGAGATTTAAAAGTGACGACCCGATTCAAGAGGCTCTTGACTTGATTGAGAAAAGAAGAAGCGATGACAATGCCGGTGACAAACGTAGTGCCATGAGCAACCTTGCTGTAAGAGGAATTAAGGCATACACAGAAAGAGCAATCCTTTTGGACAAAAAAGATGTGAAAACAAAATGGCTTTTGGGAAGTGGTAGCCCTGCGCCATACGAACTCATGACAGGATTTTGGGGAAGTAAAAAGGAAATGAAAGACAAATCCATTGAATTAATGAGTCGAATGATTTTGGAGCATCAGCGATTTGTTTATGTACATAGTTGCGAAAAGTTTCCTGATTTATGGACTTTAGGCAACGCTTTGAATCCATTTGAGTACTTAATTCTTGGTTCACTTGAAGATGATCTAGTCCGTAGAGTTGATCTTGGCGGGACGAGGGGGGTTATTAGAGAATCTTATGCCGATTTCGCAAAGCAGGTGGGTTCGAAAATTGTCCGTGGAATTTATCGCGTGTCAAATCAAGCCCAACCTCAGATCTTTTACGGACACATCGACCATATTCGAACTGCTGCTTTAATTGCAATGGCTGACAGTGTTTTTCAACTGCACTCGGGGAGCCCTATGCTTCTTGATTTAGCATCGAACCTTTGTAAAATGAATTTTAGTAAAAACGATTTATTCTCATCAATTCAACAAGCATCAATAAAAGCAGAAGTAAAACTTCGGGTAGCTAATAGTCATTAAATAATTGCTCTATGGAAAATAACGGACAACCCCGGCAATCAGAATTGCACGAAATTATCGACAAGGAAATTTTAAATAACGGTGGAGAATGGGCAAGCGACCCGAATTGTGAAGGTGCAACTGGCATGACAATGTTCGATCTTCCTAACAGCCAGGACAATTTAATTTCTGTCCTTCTACCAATGAATAAAATAAAAGATATCGGTGCGCATTCGATTGTGGAGATAAGAAGCAGGAGCACGGCAAATGGCGGGGATGGGAAAATCTATAGAGGCATTGTTGTTGCAGGTCCCTTTCATGACCCAGATGGAATTCGTGCCGATGCACCAATTCTAATCTCAACCACTATCAATGGTGCAATTTTTCTTCCCAATTTTCATGGTAGAGTTTTAGTGGAATTACTAGGAGAATTGAATGAAGATGCGATAATGCCGCCTAGATTCCGACCATTGCCAAATAGTCCAGTTTTTGTTTTGGATAAAGAGGAAACTGCTAACGTATTAAATGTGCAAGGCAATGTATCACTTGGCCAAGCAATCGGACACGACAGCATTGACGTGTGCATCCCGGCTGACAAGAAGGTTGTTTTGCCACGACACACTGGAATTTTAGGAACAACCGGAGGAGGTAAGTCAACAACAGTTTCTGGACTGATTGACCAGTTCCAAAAAGAGGGTATTGCAACTATTCTGATAGATACTGAAGGTGAGTACACACACATGGACAAGGCGACAGAAGCTGGCAATATGAAAAAGCTTCTAAGCAAGCGTGGAATTGACCCTCATGGAATAGAAAATATAAAGGTCTATTACCCGTTTGGTCGGGAAACGAGGGCAGATGAATCCACTCCTTCCAGTGAGTTTAATTTGAAGTTTTCAAACCTCTCCCCTTATGCTGCTGCCGACATACTTGGTTTGACTGAGGCTCAATTTTCTAGATTTATTAAGATTTACGATGCCGCTAAACTGATTTTGAGAGACCTTGGTATTTATCCAACGAGGCAACAGCAAAACGAAGTTCTAGATTACGATGAATTTGAGTCAGGCTATCCTCACATCACACTTTCCCTATTGATTGACATTGCTGGTCTTGTTCTAGAAAAGATCTCTGTCGGTTTTGAATGGCACGTGCATAACAATTTTATTAGGCAGGGCAAGCAGGCCATCGCTAAACGAATTGAAGTTGTTGCTAAAGGAACTGATAGTGAAACTTCATGGAAAGCGCTGCTTGGTAAACTTGGGCAACTCAATAGAACCAAAATGTTTGACAGGCAAGATGACGCAGACATTCCTTACACAGAGTTGGTCAAAGCAGGCACTGTTTCAATTTTTGATTTAAGTGATTCCGATTCCACACTCGTCAATAATATCGTAATCGCTAATCTTCTCCGCGGTGTTCAACAAGTACAGGAAGCCGCTTACGAGGATGCGATTGCAAAGAGTAAAAGCCCAACCCCAGTCGTGATAATTATTGAAGAAGCGCATGAGTTTTTGTCGAAGGAGAGAATTAATAAAATGTCAAACTTGTTCGAACAGGTTGCTAGAATAGCAAGACGAGGAAGAAAACGCTGGCTGGGTTTGATGTTCGTTACTCAACTTCCTCAGCACCTGCCTGACGAGGTCCTAGGCTTGATAAATAGCTTTGTACTTCATAAAATTAACGATGCAACTGTAGTAAGTCGACTAAAACGATCAATAGGTGGTGTCGAAGAAAGTTTGTGGAACAAACTGCCCAATCTGGCCCAAGGGCAAGCGATCGTTTCAACACCAAGTTTAACAAGGCCGCTTTTAGTTGCGATGCATCCGACACCTTGTAAGTTGCTCATGGTTGACTAATTCCGTTTTCCAAATCGTGCTCTCATAGAACCGACAATTTGCGATATCTTTGGGCTAGTATGAACCGAACCACGAAAGGATTTCTTCTGACGTTTGTTGCACTGATTGTTTGTTATCAATCTGCGCTATCCCAACGCAATCCAACTGAGACATTGATCCTTAAAATCTCCAGTCAGAAATCGGATTGGATGGTAAAACAAAAGATAGATTCACTAAAGGCATTGATGGACGATCAGTTCTTGTTCATTCACTCCAATGGATGGACGCAATCAGCGAAGGATTTCTTCGATGACTTTGCCTCCGGCAAACTGGTGTATACCCACATCGAACCTATGGAGGCATCTGTCAGAATCTTCAATGAAACGGCTGTACTAACGGGTAAGGGAAATTTTTCCGGCACAGTCGAGGGCAAGCCTTTCAAACTTCCATTGATTTACACGGAAGTGTATGTGGTGAAAAATCAACGTTGGATTTGGGTGTCACGCCAGTCTACGCGGCTTCCTTAAAAATTATCGGCCTATTCCGTCTTCAGTCCATCCACTGCGTTGGTTTTGAAGACTTTGACCACCTGCGTGGAGATGGTGCCTAGCAAAACAAAGATGAGCAAAATAGCAGCCAGCCCCACATGCCAAAACGTAACATTCATATGATACGCGTTAGCGAAATCCATGATTGCCACAATCACCACATAGCTAAGTGGTGTTCCCAGCGCGAGCGAAAAACCGAGCAGGAGGTAATATTGTTGAAAAATGCTGTTGCTGATATTTTTAATATTGGCACCCAGAACCTTTTTTATGCTGAACTCCTTCTTGCGGCTTGATACATTCAATGACACTAGTCCATACACACCCAGCAACGCCAGCATCACAGCAACGGATGCAAAGACTCTCCACACATGCCCATGGATGCTAAGCTGTACATAGTAGGTTCCCCATACGTCTTCCTGGTAGCCACCGCTGAAAGGTGATTCCGGAAAAAGCAACGACCATTTTTTTCGAAGAAATTCGTAAGACTCACGCATTGATCCCTTCTCCACTTTCATGGACAAGAACCGATAATCACTCTTATCGGCATGTGTGAAAAAAGTCGGCCGCAACGGACTGGAAAAACTGTAGCTGTGAAAGTCCTTCACCACACCAATCACCTCATATTGCACGCTGTCCATTTTGAATTGCTCTCCAACTGGATTATCCCAGCGGAGTCGTTCAACCATAGTTTGGCTAACTACCACGCCTTGTCGATCGCTGGTTTCATGTTCATTGAAACCTCTACCCTGAACGATATCGACACCCATTGTATTGAAGTAGTTGCCATCCACGGCTAACATGTCAACCTCCTGCTCCTGACTCGGAAAGGCAATCAACACCTGTCGCTGCTGCCTGCCAATATGCTGCACCGAACGCGCAGTTGAGATAACGTGAGCATTTTCTTCCATCACATTCTTCAACTGCTCCACGGAGAGCTCATCCGGCAATTGCGCATAGATCACATCGCGATTGCTGTAACCCCACTCCCTTTCAGCCAGGTAATCGCTGTTGAGTGTAAAGATCACTGCGCTGGTGATAAACACACACGCCAAAACAAGTTGAAAACCTAAAAAAACTTTGGTAATCGGGTTCTTTTGACCAAACCGTAGTGACCCTCTGAGTATACTGACGGGTTGAAACCTGGAAATGTAGAGCGCAGGGTAAATGCCAGAAGCGATGGCGGTAAAGAACATTACAACCACAAGGAAGATCCACAAGTTAACATCACCGAATTTAAAGTCCATGCTGAAATACCAAAGTCCTTCAAACCAGGGAATGACTACGAAACGTCCCAAGAGGATACCAATCAACAACGCAAAAAAAGTAGTGACAATATTCTCTGACAGAAACTGCAAGATGATCACTTTGCGTGTAGCACCAATGGATTTTCTAACACCAAGTTCCTTCAATCTTTTTGTGACCGATACAATCGCGATATTGATGTAATTGGAACAAGCGAGCGCCAACATTAGAATGGAAATTGCTGCCAGGAAAGCGATAGAAGCGATGTTATCTTTTGTACCCTCACGAAAAATATCGTCTCGGATGTCTTCGGTTTTAATGTGCAGTGTAGCGAGTTGTTCCAGTCCAAGTGAATCAATGGCAAAGTCTTCCGACACGGCTTCATTTTGCAATTGCCTGTACTTAGTCATGCCCCGAAGTACGGGCTTGATGTCCTTAGGATCATTCACCTGAATAAAGGTGGCGTTGAGTTGTGCAGCCCAATCGTGAAAGTTGTAGTCTGATTCGCTGGTACGCAGATTGTCAAAGTGGGCGAGAAAGGTGAAGTCCATACTACGCGCATCGGGAAACTTACGCGCCACACCCACAACTTTGAACTCTTTGCTTCGGTCTTTATCAAAATTTATAAGCAGAATCTCTCCAACTGGATTCTGTTCCCCAAAATACTTTTCAGACATTGGCTCGCTGATGACAATGCTATTAACATCCTTAAGAGATTCAGCAGCACCCCATTTCAGTGGGAATGTAAACATCTGGAGAAAGGTGGGATCAACCAGACGAATGCGTTCATTAAAAACCTGATCGTGATATTTCACCACAATGTTCCGATCTTCTACCCTGCATACTTTTTCTATTTGTGGAAAATCCTGTTGCAATGATTCAGCCAGCGGACGTGGTGTTCTGCCATATTCTTGCATTGTTCCATTTCGAGGTGCAAATGCTGTGACGAGGTAAACTGAATTTTTATTCTCGTGAAACTGGTCCCTGTCGTAGGTCCAACGGAAGATAGCGTAGGAGAACATGCAAATCCCGATCGCGGAGGCAAGTCCAAACAAATTGATAAACGAATTGAGTGGGTTCTTCATTAACCCGCGAATGGAGACCTTGAAATAATTACTTAACATGCCAAATCGGTTAAATGAGTTTAAGAATCGAAACTGCCGGATCAAACCAGGTCGCAGGAGTTTGATCATCTCCCAAGTATAAATGCGTATTGCTTTTCGCACAGAATACCGTTCCACATTGTCGAAGAAAATTTCTTCCATGTCGCCTTCAATCTCTTCGAGATACTGTTCCCGAATGAAGAGGCGGAGGAGCTTAAGCGGCCACTTTGGTGGATGTAAGGATTCGTTTCTCATCAAGCCAGTTTCACTTCGTACGCCAGTTTGGGAATGGCACTCCACAAACCCGCACGAATGTTTTTCATTTCTTCCAAAACCTTGCGGCCGTGAGACGTGGTAGCATAGATGCGCTTTCGCTTGCCTCCTCTTTTCTGTGTTGGTTCGCCAAATTGAGAAGTTAAATATCCTTTGTCTTCCATCCGCTTGAGTGCAGACTGTATCGAGCCGACACTCAGTTTCTCTTTGAGCCTTTCCTCCAGTTCACGTTTTATTTCAACGCCATAAGCTTCCGATTGCAACGCGGCAACTGTGAGTAGAACCAGTTCTTCGAATTCACCCAGTTTGGTTTTCTTCATATCACGTGGGAGTGATTGGTATATTAATCGTAATTGCAGTAAATATGTTGCATTATTTTATTCGTAATTGCAGATTTTATATAGAAACCCTCTTCCTGATCAAAAAAGGCAATAAAAAATCCCCAGGCGGTGAAGCCCAGGGATCAATTCAGTAACTGTAATCCTATCCTCTACTTCTTCGTTAGGTTCTCGGCCACCATCATCACGAAGTCTTTGCCCTTCACAAATCCCTTGCCCCATTCAGCATCGTACTTGGAAGCAATCGGCAAGTTGGCGATGTCCTCAGTTTTCGTTCCTTTTTTCAATGCAGCAGCAACTCCGTCTCGAATTTCGGCTAAACGATCGCGAAAAGCCTGAACATCTTTTTTGCTGGCGAGTTCACCATGACCGGGAATGATCTTCGTATTGTCATCCATGATCTTCAGCATCTGATCAAGCGTGGCGATAAATCCATTGATTCCTCCCCCACTGTTCGTATCCACAAACGGATAACCATACTGCACGTACATGTCGCCTGTATGAATGACGTTCGCTTTGGCAAACTTGATAATTACATCGCCATCTGTATGTCCCGTATTGAAATGATACAGTTCGAGATCTTCATTGTTCCAATGAATATTCATTCTGTCTGGGAACGTAACTACTGGCCACGCTGCCTTGTCGCGCGGTGGCACTACGCGATCTCTTACTTTGCCTTCCTTCATCATGCGTTCCCGCACGTTGTCATGCGCTACGATCGTCACACCCCACTTTTTGAAATTATCATTACCTCCTGTGTGGTCACCGTGAATGTGCGTATTGATCAGCATCTTGATTTCACCTCCACCTTCCTCAACCACAGTCTGGGCAATCTTTCCAGATAATGGACCGAACTGATTGTCAATAATCAGAGCTCCGTCTTCTCCCTTCAAAAAACCAATATTACCACCTGCTCCTTTCAGCATATAGATGGTCTCAGTGATTTTCAAAGGACGAATCCTAACGGTATCATAATTGGTTTGTGCCGATGCGTTGATGACCAAGGCAAAAGCAAGAAGGGCGACAAAATGCTTCATGTTTTATTTTTTTTGGATTTCTAAGGTACTACATCGTGGGTGCAATTAACAACAAGTGCGCAAGTTTCAGGTTGAAAAAAGACGGCTACACGACCAATTTTGAATCATCAAAAAACAACTAGATTTATGATGGTGACTCAAAACGAACAAAATATCAACTATTACCGGATTGAGCAGGCAATAAGATATCTGGAAGAGAATTTTCAAACACAGCCGAATCTGGATGACGTGGCGGAAAAAGTGCATCTCAGTCCATTTCATTTTCAAAGGCTGTTCACAGAATGGGCGGGCATTAGTCCAAAGCGTTTTCTCCAATTTCTCACGGTAGATTTCCTAAAAGAAAAATTATCGGAATCACGCAATCTTGTTGAAGCAGCGGAGACAGCCGGCCTTTCCAGTCAATCGCGCGTGTACGATTTATTTACTACTCTTGAAGCGGTGACGCCACAGGAATACAAAACCAAAGGCGGTGGAACGACTATTTACTATGGAATTCACGAGACTCCTTTTGGTCGATGTCTTTTAGGCGTGACTGAAAGAGGCGTTTGTTGGTTGTCGTTCATACCCACAGACGAAGATCCAAAGATTGAATTGGAGCAAATGAAATCCCATTGGCACAATTCTATTTTTTACGAAGATGAATCACGAACTCAATACGTAGTCAATCAAATTTTTTATAAAGGGCAACGTGATAGCAAACTTCATCTCTTTGTGAAGGGCACAAATTTTCAGGTGAAGGTGTGGCGGGCTTTGTTAGACATTCCTACAGGAAGTGTAACGACTTACCAAGGCATCGCAGAAAAAATTGATTCTCCAAAAGCGATGCAGGCAGTTGGGTCGGCTGTAGGCTCAAACCACATTGCCTATCTCATTCCATGTCACCGTGTCATTCGCAAAGACGGAATTCTTGGTGAATACCGCTGGAGCGCAGCACGGAAGAAAAGCATCATTGGCTGGGAGATGGCAAGAAGTGTTGGATAAATATTATAGTCCAGCCCTTCCCAGTCCGAGAAAACCAACTGGCAAATCCGTTTTACCCTTCATAGCCATGTCTGCAAGCACTTCCCCAATACCTGAAGACATTTTAAATCCATGTCCGCTGAAACCACAGGCTACCACCACTTGCTTGTTGAAACCTGGCAGGTAGTCAAGAATAAAGTTCTCATCCGTAGTGGTAGTATAAAGGCAGCTTTTTAAACTAAGTATAGATGCCTGCGCTGATGGCATGTACTTTTCCAGTACGTAGCGAATATCGTCTTCGGTGCCTGCAGTTACATTTCGGTTGACTTTGTCGGGATCGGAAACTTCACCCGGGAAGTGATGGGCAAGTTTCAAACCGAGAGGTCCACCAAAACGCTCGGGTGGCAAAATCGGGAATCCGTAGTACGATCCTCTCTCAGGATCTTCTAGTATCCAACACGGGAACTTTCCCAACTCAAAGTCATCCCAATTTTTCGGTGACACCCACGCCAGCATCTGTTTCGTTACTTTCAATTTCGGTTTGAAATTGGGAATCACTTTTGAGGCCCATGCCCCCGCAGATATTATCAGCCGGTTACATGAATAAGTTCCTCCGTCTGTCTGCACGGTTATTTTACCGCCTTCTTGTTTCCATTGCCGTACCCTCGTTCTAGTCTTTATCGTTGCGCCACTTTCCATCGCCAATTGTGTATATAATAATATGGCGCGCTCTGGTGTGATAAATCCTGCGTTGGGTTCATAGATCACTTCAAAATCATCGGGCACACTGAATGCGGGAAAAAGAGATTTCGCTTTGTCGGGTGACGACCTCGCGATCGGCACATCGTATAATTCTGATGATTTCTTTATTCCTTTGATGAAGTCACTGTCCGGTCGACCGAAATAGGCAAGACCACAGTTCTCAAAAACTCTCGCCTTTGTTTGTTTCTCCAACGACTTCCAGTTTTCATAAGACCGTTGCAGCAGGGGCACATAATCCGGATGCTCGAAATAGGCCATGCGAATGATTCTACTCTGGCCCGCATGTGAGCCCTGATCGTGGGAGATGTCAAACTGCTCTATGCCAAGCACCTTATAGCCGTTGCGCGCCAGGTGATAGCAGGCAGGGGCACCCATTGAACCCACTCCAATAACAATCGCATCAAAGTGGCTTGCTTGCTGTTGCTCTCCTTCCGAAGGGTTAGTAGCTTGAGCAGATGACAAAGCTGAAACGCTCAGTGCTGCAGTTGCTGATTTGGTGATGAACTCTCGTCTCTTCATAACAAATCGGATTTAGGTCCAATCAAGTTACGAAGAATCCAGGCACAAAAGATTAATTAGTACCCGGCAGCTTGCCCGTCTTTTCGAGACTCTGAAGCTCCATAGTATACTTTATTCTTTTCGTCCCACTTGATGGCCTGATAGCCGCCATAGGCATTCACACTATATTCAATATCGTGACCCATCTTCAACAGTTCACGGATGATTTCATAATCAAATCCACTTTCAAAACTACACACACCTCCATTGCTCATGTTGGTGCCTGTAGGCTGCGATGATCCTGCGTGACGCACGCGTGGAGCATCTCCGGCTTCTTGCAGGCCCATTTCAAAGTCGATAAGATTAACAATCACTTGCACTTGTCCCTGTGGCTGCATCGCTCCGCTCATAAGACCGAAACTAATGAAGGGTTTACCGTCTTTGGTAATGAATGCGGGGATGATGGTGTGGAAAGGTCTTTTACCCGGAGCATATACATTAAAGTGATTGGCATCTGACAGATTGAAAAGATTGCCGCGATTCTGAAGAATAAAGCCCAGCCCAGTTGGCACCATACCAGAACCTAGCAATGCGTAATTACTTTGAATCAGAGAAACCATATTACCGTCCTTATCAGCAGTCGTTAAATAAATAGTATCTCCGCCTTCGAGGTCACCAGCAGGATAACTTTTAGCGGCAGCGTTAGGATCAATTAACGCTCTTCTCTTAGTCGCATATTCTTTAGAGATCAGTTGCGTTACGGGCACTTTATTAAAACTCATATCGGCATAAAACTTTGCGCGATCTTCGTATGCAAGTTTTTTGGCCTCAATAAAAGCATGGATATACTCTTTGCTTCCAAAACCCATCTTCTTAACATCATATCCCTCCAGGATGTTAAGCATCTGAAGCGTAGCGATGCCTTGCCCGTTGGGAGGAAGCTCCCACACATCATAACCACGGTAGTTGGTACTCACTGGCTCCACCCATTCTGATTGGTGACTTGCCAGATCATCATAAGAAAGAAATCCGCCATTGGCTTTCATGTAGGCATCAATGGTGCGCGCGATCTCGCCTTTGTAAAATTCATCGCGGCCTTTTTTGGCAATTAGTTCATACGATTTCGCCAGCCCTGGATTCTTAAACATTTCACCTTTCCTTGGCGTATGTCCATTGGGCATAAATGTTTCTTTAAAACCTGCGAACTTCTCACGTGCTGGCGCGTTGTCTTCGATCTCGTACGCGATTAGTTCCGACATTGGAAATCCATTCTTCGCATAGTCGATAGTTGGCTTTAAGATTTCCTCCATCTTCAGTTTGCCAAATTTTTTATGCAGCTCAAACCATCCATCCACGCAGCCTGGAGTAGAGATGGCCAACGGGCCCAGGTACGGCATGCGCGTCATCCCTTTCTCAACGAGATATTCACGCGTCAAACTCTTTGGAGAACGTCCACTGGCATTTAGTCCGTAAAGCTTTTGGGTTTTAGCATCCCACACGATGGCAAACAAGTCTCCACCGATCCCACACATTTGTGGTTCCATGAGTCCAAGTGCTGCATTGGCAGCGATAGCAGCATCTACCGCGCTGCCTCCCTTTTTCAGAATATCAATTGCAACCTGCGTGGCCAGCGGTTGACTGGTAGCCGCCATTCCATTGGGTGCAATAATTTCAGAGCGAGTAGCAAATGTTTTACCGGTTACGCGATCTTGAGCATAACTAAATACAACACTAATAGAGCAGAGAGCAAAAAGAATCTTCTTCATGGAGGTTAGTATTAGACCACGATAATTGTGAAAAAGAAGCCTTCCTCAAATGGCTATTATCTGAAAGGTGCCAAATCGGGAGCTCACCCATAGATTAATGAGTATCAAAAGCCAGGGTTCACCCCCCCTAAACGGTCTAAACAATAGCGCGAAGCCCATTTTCATCCTCAAAAGTGGCTGTCCAATGTTAAGTTTATGTTAAGCAATTGTTAACCACACCAGATTGGTAGAGTTAATTATTTACCTTATGGTAATGTTTTAGAAACATTAAATTAACATAAGAAGCGGGTTAGGCCGTTCGCAGTAAGCTGCTAATTATCAAGTAGTTCGAGCAAAAAGATACTTCAGTGAAATCTCGAGAGGATTTCCATCTAAAATAGGGAAAACCTGTTGTTAACATTGGACATACCAATTTTGGGTGGGTGCCGGAACCCGTAAATCCAAGGGGTCGATTCTCTACTTTTGCGCACAGGCCCAAACAAAAAGCTTAATGCTCGCACGTTCACTTGTTGGTCTTTTTGCCTTCCTCAGTTTCATTCCCTTCACCCTTGCACAGGACAAAACCTCCAGCACTTTTGGCAAGGGAATTCGAATTGCAGCCAAGGATTCGTCATTCACCATGAAGTTTAGTACCAGAATCCAAACGCTGTATGATGGCAGGTTAAACCTGGAAACCAACGACTATAACGATCGGTTTATGACTCGCAGAGCCCGCCTCAAATTTGATGGGTTTGCCTACAGCCCAAAGCTGGTTTATAAAATAGAATTGGCGGTTGCTAGTTCTGATATCGCGGGCGGGGATAGCAATGAATTTGGAAATACATCGCGCATCATTCTTGATGCGGTTTTAAAATGGAACTTCGCGCCCAACTGGGAACTATGGTTTGGACAAACTAAGCTGCCCGGTAATCGCGAGCGTGTGATCTCATCTCAGAACCTTCAATTTGTCGATCGCAGCAATGTCAATGCCAGGTTCAATATTGACCGCGATGCCGGTATTCAACTTCACTATGGAAAAAATAAATTCAACTTTGTTAGCTCAGTATCGCTTGGCGATGGAAGAAACATCGTTTCCAACAACGTAGGGGGATACGACTACACAGTTCGTGGAGAGTATTTGCCTTTCGGTGAATTTAAGAGTGGTGGTGACTATTTCAGCGCAGACCTGAATCGGGAAGAAAAGCCCAAGCTTTCCATTGGAGTGACCTACGACTATAATGACCGTGCATACCATGAACAAGGGCAACTTGGAGATGCACTTCCTGCGCAACGTGATCTGGAGACATGGTTTGTAGATGCTCATTTTAAATACAACGGTTGGTCGTCACTCCTCGAGTATGCACACAAGACTTCCCCAGATGGAGCCGCGATCTTTGATGGCAATGGGAATTTCGTTGATGCCTTTTATACCGGGGAGGGAATCAGCTGGCAAGGTGGATACCTATTCAAAAATAATTTTGAACTAGCTGGACGCTATACACAGGTAAGTCCTGAGCGTGTCACGCTACGAAATGATAACACGCAATACACCCTGGGTGTTTCAAAATATTTCGTGGGTCATAGCCTTAAAATTCAAAGCGATGTCACCTTGATCAAGGAGGACACACGCGATGATGTACTCATGACTCGCCTTCAGGTGGAATTATCTTTCTGAGTAAATCCCACGTTTTACGGCATCCCCTCCGTTTCTCATCCAATTTTCTGAACTTTCGAAGGGGGTTATTCGTACTCTTTAGGAACCACCTAAATCTATTCTGAGATGCGATTGATGAGGAAATTTTTCAGATTTCTTTCACTTGACCTGTGGGGGCGTCTTCCAGGTAGCTGGCAGCGCTCATTATCAAGGATTTATGCTCAGCTGTATTCCAAAAGTTACAGCCGCCACTTTATTGGTCCGTACTGTAAAATCAACTATCCCGATCCTGAATACCTGACTCAATTCAAGCCGGCCAGTGGTGCATCATCTTATACGAGCTTTCAAGATTTCTTTACACGCGTTTACAAGGAACCGATCCGCATTGACAGCGATGCCATCTGGCCTTGCGAAGGATTACTTTGCGAACACGGTCGGGTGAGCGAGACGAGTTTGGTGAGTGTGAAAGGTCAGAAGCGACACCTTAGAACAATTTTTGGTGACCGCGGAAATGCCATTCCGAAGGACTATTACTTCTCAAATGTATTTCTGCACAACAACAACTACCACCGGATACACAGCCCGGTGAAAGGATCAGTGACACGCATAGAGCACATCCCTGGTGACCTGGTGATATTAAGACCATGGATTTATAAAAGTGATCCTTCGTTGCCAGCTTTACGCAATGAGAGATACAACGTTGATATAAGAAGTGAATCTGGTGCAGAGTGGTTTCTGTCAATTGTTGGCGGTCCAGCCGTAGGATCCATTGTCCTCTCCGAAGGCATGAAAGTTGGCAGCTTCGTGCAGATAGGTGAAGAACTTGCCAAATTTCTTTTAGGCTCCACATGCTGCATTGCATCTCCAAAGCCTGTAGACAGTTCGCTGCTTGGCAAACAAGTCTTTGTCGGCCAGCCGATCGGGTAAACCACCTGCGGATCGTGTTTGCCTTTAAGTCATCGGATGAGTGACTATTTGCATAATTTTCCCTTATTTCATCGCATCCTAATCCACACCAACTATGATGCGATTTTCATTTGTCCTGCTCGCCTTCTTTTTTTCCCTTACGGCCTGCCAACAGAAGTATGATCTGCTGATCAAGAACGGATCTGTGTATGACGGCACAGGAAATGCGCCAGTAAAAGCTGACGTTGCTGTTAATGGCGATCGAATTGTAAAAGTGGGAGACCTTTCCTCTGCAACAGGTACTCGTATTATTGATGCCGAAGGAATGGCGGTAGCACCGGGATTTATCGATCTGCATGCACACCTGGAGCCATTGCTTGAGTTACCACAGGCAGAAAGCGCTCTTCGGCAGGGCGTGACCACTTCACTTGGTGGTCCAGACGGATCTTCTCCTTGGCCTATTGGACAATACCTGGATGAAGCAGACAGCATTGGCATGGGAATGAACGTGGCATTTCTCGTTGGCCACAACACTGTGCGAAGAAATGTGATGGGAATGGACAACAGGCCGCCTTCAGCTGAAGAGCTCCAAGCCATGAAAAATCAGATCAGGCAAGGCATGGAAGAAGGGGCATTTGGCATGTCAACTGGATTGAAGTATTTGCCGGGAGCATTCTCCAATGTAGATGAAGTAATTGCTCTCTCTGAAGTGGCGTCCAAGTACGATGGCATCTATACCTCTCATCTGCGCGAAGAAGGAATGGGATTGCTCGAAGCTGTGGCGGAGGCAATAAAGATTGGTAAAGTTGCTAACATTCCGATCGTGCTTACCCATCACAAGGCGATAGGTACAAAAATGTGGGGCGGCAGTGTGAAGACGCTGGCTATGGTAGATAGCGCGCGAGCGATCGGCATAGATGTAATGATGGATCAATATCCTTACAACGCCAGCTATACAGGCATTGGAATTTTAATTCCATCCTGGTCGATGGCTGGTGGTATCGAAGAGTTTAAGAAGCGATTAAAAAAACCTGCGTTGCTCGATAGCATCAAACGCGGGATCATTAACAACATTCTTTATGATCGAGGTGGCGCAGACCTGAATCGAATTCAGTTCGCACTTGTCGACTGGAAGAAAGACCTGGAAGGTAGAACCCTGCATGACTGGTTGGTGGAAAGAAATATGGAACCGTCTGTTGAGAACGGAGCAGATCTGGTTATCGAGGCGCAGCTCAATGGTGGGGCCTCCTGCGTTTATTTTGCAATGGACGAAGCTGACGTAGAGCGTATCATGAAACACCCTCAAACGATGATCGCTTCGGATGGAAGATTGGTAGCACCTGGAGATGGTCATCCGCACCCAAGATGGTACGGCACGTTTCCGCGCGTGCTTGGCGTTTATGCGCGTGAAAAAAATGTGTTGACTCTGGAAGATGCTGTAAGAAAAATGACATCACTGCCAGCCGATAGACTCGGGCTAAAGGAGCGTGGAAGAATTCAAGAAAATACTTTCGCTGACATTGTGGTGTTCAATCCAGAAACTGTAGTCGATAAAGCTACTTTCCAAAATCCACACCAGTATCCTGAAGGCATTGATTACGTCATTGTAAATGGTCAACTGGCCGTTGACAATGGAGAATTCAAAGACATCCGTTCAGGTAAGGTGCTGAGAAGAAAGAATTACGAAAAGTAAATCCTACTTCAGCGAAAGATCTTTTCGGGTCGTTCCTCCTTTTTCCGACTCAACCACAAGTTGAGCAGATGGGTTTTTACCGGTGATCTTTACCACATAAGTTACTTTCGTTTTATTAACACCTTCACCATCTCTGGATCCAGCCAGGTTACCAAGGTCTTTTCTGTTTTCACCTGAGATCAACTCCGCATCTTTCAATGTGATCATGGCTCTCACCGGCTTGGCAATTTTCATTTCAAGAGCCCGTTCTGTCATATACGTGGGCAGGTAGCCTTCATTTTCAACAGTAGCTTCGATCTTCATTACCTTCCCTTTTTCCACTGCGGTCACGTTAACATCTTTCACCACTACGCGCGGGCTAATCTCTGCAAGCCAAATCATCCACGGTACATACTTTTCGATCTCACCTTTCAACATTTCGGTTGGTGGATTCTGGCGAGTAAACTTCGTGTCCCATCCACCAATCTCTACTTGCCCAAGTTGGGGATGATTATAGGGTTGCCAATTCACAAAACCTTTGCCTCCCAACTTATCATCATTCCATTTCATTCTTTCCTTATCGGAAACCTTTCCATCCTTGTCATAGTCTTCACCAAAGCCTCCCCAGAACTCCGGTACAAAACCAACAACTCCAAAATCCCAATAGCCCCAGCTAATCAGTGTGCCATGACGGTGAAGTTTGGGATTGGTATAACTCGCTAAAGCTTTTTGACCTGTTGTTGTCTCGTATTTTCCGGAAAGCTCCAGTATCAGTCTTTGGTCTTCGAGATTAAAATTGTCCCATGCAATGGTTGATGGAAGTCTGAACAAGAAGCCACCTGAGGTATGACCATGGAAAATACCGGTAATATTTCGGTGAGCATTAATAAACTCAATAGTATGCCGTGTCTCAGGTTCAGACAACGGATAAGGACCAGCTCCTTGCTGCTCACTTTCCAAACCCCAGTTGCGAGGAAAGTTTCTGTTCATATCAATTCCACCGATGCCATCTTCGTTGAATCTACCATCTCCATCATCATCGATACCTTCCTCATACACATCATAGAAGTCTCCTTCGAAATCATTTTCACTCCTCTTTACCATAATGCGTGGATCATCTTTACTGATCTTCCATACCCCGGCAGGGTTTTTCACTCTCATATCAGTAATGAGGTTGTCTTTGTTCAAGTCATCTCCACCATCTTCGTCCAATAGGCCATCCATGTCTTCGTCATAAGGTCGTGGAGTGCTGCGCAAATGATGTATGGTGTTCAAAGCGATATCAGCACCATCAGGATTAAACTTGGGTCGTACGTAGAGTGTTCTTGTATCAACCAGGTGTTTTACTCTTGCATCTTTTGCATAGTTGCTCAAAATGTACCACGCAAAATGAAGAGACACTTCACCACCAGCCAATTCGCCAGCATGAATGTTGCCATCGTAATAGTAGGCTGGTTTATCAGCCGCAGCGCCCGTTTGTTTGTTTGTAATCTCCAACATCATCAATGGTGTTCCTTTCAGGGTTTGACCAATTGTGTATAGGTTGGTAAGACCAGGGTAAGCCTCACTCCAACCTTTAAGCAGCGCATGGGCATCGGCAGTGCTGTGATATTTTTTCCAGTTTGGATTTTTGGGGTCTTCCGACTGGGCGAGAACTGGGCTTGCGACTACGTTAACAAGGAAACAAAAAGTGAGTAAAAGATGACGTGGATTCATAGTACGGTTATTTGTCAAGTAAGGTAGTAACCCACTGTAGTATGCAAAACGGCATTGTGACGGATGGCAAGACTCGTGGAAAAACAGTCGCGGGCGTACAGGAGCTTTCTTATCTTTATCCTTCAAATCGACCTACTATGGAATCCGCACAAGAAAAAGGCGTCAAGGCAGTCAATCAGGAGTTCAAGCGCTACGAACAGGTAAACAAGAACCAAACGTATCACCTCTCAGAAAAGGAAGGCGAAGAACAGTTTGATGACGAATACGAAATCAAGACGTCAGACATGAGCCTTTATTTTCATGGCGGAGAAGAGGGCAAAAAAGAATTTGCGCGACAGTTGGGTGAAGCCATGGAAGGAATAGGCTTTACCATTCTCTCTGGGCACGGAGTTGATCCAACGCTCTATGAGGAGGCTGAGAAAAAAATTGCCGAGTTTTTTGAGACAACGACTCGCGAGGAACGAATGAAATATCACGCGAAACGTGTAGGGTCCGTCAATCAGGGATACTTCCCCATGAAAGAAACCACGATCATTCATCCCGATCTGGTGGAAGGCTGGGTGTTTTGTAGAAGAGCATTCAATCTCGACAACGATCCGAACTTTAAGGAATCAGATTATTGGCCGCGTCCAGGCTATGAGCCTTTTTTTAGAAAAGTGGTAATGGAGCACGAGAAACTCATCTTACCGATTATGCAAAGTATTCTCTCTTACCTAGGAGCTGACCCTCATTTGTATGATAAAAAATTGAAGGGAACCAATTTCGGTTTTCGTCTCAACTACTATCCCGCCATTAGTGCAGAAGATGATGCATCAGGTGCCGGTCGCATGCTAGGCCACGAAGATGTCGATCTATTTACCATCCTTCCCGCGCAGTCAGTAGACGGATTGCAGGTGCTCAACCGCGAGAACATGAAATGGATCAGACTCAAAGCACCTAAAGGAGCTATTGTGTTAAATACCGGTGACTACATGCAGCGCATCACCAATGACAAGCTGCCTTCCACTACACATCGCGTAAGTAAACCGATTAATAAACAGCAGAACAACACGCCTCGTATCAGCCTGCCGATGGCAGTATATGTGTGGGAGGATGAGGTGCTGGAAGTGCTACCCAACACTGGAGCACCAAAGTATGGACCGATACGTGCTGAAGAATTTCACACGAAAATCACCAGCAAGTATTATGGTGATGACTACTCTAAAGACAAAGCAAAGTAGATTATCTCTTCGCCACTTTAGATAACATCGAGTTTAGGGAATCTTTTGGCAAATACTTTTCGCCAATCATCACCGCTTCAATTTGAGTCGTGTTGGAGATGTCTTCAAGAGGGTTTGCATTAAGCACGACAAGATCGGACACAGCTCCAGCTTGAATGACTCCAGCGTCATCTTTTCCAAGATATTTTGCCACGTTGCTGGTTCCTGTTTCGAGTGCCTCATAAGGCGTAAGACCAGCATCCACCAGATATTTCAACTCGTGATGTACAGAAAATCCTGGAACATTAAATATCTGTGGCGCATCCGATCCCAACAGAATTCCAACTCCAGCCTCCTGACATTCACGAATCAACTTCCTTCTCAACTCAATGTAATCCTCTACTTTTTGACTGTCGAATCGTTTGTCTGCAAGTAAACTTGATTTGGCATTTCCCCAATTATCAAGCGTCTCCTGTTTCATGTATTTCATTTCGGGTGCATTGAGAAAAACAGAACCTTCAATCGGTGACATCCATCGCTCGGCCAGTGCCTGCGTTGGTACCATCCAAATGTCATGTTCTTTTAGCCCTTGAATGATTTTGGGAATTCTGGCGGTATCGGCCATGGGCGATGAATAAATTCCAAACAATCCATTACCCTCCTCTCCGATTTTTTCAATGTTAGGTACCAGCGCTTCTACAAAGCCATCCATGTGATCGATGGAAGAATACCCTGCGTCAATTGCACGCTGAATTCCCACATCAAATGACACGTGCCCAACGAACGGGATTCCTACCTCATTTGCGGTTGTTGATATGGCACCAAATGTTTCCGGAGTAAGACCAGGATGCAATTTCAAATAGTCGTATCCAGCGGCTTTTTGATCTCGAACTTTTTGTGCGCCTTCTTCCGCGGTCTTTACGGTGTTGCCATTGAATGAAGGACCCGTAGTATAGAAATGTGGGCCTAATATTTCTCCGTTATTAATTTTTTCTCTCAGCTCCAGGTGCCTTGGATGGCCGAGCATTCCTCGGATAGTGGTCACGCCATTGGCTAAAAACAATGACAACACCTCTTTCATTGGTTCGATGTCGTCAACTGGTGGAACGTGGGCATGCATTTCGGCCAAGCCTGGCAACAGAAATTTTCCAGTACCGTCAATTACAGTCGCGTCATCGTTGTATGGCACATTCCCCGTCTCCCCTATCGCCACAATCTTTCCTTCACTCACCAATACATCTTGCCTCTCCAGAATTCTTTCCTGATCCATTGGGATCACTGAAATGTTGCTAAATATCCATTGCGCGTGCTCAGATTTTTTTGGTGTGGTTTGACACGCAGCAAGAACAGAGATAGTCAGAAGGAAGAGTAATTTTTTCATGGGGTTGAGTTTAACAAGGCGCGAAAAGTACGGAATAGGCAGTTTAATTCTAATCAATGTTCCGTGTTTGGTTTGCTTCGGGGCTTAGCTTTTTCAGTCATTATGGCCGAACCAGCTGATTATGGGTCATTTTTAATGACATAGTTTCCTGATTTTAATGGTTTTAGGGTGTGGATTACAATTTGATCATAGGAGTTCAAAACCGTACAAAGCTTACAAGGACAATGAACTTTGAAAAATTCACGATAAAATCGCAGGAGGCACTTCAGAAGTCAGCAGAGATTGCCATTGGTAATCAAAACCAGGCTATTGAACCCGCTCACCTGCTAAAAGCGATAATTGAGACAGATGAAAACGTCTCCACTTACCTGTTCAAAAAATTAAACGTCAGTGAGTCAATTCTGGCTAACAAGCTGGAGGAGATCATGAACACATTTCCAAAAGTAACTGGTCAACAGCCACACCTTTCCGCTACAGCGAATCAAGTTCTGCAAAACGCAGAAAAAGAATTGCGTGAACTGAAGGATGAGTACATCGCTGTTGAACATTTGCTGCTCGCGCTGCTCAATACCAAAGACAAAGTTTCTGCAGTGATGAAGGACGCGGGGTTCGAAAGGTCGGCATTAATCAAAGCGATTAAAGAGTTACGCGGTGGCGCGAAAGTAACTGATCAAAATGCGGAAGCGAAATACAAATCATTGGAGCGGTATTCCAAAAACCTGAACGACCTGGCCAAGAAAGGAAAAATTGATCCTGTTATTGGTAGAGATGAGGAGATCAGGCGGGTTTTGCAAATCCTTTCAAGAAGGACAAAGAACAATCCAATACTATTAGGAGAACCCGGTGTTGGTAAAACAGCTATCGTTGAAGGTATGGCACAACGCATCGTAGATGGTGACGTGCCTGAAAACCTGAAGGACAAAATCCTTGTGTCACTGGACATGGGATTATTGGTAGCCGGAGCCAAATACAAAGGTGAGTTTGAAGAAAGACTCAAAGCCGTGATCAAAGAAGTAGTCGACTCGAACGGGCAAATCATTTTGTTTATCGATGAGATTCACACCCTGGTAGGTGCTGGTGGCGGTGGTGAAGGTGCGATGGACGCTGCCAATCTATTAAAACCTGCGTTGGCCAGAGGTGAGCTTCATGCTATTGGTGCTACCACTCTAAAGGAGTATCAAAAATATATTGAGAAAGACAAAGCACTTGAAAGAAGATTTCAATCTGTGGTTGTGGATGAACCCTCAGTCGAGGACTCAATTTCAATACTTCGCGGTATCAAAGACAAATATGAACTCCATCATGGCGTGAGGATTAAAGATGATGCTGTGATTTCAGCCGTTGAATTGTCGCATCGTTACATTTCAGATCGCTTTCTCCCAGATAAAGCTATCGACCTGATGGACGAAGCTGCATCCAAACTTAGATTGGAAATGGACTCAATGCCCGAGGAACTTGACGAGTTGAACAGGAAGATCATGCAACTGGAGATCGAGCGTGAGGCCATTCGAAGAGAGAAGGATAAAGAAAAAGAATCTGTGCTCAACAAAGTGATTGCTGAGTTATCTGAATCAAGAAATGCCTTGAAAGCACGTTGGGAAAATGAGAAGGGAGTTGTGCACGGCATTCAACGTGAAAAGGAAAATATAGATAAACTGAAGTTCGAAGCTGAAAAAGCAGAGAAAGCGGGAGACTACGGGACAGTCGCAGAGATTCGCTATGGTAAGATCACGGAAGCGGAACAAAGATTGAAAGACCTGCAACAGCAAATGAAAGATTTGCAGGGCGATCATTCGCTACTTAAAGAAGAAGTAGACAGTGAAGACATTGCTGAAGTGGTGGCCAAATGGACGGGCATCCCTGTATCAAAAATGCTTCAGAGCGAAAGAGAAAAATTATTAACACTGGAAGATGAACTAGGCAAACGCGTAGCAGGGCAAGAAGAGGCAATTCACGCCTTGAGTGACGCAGTGAGAAGAAGCCGCGCAGGCTTGCAAGATCCGAAACGCCCCATTGGTTCATTCATCTTTATGGGCACTACGGGTGTGGGTAAAACAGAATTGTCAAAAGCCCTTGCCGAATATCTCTTCAATGACGAAAACGCCATGGTGCGCATTGACATGAGTGAGTATCAGGAAAGGCACTCAGTAAGCAGATTGATAGGTGCCCCTCCCGGATATGTTGGATATGATGAGGGCGGTCAGCTTACCGAAGCAGTAAGACGCAAGCCTTATTCAGTAATCCTGTTGGATGAAATCGAAAAAGCGCATCCTGATGTATTCAACATTTTGTTGCAAGTGTTAGACGATGGTCGACTGACTGATAACAAAGGTCGTGTGGCGAACTTTAAAAACACGATCATCATCATGACGACTAACATTGGTTCGCACATTATTCAGGAAAGTTTTGAGAGCATCAGCGAGCAGAACTACTTCGAAATACTGGAAGACACGAAAGAAAAGGTAGTGGACTTGTTAAAGAAATCGGTGAGGCCTGAGTTTATCAACCGTATTGACGACATTATCATGTTCAGGCCGCTAAGCAAGACTGATGTGAGAAAGATTGTGGGAATTCAGTTTGGGCTGATTCAAAAACGACTAGATGAAACAGGAATAAAAGTGGATATCTCGGAGGCAGCCCTGGATCGCTTGGCTCAACTGGGGTTTGATCCTCAGTATGGAGCAAGACCGTTGAAGAGAGTATTGCAGAGAGAAATCCTCAATGAACTTTCCAAACAGATACTAGCTGGTAAGATTCACAAGGACTCTGTTATCTATATCGATTTGAAAAACGAGGTTGAGTTTGAATTTCAAAACCTCGACCCAGTAGAGGAAGTACATTAACCAACAAAAACGCCCCGTTATGCGGGGCGTTTTGTTTTATTCTGCTCTGAAAAGTCCCTCCTCTATGTGGAACATTCGTTTTAGCTTCTGCTGTCCCTTCCTGTCCATCAACAGAATTAGGTAGTCCCCCTGCTCAATTGTCATTGAGCCCTCTGGGTTTTTGAACATTTTTCGTTGGCCGTCTACTTTTTTTACAATTCCGATCAACACAACATTACTTTCCTTTTTTAAATCGAAAAACGCCTTGTCGTAATACATTCCCGCCAGGGGATTATCCTTTCGCACCACTACCTGCTTCATGTCATATTCATCATCGTCATGCGCATATGCAATAATCTCTTCACTAAAGAGTGCCACATCCGGTTCGTAGATATAGCTTGCCAATAATTTGGATGATATTTCATTCTTGGAGATCGCATAAGTGACACCTGCATGATGGAAAGTACTTTTCAAATTTCCGTTGTCAAGTGTCACTACATAATTCAGATTGTCAAAATGCTTCTTTAGGTTGATGATGTACACCAACTTTTCAGTGTCATCAGCCAGATTCACGAATATGATGGAGGAATTACGAATATTCGCTTTTTCCATCAGTTCAAAATTGTTGTAATCCGAGTACAGCGTGTATACCAAATCCGATGAATAGTATTCACGAATGATGTCAATATCCATTCGATCTTTAGTGATCACCGCCACCTTTTTTCCGGCAGCTGTTAGATGCTCCATCACCGACTGGCTGAATTCATTCCAGCCTATCACTACCACGTGATCTGAAAAGGATGTGCCATTAAGGCCCAAAGCCTTGTTTTCTTTTAGTGTACTCATAATGCTTGCGATCTGTCCTATAATAAAACCATAGACACCCAAACTGGAAAGAAGGAAGACAAATCCGAGCATCCGTCCTTCATAGGTCACCGGATACACATCTCCATAACCCACAGTAGTAAGGGTGGCAATTGCATACCAAACTCCGTCTTGCACGGTAACTATCCTTGCATCCTGAGCTCCCTGCTCCAGCAAAAGCATCCAGTAAACCAGCATGCTATAAGCCGAAAGCAAGATGATAATAGTGATTAAAGTCTTTCTGTAGACGGGTTGATTCATCTTCGCAATTGCCTTCGGTCAAATAACTGAAAAGAATGCGAAATAAAAATGTCGGCAGGCAATAAACTAAATACGAAAATATTCGTATTAAATCTTGGAAACGATCAATAGAAGCTATAATCTTGAATTACGAAATTATTCGTAGATAATGACTGGAAAAAACACATCGGTGAAACCCACGGGAAAGGAACTCGAAATCCTGCAAGTGATTTGGGAGAAAGAATCGTGTAGCGTGAAGGATATTCACAAGGCCATGGGTGGTGACCAGAAAAATGGCTACACCACGATTCTCAAACTTCTGCAGATCATGTTTGAAAAGGGAATCGTGAGCAGGAAGAAAAGTGGGAAGCTTCACCTCTACGAAGCGTCTGTAACAAAAGAAAACACCAAACAGCAGCTGGTGGATAAACTCATCGAAACTGTTTTCGAGGGATCAGCTTCTGAACTGGTGATGAGCGCATTGGGAAATACGAAGTCTTCCAAAGAAGAAATCAAAGCCATCAGAGCTTATCTTGATAAAATCGAAGGAGGTGACAAATGATGAATTTAATTAATCTCATACCGTCCTACATCATCAATGCCATTGGGTGGACTTTGATTCACACGCTATGGCAGGGAGCACTGATCGCAATTACTGTGACCATTGCTTTGAAAATGATTCCCGCAAGGATGTCAAATCTTCGCTACGGCCTAGCTTGTTCAGCGATGGCCATACTGTTTATTCTCTCCGTTGGTACTTTCATTTATGTAATAGAGCCACCCGTTCCAACCGACCTGTCGCTTTCATATGTCGTTCTTGTTAATGGAATGTTTGATACCACCTCGTCTGGATTTGACTTGCGAACTTTGATCGGAGCTGTGAACAGCAACATGACTTCCATATTCTGGATTTGGGTGCTAGGTGTTGTTGTATTTGCTATTCGCTTTGGTGGCGGACTTCTTTACATCCATCAGTTAAAGAAGAAAGTGATCAGTGTTGAAAAGCAATGGATCGACAAACTAGATCACCTGAAGAACAAACTCGGTGTAAAATCGATGGTCAGAATCTTTGAATCCGTTCACGTCAGCAAGCCTATGGTTTTTGGTTACGTCAAACCGATGATCATCCTCCCTTTAGGAATGCTTACTGGATTGCCAACTCAACAAATTGAGTCAATTCTTATTCACGAGTTAGTCCACATTAAGCGTCATGACTTTTTAGTTAACCTCATTCAATCGTTGATGGAGATCGTTCTCTTCTTTAATCCTTTCGTGTGGATTCTCTCGTCAATGGTAAGAACCGAAAGGGAGTTCTGCTGCGATGATCAGGTGATTCGGGCAGGTTCAATGTCGATCGACTATGTGCAAGCCCTCGCGAGCCTTGAGGAAGGAAGCTTCAGAACGCCAGCACTCGCCATGGCATTGGGCAGAGACAAATTTCAAGTATTCAACAGAATCAAAAGAATTATGGAAAAATCAGTAAACAACGAGCCCAACAAAGTACGCCCTGCCGCTTTGCTTATCCTGATAGGTACCGCACTTGCTTGCGCATCATGGCTGGCTCCTGAAAAGCTTAATAACTCCAACATCGGTCCGGATGCAAGCCTGGCTATGACTGCACCAGCTGATACGACATCCCGACCCAGAAAAAACAAGACCAAAGACAAGGCGAAGTCCGCTGACAAATCCAAATCAAAAACTGAATCAATCAGTGACAACTCTGAAAGGAGTGAAGACACAAGTACACAAAACTTTCATGTCACGGATGACGATGGAAGAAGCGCCAGCTATTCGCGAAAAGTAATTACCACATATGACGAAGATGGAAATCCACATGAGGAGGTAATTGAAGAATATGACGGTGACGAAGACCTAAGACATCTGTTCTCCAGCCACGGTAACTTTTCTTTCGCTATACCAGCGATACCCAATATCCCGGCAATTCCTAACATCCCAGCGATTCCTAATATTCCCAACATTCCTGCCGTGCCAGTCGCCCCTTTTGGATCTTTTTATTACTACGATGATAATGATAGCACTCCCGGATTCCGCCACTTCTCGCATCGGGATCAAGAGGAATGGGAAGAATTTGGACGTCAAATGGAGGAGAACTTTGAAAAATTCGGAAGAGAAAGCGAGGAGTTTGGGCGGATGATGGAGGCGTGGGCTGACGAATTTTCAAATGGATTTCAATTCCAGTTCGATGGTTTCGACAGAGATTTTGACATAAAGATGGATGACTTTCACGAACGAATGAGTGAATTTCAAAATAGTGACGAATTCAACTATCACTTAGATAAGAGCCTGGAAGAGCTGGAGAGAGGCCTTCGCAAAATGAAGGAGAGTATGAGAATCTCTGATGAAGAATTAAAAAATATAGATAAGAATTTCAAGCAGTATGAGGCCGAACTGAGAGATCAATTAATAAAAGACGGTTATCTCAAAAAAGGGGAGAAAGTAGAATCTATGTCGTGGGGCGATGGCAAGCTTACTGTCAACGGTATTCGGATTAAAGATTCTGACGTAAAAAAGTACGAAACGCTCTCGGAAAAATTCTTTGACGGTAAACGCGGATTCTACATTCACTAGCGCGACTCACACTTTTCAAGAATTGAAGAAACGCGTGTTACTTCAATCATTCCCTTGTCATGCGTCCAGTTGTTGTAGATGTAGGTAGCAATTTCAGCTACTTCCAAATCTGAAAGTAAGGGCACGCCAGGCATCGGCTGATTGTATGCTTTACCGTTGACGATAATCTCGCCTGACTTTCCGTTTTTGATCAGGCAAATTACTGAGTCAATGTTTTGATCCATGAAATCAGATTCATCCAGTGGCGGATAAAGAAGCCCTAGACCTTTCCCAGATTTCTGATGACAGTTGCTACAATGTGTAACATAGAGTTCTTCGCCCTGAACAATATATTGCTGAAATTTTGAGTCGCGACTCTTTCCGCCAGGCCCACATCCCCAAATCAGAATTGATCCAAAAAGCAGAACCACCCACCTATTCATATTCCTTCTTCAGCCGCGCGATGTCTGCAATCAGCCTGTTGACATCATCCTCTTTTGTGCCATCGTACTTACCACGAATACGCTGCTGCTTGTCAACCAGCAGGAAAGCGCCACTGTGAATAAACCCATCGGGCTCCGACTTATCCTCCATTGCGGTGGCGAAGTAACTCGTCTGGGCGATCTTGTAAATTGAATCCTTTACACCCGTCACAAAATGCCAGCGGTCGCTGGAAACACCAAGACGTTCTGCAAATGAATGAAGTAACGCAACCGTATCATATTCCGGATCGATGGAGTGTGAAAGCAATTTTACATCAGGAATGTCAGACGTTGCCTCATAAACTCGCAACATCTGAGTTTTCATTATCGGACAAATGGTTCTGCATGAAGTGAAGAAGAAATCTGCAACATAAATCTGGTCCTTAAACGTGTCGTTCGTAATCAGCGAACTGTCTTGATCAACAAACTTAAAATTGGCGATGTGGTGATACACTGTATCATTTCCGACAACCTCTCGTTGACCGAATATAGGAAGCGGTTGCTCTTTTTTCTTGCAAGCAGAAAGAATCAGCAGTGAGATAAAAATTAATGCTCCGTACTTCATATTAGCTGAACAGTTGAGTGAACTTGAATTTTGTCTCCTTCTTTAATGATATTATGATCAAGGGCTACCAGATTTGCACCGAAGTTGACCTTGTTATCAATCCTTCTAAACTTTGCAAGCGTGGCCAATGGCTCAGTCCCTTGCTTGCCCGTTTCAGGATCAATCGTAGTTAGCACACACCGGGCACATAACTTAAGATTGACAAATCTATTATCACCTATTGTAAACTCTCGCCAGGAATCTTCAGCGAATGGCTTCCCCCCGGAGAACACCAGATTGGGCCGAAAACGCTTCATAGAAATCGGTGCGCTAAGTCTATTATTGAGGTCATCCAGCGAACGCTGACCAATGATTAAAAAAGGATATCCATCCGCCAGACTTACGTGCTCTTGATTTGTTGCGTAGCCTTGATCAACGAGTCGATCATTCTCCTCTGGGAAGAAAACCAACTTGCATGCAAGATTCATTTTCTCGGAAAACCACTGACTATGCTCCTTGCTCAGCTCTGCAACTTTCACGGTGTCATCCCATATTGTAGCTTCAAAATGTTCACCGGTCCTTTCAGGATTTTTCGGAATCTCAATTATATCTCCCTCAAAGCGTACACTGAATGACTCTCCGAAATTGCCAAGCTTAAATTGCGACATCAGAGGAAAGGCTCGCTGCGTAATGAACATATTGTTTTCATCCATGAGCATGTATCGCCTGTCGTATTGAAATCCTTTTTCCATCACCTGGGCTGACGAAAGCCTGATGCCACCAAGCGACTTAACGGGGTAAATCCAAATCTCTTCCAGCTTATATGTATCCATGTTCACTTAAAAGAATGCCACAAACTTAGTGATAGATGCATGATTGGCCACGGTCATTTGAATTTTTAAACACTATTTTCTGTTCACGTGTTATATTTGAAGTTATGGGCAAGGAATCTGCGCTATGGTATTTTGAAAGTGTAAACCTGTACAATATCCTTTGTCCACACAAGGTGAAAACAATGGCCAGCGATCACACCTTTGTGGAGTTTAAAAAGGATGATTTCATTTATTTCCCTAATGAGAAGTCTACACACATTTATATGATAGTCAACGGTCGTGTTAAAATCGGCCACTATCTGGATGAGGGAAAGGAAGTCGTGACCTCAATTTTGAGTACAGGAGAAATCTTTGGTGAACTTGCCCTTGCTGGTGAAGACGAGAGACGAGACTTTGCGCAGGCGATGGATAGCGTCACCATCTGTCCGCTAAGTATTGATGACCTCAAAGATTTGATGAAAGAAAACAAGGAGCTCAGTTTTAAACTGTTGAAGCTCGTTGGTTTAAGGCTGATGAAACTTGAGCGCAAACTTGAGTTGTTAGTCTTCAAAGACGCGCGCACTCGCATCATTGAGTTTCTTAAAGACTCCGCTGCGTGGAAAGGAAAGAAAGTTGGATTTGAGACAATGATTCCCACCAAACTCACACATAAGGACATCGCTGCGCTGACAGGCACCTCGCGACAAACGGTCACTACAATCCTGAACGAGCTAAAGGAGCAAAATCTGATCAATTTTGACAGAAGGAAAATACTGATTCGCGACTTAAGTCTACTGAAATAAGTCGGACAGACGACTGGAATCATTCAATCCGTATTTTATCTTTAGGTATCACACCATAACGCTGATGAGAGCATTCCTTCTGTGCATATTGCTAACACCTTCGTTTCTGGCTAACGGTCAAAGTCCCTGGGTTGCAGGAAAAGGTAAGGGTTACGTTCAAGTCGGGTTTACCAGCATCGGACCATATCAAGAGCTTTTTCAATCTGATGGTGGTAGCTACCGATTGAGCCACGTCATCACAGACAGAACGCTTCAATTTTTTGGTGAGTATGGAGTTGCCGACCACACATCCATACTTGCATCTGTTCCATTCAAGTTTCTAACGCAAGGCGAAGGATTTGATCCCTTTTTCCCGGCAACGCGAAAAACCTCCTTTTCCACGATAGGAAACATTCAAATAGCAGCACGTCACAATTTCACTGATGAAAAATTCCTGTTAAGCACACAATGGACGCTTGAAATTCCCACAGCAGGTTTTGATGAACTAAATAGCATACGAGGTGGATTAAATGCTTACTCCCTTATTCCATCTATGAGCATAGGAAAGGGGTTTTCTAATTTTTATGCATTCGCTTCCACCGGCTTTGCCGTGAGAACCAACAACTACAGCAGCGATTTCAGAGTCGGTGCTGAAGCAGGATATAAAGTGATTGATCGCATCTATTTAATACTGGTGCTGGATATTGTTGAAAGCCTGAAGAATGGTAGCGTTTTCGAAGACTTAACACTTCGAAGAATAGGCCTCTACCTCAACAACCAAAGTTACTTTGCCTATGGCATCAAAACCATTATTGGATTTACTGACAAGCTAGGCATAAATGGTGCATTCTATGGAGCAAGATCAGGAAACCTTGTTGCTCGATCCCCAAGCCTAAATTTGGGCGCCTATTATAAATGGTAAACGTTAGTCATGCATTGTACGCCAATCCATCGGAAGATCATCCTCGGTATCAACATCGTTTAAGGTTTCCAATTCAATAAACGAAAGTTGAAGCTTTTTGAAATCCTCAATGGTATCAAACAACACAGAGTCAGTGCTCCATCTTTTATTAAGAAATAGAGTAGGAATGATTTGCTTCAACCCAAGCAAATAGTATCCGCCATCCTCTGCAGGACCGATCACAGTATCTCCGTTTTCAAATTGACGAAAAGCTCCCGCCAAAATTTCAGTATTCAATTCAAGGCAATCTGTACCAATGATGCAGGCTTGCTCATAACCCGCAGCAAATGCGTATTCAAATGCATTCTGCATTCGCTGTCCCAGATCATCACCAACCTGCTTTTGTTTCTTAAATACTTTCTGAGACCAAAT
>JAGQYM010000048.1 GCA_020436085.1 Cyclobacteriaceae bacterium
CATCGATCACCCAGCAATGATCGTAACCACCACCCATTTTTAATTGTTCATCTTCGCTATCGATGTCTCTGCCAACAGCTTTTGCCACACGAAAATCAAAAGCGGATGATACAGAATCAATACCAGTTGGAATCAACGTGCTGTCAACCGGAAGATATTGTGATGCGTTCAGCAAAAGTTCGTGGCCCAATATCTTGTCCTTTGTATCAGCCAGGTTGTAATATGAATGATTGGTGAGATTAACAATCGTAGTTTTATCTGTCACAGCATTGTACTCAAACACAAGGCTATTGTCATCCTTCAGCAGATATTTAACGGTCACATCCAGTTTGCCTGGATATCCTTCCTCTCCGTCAGGGCTTGTGTAGGTAAGTTTTACCCCTGCTCCATCTGGCAATTCAATTTCCTCGGCCGCCCAAACCACTTTATCAAATCCCTTGATACCCCCGTGCAAATGATTTACACCATTGTTTTTTTCAAGATGATAGGTTTCTCCATCCAATTGAAATTCACCCTTGGCTATTCTGTTTCCATACCGGCCAATAATTGCTCCGAAGTACGGATTGTTTGACACATACCCTTCCAGGTTGTCATAACCCAAAACGATATCTCCAAATTTTCCATTTCGGTCTGGCGTTTTAAGGGAGGTAATAATTCCACCATAAGTTATTACCGACATGGAAATGCCATTGATGTTTTTTATGTCATACTGGTCAATCTGAGTTCCGTCAGACAGGGTACCGAATACACTCTTCATGGTGCGCGACTTATTATTAGTAGAACATGCAGTAATTGTGGCGATTGCAATAAGGAGCAACCATCGCGATCTGAAAAGAAGTTCAAATTGTCTCATGCTCTAATTTTATAATCTATTCTCGAATAAATGATAATACACTTCGTTCCATTTTAGCTGATTCTTAAATTCCCTTGCCCTCGTTTGCTTATCTATCACCATCATCTCAATGCCAGCCATATCCGCAAAGTCTTCCATGTACTCGGTCTTAATAGCTTTACTAAAAACAGTATGATGGGCACCTCCACCTAATATCCACGTCTCAGCAGCCGTCTCCATCGAAGGGGCTGGCTTCCAAAGTACTCTGGCCACCGGCAATTTCGGAAGATCCTGTGGTGGCTCAACTACCTCAACTTCATTTACCAACAATCGGAATCTGTTTCCCATATCGATTAGAGCCGCGTTAATCGCCTGCCCGCTACTTACACCAAAAACCAATCGTGCTGGATCATTCTTTCCTCCAATACCCAATGGATGAACTTCACATCTCGGCTTGGTCGAAGCAATGGTGGGACATATCTCAAGCATATGCGCGCCAAGCACAAGGGAGCCATCGTCATTTAAGTCATAAGTATAGTCTTCCATAAAAGAAGTTCCACCTTCGAGGGCCGAGTCCATAACCTTCACAGCACGAAGGAGTGCTGACGTCTTCCAGTCTCCTTCCGCGCCAAATCCAAATCCATCCGCCATCAACCGCTGCACTGCCAAGCCTGGCAATTGGTGAAGTCCGTGCAGGTCTTCAAATGTATCCGTGAATGCCATTGAACTTTTATCCTTCAGGAATGCTCTTAGTCCAAGTTCAATTCTTGCGGCTTCAAATAGAGACTTGGATGATAGGGTATTCTTATCCAACGCATATTCGCTTTCATAAACACCTAATAGGCTTTTAATCTGACTATCGTCAACATCATTGACAAATTGAACCAGATCCCCCACTCCATATCCATTCACAGAAAAACCAAAACGAGACTGCGCTTCTACTTTATCCCCTTCAGTCACCGCCACGTCTCGCATGTTGTCTCCGATGCGTGTCACTTTCAGGCTCTGAAATTCACGCCAACCTAAAGCCGCTCGCACCCATACATCAAGTCGGTCGGTTACTTTTTTGTCCTTCCAATGACCTACAATTACCTTTCTGTTTTTTCTCAGACGCGTAACCAGAAATCCGAATTCACGATCACCATGTGCTGACTGGTTCTCATTCATGAAATCCATGTCAATTTCACTCCACGGAATTCTACTATTATACTGAGTATGTAAATGAACAAATGGCTTCGTCAATTCCTTCAAGCCATTGATCCACATCCTTGCCGGTGAAAAAGTGTGCATCCAAAAAATTATACCGGCACATGACTGCTCTGAGGTTGCCTGTTTGCACAGGGATGATACAGCTTCCGCAGATGTAATCACCGAATGAAATTTCAGATCAACATTTGCAGTTATTGCGTCACTAATATAGCCCGTGATCTCCTTGGAATGTGCAGCTACATTATTCAGCACTTCATCTCCATACAATCGCTGGCTGCCTGTTACAAACCAAATCTCAGACTTCATCGAACTATTCATTAAAAAATCTACTAAGGTTTTCTCACTCCTGTCCGTAATATGAATCCGGACCGTGCTTTCTTTCAAAGTGTTTCTTTATCAACGCATCACTTAGTCGCGGTGCATCTGGGTTAATTGAAAGTGTCAAAAAAGCCATCTTGGCCAACTCCTCTAGAATCCTTGAGTTATAAACCGCTTTGTCTGCATTCTTTCCCCAGGTGAAGGGTCCGTGATTACCTACCAATACCATCTCAACCTCTGAGAAATCAAGAGAGCGTTCTGAAAAACAATCAACAATTTGTTGACCAGTGTTGTGCTCATAATCCCCTTGAATCAATCGAGTGTCCATCGGTTTAGTGCAGGGAACATCTTGAGTAAGTGAATCAGCATGGGTTGTGCCTAGAATTGGAATATCTCGTTGTGCCTGTGCCCAAGCCACCGCATAGGTTGAGTGCGTGTGACAAACTCCGTTCACAGTTTTCCATGAACGATATAAAAACGAATGAGTCTTTGTATCAGACGAAGGTCGAAGCTTGCCTTCAACGACTTTGTTGTCGAAATCAACTATAACAATGTCACTCGCTTTCAAATCCCTGTAGGGGACGCCACTCGGTTTAATAGCGAATACGCTCCGATCACGATCGGCTACACTTACATTGCCGAACGTATAGACAACCAGTCCCAAATCCGGTAGCTGCATGTTGGCATCAAAACACTTTTGCTTCAAGTCTTCGAATTGCGACATCTCACATTAGTTTGTAACTGATTCCACAAAGGTGGCAAGATCAACATACTTCTTATATCGGTTGTCGTAATACGAAACCCGATCCGGGTTTGGCAAATAAGTTTTCTCAAACCCGTTATTCATTTTTTTAATCGCTGTGCCCACATCAGCGTGAATGCCTGACGCTACTGCTGCATACATAGCTGCACCAAGAGCTGGCGTCTGATCCGACTGTGCGACTTTGATGGGCATATTTAAAACATCCGCCAAGGTCTGCATGATGTACGATGATTTTTTGGCCACTCCACCTACTCCGACTATCGATTTGATTGGCACTCCTTCTTCGGCAAAGCGTTCGACAATCTTTCTTGAACCAAAACAAATGGACTCTACAAGCGCTTTAAAAATCTCCGGTGCTTTAGTCCCTAAATTCAAGTTCATGATTGCAGCCTTCAATGCTTGATTAGCGTCTGGTGTTCGTCTTCCATTGATCCAATCAACAGCCAGAGGCGCATCTTGCTCAAGCGGCAGCCCAACCGCGAGTTCAGACAATCGCATGATCATGTTTTCTTTAATTTGATCTATGTCAACGCTTGGGAGAATCTTTTCCTCACCTAAGTAATTGACTGACCAAAATAAAACATCACGAAACCAGGCCAGAACATCACCGAATGCAGATTGCCCCGCCTCAAGTCCTATCATTCCGGGAATCACCGATCCATCCACCTGCCCGCAGATTCCCTTTACAGTACGATTGTCTAGCGTCTCCGATCGTGAAACCATAATGTCGCACGTTGACGTACCCATGACTCGGACCAACGTAAAATCCTCAACTGCTGCACCAATTGCACCGGCATGTGCATCGAAGGTGCCCACACTCACAGCAACATCGGTGTTAAGACCTAGTCTCTTTGCCCAGTCATTAGAGAGATTCCTTGCAATGTTATCTGAAGTATAGGTTTCTGTATACAGCCTGTCTCTTAAGTCTGCGAGATAAGGATCGAGCTTTTTTAAAAACTCTACTGATGGCAACCCTCCCCACGACTCATGCCACATCGCTTTGTGGCCAGCAGCACAGCGGCTTCTCTTGAATGTTTTTAAATCCGGGGAGCCAACGAGTAGATAGGTGATGATATCGCAATGCTCAAACCACGTGTAAGCCATCTCTTTCACCTCTTGATCGTCCCTGATCACGTGCAGTATCTTCGCCCAAAACCATTCAGAGGAATACACTCCCCCTTCATACTTTGTGAAGTCAATTCCGCCCCAGGTTTTTGCGAGTCGATTAATCTCTGCAGCCTCATTTATTGCGGTGTGATCTTTCCACAGTACAACCATTGCATTAGGATTGCCTTTAAACTCATCCAAATTGCACAAGGGTTCGCCCCTATCTGATACAGCAATCGGAGAAGATCCGGTTGTGTCTACGCATATGCCCTTAACGTTTGAAGGATCAATACGCGACTCACGCAGCACAACTGCTATAGTGTTTTCAATTCCTTCAAGGTGATCCTTTACATGCTGTCGAAAGCGTGAAGCGGTTGGATCACAATACAACCCATCCTTCCAGCGAGAGAACCCATGCACCGAACTCGCCAAGGTTCGTCCGTCAGTCGCGCTTACAAGTACCGCGCGAACAGAGTCGGTTCCAAAGTCGAGACCTATGACATACTGATCTACCATTGAAAAACTTAAAAACTAAAAATAGCTATTCTTTCGAAGTACAGTGTAAAAAATACATTTAATAGTGATGATAGGCTTCAAAATTCATCGATTGTCGAATATTTATCGTTTTAAATATAATAATTATCGTTTATCAATAAATTATTATTGATAATTGTACATCAAAAACAAACACACTATGAAACAACTTAAAACGAGAACAGAGCAAATTCTCGCTACCATGCCCATTCTGGCTTGGGTAGCATTTGCGGCCTATGTCATTGAGACAGGCGCAGTATTGTATTCCTACACGATAAGTTTTGTCGACCCAGAGGCGGCAAAAGATGTCTACCGGGGACTGAACCTGTATCGCCTAAGCAAGATCAACTTTTGGTATTACACCCAGGCGATTTCGTTGATAGCGGGTCTCGCTGTATCAAAAGCCGTAGTGGCCTGGCTGGTCATCCGGGCTTTGACCAAATTCCGCTTAGAAAATCCATTTACAATGGATATGGTGGTACGGTTAGAGAAGATAAGTTATGCGGCCTTCGGAACATGGGTACTCGCCATGGTGAGTAACGGCCACCTGGCATGGATGATGAAGGAGACTGGTGAACTCCAGGGCAATTGGATTTCAGGAGAGTTCATCTTTATCATCGCGCTTGTGTATGTAATGTCCCAAATCTTCAGGCGTGGTGTTGAAATTCAAACTGAACACGAACTAACTGTCTAAAGCCATGCCAATTACAGTTAACTTAGACGTGATGATGGCCAAGCGCAAAATGTCATTGAGTGAATTGTCGGAGAAAGTGGACCTCACACTAGCGAACCTGTCGATACTTAAGACCGGGAAAGCTAAAGCCATCAGGTTCAGCACACTCGAGGCCATATGTAGAGTGCTGGAATGTCAACCTGGTGATCTGCTGGAATATGATGACGGCAATAAAAAATAGAGATTGACAAACCAAGATGCTGGTTCATCTGTTACAAACAAAGACAACCTAAACAACTCTCATGGAAAGATTTACCTTTCAAAATCCAACACGCATCATTTTTGGAGTTGGTTCAATCAAGGAACTGGAAAAACATCTGCCAATCGGTAAAAAAATACTCCTGCTGTATGGAGGAGGATCAATCAAGAACAATGGAGTCTATGATCAGGTTTTATCAGGCCTAAAAAGCCGAAGCTTTGTCGAGTTCGCTGGGATTGAACCAAATCCGAAATACGAGACCATAATGAAAGGTGTAGAGTTGAGCCGAAAAGAAAAGGTAGAGTTTATTCTGGCTGTGGGTGGCGGTTCTGTCATTGACGCTGCGAAATTCATGGCTCTGGCAATTCACTACAATGAAGGTGATCCCTGGGACATTCTGGTAAATAACACGGCAAAGAAGGTGGAAAATGTGGTACCGTTAGCCACTGTGCTCACGCTTCCGGCTACAGGATCTGAAATGAATGCCTACTCTGTTATTAGCCGAGAGTCAACAAAAGAAAAACTTTCATTCGGGGCTCGCTCATGCTATCCCGTGTTTTCCATTTTGGATCCTACTGTCGTTAAATCGATTCCACCAAATCAAATTGCGAATGGTATCACAGATGCGTTCACCCATGTGCTGGAGCAATACCTCACCTACCCTGCTGGCGCTCCACTGCAGGATAAATTTGCTGAAAGTATTCTGCGAACGTTAATTGAAGAAGGTCCGAAAGTAATGAAGAATCCAGGTGATGAAGTAGCCGCTGGAAACTTTATGTGGTGCGCCACCATGGCACTGAACGGACTACTTAGTGCGGGGGTTCCCACCGACTGGGCAACACACGCCATCGGCCATGAGTTAACGGCTTTGTATGGTATCGATCACGCGAGAACCCTCGCAATCATCGCACCCAACCTCTACCGGTCTGTGTTTGACGCCAAAAAAGAAAAGCTGGCACAGTATGCAGAAGAAGTCTGGAAAGTTGGCTCAGGAAGTGTTGATGAAAAAGCGAAACTAGCAATTGAGAGAACAACCGACTTCTTTCACAGCCTTGGCATTAAAACAAAATTATCAGCGTACACAACCAACTATGAAGGCACTTCTGAGGAAGTACTAACGCGATTCAAAAAAAGAAATGTCAAGTCGCTTGGCGAGAATAACATCATTGATCTGGAAAAAGTGAAGGAGATCGTGGAGATGAGTTATTGATTTGCCTAATATCTATTCAACGCCTCAGCCTCCTCTTCAATTCTGGAGAAATACATCAGCCCTCTCGGATCACTAGTTTCGAGCTTTGCCACATTAGCAATCCCACGGAGTGTTGCTGCTTTTGAATTTAACCGGGTCTTCAAACGGTCAAAGTTAACTTGAAGCTCATTGCTAATGCGCTGTATCTCCTGATAACTTCTTTCAAGTTCCGCAGTCCGCTCCCTAACTCTGTTATCCAAAATTTCTGCCATCTTCTTTTTCAACAACATCAACCTCCAAAGGATGATACTCGCGATGGCAAGAAGTAACGCTACCAGGAAAATAAATGCAGTCATCATTTTATGCTGTCTGACTTGATTTTCAATCACAGAAATAAGGCTATTTTTCTCATCAATCTCCTTGAGTCTGACACGGTCATTAAAATCTGACTGTAATTGCACGACTTGGCCAATAACCTGACCACTAAGTATCTTCGATTTCAAGTCAATGAACTTTTGTTGATAGTCAGAAGCAGTTTCAAAATCATGTCGCTGTCGATATATACTTGCCAATAATTCATAGTTTATCAACATGTGATCCTTTAATCCCTGATCACTTATTAATGGCTCTATGGCTCCAAGCAGATTAATTGCACGGTCAAGTTCACCCCTAGATCGAAATACCCTTGCCAGCGCCTGATCTATTTCTATCCCGAACTTCATAGTGCTATAAGTCACGTATTGTTTGGCCTTAGTCAAGTGATACTCTGCCTTATCAAAATCTCCCATACCTAACTTTGATTCCCCAAGGCCGAAGTGGTATGTCAGTGAATCCTTGGCTGTGCATGGCTTGGACTGACACCCCGAAAACATTTGCTCAAATAGATCAACTGCGCGTTGGTATTGTCCCAAATGGTTATAACAAACCCCCAGGTTATAACGAGAGATCTCAATATCCCAGTCAATTCCGTTATCAACCTTAGTTCTCAGTGATTTAGAAAAGTATTCGATTGCGTTTTGATAATCCTTGAGTGACAAATAAACCAAACCAATGTTGTTAAGGCTAACGCCAATCTGACTCAAGTCATTAAACTGCTCTCTTATCCTTAGAGATTTCAAATTATAATTAAGTGCTAAATCGTAGTCTCCCAGTGACCAATAACAGAGAGCGATATCATTGGTTATGTACATTTGCCATAAATCGTAATCATTTCTATCAGCGATATTCAATGCAAAAGAATAATCTTTTAATGCAACTTTATACTGTCCTGCCTGACGAGCCAGCCAGGCCTTTCCATAAAAACCTTTGGTAACCATAAGACTATCTCCAGCCTTATAAGAGTCTGTGACTACTTGATCGATGTAGTGATAAGCTATGTCGGGATACGATACAGCATATTGGCGATAAATTTCATAGTTCACATAAGGCTTCGCTGAATCCGATGACACAAGCAACAAGCTTTTCAAAGAATCGACAGCACGTATATTCTGTCCAGAACTGCAGATTGCTGACATCGTCAGCAGGATAGTTAAAAGGCGTATCATAGAGCAAAGATATTACGACAATTGGATCCGAAACAGTACCATATCAACTCTTGTATTTCCCTCAATCGTGCTATCTTTATCTCCATTCAATTTGAATAACATGACCAAAGAATCAAGAAGAGCCGCGTTAAAGAAACTTTCACTTTCTACCCTGGGCCTGCCGTTAGCATCAGCATCGCTTACCGACTTGGGTGAAATCACCAACACATTAAGACAGCAACCTATTGGCAATGCCGGTTTTGACAAGCCAGTCACAGCCATTACGCTGGGGGCGGGAAGTCGTGGTAATGTATATGGCGGTTATGCAGAAAAATACCCTAACGATTTGGATATTGTTGGTGTGGCTGAACCGAATGCCATTCGCAACGAGCGCTACACTCAAAAACATAAAATCGAAAACAGCAACCGATTCAAGACATGGGAAGACGTCTTCAAGAAACCCAAGTTCGCAGATGCTGTGATTATCACCACCCCTGACAATCTTCATTATGGCCCTTGCATGAAGGCACTGCAAATGGGTTATGATGTTTTACTTGAAAAGCCAATTGCACCAACAGAAAAAGAGTGTCGTGATATCCTGGCTATGGTTCAAAAGACTGGCAGGATAGTGGCTGTGTGCCACGTTCTTCGCTATGCCCCCTATTTCATCAAGCTCCGTGAGATGATCCGCTCCGGTGCCGTTGGCGAATTGATAAGCATCCAACACTTCGAACCTATTCAACATGTACACATGTCGCACTCGTTTGTCAGAGGCAATTGGCATAACTCAAAAGAAACAACGCCTATCATCCTAGCCAAGTCATGCCACGATCTCGACATCTTACGCTGGCTCATTGACAAGCCAAGCAAAAACATCTCCGCCATTGGCGACCTCAAATGGTTTAGAAAAGAGAATGCTCCTGCCGGAAGTACGGAGAGATGCACCGATGGATGTGCAGTCGAAGCAAATTGCCCCTACTCAGCACTTAAGATTTATCATCAGCATCGCGAGTACACTTATGTTTTCGATTTTCCGGAAGACAAAAGCAAACATGGCGACTTCATCCTGGAGCAACTGCGAAAAACAAATTACGGTCGCTGCGTATATCGAATGGACAATGATCAGCCAGATCACTATGTCACGTCTATACAGTTTGAAAACAACATCACCGCAAGTTTTTCGATGGAGGCCTTCACCTCTTATCATGGTCGTAGGACGCGCGTCATGGGATCGATGGGTGACATCGTAGGTGACATGGAGAAATTCGTCTTCACAGACTTTGCCACTAGAAAATCTACCACGTGGGATGTAAAGGTAGACGATGTGAAAAATTACGAGGCCAGCGGCCACGGAGGTGGTGACTGGGCTCTGGCCAGCGACTGGGTGAAGGCCGTGAAAGCACAAGACCCAAAGCTACTTTCATCAACCATTGAAGCCTCCATCGAAAGTCACCTGATGGGATTTGCTGCGGAAGAAAGCAGATTGAATAAGAGAGTAGTTGATATAAGAATTTAATCGCTTCACGTTCTAAACATGATGTCAAACTTGAAGTGGGCCATTCTTATTATTGCTTTCATTGGTGTGTGTATTGCTTCATGTGATAAGACGGTGAAAGACCACGAGATGGTAAAACAACCCTGGGTGTTTCCTTCATTCACCAAAGTCGACAGCCTAAACCCTATCCTGTCTCCGAGTAAAGATCTCAAGTTTGTAGATCCGATTACGAAAAGCGAAACACAGTGGGAAGAACGAAATGTATTGAATCCAACCGCGGTAGTTCGAAACGATACTGTATTTCTATTATATCGCGCACAAGACCTTACAGGTACCTCGCGCATTGGGATGGCATTCAGTACTGATGGCTTGCATTTCACAAAACTACCGCAACCAGTATTCTATCCTGATCTCGATAGCATGAAGCAATATGAGTGGAACTACAAGAAAGACGAAACCAAAACTGAAAATACTGAAGATTGTTACTTCTGCTACTTCGATGGCACAGAAGATCCAAGGATAATCACCAGCGAGGACGGAACTTACATCATGACCTACACTTCATATGATGGCAAGACCGCAAGGCTTAGTCTGGCAACCTCTGCTGACCTTCGTCACTGGCAGAAAAGAGGTCTTGTACTCAATAGTGACAAGTACAGAGACCTATGGTCAAAGTCTGGAGCCATTGTGGCCGAGCTTAAAAACGGGCAAGTCATCGCTCGCAAGATCAACCGAAAATATTGGATGTACTTTGGAGATACTGATCTTTACATTGCCACGTCAAAAGACCTGGTGCATTGGGAAGTCGCTGAGAATGAAGAGTCAAAAAAAATGATTTCAGTTCTACACCCGCGCATGGGTTACTTCGATAGTCGACTGGTTGAACCGGGTCCTTTTGCCCTTTACACCAAACACGGAATCGTGTTGATATACAACGGCAGCAATGCCGCTAATTTTAACGATGAGCAACTGCCCAGGTTCACCTATGCTGCGGGGCAGGCTCTATATGACTCGATAGCACCCTACAAACTCATCGACCGTACTGAATCCTATTTTATTCATCCCGATAAGGAATATGAAAAAGTTGGCGAAGTAAATGAAGTTTGCTTTGTGGAAGGCCTTGTGTACTTCAACAGCCGATGGTTCCTTTATTATGGCACTGCAGATTCAAAGATTGCAGTAGCTGTTTCACATTAGTGCATTAGAATTTAACGCCTGCCCCAACATTCCACACGAATTCAGTTACGCGATCTGACCGGTAAAATGAATAACCGGTATTGAGTATTACATACAGCTTGGTTTTGTTTTCGGTGAGCTTGACTTGATTGGTGACGCCAGCGACATTTCGAATTTCCTCAACGTGTGAATACAGCAATCGAATCTCGTTTCTGAATTCAAATTTTGGCAACGGCAACCTCAAGATATATCCAAAATATCCTGTTGCCCCATTCAATGGCTGATCGGCCGACCTCCTCGTGTCGAGAAACATCCACGATACAAGTGCAAAGCTGTGAACCGAGGTAGAGTTAAAGGTGACAGTTGCTACAGGTCTCAAAAAACTGCCATTTGCTGCCACACGGTTGAACGCAAACCCATTGCCGATCGACAAGTGCCAACGCCTTAGGCTATCTGCATAAAATCCGTAGCCACCACTAAAAAATGTTTGGATCGTCTTTCCAGGTTCCTTCCAGCTAAAACTATGAAAGCCATCTAAAAATATCCCACCGTTCTGATAACGCATGGCAATCACCTGGGCTGGCTCATCGAGCCCAAAGAGTCCAGAGATATCGATAAATGAAGATTGAAACTCTGTAGCCCAATCCGTACGCTGCGCCACCACCTCACAGGACAAAAAGATAATAGATATACACAGGCAGCTACTCATTTAGTTGACTTTGTCAACTAAATATCTTTTATTCACTAAATATTTCCAAATGACAGACAGAGACATTCGTAAAGTGCGGGAATTTAACAGGTTCTACACAAGCGTCATCGGCTTGCTGGATAAGCACTATCTCAATAGCCCCTTTACTCTCCCGGAAGGTCGCGTATTATATGAATTGCATCATCATCAACCCTGTAGCGCCACGGAATTGATCGAACCGACCCACATGGACAAAGGATATCTAAGCAGAATATTAAAGGCCTTTCTCAAAAAGGGCTACGTAATCCGAAAACCTCATCACGAAGATGGACGCGCGTTCCAATTAATGTTGTCAACGAAAGGTGAAAAGGAATTCGATAAACTCAACACTTCGTCAAGCGACTTGATCAAGGTGATGTTGCAAAACCTCTCAAAAGATGAGATTCATGTACTGACCACCAGTATGGAGCAAATAACCGAAGTAATCGGACAAGCCAAAGTGGAACTATCAGCCGCATGATCTTAGAGTCAACAATCATTAACACTACAGAAGGCGACCTGCCTGAAGTGTATATTCTATTCGAAAAAGCGATCGAATATCAGAAATCAAAAAACTATCCGGTATGGCATGGATTCGATCGGTTAACGTTAGTTCATGATGTGGCCAGCAAGAATCACTACAAAATTATAAGGAGCGAAAAGATGGCGATGGTATTCAGCGTTTGCTATGCCGACCCACTCATCTGGGGAAAACGCGAAACTGGTGAATCAATATACCTTCATAGAATTGTTGTCAACCCCCAGTTCAAAGGACAAAAGTTATTTTCAGATGTGCTGGCTTGGGCAATTAATCATGGTATCATGAAATCGAAAAAATCAATTCGAATGGATACATGGGTTGATAACGCCAACATAATCGACTATTACAAAAGTTTTGGGTTTCAGTTTATTGACAACGCCAGGACTCCCGATGATAACCGGTTGGCTGTCCAAAATCGAAATTTGAATGTTGCTCTTTTACAGTACGACCTAAGTGATCTCTTAAAATGAATTCAAAAATTTCTCTTGACGATATCCAAATCAGAACTACACTGAAGCCAGGTGACCTTGGATACGTTACCTATCTGCATGGTGCAATTTACGGTCGTGAATACAATTTTGGATTACAGTTCGAGACCTATGTTTCGGAAGGACTGAATGAATTTCTAAACCAATATGACCCAAAGACTAATCGGGTATGGGTTTGCGAACACAATGATCGAATGATTGGATTTATGCTCTTGATAAATCGCGGTGAAGCGGCACAGTTGAGGTATTTTATTCTTGAGTCCCCCTATCGTGGCATCGGTCTGGGTAAAAAACTAATGTCGCTCTACATGAATTTTTTACGCGACTGCGGATACAAACGCTCTTATCTGTGGACAACTGATGAACTGCCTGCCGCCAGATCGCTCTACGAAAGGCACGGGTTTCAACTTACTGAACAGCGCGACTCAGAGGCGTTTGGCAGAAAAGTTAAAGAGCTGAGATTTGATTTGGAGCTTTAGTCAAATCACTCGTACCATGCATTGTACATCCTCGTTCTCGTACCACTCAACGCAGTAACCCTCCGGATCAATATCAGGACGCTTTAGTATCGCTTGAAATGTATTACCAATCGAGGCCACATCTTTTCTGAAATCCTTTATCTTTTTACCTACATATCTCCCCTTCTTAATCACTTTTTCATCGAGGCCACTATCGTCATCAGGCAGCTGCTCCACGCCAGCCCAGTAGTCAATCTTACCTCGTCCATCCGGAGATGGCCTTGACAGGCCAAAATATCTTCTGGTGCCGACTGGAGGGAAAAGCTCATGTAATTTTTGATGGCTTTGTAGTACGCCCTCTGGAAACGAAGACGCTTTAACAACCCACAACTTAATATTCATTTCGTACTCAAATTCCTCCATAACTATGCCCGCTGCAGTTTAACATTTTGTAATCTATAATATGATACATAAGATGTATTCAGAACAAATAATGCTAGTAAATTTGAAGCCCCTTTCCATTTCCTCCCAAGTGTGCTACGCAGACCGAAATTAATTTGACTCCAAATCCGATGTAGGCCCATAATTTTATCCGCAACGGAATAGAAGGAACAACTAAAACAATTACCGCAACTACTTTCAGTACAAATAAGTCCACCTCGAAAAAATCATGCACTTTCATGTAACTAAAGTCTTCTTGCATGTTGAAAGCAACCACCGGTATAACCCATTCAAGCAAAAGAATGGTACCAACAATTATCCTTATGATAATCTTATCGATCCCCATCGACTGGCTATCAGTTTTTAGAAAAGTTAAAGACCCAATTGAATCCATATCGGTCGGTAAGTTCTCCATGGGTTGCTCCCCAGAACGTTTGGTGAAGTGGGGTTTTGACGTTACCACCTTCCGCCAGCATTGAAAAAACTTTGTTGATCTCTTCATCGCTAAAACACACCATGCAAAGGCTAATAGAATTTCCGCTTTGCAGATTGTTGCCAATCATATCCGACCCCATCAGCACAATGCGATCACTGACCAACGTGCTATGAAGAATGTGATTACTGTCCTGTGACGTCTTCGTGGCGGACATCGGAGATTCAGCTACCCGTTGCATGGTCAATTCACCTCCCAGGCAGGATTTATAAAATTGCATAGCCTCCCGGCACTTGCCATTGAAATTGAGATACGGATTGATTTGTGTTGTCTTCATTTTAATTACGTCTCCTTGCATGCACAAAGGTATTTGCCATGCTTCACCTTGTGCTTGTACAAATGCGTCAATCTCAGGGGTTGATCACGACAAGCCTTGCACTTACCTTAGTGTCAGAACTCACTAGCCCTCGAAGATGAAAAATGTAGCCATCCTGGTTCCTGAGACAGCTGTGCTTGCGGCCATCGTTGATCCGCGTTATATGTTTACTGCTGTCAACGAATTTTTAAAAAGTGCTGGCAAGCCTCCACTTTTTAATGTGCAACTGGTAGGGCTAACTACCGAAGTAAGATTGAATGACGGGCTTTTTTCTGTTCATACCGACATCACGATAGAAAAAACCAAACAGTTTGATTTGATAATAATTCCAGCCATTAGTGGCCATATTGAAACAGCTATAAAAAAGAATCAAAAATTTATACCATGGATTATAGACCAATATAAGGAAGGCGCAGAAGTCGCAAGCCTTTGTATTGGAGCGTTTATTCTGGCGTCAACTGGATTGTTGAATGGAAAGTCATGCTCTACTCACTGGCTTTTCGCCAATGAGTTCAAATCTATGTTTCCTGAAATTGAGCTGGTGGATAACAAAGTGATCACGGAACAAAATGGATTGTATAGCAGTGGTGGAGCAAGTTCTTATTGGAATCTCTTACTTCATCTGGTTGAAAAATATACCAGCAGGGAAATTGCTATTCTGGCATCCAAGTTTTTCGTGCTTGACATCAGCCTAACGAGCCAAAGCCCATTCTCAATTTTCAAGGGGCAAAAGATTCACAATGATCCGGAAATTGTGAAAGTGCAAGAGTATATTGAAACGAACTTCACAGAAAAGATTACAGTGGATGAACTCTCAAGAGAATTTGGAATCGGGAGAAGGACACTTGAACGAAGATTTAAAAAGGCAACTCACAATACCGTTATTGAATATATCCAACGGGTGAAAATTGAAGCCTCCAAGAAGGAACTGGAAGTCGGAAGAAAAACCATTAACGAAGTAATGTTTGATGTTGGTTATACCGACAACAAGGCTTTTCGTGATGTGTTCAGAAAAGTGGCAGGTCTATCACCCCTTGAATACAAAAACAAATACAATAAGGTAATCGCGGCTTGAAGCACCTATTAAATGGGCACTCCGAAGTGGAAGTTGTGAATTCCCACCTTGAAAGTAGTGCCCACTCCATACTGTGATGTCACGTCAATATTGCCGCGCAACTTTAACATCGTTTCTTTGATTATATACAGTCCCAACCCTGCTCCCTCGCTCAGCTCAGTACCCCGATAAAACATGTTGAATATCTTCGGAAGGATCGATTCATGTATACCTATTCCGTTATCCTTAAAGATAATTGTAGCCTCATCCGGCAGGACACGAACCATAATTTCCAGTTCACATCTCTCCTTTTGAGGATCACAATATTTAATAGCATTCGAAAGTAAATTCGAGAAGACAACAGAAAGGCGATGGCTATCCGAAATGAACGGAACGTTGTCGCCCTCAAACCTGATCTCAATATTCAGCTTGTCAAATCCCTGCATGTATTCCAATTTTGAAACCACCCCTTTGAGCACCTTCTGGAAATCAATTCTCTCAAGGTTAAGCTCTCTCCTGGCATTTCGGGAATACTCAAGAATGTCCTTCAGCGTGCTGTCAAGCTTGTGGATACTTTCCTCCATCATCTCAAAATACTGATCGTAGATAGGATCTCTCGGTCTTCCGTCTCGCTTTGAAATATTGAGCAAACCAAGCAAACTCCTGAGTGGAGCCCGAAGATCATGTGACACGCTGTAAACGAAACTATCCAGTTCCTGATTGATTTTGATCAGCTCTTCATTCTGAGAACGGAGTGCCAACTCGGCTTCTAGCCTATCTACTTTATGGCGCCTTTGTTGTACAGCGTTAATAATGGCAGTCGGCAGTCGTTGCAGACTTGTCTTCAAGATATAGTCATCAGCGCCCTCTTTTAAACGGGTGATGGCAAACTCTTCAGATACACTACCTGTGACCAAAATAAATGGCACTTCTATGCCAAGTCGCCTGCAAAGCGTGAGCGCCTCCGAAGAATTAAATTGAGGAAGAGAGTGATCCGAGAGTATCACATCAAAAGACTGCTCCCGAATGGCGCGTGTAAACTCATCCTTGGTGTCTGCCAGGAACAACTCGAAGTCAAGTCCCTCTTTACGAAGTGCACGTTCTACCAACTCTGCATCCTCCGGAGCATCCTCTAGAAAAAGTATCTTAAGATGTGGAACTTTTTCGTCCATCATTTAGGCGGTTGGTTCAACAGGAGCCAAAACATTCCTAATTGATCGACTGCCTCCATAAACTTGTCGAACTGAACAGGCTTAACAATATAAGCGTTGACGCCCAGATTATAGGTTTCTACGATATCCCTCTCTTCTTTTGAACTCGTAAGCACGACCACGGGAATTACTTTTTTAGCAGGATCATTCTTCAACTGTTTGAGGATTTGAATGCCATCGACCTTTGGCATCTTCAGATCCAGCAATATGATTTTGGGGAAGTGATTATTATTCGGGTTGAAAAGGTATTCCAATGCCTTCTCACCATCGTTAATATGCAGCAAGCGATTTGCAAGGTTTCTTTTTTTTAGAGCCCTTATCGTAAGCTCTGCATCATCCATACTGTCTTCGATTAATAGTATCTCCACTTGTGAATCGGTCATGTAGTTAAACTTTTCGTATAGAAATAAAACGTGGTGCCCTCGTTGACTTTTGACTCAGCCCAGATTTCACCCCGATGCTTTGATATAATGCGATGTACCAATGCCAGTCCAACACCTGTTCCTTCAAACTCCTGATGACTATGCAACCTTTGGAATACTTTGAACAACTTGTCGCTGTACTTCATGTCAAAGCCCACACCGTTATCTTTCACATAATAAACCCTGTTTCCTTTAATTTGTTCGCAACCAATCTCAACTCTGGGCTCTGCTGTCTTTCTCGAATATTTTATCGCGTTAGAGATAAGGTTAATCCAAACCTGCTTTAGCATACTGAGATCACCCCTGGCGTTTTCGAGTGAGTGAATGTCCCAATGTATCGACCTGTTTTCGTGAGCAGTAAGGTCGTGGATTACCTCTGTAACCAATTGCTGAACATCAATGTCCGAATAAGAAAGCTCCCTTCTGCCCATTCGTGAAAAATCAAGCAGATCATCGATTAACTGCCCCATTCTGCTGGCATTGTTCATCACAATTCGCAATAACCTGTTGCCCTCCTCATCGAGCTTGGCAGAATATTCTTCTTTTAGCACCTCAGTAAACCCACGAATGGATCGTAACGGAGCTCTTAGGTCATGAGACACAGAATAGGTAAAAGATTCAAGCTCCTGGTTGATTTGTTTGGTCCTTGTTTCGGCAATCAGCCGCGCCCTGAAACTTCTGTTGATCATCAAAAACACGAGCGATATGATGATTAGATTGGATAGCATCAACAAAGAGAAAGTGAACTGAAACTCTCGCATGTCGCCAAGACTCCTGTTTACCCGCGCTGTTAACAGACCTTTTTCCAGACGAGACATTTCCGAAATCACCTTATAAATTCTATCCGATGTCTTTTTGCTTTCAACTGAGCCCAACAACAGTTCAGCAGCTATCTTAGAATTCTTTAACGTGTCAATTATTTTTTTATGGATATTGTATTTGTTAGTACCATAAACCACAAAAGTGTCGATCAAGGCACGTTGCTCGATATTATCAGCCGTAAGCTCCCGCAGACGATTATAGTGTTCGCGAGCCTTATCAATTTCTCTAGTATAGTTTGCCAGATATTCGCTATCACCGGTGATAACTAACTTGGAGACAAGTTCTTCAGTACGGCTGGCGTTGGAATTTACTTGTTCGATATGCTGAAGAACTTCATTGGTGTGGAGAACAAGGGCCCGGGTGTTGATGAAGTCTTGGTTATTTTGATAGGAGAAATAGCCCAGCCAAATCAAAATAATAAGGGAGGTAACAAATCCAATTACTACTCTTTTGTCAATATAAAGTTTCATCCGATCCCTCCAGAAATCTTTAGTGGTTCTTCTGAAAGGCCTGTCTGCTCCATCGACACACTTTCTCCTAAATTATTTCAGCCAAAAACAGAATTAAATCAAATTAGACTATAAAGAGATAGGATAGATTTGTTATGTAATAATGATGTAATAAAACCCATTTAATAAGTTAGAATTAAATGGGTTTCGGATAAATGGTATAAAAGAGGAATCAGGCTATTTATTGAGGAACGCTGAATACATCCATACCAACTTCTCCTGCTCGCGAATATAGTCGCTCATCAGTGCATTAGTGCCTTCATCGTTGGTATCAGCCGACATTTCCAGTAACTCTCTCTGCAGCCCGATAATGATCTGAAAAGATCCTAAAATATTCTCAACTGCCTTTTTACCATCAGATACCTGAACACTCTCTTTCACTTTTGAGACTTTCATATAGTCCGAATATCTGTGATTTGGTGCGTGGCCAAGTGTCAAAATCCGTTCGGCCACCTCATCGATTTTGAGTAAAAGATCATTATACAACTCCTCAAATTTTAAATGCAATTCAAAGAATTTCTCACCTTTTATATTCCAGTGATAACCACGTGTATTTTGATAGAAGATAGAGTAGTTAGCCAGAAGCTCGTTCAGCTTTTGAGCAAGGGCCTTCGATTTGTTGGCATCAAGGCCAATAGCATTAGTCTTGGTCATAGTCTGTTAGATTAAATTGTCCAATAAAATAACATCTAAACCACAAAAAAGGTTGACAGATTTAGCCATCCGTTGCTAAATCCACAGAATTTATACGAGGTCTTTTACCTTCGACATCTCGGTATTGAGAAGGCCAATAGATAAGATGACGAATAGAAGCACCACCTGCATTGGATGAACAATTCCTTTAAACGGAAGATCGGTGAAAAGTGAGATGTGGGCTATGATAAAAGTCGCACCGAACAAAATTGCCGACAAGACTATCAATACTTTACCCCATGATAACCTCATACTGGTAGTTAGCTTGTTCCGATCCTCTGGCCTGTGCTGGGCTTGGAGCAGTGTTCTAAAGGCTAATCTCAGGTAAACAAATACATGAACGAACAGAAACTCGTAGAGGATAAAATCTACTATATCGTTGAATCGAACCAAGTCAGAAAATCTTTCAACGATGACAGCAAGGATGTAGACTACAAAAACAAGTGTGTGAACGGCTGGTCTTTTAGGTGTTGTGCCAATGAGTGCGCAAGCATAGAATAGCAAGAGTGGCCCGACTAAAAAATACAAACCACCTAGCAAATCTGGGAAAATCCGGTCGATGTGAACTGCAGTCCAATCCTGATAGATGGGTTCCGCGGTTGCAATGGATAGGAAAAGGAGATAAGCGGCTAACAATCTGTGACTCCTCCCTCTTCTTTTGTAGGTCAGAATCAAAATAAAAAGGAGAAACCCTAGTAATAACCCAAAGTACGTTATCAAAACCATATCTCAAGACTCACAACGACAAAAACGAAAAAGTCCCCAGCTACGTTGCACAGATAAAGCCCTAAGTCTTGGGTGTCACTGCCGGTGCTGACAGTGCCTCATTTACGTCTCTCCCATTCTCATTGTGATTGACCTGATCTACCCGTTCCAATTTGTAGATATCAGTTCTGCGATCTGTAAGAGTCCTTACCGATCCTGTATAGTGAAGGTCTTTTAGAAGGTCCAGGTCAACATCAACGATCAATGTCATCTCTGTATTCGGTGTTGCTTCTGCCTTGATCGCATTGGTTGGAAAAGCAAAATCAGCTGGAGTAAAGACGGCAGATTGCGCATACTGAATATCCATGTTATGTACTTTGGGAAGATTTCCCACACATCCTGCAATTGCCACAAAGCATTCGTTTTCGATGGCTCTTGCCTGGCCACAATGTTTAACACGCGTGTAACCATTTTGAGTATCGGTTAAGAAAGGTACAAACAATATATTCATTCCTTCATCAGCCAGAATTCTCGACAGCTCCGGGAATTCAACGTCATAACAAATCAACACTCCTATCTTCCCGCAGTCCGTATCAAACGCTTTTAATGAATTGCCTCCCGCCATTCCCCACTCGAATCTTTCGCTCGGAGTCACGTGAAGCTTCTCATACATCTCCGATGTTCCATTCCTACGACAAAGCCATCCAATATTATAGAGTTTTCCATCGCGAATGATCGGCATACTACCGGTAATAATGTTGGCGTTATATGAAACTGCAAACTCTTTGAATTTAGCATGGAGCCTATCAGTGTAATCTACCAGCTTGCGAATTGCTTGCGCTTCCGGCACATCATTCAAAGTTGCCATCAATGGTGCATGGAAATATTCCGGGAAGAGAATAAAATCGCTTTCATATGCGGAAGCTCCGTCAACGAAAAATTCGATTTGCTCTACCAGTGCATCAAAGTCCTTAAACAATCGCATCTGCCACTGAATCAACGCCATTCTCACATTCGACTTCTTGCTGTTGAATAGTTTTCGCTTTGACTCGTAGTAGATATTGTTCCATTCTATCAAAGCAGCATACTCAAGAGATTCTTTATCTCCAGGCATGTAGCCCTTAAGAATTTTTTTTACGTGAAAATCATTCGATAACTGAAATGTCAACGTTGGGTCGTAGATCTGCTTAAGTTTAACGCGATCGATGTATTGGCGCGTATTTAATTTCTCTGCAAACTGACTATAGTTCGGAAGGCGTCCACCTGCGATGATTGACTTAAGATTTAGCTTCTCGCAAAGTTCTTTCCGCGCGTTGTAAAGTCTTCGCGCCAGGCGCATCCCTCTAAAATCAGGATGAATGAAAATTTCAATTCCGTAAAGCACATCTCCTTTCGGATCGTGTGTTGAAAAGGAATAGTTACCAGTTATCTGTTCGTAGCTATGGTTATCACCAAACCGGTCATAATCTACGACAATCGACAGCGCAGTTCCGACTACCTTCTTATCTACCTTAATACATATCTGGCCCTCAGGAAAAATATCGATCAATTTCTGAATATGATATTCCTTCCAGTAGGCACCCCAAGCTTCGTAGGCCTTGATCATGCTTTCCTTCAAATCCAAATAATCCGCCATCTTCAGCGCACCAATTTCTACTTTCATAACTCTCTTATGTTTAGTTCTTAGACATAATGCCAGCCTCAAAATTCAACAAACTTTGAGTTCACCGCGAAGGCAGTGGCGAGCGGGCAAACTGGGACTCCCGGAACCGGAATAATCCGTAAAGCCTCAATTTAAGCAAAAAAAGGCACTTTCCCCAGAAAATTCTGATCCTATTTGGTTTGATCAGTACGGATGTGCAAATCTCTTTGAGGAAAGGGAATAACTACACCTTCCTCTCGAAAACGCTTGTCGATTGCAAAGCGAATATCACTTTTTGTGTTCTCAATTGGAAATACATTACTACTCCAAAAAAATAATTCAAAGAGCAGTGCATTGTCACCAAAATCAACAAATCGAACAAACGCTTTTCTTTCAGGCTGATCGGTTTTGATCACATCAACGTGACCAAGAGCACATTCTAATAATATCGAACTTACTTTTTCAACATCACTTCCGTAGGCAACACCAACATTCACCTTGAATCGAGTTGGTGATGCACTGTGACTCCAGTTAATTATGCTATCGTTAATGAATTTATGATTTGGAACAATGATCACGATGCCATCTCGGGTCAATACCTTTGATGTACGAATATTGATAGCGAGTATTCTGCCAACGAGGCCGTTGATCTCTATCACGTCATCAACTTTGATCGTTCCCTCTATCAGAATGAATATCCCAGAGACCAAATCCTGAAATATCTGCTGCAGTCCAAGGCCAAGTCCAACAAGTAGAGCTGCAGAACTCGCCAGGAGCAGTGTTATTTTGAAGCCAGCTGATTGAATCATGATAATGATGGCAATCACCCACAAAAAATATTGAATCAGCTTAATGATAGAGAATTGATGCCCTTTGTCAACACCTCTCCTGCTCAAATAGCGAGACAGCACTGCCCTTGAAATCATGACAAAGAGTTGGGTAGCTATCCCGATTGCAAGTATCAACACAACAGTCCCAACGGTAAGAGAAAAGTCAGCCCATTTCAGAAGATTAAACTCAAATATCTCGTGAAGGCTATTCATACCACTGGTAATAATTGTATGTATTCCAAAATCTCAACATGAATCAGATTCTTGTTAATTTTCTCAAAACAACTCCAATCATCCATAAATTAATCAAATTGGATTTCTACTCAAACCCACTATTTCCTTTTGTGCGACAAGACACACCAACGCTGATAAAATAATCTTTCCGGCCTTTGTTACTCCCATATCCACCGAGTATATCGAACTGAAGATCATTGTTGGCAAGAAAGGCAAATCCACTATCAAACCTTGTTTCAAACTTACCCGAGCCGAAGTTTCCGTAATTCTCAATAAATGCTCCCCATTTGCCAGCAAGAGGAAAACTCAAATTAACAACATAATGGCCCGTTGCCATGTCGTCAACACCATTCCACGAGGCCCCGGTGTTTGTCACAAGAGTGATCGATTGAGTTAAATTCTGACTGGTGACAATGATAAACCTCGGAGCGAGTTTATCGATCTCATAATCTTTAGAAAGAACAGGTACCCTAACCCTTAATTGAAATCCAACTGACGGGGTAAGACCGGATCCGGAATAGATATGGGTCCTTCCTCCCAAGTCGAATGCACTCAGGCCTGACCTTGTAGTCTCACCTCCGGAGATGCTTTGACTTTCGCTTTGGTAATCGATCAAGCTACTGATCTCAAATAACTCAGCGACTCCATATCGAATCACAGTATTGTGCAGCACACCATGCCCCCTATTGTCTGATGCCTTAATATTGTAGCTAAAATAGTCCACACCAGACTGAACTTGGAAAATCCCTTTTCCAACACCAAATGGATCGATTGATTGGCCTGGTCGCCCGGACCTGACTGTCTCAGAATACTGTGCCCCAGCACTCTCGCTTAATAAACTCAAGAAAATCACAAAAAAGACCAGAATCCCCCATTTCATTTCAAAAGATTTAGCTGATGCAGATTCAGGCATTACATTTAGACTGTGAATAAAAAAATGTTTGGAGAAAACTAGCGTCTAGATGATCAATCTTACACCACCCAACTCTGAAATACGGTATGGAAAGCGATCACCGGGGGAGCCGATGAACATAAAGTTTTTAGGAATACTCCACTCTTTGGAAAGCTTGTCAATTAATTCAGGACCAAAAACTCCAGTCTCTGTAAGAAAGACGATTTTGATATCAGGGTAGGCACGATCGAGCACATTCAAGTCTCTCACAAATTCTTCGGGCACTGATTGGCCATCTTTTAGAACGGTTACGATCCTCAGCCTGTTAGTTAACTCATTTTCCTGCACATAGATCATTACTCTGTTGAGTGTAGCGATATCATCCCCTTTCGTAAAGAAGACGAACTGCTGCTCGCTGGTTTTGCGCATCAACCTGGTCAACCGAAGCTGGCTAAGCAAAGCAATTCTTCGAATATTTTCAGAGGCAGATTTCAGCACCATCAATCCTAACTCGAAGATTGAAAGTCGGTTGAGCAACGCATAGATCACAAGTATGGCAGGCACAAAATATTGTAAAAAGACAACCAGATACTCCGGGTGAATTTTAATGTTTCCATATAACGCGATCACCACACCGAGCAGTGCAATAAACACTGTAATTGCTGCGGCATATTCCGGCCGGGGAAGCTTAGCGCGCTTCACTTTAAGTAAAAGGTTGCCGATTGCGAAATAGGCCATCACTGCCAGAAAAGAAATGGTGTAAACACCAGCAAGCGGCTCTAGTTGGCCTTTAGTGATCACGAGTATTGAAAAACACAAGACGAAAAACCCGATGAGAATGCGGTAGTTGGCTTGCCTCTTATTCTCCTTCAGAAAGAACTGTGGCAAGATTCTGTCAAGTGCCATTCGCTTCATCAATCCGCTCACACCAACAAAAGATGTCAGCACGGCTCCGCTTAATACTAACACTGCATCTATCGATATAATGTATGACAGCCACCTTCCTCCCGCTACTTCACCCATGTGTGATAGCAGCGTTTCCTTGTGCTCTCCCACTTCAACAAGTGGCATGGCCGCTATCGCAAGGAATGCTATCAATGGGTTGAACACACTGACAACAGTCCACATGTTGCGAAGTGTCTTTCGAAATACACCTGGCGCTTGTTCCTCAACAAAGTTGGCAGAACTTTCAAATCCGCTGATCCCCAGCATAGCAGCACTAAATCCAAAGAACAAAGCGCTTCTTATACTTCCCTCTAATGGAGTTTGAAAATTGATGGTCAAAGTATCGATACCTTGCGTGATCAAAAACCAAACAACAACAGCAACGAGTAAAGTAAGTGTGGCAAGATGCGTGATAAAGATCACCACAGCCGCCTTCGCTGATTCTGATATCCCAAGAATAGTAAGTGTCATAAAGATCGCCAGCACAGCAACTGTTGCTGGCAGAACCGGAATCATGGTAGCCAGACCGTGTAAATAATGCATTGCTTCACTAGCAGAGAGCACTGCTGTGGCCATATACGACAGAATAGTTAGCGTGGCGGCAAGTGAAGCATTTGATTTTGTAGTTGTATTGAGCAGGACATTGTACGCACCACCATTTAAGGGCAGGGCGCCCACTACCTCACCATATATTCGTCTGAAGAGAAATAGAATGCCCGCAACTATGAGCAAAGATATCCATGCAAACTGCCCGGCATATAAAATTGCCAAGGCTGACACGTACAAAACGCTGGAGGAAATATCGTTGCCGCAAATGGCGGTGGCCTCGAGTTCACTAAGTTTTTTGGCTGCCTTCAAAGCTTATTATGCAATCGAATTATCGGAAGGTAACTCTATTTTCACTTACCTAACAAGAATAATCGAGTTATGTTATCCAATGTAATGTCTGCGGTTGCAGAGGATTAACAAAAGGTGATTTTTCTTCTACCGATTTATGCCAGCTTTTTTTCAATTCATAATACCACTTCGCTTGTTGGTCAGGATCACCTACGAGCATCAACGTAGGATTGGTATCAAGTCCTTCGCGCAATTTTTGGAAAACCCCGAGATCTTGTCCAATGAAAGTCCGACCTAAACCTCGCAATGGCGTCCATAAAAATTTAGCAAGGCCTATGGTCGTATAAAAAATATGATTAAGCTCTGTCTCGTTTTCGTTGAGAGGCGTAAGCGTTGTGATTGAAATGATCTCATTCTTGCCGACCTGAATGTGTTCTAATCGATTTCCAGGAAGTTGAAAATTAATTTCGGTACTGGTTCCTCCCTTGAGTACCGAATAGCCCTTCGAATTGGAAGATGGCTTATGACGAGCCATCTTGAAACCGAGTTCATCGGGAACAAAATGTTTTTCTTTTCTCTTCAGATTTTTACTTGATCTCCAAAACCAAGATTGATGAACGAAGGTAACGTGTGCCGGATCAATTAACCCAATGACCGAGTGGTCAATATTGGTTGGCATTGTAACGGTTTCCACGTGAAGGAATTTTTCACTGGAATCGAGAAGCAGGTTGGGCAATCGCTCATCTGCACCTTCAAGTTTTAGCTTGTTTTGAGGAATATAAACCCAGATGGTTCCGCTTATCTCCCGACAGGGATATTCATACACTTTAATCTTATTCACATCCAGCTTATCATCAGCCAAAGCGGGAATTCCGGTACATGTTCCTGAACAATTAAATTTCCATCCGTGATAACAGCATTGAATAGTGGTGCCATCAAACCAGCCAGCTGTCAATGGAACGCCACGATGAGGGCAATTATCTTTCAAGGCAAATGGTTTCCCCTGTGCATCGCGTCCAAAAGCAATTCGCTCACCGAGTATCTCCTTTTGAACTAGTTTGCCTTTTTTAAGTTTCGATCCGTGAAAAGCAAAGTACCACAGGTTCTTAAGGAAAAGAGGCTGATCTGAAGCCATGAAAAATGGTTTGTTGGAATAGCAAGGATAAAAAAAAACAGCCGACTTAGGAAATGATTTGGATCATGTCGCAATCGAGTCTTCCCTATTTGTATCGCGAAAAAATGCGTCTGTCAGCAACGAACGTTCCGAAAGGAAGTATCGAAGCGATGAGCGACCAAAAAATATTGGCGTAACCCCATTTCAAACCGAAACCAACCAAAAGCACCCAGAAGCAATAAGCGATGAACAATATCCCATGAGCCATGCCTACGAAGAAAGTCGGTTCTGGGATATCCATCACGTATTTCAATGGCATGCACACTCCTAGTAAGAGCAGATAACTTATGCCTTCTGCTATGCCCCATAACCTCAACAATTTCAGATGATCCATTTTTTCTATTTAACTCGCGAAAATATCATCAGGGCATACAACCACCAATACAATTCGGGATTGAAAATACCGCTCATCTAATAATAGTCTCCACACAAAAGCTTCACACTACATTTGAGCTTTTTTACGAAACTATGGCGGTATTTTTGTGTTTAACTCAACTAAAGCTCCTAAACTGAAAACCGTTTTCCTCACCATATTATTATTAGGTATCGTCTGCCTGTGTGCGCAAGGACAAAGTGCCTACCGCGTTGATGGTACAGTCATGGATAGTGAAACCAACTCACCGCTTGAGTTCGCTAATGCCAGTATACTTACCCCGTCCGACAGTTCACTTGTGGCAGGGTCCACATCTGACGCAAATGGAGCCTTCAGTATTGCAGCAAATCCAGGCACCTATATTTTAAAAGTTCAATTCATCTCATATGCACCCCGATTCAGAAGAATTACATTATCGGAAAGCAACCCTGTAGTCAACGTTGGCCCGGTTACTCTTTCACCAGACTCTGAAATCCTGTCCGAAGTGGTCGTGACTGGGCAAAAAGATCAGATGCAATTGGAACTTGACAAGAGAATCTTCAATGTCTCCGCCAACCTACAAAACGTGGCCTCAAATGCGTCAGAGATTTTGGACAACCTTCCATCTGTATCAGTGGATGTAGAGGGAAATGTAAGCCTTCGTGGAAATTCAAATGTTAGAATTCTTGTTAATGGTAAGCCCTCTGGACTTGTCGGGATTAGTAGTCCAGATGCACTGCGTCAGCTACAGGGTGATATGATAGAGAGAATAGAGATTATCACAAACCCCTCCGCTCGATATGATGCTGAAGGGTCGGCAGGCATCATCAACATTATATTAAAGAAAGAACGTGAGCATGGTTTGAATGGATCATTTGTACTCAACACCGGATACCCACAGAACTTTGGATTTTCAACCAACCTCAACTACAGAAAAGGTCGTTTCAATGTGTTCGGTAGTTACGGCATTAATTATCGCGAAAACCCTGGAGGTGGATTTAACGACCGGATTTCACGCGACACACTTTTTACATTTATCGAAAACGATCGGTTAAGAACAGGCACCTCTTATAACTACCGCTTTGGAACTGACTTCACGATCAATGACAAGAACATGATCACCTTCTCGGTGATGTCGAGAATCTCCGATGAGGACAACTTTACAGATATCACCTACTTTGACCGAACCGCCTCACGTGGGTTGATCAACAATACCCTTCGAAAAGAATCACAAGAAGAAGCTGATAACAATCTGGAGTATCAAGTAAACTACAAAAGGGATTTTAAAGGAAACGGCCACGAGCTAACAGCACAATTTCAATATCGGGACAATTCAGAAAGTCAGCTCTCCGCAATCGACTCGGCAAACTTGCTGTTAGATTCACCTTTAGAACTCTACCAACGGTCCTCAACTGAAGAACTCGATCGTAACGTTCTGATGCAGGTGGATTACGTCTACCCATTTAAGAAAGGACAAAAATTTGAAGCAGGGTATCGTGGAACCCTTCGTGAAATTGCAAATGACTACATAGTGGAACAAGTTGACGGTGCTGGGAATTTCTTTCCGTTAGTAAATTTCTCTAACAAGTTTACCTATAACGAAGATGTGCATGCTCTCTACTCCATCTATGAGAATAAAATGGTAAAGTGGGGATACCAGGTAGGACTAAGAGTCGAGCAAACAAACATCACCACCTTTCAGCGCGAAACGAATGATACGAATCACAAAGACTATCTAAATGCGTTTCCCAGCGCTTTCATCACTTACAATCTTGACAATATGCGGACACTACAAGCAAGCTACAGTCGCAGATTGTCCAGGCCTCGCTTTTGGTTTTTGAATCCATTCTCATCTTACAGTGATCCACGCAGCATCAGAACTGGTAACACTGATCTCAACCCTGAATACACCGACTCATACGAACTGGGCCTACTAAATAACTTGAAGAAATCATCCTTCTACCTGGGCGGCTATTATCGATACTCCACAGGCGTTATCGATCGTATCCAAACTTCTGTGGACGGAATTAACACAGTATCTACTCCACGTAATATCGGAATAGAAAATGCATATGGCATCGAAGCAAACTTTACCACCGACCCAACGGACTGGTTGAACCTCAATGGAAATGCAAATTTTTATCGAGCTGTTACCAAAGGACGTTACAACGATATTGTTCTCGATCGCGACACCTACACTGCCAGGTTCAGACTGAATAGCAAAATCAAAATTAAGAAAGTAGATTTTCAGATTAGTGGAAATTACATGGCTCCAGAAAAACAAACACAGGGCACGCGCAAAAGCCTGTACTACATGGATCTTGGTGCTAACAAAGACGTATTGAAAGGAAAAGGAACAATCAATCTGAGTGTGCGCGACCTGTTCAACTCCAGAAAATATCGTGGCACCACTATCACAAACAACTTTACCGAGTCCAGTAAATTTCAGTGGCGGTCACGCCAGATAAGATTAAGCTTCTCTTATCGCCTCAACCAAAAGAAGAAACGCGAGCGCGGTGGTCAGCGCGAAGATGACTTTGACGAGGAGGAGTTCTAAAGGTTAGTGGCTCTCTTCTGCCGCTGCACATTTTGAAGCTTGATAACAATACTTCTCACCTTCTAATGGAATTTTTCCCGTCTTATCCAGAATACCGTCCATTCTTAAGGTAGCAATGGCGGGCTCACCATCCACAAAATTTACAAGAGTGATATGATCGAAAGCATTTTCATCCTTTGGGTTCTGGCCTCCGCTGGTAGTCCCAAGAACCATGTAGTCATGCCCTTCTTTTACTCTGTGAGAATAGCTGTGGAAATGTCCATTGATGACCGTGAAGTTTTTGCCAGCCAAAGCCGTCTCCACTCTGGATAAATTGCCCGCAGCCTCTCTTTGCCAAACAGGCTTGTGCATTAAAATAAAAGTCCACTTAACATTTGAGTTTTCTTTGATCACCTTCTCGAAATAAGCCGACTGCTCATCTCCAATCTCTCCAGAAACTCTCTCGGTCATCTTAAAGTACTCCATATCTTGAGCTAATTCCGGATGATCTCCATCTAACACCTTAATTGCCTCTGCCCTCGCTTTATAAATTTCTTGCATACGCTGTTCACTATAATCTTCTGAATCCATCATTAGAAACAACACATTATTATAGATGAAGTGATAGTATCTCCTGCCGTAACGATCCATCCAAAACTGTCGCATTGTAGTGTTTGTGAGATCGTGATTACCTCCCACATGAAAAAATGGCGCCTTTGCTTTCGCAACACGGGTGTCGAAATGATCAAATTGTTTTGTCAATTCATTTACATCTTCGGTACCTCCGTCAATAAGATCACCGATACTTAGAATAAATTCAGGGCGAAGCAAATTGATTTGCTCTACCGCGACTTCAAATACACCTTCCCTTTCACCACTATAGAGATCGGAGATAATGGCAAATGTAAAATCCCCATCAACTTTTCCAGCAGGTTCATAAGACCATGGCGTTGGCCCCTGTGAAATGTCATGAACGAAGGGTGCTGGCTTCTTGGGATTGCAATTAGCCAGAAGAATAACGACAGTCAAAAGTGATATGTATCGCATAGGAAATTATTTGGAGTTTGAAAGTAACGAATTGACTCATACGACCGATTACCTTTCACGGAATTGAATCTGCGACCGTTTAATCAAAATCACCACTCATATCGAAATCAGTATGAATTAGCTACCTTCGAGTCTTAATCTCCGGCAAATGCAAATCAGTTTCCTCTTAACGAAGTACATTCACTTCATCTCCATTTTTGGTATGATCGCTTGCCTGACTAGCGAACTTATACTTGTGAAATCCACCATGACTCGCTCTGCATTAAAGTCTGTTGGCCGGATTGATGGTCTTTACGGCTTGACTGCTATGCTGGCCGTTGGAGCAGGGTTGACACTTTGGTTTGGAGTTGGAAAGGGATTTGATTTCTATAACCACGGGGTTATGCATCTGAAAGTGACGTTAGTTATTGTTGTTGGTCTCATCTCGATCGTACCGACAGTATTCTTTATCAGGAATGGAAAAGGTGATCCGAACGAAAATATTGCCGTGCCTTCCAAAATCAGAAAACTGATCGTCACTCAACTTTTTATTCTTGCTTGTATACCCTTGATGGGGACAATGATCGCCTACGGCATCAAACTCTAGCTCTATCTATGTCCACTGACCAAAGTCATTGATTTAACCATAGTGTTCATCTGATATTTGATTATGGTCAATCAAAAATGAAACACCTGGAGGTCTATCTCATTCCTTACGTTGTCTCCAATGCAGTCGCCTTATTCATGCTTTGGTCTGCCTGGAAGAAGCCAGTGTTAGCTCGCCTTCTATTCTTTATTCTGTTCTTCTGGGCATTCATAATGAACCTTACCACTGCACTCACCAACCCAAACGACTACCTGAACTATAGTGAGATGGCGGTAGCTTGGTACAAGTCTTTTATTGATGGATGGTTCAAAGATCATATTACAATTGTGGTCGTGGCCATTGCCATCGGTCAGGCACTGATAGCCATCGGAATTATATTAAACGGCACGCTGGTTCGTCTGGCAGCTATCGGTGCAATTCTGTTCCTGATTGGCATCGCCCCACTTGGAGTTGGGTCTGCTTTTCCATTTTCAATTACCGCTTCTGTCGCTGCGTGGTTGATTATCAGGCGCAAGAATCTGGAATACCTGTGGAAGTTCTGGCAGCCAAAATCCACTTAGTCGTATTTCACCCTTACGATTGACGCATTCCCACCATCCGTGGTGTCTACTTTTTTACCACATTTACTTAATTTATCAGGCTATGCAGAAGATTAAAGTTGAAAACATAGATGACTATATCCTCCAGTTCCCCAAGGAGGTTCAAAAGTTGTTGAAGCAAATAAGATCAACTATAAAAAAAGCAGCACCGAAGGCCGAGGAAGCTATGAAGTATGGCATTCCAACTTTTGTGCTAAACGGAAACCTCGTTCACTTTGCAGCGTACAAAAGCCACATTGGATTTTATCCTGCTCCCTCCGGACTGCTAGCTTTTAAAAAAGAGATAGCTAAATTCAAATCCAGCAAAGGCGCGGTGCAATTTCCCATTGCCGAATCCTTGCCGCTCGACTTAGTCACAAGGATTGTCAAGTTTCGTGTTGGCGAAAATTCAGCTAAAGGCAAATAGTCTTACTCTGATCGCAAGCTGCGCACTGGATTTACCCACGCGGCTTTCAACGATTGAAGACCCACCGCGAGTAACGTTATCGCTACGATGAGCACAACCGGCATCACAAAGAACCACCAACCCAAAGACACACGGAAGGCGTAAGTGGTAAGCCACTGATCAAACAAAAATACTGCCACTGGAATTGCCAACACCGAGGCCAGCACAACCAGTAAAAGATATTCTTTAGTTAATAAGGATATAATTTGACCGACCCTCGCGCCAAGCACTTTTCGAATTCCAATTTCCTTCGTTCTGCGTGAAACTGTAAACGATGACAGGCCCAGCAACCCAAGGCAGGCAACCACAATTCCTAACACGGTGAACGAACTGAGAAGTACTTCGAAAGTATTTTCAGTTCTGTACTGCGCATTATAGTATTGATC
>JAGQYM010000049.1 GCA_020436085.1 Cyclobacteriaceae bacterium
GAACGTTAGAGAGATCAACGCTTTGGAAGTGCCATAGCTTATTTCGTACCAGTGTTGAGGGCGTGGCGTCTTACCTAAACTAATGCCAAATTGATTTCCAGATTTGTTTACATAGTCTTTAAATGACTGCCAAAATTTCTGCTGCTGTAACTTCAACTCCGAGGGGTTGCCTTTTTCCTGAGAGGTGGCTGATCGTAACGTTTTAGCCCAATAGTTAGGCTGTGATATTATATTAAACTTTGGTGCCGGTTCGGATTGGCCGATTTGCCAAAGCTCGATTTTCACCAGAAAGAAACTAATCTGCTCTGGCATGTGTCTGTTAAACCAATCAATCGCTTGCTTATGTTCTTCGGTGTAATCTCGTACAACCCACACAATAATACTTGCATCATGCGCAGACGCATAAGTAAGAATCTGTCCAAGGTGCTTGTGGTCCGTTGATTCGAGTTGGTTCTCAATAATCACTTTTTTGTTACTGTCCACTTCTACTGCAAGAATATCGACTGAGTAACGGCCAGCCGACTCCTCAGGCTTAATGTTTTCAATCTCAATATCTAACTCCTGACACAACTCGTTAATGTTTTCTTCTTGTGCCAACCACCTTGTAAAGTCAAGGGCCTCGTGCCCCCAAACACTTCTCAGATCAACCTTTTTTAGTGAACCTAGTTTCTTTGTCATGCTATTTGATAAATCTCGTTTTCAAGCTCCTTAATGGCTTTCAGGTATTTATCTCTACCTCCAAATGATTTCACAATTTCAACCGCTGATCCAAATTGATCAAATGGCTCAACTTTTAATATCTCCAGACTTTCTAAGTTTTCGAGGCCTTCATCAGCATATTTATCTAGTAGCGCCTCCAAAACACTTCTTGCCTGCCGACCATATTTTGCAAAGTAGTTTCTCTTCTTCACGTTGTTTGCCCTCTCCTTCCTGGTAAGAGGCTTCGCATCGAAAGCAGTGTGACAAATAAGATCAAACAAGTCTAGCTCCTTATTCACCGCATCTTGTAATGCATCTACTAGTACGCCTTGCTCCTCAAGTTCCTTTACAATTGCTTCTTTCTTCTCTGCGCTGTTCCATTTGTTCAGAAATGAATTAAGCGTCTTGTATTGGTCCGTCACCTTGTCTTTGGTGTAGTCCTTCAAGCTCACTGTAATTGGTTTACCCTGAGCATCGAAATACATCTCTCTTGCCAGTAGAACAGATACGTCTACCCCGTTAACATATACTTTAGGGATAGGATCATTAATCGGCTTTCCCTTTGGAGGTATGGGATACGGCCTCGGTGGAACAAGCACGATTTCAGCCCCACTTTCCTCATCGATAATTGGCGTACCGTCAGCCTCTTCTTCTCCCTCAATGTTTGAAATGTCTCCGTCTTCGGAGGTGACCTTAATGCGAACCGGATCTCCATCGAAGTCTGGATCGGCAAAAAGGTCCGTTACATTTCTGAAATCAAGAATTGTGAAATACAACTTATTGAATTCCTCTTCGATCCTGGTTCCTCTTCCAATTATCTGTTTGAACTCGGTCATTGACTGAATGTTGCTATCTAGCACAATCACTTTGCACGTTTGTGCATCAACTCCTGTGGTCATTAGTTTTGACGTAGTCGCAATTACAGGATATGGTTCTTCAGGATTAATGAAATTATCCAGTTCATTTTTTCCTTCATTGTTGTCACCAGTGATGCGCATAACATACTTAGAATTCTCGGCAACCATATCCGGATTCTCGTTGACCAAGGCCTGCCTCATTCCCTCGGCATGTTCTATATCCACGCAAAATACAATTGTCTTGTCCATTCGGCTCGTACCTCTTAGAAATTCCGACACTTTCTCCGCTACACGTTTTCTTCGATCCTCCACTACTATGTTTCGATCAAAGTCGAGGCGATTGTAAATTCTATCTTCGACCGGATTGCCAGACTTATCTAAAAATCCTTTTGGAGGTCGCCACCCGTTTAAGTCAATATCCAAACCAATTCTGACAACGCGATAAGGCGCAAGAAACCCGTCATCAATTCCTTGTTTAAGTGAGTAGGTGTAGATTGGATCACCAAAGTATTCTGAATTAGAAACGTCAGTCGTTTCTTTTGGCGTAGCTGTCATGCCGATATGGGTAGCTCCCGAGAAGTAATCCAGTATCCTTCGCCAAGCAGAATTCGCAGCTGCACTCCCGCGATGGCACTCGTCTATTATTATTAAGTCAAAGAAGTCTGGACTGAAATCTTTGTAGGCATCTTCGATGCCCTCGACATCGGTGAGCCCTTGATATAAACCAAGAAAAACTTCATACGCTTTATCCCCGGAGTCGATGCCTCTCTTCCGATTTGAAACCAATCTCTCGTCACCCCCGATCTCAACCACTTTCTTTTTAATAATGGTCATCTTATCCCTGAAATGCTTGAAGTCTCCTCGTCTCGTTTGGTCTATCAAAGCTGTTCGGTCTGCGAGAAACAGAATGCGTTTCTTAACTCGTGACTTCCATAACCTGTAAATAATTTGAAATGCAGTGTAAGTCTTGCCGGTACCGGTTGCCATAACCAGGAGTATCCTGTTCTTGCCTTTGGCAATCGCCTCAACTGTTCTGTTGATCGCAATTTGCTGGTAGTATCGGGGGGTTCTTCCTGAACCATCTGTGAAGTAGTCTTCACCCGCAACTCTTTCCTCCTCAGATGACTCGAGGCCTTTAAACACTTTATATCTAAGCCAAAGTTGGTGTGGTGTTGGAAACTCTTCTAAGGGAAGCTCTTTTTCGATTTGGCCGTCCTTGATCGTTCGATCATGGAACAGAAAGCCATCTCCATTTGAGCTGAACACGCAAGGGACGTCAAGAATCTCAGCATATTTTAATCCCTGCTGCATACCGCCACCAAGCGGGTGATGGTTGTCTTTGGCTTCTATAATAGCAACTGGAATACCAGGCTTGTAGAATAGAATATAGTCTGCTCGCTTTTTCTCTCCCCGTGCGGTGAGCTTTCCTTTTACATATATCCGGCCATGAGTGAATGCAAATTCTTCAAGTACCTGCAACTGCATATCCCATCCACTCCGTACCAGGGCAGGGTTGATAAACTTGGTACATATGTCACGCTCGGTGAGGTCCTTTTTTGAGTACATCAGATCAAGCCAAAAACCACAAGTGACTTAAGGGTTAGGATGATTCTATCAAATCTAAAGAAATTCAGTGGAATTTAGGGCAAACCCTACCCAACGAACCAGCGGCTGGTCCCTTCTTTGGCACTTAAAAACAATGTTTTAAAAATGTTTTAAAGTGGCGACCAATAAAAAAAGAGTTACGAACGTAACTCTCTGATTATCAAGAGCCCCCTGTCGGAATCGAACCAACGACCTACTGATTACAAGTCAGTTGCTCTACCAGCTGAGCTAAGGAGGCATTTTTTTAGTTGCCAGTTGCCGGTTATCAGTTGTCGGTAGCTTATACCGGCAGTAACTGGCAAAGGAGGTGCAAAAATAGGTGAAGTGGGGACTATTCCAAACGCCTTATGAGACTGTTTTCAGCATTTTGAGCTGTTTTTTGAGGGCTTTCAGCTCGCCTGTGGCTGCTTCGAGCTTCTCGGTAAACTCGCTCTTCAGCTTCTCGGCATTCTTGGACCGGCCGAAGAACTCGATGTTGTTTTGTAGCACCGCTATGTCGTTCTCTGCCTTGTGTATCTGCTTTTGGATAGACTGCTCTTTATGGTGAATCTTCCTGTCCCCACGTGGGTCGCCTTTCAGTCCGCGGAGCTGTACTTCCATCTCTATCCTCGCCCTGTCTTCATCGGTGGCTTCAGGGATGGCGGCCACAAAGTTGCCTACGGCCTTGTCAAACCTTGACTTGATGGACTTCACGGCTTTGCGTGGCACGAATCCTATCTCGTTGAACTGGTCGATGAGGTCGTACAGTTGGTCGGCTGTTCCGGCTTTCGCAGCCGCCAGCTTCTCCATCTCTTCGCATACCTGCTTTTTCTTCGCCAGGTTCTCCTCCTGCTCCGCATCCTGCTTGCCAAACTGCTCCCTCCGCTTGTCGAAGAAGTAATCGCAGGCGGCCTTGAACTCAGCAAATATCTTTTCCCGCACCTTGTCGGGTATCGGGCCTGTCTCCTTCCACTCCTGCTGGAGTTTCTTCATCTCGTTGGAGGTCTTCTCCCAGTCGGTGCTCTCCTTTATCTCGTTGGCTTTCGCTATCAACTGCTTTTTGGCTTCCAGGTTCTTCTCCCGCTCACCGTCCAGCTTTTTGAAGAAGCCATTCTTGTTGCTGAAGAATGCTTTGAAGGATGACCAGAAGGATTTGTTCACCTCGCGTGTCTGGCTCCTCGGCACCGCTCCTACAGCTTCCCATTTCTTCTGCAGGTCGATGATCTCTTTTGTCTTCTGGTTCCACTCCTTGATGCGGTCGGTACTGAAGTCGACAAAAGTTTTTACCTGCTCTACCAATGCTTTCTTCTCGACCAGGTTTTTCTTCAGCACCTCCTGCAACGAGGCCATGTATTCGTCTCGTTTGGCATACACGGCATCGGATGCCGCCTTGAACCGTGCCCACACGTTGTCTTTCTCTTCACGTGGCACAGGGCCGGTGTGCCGGAACTCGTGATGGAGTTCGTTCAGTTCTTTTACGGCTACCTTAATGGACTCTACTTCCAGCAGCTTCTCTGCTTTCTCGCACAACTCCACCTTGTACTCAAGATTTTTCTTGCGATCGAGTTCTTTCAGCTCGAAGTAGATGCTGCGCTGATCATAATATAAATCAACAAGGGCTGAATAGTTGGCCCACAACGTTCTGGAATGAACGTTGGGAACGGGACCGATGCTCTTCCACTCCCTTTGCAGTTCTTTGAATTGATTGAAGCTTGACTCGGTGGTATCTTCAGCGTCTGCCAACGATCTCAGCTTGTCAAGCACCTGATTTTTCTTGTAGAGGTTCTCGTTCTTTTGCTGTTCGAGATCCTGGTAGTAGCGGTTGCGTTTTTCACGCAGTGACTTTACCGTAGTTTCGTATTCGTGATCGAGCCTGTCGCCATGGAATTCGAAGTCATCTTCCTCTCCACCTTCTGCTTTGAATCTTTCCAGTGCTGCTGCCTTCTCTTTCTCCAACGTATCTTCAATCAAGGGGCGCACTTCCTTCAACACCGCATCGATGCGGCTAAAACTGGACTCTGTTGTCAAGGCTTTTACCGCCTTTACCAACTCTTCTTTAGACAGACTGGAATAGTCGACCTCGTTCTCTTCCTGATCCTGCTCGTCACCTGACTCCTGGTCGTGCTTATCCTTTAAATCTTCCTCAGAGTTTAGTGAAGAATCACGCGTATTACGTGATGAATTCTGGTTGCCTTCCTGAGCCTCGAGTGCTTCTTCAGAATGGTTATCCTGATCCGTGCGCAAATCCAATTCGTTTTCCATGAAATTATCTGTCCCCTACAATAACGTAAAAATAAACGAATTGAATCAATCAGTTCATACGGGGATCTACGGGATATTTTGAGTAAACGGAGAAGCGTCCACCCAGGCTTTCGAGCGATTTTTTCCACATCTCTTCGGGCACAGTTTCGAAGACCAATTCACTGTCAAACTTATCGCTCACGATCCACGACTCCTCTTTCATCTCTGTCGCCAATTGGCCGGGCGACCAACCGCTGTAGCCGAGGAAAAATTTAACATCAGCGAGGTCGATCTGTTTGGTGTTGATGAGAAATTTCAGGTTGTCGAAGTCACCACCCCAGTAGATGTCATCGGTGACTTGAATGGCCTTATCTAAATCTTCGCAACAATGGAGGTAGTGGAGAGTGTCTTGCTGCACAGGGCCACCTACAAACACGGGTGCTTCAAAGTTTTCAAAACCTTCTACTACATCCTGTATGTTGGCCATAGAAGGTTTGTTTAATACAAAGCCGAATGAACCGTCATCGTTGTGTTCGCAGAGTAGTATGATGGTTCTGCCAAAGTTGGGATCTGCCAGGTAAGGTTCGGAGACAAGAATCCTGCCCTTAGCCGGCTCGAGTTTATTCTTGTATTTGAAGAACTCCATTATTCAATATCTAAAACTTTCCTTCGCGGTCAATTGTTCTTGCTTTGCGATGTTAATAAACTGCTGAATGGACAAAGATGCAACCCTCACGATTATTTAAATTGAGGAAAATTTGATGAACCTGATGAAAGGCCTCTCAGAAATTCGAACGGACTACACCAAAGCAAAGCTGGATCTGGAGTCTGTACACAAAGATCCGATAGCACAGTTTGAGAAATGGTTTAAAGAAGCGGTGGACGCGCAGGCGCTGGAGCCCAACGCGATGAACCTGGCCACGATAGCGGAAGGTGGCAGACCTACTTCACGTATCGTGCTGCTGAAGGGCATCGAAAACAAGTGCTTTGTGTTTTACACCAACTATCAAAGTCAGAAAGGAAGAGAGCTGGAGAACAACCCAGTGTGTGCGCTGAATTTTTTCTGGCCGGAACTTGAGCGGCAGGTAAGAATAGAAGGTGTGGCTTCGCGTGTGAGTGAAGACAACTCGCTTACTTATTTTCAAAGCAGACCCCGAGAGAGCCAGGTGGGTGCATGGGCATCGCCACAAAGTTCCATCATCAAAGACCGCAGCCTGTTGGAAGAAAGAGTGAAGCAGATCAAGCAACGGTTTGATGGACAGAAAGTATTACCCAAACCCAAACAATGGGGAGGCTTCGCGGTGGCTGCACATGAAATTGAATTTTGGCAAGGTCGCCCCAGCAGACTTCACGACCGCATCGTGTACACGTTGATTGATACGCAGTGGAAGATTAACCGGCTCGCTCCTTAGCGGAGATCGAAAAGAGAGTTCACCCCTATCGTTTTGCGCACGGTGAAGCCTTCACCATACTTTGCACCGATGGCATGACCTAATTCAATGCCTCTTGCCTCCAGCATTTTCATAAAACCCTGACTTGAAATGTACGTCTCCGGTTCGTTGCTGGTCGGATCGTAGAACTGCGACTTGAATGCTTTCACGGCTTCCATCTTCTTGTCCCAATGCGCAGAAACATCAAGCACTACGTCAGGCACGATGTACTGACTTTGGATATAATGGTACAGCGCCTTTGGCCTCCACGCTAATTGTGGTTTGCCATCAAGTTCTGTTTCAACTTTGGTAAGACCCGAATAGAAGCACGAGTCGAATGCGAGGTTGGCTGCTTTGCCATGATCGGGATGTCGATCAGTGACCGCGTTGGCCAATACAATTTCCGGTTGGTACTTCCTGATCTGCTGGATCACCTGAAGCTGGTGCTCTTCATCATTGGCGAAGAAGCCATCCTTGAAGCTGAGATTATCTCTAACCGAAAGACCCAGAATGGAAGCAGACGCTGCAGCCTCAGCTTTGCGCGTTTCGGCTGTGCCGCGTGTGCCCAGTTCACCACGCGTAAAGTCGATGACACCCACCTTCTTTCCTTCTGCTACATATTTTATGATCGTTCCCCCGCATCCGAGTTCTGCATCATCGGGGTGGGCGGCCAGCACAAGGATATCCAGCTTCATCGTTATGCTACTTCTGCTTCTTTGGCAGCGAGGAATTTTTCTGCGTCAAGCGCACCCATGCAACCTGTGCCTGCGGCTGTGATCGCCTGACGATATATTTTATCTGCTGCATCACCTACGGCAAACACACCTTCTATGTTGGTGTTGGCTGTTCCGGGTTTCACTTTGATGTAGCCACTCTCGTCCATGTCGAGCTGACCTTTGAAGATGTCGGTATTTGGTTTGTGGCCGATGGCCAGGAAGAAACCTTGAATGGATAATTCTTTCTTCTCTCCTGTTTTGTTATTTACTATTCTCACGCCTGTGACGCCTGAGTCATCGCCAAGGACTTCGTCTGTTTCAGAGTTCCAGTGTATCTCAATGTTCGGTGTGTTGAGCACACGTTGCTGCATGATTTTCGAGGCGCGCATCTCGTCACGTCTTACGATCAGGTGCACTTTGGTACACAGCTTAGATAGATAGGTCGACTCTTCAGCAGCTGAATCACCAGCACCTACTACTGCCACTTCCTTTCCGCGGTAGAAGTAACCATCACACACCGCGCAGGCAGAAACACCTTTGTTGGCATAAGTCTTCTCTGACGGAATGCCGAGGTATTTGGCACTCGCACCAGTGGCGACAATTACCGACTCAGCAAGGATCTCTTCGGTGCCATCTACGGTCAGTTTGAACGGGTAGCTCTTCAGGTCTACGGCCGTCACTACTTTATAGTGGATAGTAGTGCCAAAACGTTCCGCTTGTTTTTGCAGGTCGACCATCATTTGAGGTCCGTTGATGCCTTCCGGATATCCGGGGAAGTTCTCCACATCGTTTGTTGTTGTAAGCTGTCCACCAGGTTCGCCTCCCGTGTATAGTACGGGGGTTAGCCCGGCTCTTGCTGCATAGATGGCCGCAGTATATCCGGCAGGCCCTGATCCGATGATCGCCACTTTAATCGCTTCAGATGACATGTTCTTTCAATTGGTGGTTAGAAAAAAGCCTCATTTGTGTGAGGCTTGATTTTTTATAGTCTGGGTTATGATTCTTAACCCAAGTATGGTTTTAAAGCCTTGCTTCTCGAAGTATGACGTAACCGCCTGATTGCTTTCTCTTTAATCTGTCGAACGCGCTCGCGGGTCAGGTTGAACTTCTCCCCGATTTCCTCCAGCGTCATAGCATGCTCGCCATTGAGTCCGAAGTACAATGAGATCACATCCGACTCACGCTGTGTAAGCGTAGACAGGGCACGCTGAACCTCACGTCTCAGCGAGTCTGTCATTAAGCCTGAGTCTGGTGTTTCTTCGCTGTCGTTTTCCAGTACGTCCAGGAGGCTGTTCTCTTCGCCCTGAACGAATGGCGCATCCATCGACACATGACGACCGGAGATCTTCATGGTGTCTACTACTTCTGCAGTAGTCACCTCAAGCACATCAGCCAACTCTTCTGGAGATGGCTCACGCTCGTACTTTTGTTCGAGTTCTGAGAAGGTCTTGGATATCTTGTTCAGTGATCCTACCCTGTTTAGAGGAAGGCGCACGATCCTTGATTGTTCGGCCAGTGCTTGTAAGATGGATTGACGAATCCACCACACTGCGTAAGAGATAAACTTAAATCCGCGGGTTTCATCGAAGCGCTGAGCGGCTTTGATCAGACCGAGGTTTCCCTCGTTAATCAGGTCGCCCAAAGAAAGACCCTGGTTTTGATATTGCTTGGCTACGGAAACGACAAATCGAAGATTGGCTTTGGTCAGTTTTTCAAGGGCGATCTGGTCGCCCTCTTTGATTCTCTTTGCTAATTCTACCTCCTCATCGGGAGTGAGCAAATCAACCTTACCAATCTCCTGCAAGTACTTGTCGAGGGACTGGCTCTCGCGGTTGGTAATCTGTTTACTGATCTTAAGCTGTCTCATCGAGCGAAGTCAATTTACTAAGGTTTGAACAAGTTAAATCCAAAAATTAGTTCCAAGATACATCTATAAGCAATACTACGCCTGTGGCGTCTCTTCCTTTTTAGGAGGTCTTGGTATCAACACTTTTCTGGATAGCCTGTACTTGCCTGTCTTCTTGTCAATCTCTACCAACTTCACTTTGATCTGCTCGCCTACTTCCAGCACACCATCCATACTTTCCAATCTCTCCCACTTAATCTCGGAAATGTGAAGCAGTCCGTCTTTGCCTGGCATGATCTCTACGAAGGCACCAAACGGCATGATCGACTTCACAATTCCATCGTAAACTTCACCAACTTCTGGCACACTGACAATAGCCTTCACCCGGGCAATGGCAGCATTCATAATCTCCTGGTTGTTGGAGAAGATGTTGACCACTCCCTTATTATTCACTTCCTCGATAACGACAGTCGCTCCTGTTGTTTTCTGGATGTCTTGAACCACTTTTCCACCGGGGCCGATTACGGCACCGATCATCTCTTTGTCGATGGTGATCGAATGGGCGCGTGGTGCATGAGGTTTAAGATCTGCATTAGGGGTTGACATGGTCTTCTTCATCTCATTGAGAATGTGCATTCTACCCTCTTTTGCCTGGTTCAAAGCTTCTTCTAAAACCTCGTAGGTTAGGCCATCCACTTTGAGGTCCATCTGGCAGGCAGTGATACCTTTTTCAGTACCTGTTACTTTAAAGTCCATATCTCCCAGGTGATCTTCATCTCCCAGGATATCAGACAAGATTGCATACTTACCGGTTGCACTGTCGCTGATCATCCCCATGGCAATACCAGATACCGGTCCGGAGATTGGAATACCTGCATCCATCAATGCCAGTGATCCGGCACATACGGTTGCCATTGAAGACGACCCGTTGGATTCGAGGATATCGGACACCAGGCGGATGGTATATGGATTTTCGCTGTCGGCTGGTACTACTTGCTTCAATGCGCGGAGGGCAAGGTTACCGTGACCTACTTCGCGTCTTCCCGGTCCGCGGTTGGGCTTCACTTCTCCTGTGGAGAAGCCTGGGAAGTTGTAATGTAAAATGAACTTGTTTGATCCGGAGAACATGGCTCCGTCTATTAACTGCTCATCGAGTTTTGTACCGAGCGTAACGGTGCTCAATGACTGTGTCTCCCCTCTTGTGAAGATTGATGATCCGTGTGCTGAAGGAAGGTAGTTTACTTCCGTCCAGATTGATCTAACTTCGTTAAGTTTACGACCGTCCAGACGCAGGTTGTCTTCCAGCACGAGGTTTCTACTCGCTCTCTTCTGTGTTTGCTTGTAGTATTTCTTAACGAGGTCAACGTTTACCTCTGTGTCTTCTGGTAAAGACTCGATGTAGTCTTTAAGCGGCTGAGAGAACTTCTCAGAGCGCACGTGCTTGTTGGCGTTCTTCTCGCGTGCGATGGCCAGCAGTTTGTCGTAGAACATTTTGGTCACCTCTTCTTTGAGGTTTTCATCGTGCTCTTCGTGGCTGTAGGTTCTCTTCTCAGTTTTGCCTGTGGCTTCTGCCAGCTCAAGCTGAACGGCACACTGTATTTTGATGGCCTCGTGTGCGCGCTTCATGGCTTCGAGCATGTCCTTCTCGCTCACCTCTTTCATCTCACCTTCCACCATCAGGATGTTGTCCTTGGAGGCGGCTACGATCAAGTCGATGTCGGCTTGTTCTTTTTGCTCAAGAGTTGGATTGATGATGAATTCACCAGCTACTCTGGCTACGCGTACTTCTGAGATAGGCTCCTGGATTGGAATGTCAGATACGGCAAGTGCACAAGAAGCTGCGAAGGCAGCGAGGGCGTCAGGCAGCGCGTTGGTGTCGCCTGAAAGCAACGAAATATTTACTTGCGTTTCCGCGTGATAATCGTCTGGGAACAAAGGTCTTATTGCTCGGTCAACCAAGCGGCTGATGAGGATCTCATAGTCTGAAAGACGGCCTTCTCTTTTCAAAAAGCCACCCGGGATTTTACCCATAGAGGCGAACTTCTCCTGATAGTCTACGGAGAGGGGAAGGAAGTCTGCTCCTTCTTTGGCATCCTGTGATGCTACTGCGGTAGCGAGCAACATGGTGTTGCCCATTCTCACTACGACAGACCCATCGGCCTGGCGTGCTAATTTTCCTGTTTCGATTGTGATTTCCCTGCCGTCAGGAAGCTTGCAGGTTTTTTGTATAATACTCATGGTAGTTTAATAGTTATGGGGTATTGACGGGAGTCAACACCCAGTGTAATGAAAGCGAAAAGGGAACCGATGTTGGTTCCCTATGCTATTCAAATCAATTCTTACTTTCTTAGATCAAGGTCTGTTAAAACCGCCCTGTATCGCTCGATATTTACCTTCTGAAGGTAGTTAAGTAGCTTCTTACGCTTACCTACCAGCTTTAAAAGGCCTGCCTGAGTCGAAAAATCCTTCTTTTGACCTTTAAGGTGATCAGTGAGGTGATTTATTCGATAGGTAAAAAGGGCAATTTGAGACTCTGGAGAGCCTGTGTCGGTCTTTGCTTTTGCAACACCGTGTTTGCTGAACAACTCCTGTTTCTTTGCTGAATTCAGATACATCGCTTCTAAATATATATTTTCTCTATTTTAAAGCGCAAAAGTATATCAGTCCAGCCGAAAAAGCAAATTCAGGCTGATGCCTGAGAGATGAGCTTTTTGCTTCGCAGCCAGGCTTTTAGCTTGTCCCAGGCCACATTATAGAAGTCGGCATCGAAGAGGCGGGCATCTACCCTGGCTTGCCGCAAGAACAGAAGGCCTACTGCAAACAGAATCCCGTTGGCTGCCCAGATGCCTACGGGCACCGGGATCAGACCTTGTTTGGACCACTTCTCTCCCAGCATGGTGAGGATGTAGAAGATGATGAAGAACAATATCGAAGCCAGCACCGGCACGCCCAGTCCACCCCGCTTGATGATGGCACCGAGTGGAGCACCAATGAGGAACATCACGATACAGGCCAGCGACTGCGCGAGGATCTTGTGCCACTGCACCTGGAAGACGCGGTACTCATTTTCAAAGTTGAGTTTCTGATTTCCGAAGTTGGTGATCTGACTTTTGATGAGTCGCGCGTGCGCAAGTGCTGCTGCTACCTCCGGACTTGTAGGAGGACGAGTAAACAAGCTGTCGGACTTAGTAGCTACCAACGCTTTCAGTGAGTCGTTGTCTGTCTTTATTTCTGGCACCAACGCCTTGGATCGTGCCGCATTTGCCGTCCACCTTTTTTGCCGGGCAGCAGTTTTTGTTTCCACCTTAGAGTCGGCTATGGAATCCTTCTGTGCCTTAAAGACAGCCAGATCATCTGGCAGTGCGATGGTATCGTTCTTGAAGTGAAACTGAAATGCGCTGTTGCTGGTGATCGTAAGTAATCCGAGGTCCTGGTCTTTTACGCTGTTGCCAATGGAGTCCATGTCGTGCTGAAGCTCGCTGAGGTTGCGCATGATGCGGTTGCCCTGAAACCATTTTTTGTCGGTGCGGTTGAGTCCGAAAGAAGAGAGATCAAATACGATTTGTGTTTTATCAAACTTGGTCTTGCTGAGGGTTTGGTTCTCGGTTCCACGTCCAGCCATTTCATTGGTTTGGGCAGAACCCTCGTTGTAATTGTATCCATTGAATAACTCCAGCTTCAGGTACTGGTCGTTGAGGATGGTGTACATGCGGCCTGAGTCAGCGATGGTGACTTCACGGTTTCCTACTTTGTTGCGGTGATCGTAGATGATCACACCACGTAGTGATTGGCCATCGGGTAGTTTATCATTCACTTTAATGCTGATATCAGGAATGGAGCTGTAGAAGGTCCCTTCTCTGAGATCGAGCGCTGGTTTCTTTTGCTTGATATCGTACAGGAGGCTGTAGGCTTCGAGAGCGGCTTTGGGCACAAGGTTATTGTTGGCATAGAACGCCACACCAGTTAAGAGAATGACAAATACGAACATCGGAAGCAGACTTCGCACCAGGGAGATGCCAAGACTCTTCACTGCGGTAAGTTCAAAGTGCTCGCCCAGGTTGCCATAGGTAATAAGTGAAGATAACAGCACCGCCAAAGGCAGAGCAATGGGTGTCATGAAGATCGCGAAGTAAAAAAGAAGAGAGCCCAGCACATCCCAGCCCAGATCTTTTCCGATGATGTCATCGAAGTACTTGAGCATGTGTTGTGTGAGGAGGATGAAGACCACGACAAGGAATGTGAGCACGAACGGCCCTATGAAGGAGGTGATAATGAGTTTGTCGATCTTCTTCATGCCCAGCATAGAGGCAAAGATAGTATCAAAAACAAGGCCAGGAGACTCATATTGATGAATTGTAACGGATGATGTTCATTTCATTTTGTTATTTGATTACTAAGGGGTGGATTGCCTCTGGCGATGCAATGGAGCAGAATGGGTTAAAATAGGAATTGTTTTGCCCTCAAGCCATGCCTCCATTTCATTTCGGCAGATAAACCGGGCGGGCTCATACTTTTTTCATTGCCAAACGATAAAGTGAGGTAATGGGCTTTGCGGCTACCTGGAGGGCTAACTGCTAATGCTGCACAGCTACACTTGAAGAAAACAAAAAGGCAGCTCTCGCTGCCTTCGTTTCGTAGCGCGGGGGAGAGTTGAACTCCCGACCTCAGGGTTATGAATCCTGCGCTCTAACCGCCTGAGCTACCGCGCCATATTTTTAATACCTACAAACCTACAACTCTCAGTTGAACTCTCATCCGTCAACTAACGGATCTGAATCCTTGCGCTCCCTGCCTGCGGCAGGCAGGTAACCACCTGAGCTACCGCGCCTAATGTTTCCTAATGTTTGTTATCACGACCGACACTATCATGTCAGTCTCGATATGGGAGCGCAAACTTACAAACTTTTGAGATTTTCGCTATCCAATTCTTTTATTTGTCGTTCACTAAAAAATGCCATAAATTAAAATCCAATCGATTATAATGGCCGCAAAGAATCTATTCACTGAAGATTATGAGATACACGCATCTGCCAAGATGCTCTATCCATACATCAGCACTGCCAGCGGCCTCGCAGAATGGTTCGCAGATGATGTGAATATCAATCCCGAGAAGATTTATTCCTTTGAGTGGGACAACGAAAAGCATAAGGCAGTCGTTGCAGCTCATCGAACCAATCACTTCACCAGGTTCGAATTCGTTCCCGAATCAGATGATGACAAGGACGATCCCTCCTACTTTGAATTAAGAATTGAACTCAATGAGTTGACGCAAACAACTTTCCTCAAAGTATCTGACTATTCAGACTTTGATGACCTCACCGAGTTGAAAGATTTGTGGGACGGTCTCATCGACCAGCTGCGCAAAGTAGTGGGCGGCTAACGCTCACCAAATACCCATGATGGTTTAAGCTTCCTTCTCACAAGCCCGAATCGTGTTTGCGTAATTCGTTCGATGTGCTTTGTCGCCTCATCAACAGAATCCGTAAAAAGAATCAGGTTGAGGTCTTCCGGAGAAATCGTCTTCTCTTCCACCATCCTATCCAACATCTCGCGTAGGTCTTTCCAATAGCTGGTGCCAAATACCACCATTGGGAATTCTTGAATCTTTCCGGTTTGTATAAGCGTGAGCGTCTCGAACAACTCATCCATAGTTCCTGCTCCACCAGGCATCACGACAAAGGCGAACGAATACTTCACCAGCAAGACCTTTCGAACGAAGAAGTGCCGAAAGGTGACGACCACATCCAGATACGGATTTGGTCTTTGTTCATGTGGCAGCTCTATGTTGCAGCCGACTGTTCTTCCCCCTACTGACTTTGCCCCACGAGGCGCTGCTTCCATAATACCGGGACCTCCGCCTGTCATGATTGTGAATCCGAGGCGTGAAAGTGCTGCGCCTAACTCAACGGTGCGTTGGTAGTACTCATTGTCTTCCCCGAATCGTGCTGAACCGAACACGGTGACACAAGGGCCTACGAAGTGTAGCTTCCGAAAACCGCGGATGAACTGGCTGGCTATTCTAATAACATACAGAAACTCACTCTGGCGGCTGGCGGGTCCTTCGAGAAAAAACCGGTCTTCATGGACAACAGGTTTTGTCATATCCTACATGTTAAGCCAATAGGTAAGTTTCAATACGATCGATCGCGACTTGGGGTTGAAATTTTGTTGAGGCTGGTCGAACGAATAGAAGTAGTTGTCGGTGTAAACGATAAACAAGTCCGACACCGGCTTGAACCTCCACTGGAATCTTGAGTTGATGTTCACATTGTTGAACTGACTGTTGTACTGAAAGAATGTGGTGAAGAACACCGACCGCGAGACCGTCAGGTCCACTCTCGGGCTGATCAGATAGATATCTGCTGACTGGTATGGAGCTGGCAACGTGATTTTGTTGTAGTTCATATCGAGTGTGATCACACCGTAGGGCTGAATTCTGTAATTGATCTTCGCTTGAATACCAGATCGTGTTCCGTTGAAGTATTCTCCGGCCACTCCGTTGAACTCAACATTGAATGGTCTTCTCGGGTCTGACTTGTAGCTCGCCTCAATGGAAGAATAGTGATAACTCGAAAACGCAGGCAGTGAGTCGGCCATCACTTCTGACGGTGATCGTGTAGGATCAAACGGTGCGAAGAGGTAGGTGTAAACATTTCGATAGTTCACACTGGCCTGAGCGTTATTTTGAAACAACATCTGGTAGCCCACTTTCTGGTCGTGATCGGTGTAGCCATAGACATCATCCCAAATGTATCCCAGGTCATATGTAGGTCCGTGATTGATCAGCAGTTTCGAATCAGGAAAAAAGCGAATCTCTCCTGATGGTGAAATCCTTTTATAGCCTGCACGTGGTACAAATCCGACAGCGGGATCAAATCCACGACCAAATGCTTGCTGGAAGAATGTGAGATTCAACTTCTGCGTGCTGTAGATAATACCGAATCCCTGTGAGTAAGGTGAGGTGACCTTTTGTGGAGTAAACTGCCGATGGTAAAAAGCCCAACCAGTAATCTTATTGTTGAGGAAGGCATAGTTGTAGTCGGCACCCAACACACGGTTGTAGTTGTAGCCCTCGAACCTGAAATCAGATGAGTCAGTTTTAAACTGTTGTCTATTAACGAAGATGGCGCGTATGTTAGAGTTGGTTCCAATTCTCCGCTGGGCCGCTGCCACGGTGTAGTCGTACTGTGGAATATCCAGTTCTTCGATCTTCTGCGTCTGCATGTGCAGAAACCCAATTCGATAAAGCTTGTTCAGGTTTCCACTCAGGCGAGCTCCAAAGTTGATCCTGTTTTGAACATTAGAGCCAGTGTTTGGATCACGCGCGACACCAATGCGTCTGGTGAAAAAAGGTCGTGCAAATGGATGACCGTAGGAAGAGAACAAGTCGGCATTTTCAAGAAAGAACTGCCTTCGCTCCGGAAAGAAAATTTCAAACCGATCAAGGTTGGTCACCTGCTGATCTACTTCTACTTGTGAAAAGTCAGGGTTCACTGTCAGGTCGAGATTCAATGAAGAAGTCACAGCAATCTTGGCATCGCCTCCCACCTGGAAATCACTTTGCGTTGGCGTCTCGTTGATAAAGTCTTTGCTACCGGCTGTGGCTACGTAGGGAATAATGGACACATTACTACTAGGCGCAATAGGAGGCTCATCAAAAATCATCTCACCGGAGTAATTGAGTGTACCTACCTCAAAGTTTCGAGGCGTCCAGGGCCATACCGCTCGCTCATTTTCCTTGCTATCCTGTCTGTACAACTTAACATTCCACTTCTTTGCGCCAGATTTAAATCGCAAGGTCTTGAACGGGATGGCAAATTCAGCTATCCAGTGGTCATCATAAATCTTTGCTTCGCCATACCATTTGTTGTCCCATGACAAGTCAAGGTCCTCGCCTCTGATGTAGCCATTGGATATAAGTCCTTCCCGTTGTACTCCAGCGGGGTTAAGACCAAAGAAAAATCCGTTGGTGAGATCTTGAAAAGGATCAACGATAATTGCAAGGCCATCCAGTCCGGCTCCTCTAAAATCGCGCCTTAGAGAAGAGATCACATATTTTCCCGGAGTGTTGTCGTAGGCTACCGCTGACACATATAAGAAGTTATCATCGTAGGTAAGGCGGAACTCAGTTTTAACTCTTGACGCTGAGGTATCGTAGGGGAACTGCTGTCGCAGGTCGCTCATGATGATCGCTTTCTCCCATGCGGCCTCATCTACCACACCATCCAATACGATCTGCTCGGAGGTCTTATAGATTGTAAAACTCGGTCGGGGGTCAGCGTCTCTGGCGATCAACGCTCCGCAAAAAAATGCCAGGAAGGACAGCAGTAAAATTCGAAACATACTATGAAAAATGGCGACAGCGCGTAATTACAAAAAATCAAATAGCATCCCGATAAAAATCTGATAGATGGCGCGCGAAGGTATGGAGAATTTTTCCAATAATAATTCGGTCAGAAAATGGCTCCTGCTATGGTTGCTGTCATCATGGTAGCGAGTGTAGCCGCAATCATTGCTCGCAAGCCCAGCCGGGATAGGTCGCCTTGCCGATCGGCAGCCATCCCTCCTATACCACCTATCTGTATGGCGATAGAGCTAAAGTTGGCAAAGCCGCAAAGGGCGTAGGTTGAAATTCGGATCGCCTTCTCGCTGAGAAGACCGGCATTCTTGATCTCCGCAAGATTGAGGTAAGCGACAAACTCATTGATCACTACCTTTTGACCGAGAAGGCTTCCTACCTGCAGTGTCTCGTTCCAGTCAACACCCATGGCAAATGCAAACACCCGGAAGACCTGACCTAATATATATTGTAGTGAGAAACCTTGAAAGGTTCCGTTGGTGCTTTCCCGAACGACTTCGTTTAGTCCGGTGAGGTTGCCAATACCATCGACCAGTATCCAATTGATCGCATAAATGATGGCGATGAATGTCAACAGCATCGCACCGATGTTCAACGCAAGCTTTAGTCCATCCGCTGCGCCAGTTGCCAGTGAGTCGATGAAGTTAACTCCCACCTGGTCTCTGTTCACTTTTAGAGTTCGGTCGATTTTCTCAGGTTCACTTTCCGGTAAAAAGATTTTTGCCAGCACAATGGCAGCTGGCGCATTCATGATCGATGCGCTCAACAAGTAGCTGGCAAACTTCGCTTGTTCCTCCGGGCTTCCTCCTCCCAGAAAAGAAACATAGGCACCCAACACACTGCCTGCGATGGTAGCCATGCCACCCACCATCAGGCAGTTGAGCTCTGAGTTCGTCATTCGCGAGATAAATGGTCTTACCAAAAGTGGGGCCTCTGTCTGGCCCATAAAAATATTGGCTGCCGCTGCCAGGCTTTCTGATCCCGACAACCTCATGGTACGGGCCATCACCCATGCAAAACCGAAAACTATCTTCTGCAGAATGCCGAGGTAGTACAACCCCGCTGAGACAGCCGAAAAGAAAATGACGGTGGGCAATGCCTGAAAGGCAAAAAGGAAACCGAGCCCATGTTTAACACTGGGATCGTTGGTGCTATTTTTTGCCAGGTCACCATAGAGAAACTCCGCACCGTTCTGCGCAAAGGAAAGGAAGACCACCAGTTTGCTGCTGAGATAATTGAAAGCAGCCTGCGCTATTTCGACTTTGCCGATGATGAGCCCGATAACGATTTGAAGGATGATTCCCGCGGAGACAAGTCTCCAGTCAATCGACTTACGATTCTTAGATAGTAGAAATGCCAGCGCGATGATGAACAGCAAACCAATGAAGCCTCTTAGGTAGTCCATCAACGAAATGCTTGATTGCGCTAGTTACGCTTGCTTAATTCATCTCTGATTTTTGCTGCCCTCTCGTAGTCCTCTTTATCTATGGCTTCTTTCAGCAATTCATTCAACTTGTCAACCGAGTAGTTCTTGAAGTCGTCTCCCTTCTTCTCTTTCTTCACCTTTACTTTGGCTTCGGTCCTCGCTTCTATCTTTTCTTCCTCATCTTCCTCGTCAGTGAGAACAATACCAGCTTCTGCTAAGATATTCTCGTAAGTATAAATTGGAGAATCGAATCTCAGTCCTATCGCAATCGCATCAGAAGGTCGTGCATCGACTTCATGCTTCTTCAGTCCATCGGTACAAACGATTTTAGCAAAGAATACTCCTTCTTTAAGATCAGAAATTACAATCTCTTCAACATGAAAGTTGAAACTGTTCGCAAACGACTTAAACAAATCATGAGTCATCGGACGATTGGGGATGATCTTCTCAATCTCGATGGCGATTGCTTGCGCTTCAAACATCCCGATGATTATTGGAAGTCTTCTGTTCCCTTCTGTTTCTCCCAATACCAGGGCAAATGATCCGGTTTGTGACTGACTTGAGGAAAGGCCTAATATTTCCAGTTTGATCTTCTTCAAAACTCCGCTGCTCTAAATCGAAATTAAATAAATATTGACAAACCCATCAAGTTTGTCATAATAAGTTGGTATTAATCCTTATTTCCCAGCCTTAATAGCTTCGGTCAGTTTAGGCACTACAGTAAAGGCGTCACCAACTATTCCATAGTCAGCAGCTTTAAAGAACGGAGCCTCAGGATCTTTGTTAATGACAACGATACACTTTGATGAGTTGACACCAGCAAGGTGCTGTATAGCACCTGATATGCCGATGGCTATATATAGTTGTGGTGCCACCTTAACACCTGTTTGGCCCACGTGCTCATGATGAGGTCTCCAACCAATGTCTGACACCGGTTTGCTACAGCCTGTAGCCGCGCCAAGCTCTTTGGCCAGGTCTTCCAGCATGCCCCAGTGCTCAGGCCCTTTCATCCCTCTACCTCCTGACACTACGATCTCAGCTTCCGGTAGCAATATCTCTCCGGTTGCTTTTTCAGTATTAGTAATTTTCGTTGCAAAGTCTGCATCAGAAAGGTTTGCGGAGAAGGCGGCTACTTCAGCATTGCCACCTACCTCTTTCAACTCAACCGCGTTTTTCTTGATGCCTATTACTTTCTTTTGCTTTTTCATATCGACCAGCGCAAATGCTTTTCCGGTGTAGATGCTTTGTTTGACTACGAATCCACCGCTGGTGTTTGGCAGTTCAACAGCGTTGGATGCAAGGCTTGCATTGACTTTGATGGCCACACTCGCAGCTACGGGAGTACCCAATGAAGAGTTGGCCAGCACAAGGGTGTCGGCACCCTCTGCTTCCATTGCCTGCGCCAGCACGCTTGCGTAAGCTTTTATCACGCCTTGATTGAGGCGCTCGTCTGCTACTGATAAAACTTTTGCAGCCCCATATTTTCCAACGGCTTCAAGTTCGCCTTTGTCGACAGTGCCCAGTGCGATGGCTGAAACTTTGTCGCCCATGGCGTGTGCGTAAGCTACTGCCTCCAGCGAGGTCTTCTTTATTTTTCCTTCTGCACTTTCTATAAAAACCAGTATTGCCATAATTTCTTCTGCTTAAAAATTTTTATAACACTTTCGCTTCGTTCTTCAACAGCGTTACCAACTCGGCAACGTTATCCTCGGAGATCATTTTAACTGCCCCTTTGGGCGGAGGTAACTCGTACTTCTGAAATTGAACTGCAGCGTCCACAGCTTTTGGCTCCACCACGTTAAGTGGTTTGGTACGGGCGGACATGATACCTCGCATGTTTGGAATTTTCCATTCTGCAATGGGCTCCTGACATCCTGCTACCAACGGAAGTGTGGCTTCAACACTTTCTTTACCACCTTCGATCTCGCGTTGCATTTTTACAGTGGTTCCATCTATGTCGAGCTTCATTACGGGAGAAACGGAAGGCAGACCCAACATTTCTCCTACCATACTATGAACTACTCCAGTGTTATAGTCGATTGATTCCCTTCCCATAAGTATCAGATCATATCCCTTTGCGTGTTCAGCAATTTGGGTAGCTACAAAATAGGAATCGGTAGGATGTGCATTCACACGAATAGCATCATCAGCACCGATGGCCAATGCCTTGCGGATGGTTGGCTCAGTTTCAGCAAGTCCTACATTTAAAACTGTAACGGTAGCTCCTGATGATTCCTTGAGTTCAATTGCCCTTGCGAGCGCGTAGTCATCATATGGACCGATGATAAACTGAACTCCGGCTGTATCGAACTTCGTGTTGTTTTCCACAAAGTTGATTTTGGAAGTGGTGTCAGGAACGTGGCTAATACAAACTAATATCTTCATACAAATACCAACAAAATGATTATCAAAACGTTATCAAAACCCTTGTAAATTGCGCTCAAGATAAAGCATAAAATACAAAAATCGGAAGTCAGTTAAGCCAAAACCAGAATGAATATTGAGCGAATCCAACTTCTTGAAAAATACATTGCCGAAGACCCTGAGGAGCCCTTTAACAGGTATGCGCTGGCACTGGAACTCATGCATGAGGATCAACCCAGAGCTACTCAAATACTATTAGACTTAATTAAACACAAACCTGACTATATCCCCTCCTACTATCAGGCGGCTACGCTCCTGCTTGATCAAAATAATTTTGAAGAAGCCAAAATTGTGGTTGAGCGTGGACTTAAAATGTGTCATGAACAGAAAGATCGGAAGACAGCCAATGAACTGCGTATGTTGTTGGATGAACTTGATTAGTTACCCACCAGGTAAATCTACTGTGGAATCAATTTGATTGTTGTAGAAAGAAATACCCAACACTTCTACCCTACTTTTCCCGAAAACCCTCACATCAGCGTCTCGCGCTATAATTAAAGTACTGGCATCATTTTGAAATCAATTGAGGCAAACCAAATAAGCTAAGAATATGATTTCTAAAGTATTTAATTTTTTTACACTAGCGATCGCAAGCCTTGTACTCGTGACCATGCAGTCTTGCGATGATGACGATCCCACTGTTGGGCAAGGAGAAGTGACATTTGAAATCACAGACGCCCCTTCGGATGATGCCAATATCCAGGGTGTCTTTGTAACCGTAGCCGACATCAAGGTAGATGGACAGTCAGTGGGACTGGACCAGAAGCAAACTATTGAGATATCAGCTTATGCCGATGGGCAGACTAAACTTTTGACTGACGCAAAGGTTGACGCAAAAACATACAGCTCAATTACTTTGGTGCTTGACAATACCACAGACGCAAATGGAAATGCGCCAGCGAACTATGTGCTTACCACAGATGACACGAAGCATCAGCTGACGGCCTCCGCGACCGGAACAACTGACATCACGATTGACAAGTCAATCGCAGTAGTCGCTAATACATTAGAAAAGATTGTGTTGGATTTTGACTTAAGGAAGGCCATTAAGCACGCTAACGGTTCAAGTGAAAACTATCAGTTTGTGGCCCAGAGTGATTTGGAATTGGCTGTGCGAGCACTTAGAGAAAGTGAAGCCGGTGAAGTGGAGGGATCTTACCAGGAGTCGTTCACTACAAATTCTGATATGGTAATTGTGTATGCGTATCATAAAGGCGACTTTAATCAATCGACTGAAACAACTGCCGATGAGAATGGGCTGACGTTTACCAATGCCGTGACCAGCGCTGTTGTGGTTGAGGGTTTGACCAACACTTATGACCTTCACTTCATAGAGGAAGGTGACTATGAGTTGGCCTTCGTGGCTTATGATAAAAACAGCACAACCAACCAATTCGAGTTCAAGGGTTTGCTGGATGCAGATCTTGAAATCAATAGCAATGTCGTCAACACAATCAATGTAGAAGCAAATGCAAGCGTGAGTGTTTCTGCAACGATAGTTGGTTTGTTGTAAGCAAGAATTAACTCAGCAAGTTGTGTTGAAAAAATACGGATCAAATCGATCCGTATTTTTTATTTATAGGGTTGATAATGATCCTTTTTTTTGAAGTAACTGAAACAAAAAATGGAAAATTGCGTTATTAATAATAGGTGCAAGTAGTAAGTCAACACTACCTTTTGATTCTCCAGTAATCAAAGTTGATTTTGAAAACACCAATCAGAATGTCTTGAAGGGTTCAAGAATTGTTTAACTAAAATTTTTTTAGCTATGAATACTAAAGCAAAAGTATTAGGAGGATTTATATTAGGTTCAGTTGCAGGAGTAACTGCAGGTATGCTGTTGGCTCCTCGCAGTGGTCGCAAGACAAGAAAAAAACTGATCAGCAAATCAAAAGAAATGGCTAGTGATCTGGCCGATACTGCAAATGCCAAAATGAAAGAAGCTGTGAAGGCTTACAATCAGCGCGTTGACAGATTCAAAGCCAACGGCAAGAATGCAGTGGACGAGCTATCTGGTGTTGCCCAATAGCATCTTTCCGGTTTTGAAATTTAAAAAACGAAAAACGAAAGGATACTGAAATGACAAACGAAAAAGAAAAAGTGGAAGAGAAGGAGTTGAAGCTTGGTGTCAACTGGGCAAACTTGAGAGGTCAGATAAAAAAAGAGTTTCCCAACGTGAATGACAGTGACTTGCAATTTATGGGACGAGGTGAGAACGAACTCATCGGGCGTCTGCAAATGAAGTCAGGTAGGACCCGATCGCAAATCAGAAATTGGGTCAGATCAACTGCCAAGATTATCTAGCACTTTCTCAACCATTGACTCATAGAAAAAGCCACTAACGTGGCTTTTTGCTTTTTGAGTTTATCTACAATTAGCTTACCTGAATGACGATCTTGCCTACTTTGTTTGGCATGGTGATATCTCGGAAGGAGTCACCAATTTTAGAGAAGGGTCTGATGGAATCCACAACCGGCCTGATTTTGTGTTTACTCACAAAAGACAACATCTCATTAAATTCTGAATCATTACCCATAGTGGTTCCTTGAAGGGTGAGTTGATTCCAGAACATCCTGTACAAGTCTACTTTATTCGGAAGTCCATTGGTGGCTCCGTAGAAGACAATACGACCATGAGGTCTCAACAGTTTTATGTAGCTGTTGAGCTGATCTCCTCCCGCACTATCCACAATCAAATCAAAACCACCCTTCGTCTTCCATAAGTCCTCGTAGTTGCTTTGCTTTTTATAATTGAAGGCACCCTTGGCTCCCATCTTCAGGGCTTTTTCAATTTTCTCATCGCTGCCAGAGGTGATGTACACATTGGCACCAGCAGCTTGGGCAAATAAAAACGCGAATTGAGCCACACCTCCACCAAAACCGGAGATTAAAACATTTTGGCCTGGCTTAAGCCCACCCCTTCTGAAGAGAGCACGGTAGGCGGTCAGGCCACCGAGCGGCAACGTTGCTGCCTGAAGAAAATCGAGGTGAAAAGGTTTGTGGTGCAGCCTGTCTACATTGACCAGCAGGTACTCGGCAAATGTGCCATCCACGGGCATTCCTAAAATTGTGTAGTCGTTGGACTGGACTTCCGGGTCACTTCCCCAGCCCATATTGGGGTTGATCACCACCTCCTGCCCTTCCCAGGGCTTGTGGATTTCGTCAAAAACAGACTCCACTACACCGGCACCATCCGACCCTAAGGTCACTCCATATTTTATACGAGGATATTTTCCCTCCCTGATCCAATCGTCACGTCTATTAAGGGCTACCCCCTTCATTCTTACCAAGGCATGACCGGACTTGATTTCCGGCTTGGGAATATCTTTTATTTCAATGGTTCCGGGTCCGGTTAGCACTAGCGCCTTCATATCCTATTAATATACAAAGGACGAATTAAAAATAAAAAAGCACACCGCGGTCGGTCCGCTGAAAAAATAAAAAAGGCACTGCACAGGTTTGGTCATTTGCCTTGTTCATCGGAGGATTCCGACTAGCGGCCGCTGTTGACCTAACCGTGTGCAGCGCTTAAGAGAAAGGCCAGCAAGTGGCTGGCCTTAATGTTGTCAGAGGTTTGTTGCCTTCTGAGCCCCGTACTGTGGGTGTGCCCCGATCAGTTCAAGACACTTCTTCCATGGGTAACGGTTGGCGTACATGCTCACTGAAGAATTTATCGATCCCTGCTTGTTCATGCCCAGGGCAGCACGCATCAGGTTAGCTTGTGAGTTGGGATCGTAGTCCGTAGTCTCGCTATACTGTGCATTAAGGAAACCATTGAAATATGACTCCTCCATAGACAGCTTCAGGTTTTGATCTACGTTTCCTTTGGCGCTCTTGATATCGACATCGCCAAACTCTGGCGCATCGATTTGTACGTTGGCGTTGCTGCCGGGGTTAAACCAGAAATCTTTCTTCTTGTTGCCGAAGAAAAGGTTGTTGTCGATATAGAGATCCTGGTTGAATCTTTGGGAGGATATCCCCGCGGAGATATTCAGTGCGATAATGTTTTCATGGATTTTGAAGGTGGCGTTGTTTTGCACGTTGATGCCGTATCCAAAGTCAAGCAGGTCTTTGAGGCGGCTCCACGAAAAGAGAATAGTGTTGTGGTGGATGTTGATTTCACCGTCAGGCGCTTTACCTGCGAGGCCAAACCCTTCGATGCCGAACATTCTGTTTCCAACGAAGACGTTGTTTGCGATTTCGATATCACCTTGTCCACCCTGCCCTATTTTGGCTCTTACGCCACCAAAGCTTGAGTTGACAAATACACAGTTGCGTACTACGTGGTTGTTGCCATAGAGAACGAGCATTACTCCTTCGGGATTCTTTTGCCCGGGGCCTACCATCATCATACCTGTCTCGCAGCCTTCGCAGCGTCCAGCTTTTTTAGGATCGGGGTCGGCATTGTAAGGAGTTTTTTCTCCACCATCAAATATGAGTCCGTCAACAACCACTCCATTGAGTGGCTTCTTCATGTCAAACACATTTCGGTTTGCACTTTTTGCAAAGGCATCTTTGGGTGGTTGGATTACGGTAAGGTGACGAAAGGGGTCGCGTGATGTAAAATCGGCATTGTATCCACCGTAGATCTGAACTGCTTTGGTGATTTCCCAATAACCTACACCGAATGTGCCGGTGTAAGTACCTTCGGCTACGAAGAACTTGTCGCCATCTTCAGCTTTTGCCATGGCTTTGTCAATTTCCTTCATTGGCGCTTTGGGATCGGTGCCATCATTGCTGTTGTCACCGGCAGGGCTTATGTATATGGTCTTGCCAGCGGCAGCGGTAGCGGCCTGAGCTGGTTGCTCCTTTTGAGAAGAAGTTGAAGAAGCGGAGGAAGAACCAGAATTACTTGCTGGTTTTGGCTGGGTTGTTTCCTGTTTCACCGGCACCTTCACTTTGTCTTTGAGTTTGTTGAGCTGGCCAAACGATAAGTTCGACACGCAAACTCCCAGCATGATGAGTACCAAGGCCAGTACCCACGCTGCATTTGTTTTAACTGTTTTCATTAGGTTTTGATTTTGATTGTTTTAGAACAAGGCTAACGATGCAAAGAACTCTATTGGGCGGTGGTGATAACATCCTGATTTAGCCGTATCAGCCATCCGGAAATCTCCGGATACAGACTTAGAAGTACCTGCGCTTGTAGTATTGGAAGGTCAGCGGCTTGAGGTCGATGGCAATCATCAACTCATGACTACCAAAGTTGTTGGTAGCGAGGCTGGTGGTTGGGTACTCAAATGCGTAGCCAGCTCTGATGGTTTCCGTGATATCAAGCTGGGCGTTTACCCCGACCGTTGAAAAGTTTCTGGCGAAGGCTCCAAGCCAAAGGGTTTCTCCAAGAATAAGCGTTGAAGAGAAGTCGGCAGAGAAAGGTTGGCCATCGACAATTCTTGCCAGTGTGGACAATTTCATTTTTACAAAGGAACTCAACATCAACACAGCACCTCCACTTGCGTAAAAGTGTCTTTTGTATCGGGTGCTGATCACTGATCCGTTTTCAGTGCGAACGTCCAACATTCTGGGTATGGAAAGACCGAAGAACAATTCATCGGTGGACAAAATTAAACCTGTTCCCACATTTGATTTGGTGAAACCTGGCTGTTGATTGGCAAGTAAGGGATCATTGTCAAACTCCAGATCAAGTTCGGAGAAGTCCTGGCGGTAGTTAATAAGTCCGAGTTGGAATCCCATACTGAGCCGCCAGCGATCACTGAGTGGAAGATGATAGGCGTAGCTTCCGAAGAGTTCTGAGTTTCGATTGATGCCAAACCGATCGTGAGCCAGCCACGCGCCTACTCCATGTCTGTTGCGATGAAAAGAAGTGTTTCCCGAAATGGCGTTGGTAACGGGGGCACCATCAACTCCCAGCCATTGCACGCGACTGTGCATTGACACGGACAGTATATTATTGAGACCGGCATAGGCTGGGTTCACCATCAACTGGTTGAACTGGTAGAGGTTGTAGAGGGGATCTTGTTGAGCCCAAGCGCAACCGGAAACGAACAGCAATATGAGTATGAGTCGGGCTTTCATCTTCTTAACTCAAAAAAGCCGCTGATCTTTTTTCCCCGTCCGTCTTTTACTACATAAAAGTATGTTCCATCTGGAATGAGGGTTCCTGATTTACTTCCTTCAAATTTTTTATTTGCGTTGTCATAGCCATCCACTTCCATGAGCATATCTCCCCATCGGTTGAATATGCTGACGGTGTTGGCCGGATAGGCTTCGATATTTTCAATCTTCAGGAAGTCGTGGATGCCGTCACCATTTGGTGTAACCAGGTTGAAGACTTTAATATTAGGTAGCTCTGTCATTGTACCTGCCTGGCCTATGGTAAACAAGCCACTGGATGAACTGAAGGGATCACTAATTGCCAATGAACCATTTATAGAGAGTGGACTTACTGCGGTGTAGAACTCGCCCGAGGTGAACGCGACAACGGGATCGGTAAAATTGGTTGAACTGTTCGATGGCAGATGAAGTGCGACTTCGTGTGCATCGTCACCTTCAAAATCAATTTGCCATGTGCGCGCATCATCAATGCCGGCAAGGGTGAAGTCAGTTTCACTTATCGGATTGGGTTCGACCAACGAAACAGTGATTGCTCCCGCTTGTTCGGTTTCGATGGTGATAGGTAGATAGTCAACACCATTTCCCAAAGGAAAAAGAATAGAGCCAAAGTCGTTCCTTGAGACTCGACCAACGATATGAGATTGGGCTGACCCTCCAGCGATTCCCACACCTTGTGCAAGATGAATCATCGCATCGTTTTGAGAAACCATGCGACCATCGGTGAGCGTAAGTGTTTCTAAAATGGTGAGATCTGCGAGAAACAGTTTGTTACCCCCTCCTGTTATGGTGAGTTTGTTAAAGGACTGCGCATTGTGATTGATTATCTGGTCTCCAGCGCTACTCAAAGTAAATTCACCTTCTCCGGCTTCGTATTGACCATCGTTTTGCCATAACCCCGAGATCTGAAAATCACCATCATTCACCAAGGTCCCTTCATTGTACGCATCCCCTTTTACAGAAAACACTGTTCCTTGTGAAATGCTCAGCAATGCGCCTTTGACTGTAAGAGTTTGTGCTGAGGTCACCGAGATGGTGCAGAACAATATCATTCCAACGACTCTCATTAGTTGATCGCAATTATGTTGGCCGACCGGCCAATCTCAACCCAACCGGACAACGCAGCATCATAAACAAAATGGATACTCATTCCATGAGCCATAATGAACGTGCTTCCTCCACTCATATACAAGCTGTTGACAGTAGGCGTGATACCCGCGCCACCTGTTCCACTTCGCGATATAGTAATAGAAGTAGCAAAACCTGAACCTCCGTTGCCACCATGAATGATAATCAGTTCCTGACCATCCTGACCGGCTCCGATGTAGTCGATACCGCGACCAGTCGCATTAGCTGTTATCCGCAGGATTCTTCTCGTTGGAGTCGGCAATGTTTCATTGGTGCCGGTGATGTGATCTGCAGAAACGGCTGAAACGAGATTGCCATTGAGTCGATGCTCACCGTTTACTTCTACATCTCCAACTACATCAAGCTTGGCGCTTGGGGCCGTGGTTCCGACTCCCACTTCTCCGCTGAAATAATTGCGATCTTCGTTGGTAGCGTAAACTCCGTACTTGGTGCCTGTTGCTGCGGAATTCATGCTGGCGAATAACCCGTAGTTCGTGCCAGTGGTTGCATTGTTATCAATGTAAAGTCCTCCGGACAGGGTTGTTTCGACCTCGGCCTGAAAGGAGGAGATTGGAATATTAGTACCAATACCTACCCCTCCGGTCGCTGTAACTACCACGCGGTCGTTGGTACCCAGAGAAGAGTTGTTGCTGATTTTGAATTTGTGTCCATCACTTGCATCAATGCCCATCGAAAACGAACTACCACCTTGCGTGTCGAATCCCATAGAAGCATCACCCGTGCCAGCAGCTTCCAAGAGGTGAAGCATGGTGTTCGTTGATGCTGATTCATTTTTCAACACTGTCAATTTTGCACCTGGATTTGTAGTGCCAATTCCCACATTTCCTAGATTGTCTATGGTCAACGCTGCATCCGTGGTCGATACGTTCGTGGCTGTCGCGTTACTCTTAATGGAGAACATCAAATCATCCCCATTATAAAAGATACCGGAGTTGTATCGCTGATTCGCGGTAACCCCATTTTTTTTGAAACGAATGCCGGTGAGCGCACCGACCGTACCAGAAATATTCTGAACGTCCAAAAAAATTCCATCGCTTGTGGATGCGGTGTTAAAAGTTCCGCTTACCGCCATTGCATTGAAAGGGTTGTTCGTTCCAACGCCTACATTACCACCCGAGTAGGAGATATTCGGTGAGCCGGTCCATGGACTGCTTGGTAATCCCGTCAGCAGCGAACCGTTCACTGCCGGGAGTTGGCCACTGGCGTTGAGCTGCACAATTTGATTAGCACCTGTACCAACATTTACACCCAGTGGCGTTCCTGCTCCATTACCCGTCAGGGTGGTGTTGGTGTTGACCGATGTAATGCCGGGCAGATTAGTCAACAAAGAACCATCCACAGCGGGAAGCTGACTTGCTGCATTGAGTTGTACAATTTGATTAGCACCAGTACCCACATTCACACCGAGCGGGATTCCCGCACCGTTTCCGTTGAGCGTGGGATTGGAATTGACAGTTGTGATTCCGGGAAGGTTCGTCAACAAGGAACCATCCACTGCTGGCAGTTGAGCTGCTGCGTTGAGCTGCACAATTTGATTCGCGCCTGTTCCTACATTCACTCCCAGGGGAGTTCCATTCCCATCACCATTCAGTGTGGCGTTACTATTCACAGACGTAATGCCCACGTCATCACCATCGGCAATACCAGCTGGGATATTCAATAGTGATCCGAAGTCACCATCAAAGTCGTCCAAAGCGTTGTTGTCATATCCGCTTAAGTCAATGGTGGTATTCCCCGGATCATTACTCAGCGCAATCACACCGGCATTAAAGGTGAGATCCTGAATTTCATTGGTGGCTGATGCATCGGCATCATTGACGTTCAAGGTCAACGTGGACCCTCCTGCGATACTGATGTTACCTGCGGCTCCGGTTGTACTGATATCCTGGATTTCGTTTGTTATACTTCCATCAACTTCAGCAGTTAGAAATCCATTGTTAGACACAAATGCATCTACCTCCGCTTCTGTAAGGTTGGTGTCGACTGAGCTAATGTCAATTGTGTTGCCGCCAGAAATAGAAAGATTGCTCCCCACAAGATTCAGGTTCTGGTTATCAGTATTTACCGCGGAGATATTGACATTATTACCTCCTGATATGGCGATGATACCCGAACCATAACTCAAGGTCTGGTTGTCAGTGTTTATTGAAGATAGGTTCACACTATTGCCATCCGCAATGCTCAACGTTGAACCTGCGAGACTGAGCGTTTGATCATCTGTGTCGGTATCAGTATCAATTGAACTGATATCTATCGTATTGCCACCTGTAATGGATAGATTTCCTCCAGCCAGGCTGAGCGTTTGAT
>JAGQYM010000004.1 GCA_020436085.1 Cyclobacteriaceae bacterium
CTCATACACCTCATCACTCAACACAAGCAGATCGTGCTTTTCCGCGAGAGCTTCCAGAGCCTTCATGTCGATCTCTGACAATACTGCACCACTCGGATTGTGTGGTGTATTCACGATGATCATTCTGGTTTTGGTGGTAATTTTTTTCTCAACCAGATTCCAATCGATTCCAAATTGGGGCGGTAGCAAGTCGATAGTAACAGGAATACCTCCGTTTAGGCGAATTGCCGGATCGTAACAATCATACGAAGGATCAAACTTGATTACTTCATCGCCATCTTTCACCAATCCAGAAATTGCTGCGTAAATCGCCTCGGTTCCGCCTGCTGTAATGGTCACTTCTTTCATGGCATCCACCTCCCGACCATAGGTAGTTTTAACTACACCTGCAATCGCCTCGAGTAACTCAGATGTACCTGGCATCGGAGCATATTGATTGCGTCCAGCCTTCATATGCTGGTAAATCAAATCAATAAGTTGCTCTGAAACCTGAAAATCGGGGAAGCCCTGAGAGAGGTTAATGGCTTGGTTTTCTAATGCCATTTTCGACATCACCGCAAAAATGGTAGTACCAACGTCCGGCAAGCGTGACTGGATTTCCATGCTACTTACGCAATGGTGCTGCGATGCGGTATTCGGTGTTTACATCACCACGACTAATATCGTTCAGCTTTCCTTTAAGCAAGCGTTTCTTCAGAGGCGATAGATAGTCAATAAAAAGTACTCCTTCGATGTGATCATATTCGTGCTGAATAATTCTTGCCTGCATGCCTTCATATTTCTCATCATGGGCATTCCAATCCTCATCGAAGTATTTGATTCTTATAGCATCGGGGCGGCCCACTTTCTCGCGAATGTTTGGAATGCTGAGGCAACCTTCTTCCATGTCGACATGGTCCTCATCTTCCTCCACTATCTCAGCATTGATGAACACTTTTTTAAAATCCTCCATCCCGGGCTCGTCATCCAGAGAAGTACCATCCACAACGAACATCCTGATGGGTTTGCCAATTTGGGGAGCCGCCAATCCTATACCCTGCGCTGCATGCATTGTCTCAAACATATCTTGCGCCAGCGTTTTCACATCTGCACTTTGATCAATATCCTGAGCACGCTTCCTGAGGACAGGATCGCCATACATCACAATGGGGTAAATCATTCTAAATCAAATTATCGGGGGCAAATTTAGCGATTTTAGCTGGCAAGCGGATTGATTCATCGCCCTTTGGACTCCATGTAAGATTGGAGGATGAGCGTGGCACTGATCCTATCCACGTTTCCTTTTACCCTTCTGTCTTTCTTTTTCATCCCACCTGCCACCATGGTTTGTAAGGCAATCTTGCTTGTGAATCGCTCGTCCACAAACTTGATCGGCATCTTGGGAAAAGTATTAGCTAAAAGGTCAGCCATCTTTCGAACTTCGGGCGCTGTGGCCGAGTCTGTATTGTTCATCTGTTTTGGCAGGCCCATCACTATCTCATCCACCGGTTCTTTTTGAAAATAAGTTTTCAGGTAGGTGATTAGCGTGTCGGTGGGAATCGTCTCAAGGGCGGTAGCAATGATTTGCAATGGATCTGTAACTGCAAGTCCAGTACGTTTTGTGCCGTAGTCAATGGCTAGAATCCGACCCACAAATTATTGGTAAGCTGGTTAGTTGTACTTAACCTTTTCATCAAAGATCTGGCGAACCTTGGTTTCCAGCATCATCGCTTTGGGAAACAAAATTTCATTTTCTATCCGCGCATGAGTTTTCAGGCTCTTCTCAAACGCAACCAACTCCGAGTAGATCACTTTTACATGAAGTGGAGTGGCGTTGTTAATCGCATAGTCGCTGGTGATTTTTCTGATCCCCTCCATTTCGTCATCGTGTGCCTCGTGTTCCATGGCGAATTTCTGAAGGGAATTTTTTTCCAGCATGTAATATAGTTGAGAAGGATTGTAAGTGCCACGTGATGCCCTCTCCAGAATCCTTATGTACCCAAATAACGTGTCCTCTTCTTCGTAGATGTGGTGAATAAAGTCTTCAAGGAAAAGAGGAAACAGTTCTTTCAGATCCTTTTCCACACCCTCGTAGTCAGAGTGGTCAGCTTTGAATGACTCAACCAGTCGGGAAATATAGGGGAGTTTATGCTTTACGAAGATGAAGTGGGCGTGCTTGAGATATTCAATAATCAGGTCGATCGGGTAAGAAATCAATGGCAGATCGGCCTCTTGAAAATTCTCGCCCGGTGACTCCAGTTCTTTAAGTACTTGCTCAAGTTTCAGCCCTTTTTCAGCGCAAGCCTGCTCCAGCGTCTGCTCAGAATACTCGTAAAACCTAATGTCAAAATAGTAGAGCACATAGGCTCTCACGCTATCCTGATCTACCAGGTCACGGATTCTTTTGTCCTTCAGGGCTGTTTTATCCATACAAAGGGTAAATATAGGCATACCCAGAACGTAAGCCAAGGTTAAATTATTGGCCCTCCAAGCTCAGAATTGGGATTATGAGCCTTTTTTACCTTTTTTGATCCGTTATAACTTTAAGTTGAATTAAAACGTTAAGTCCCTACTGGACACGGTTTTCTTGACTATGAACGAACCCAATAATTCAAAATATCAAATTCGACTTCCTCTAATCCTTTGCATTGGCCTGGCAGGTGGCGTACTGATAGGCGCCAGTATCAATTCTAAAACAGCTACTGACGATATAGGGAGTGATGTACAGAAATTCAGGGAGGTGCTCTCTCTCATCAAAACGGAATATGTAGATGAAACTAAAACGGATGAATTGGTAGATGATGCCATCTCGCACATGCTTGCAAAACTTGACCCCCATTCGGCATACATTCCTGCAAGAGAGCGAGAAGAAGCCAATGAAGACCTGCGAGGAAACTTTGAGGGCATCGGAATTGAATTCAACATATTTCGTGACACACTGGTGGTTGTGGCCGCGCTGAGCGGTGGGCCATCCGAGGCAGTGGGTGTACGGACGGGAGACCGAATAGTAAAAGTTGACGGAGAAAATATTGCCGGTATAGGGCTTCGCAATAGCGAGGTCACAAAGAGGCTGAAAGGCCCAAAGGGCACAGAGGTAAAGATCGAAGTGGTAAGAGCAAACACCGAAGATCCCATTCAATTCTCGATCATTCGCGACAAGATTCCACAGTTCTCAGTTGATGCTTCTTACATGATCGACCAAGAGATCGGATATATCAAGGTGAGTCGTTTTTCGCAAACTACTTACTCTGAGTTTCGGCAAGCCATGGACAAGCTGAAAGGTGAAGGGATGAAAAAATTAATCTTAGACCTTCAAGGGAATCCTGGCGGCTACATGAATCAGGCGATTGACCTAGCAGATGACTTTCTTCCAGCAGGTGAAAAAATTGTCTTCACCAATGGAAAGGACACCCGCTACAACTCTGACGCTCTGTCAACCAATCGAGGAGAATTTGAAAAAGGTGACTTGATCGTGTTGATAAATGAAGGAAGTGCCTCAGCCTCAGAAATTGTTGCAGGCGCCCTGCAGGACAACGATCGGGCTTTAATTGTTGGCAGAAGATCATATGGAAAAGGACTTGTCCAATCTCCATTCGATTTGGATGATGGATCAGAACTTCGTCTTACTATTTCCAGATATTATACACCAAGCGGAAGATCAATCCAGAAGCCATATGGTGACGGCCAGGAATATTCTCGAGACATCATGAAGCGCTACAAGCATGGCGAGTTCTTCCATGCCGACAGCATCAAATTCAATGACTCACTAAAGTATCTGACTTTGAATGGCAGAACGGTATATGGTGGAGGTGGCATTATGCCGGATTACTTCGTTCCTCTCGATACTACACTCAACAGTCCATACTTGAACGCACTTTTTAACTCGAACTCTTTTCAGGAATACGCATTTAATTATGCGCTTGAGAATAAAGAAAAGTTGGAGAAAATGGAATTCCCTGAGTTTCAACACAATTTCAAAGTATCAAGGTCGATGTACAATGACCTTGCAAAGGTGGGTGAGCGTAATAATGTGAAGCCAGACCTTGCCGACTTGGAAAAGAACAAGGCTGTATTTGAAACATTTCTCAAGGCTAACATTGCACGAAGGATTTGGGGGAGCGAAAGTTTCTACCCCATATTCAATGAAACGAATGAGATCCTTCAGCAGGCAGTTCAACTTTTTGATCGAGTGCCTGACAGAGTAAAGATGTAGCAGATCGTCCCCAATTTTTCTTTTTGGAATTTGCTAACTTCGAATCTACAACGATTCAAAGCAATTAGATATGTATTATCATCGCTTAGGGAAAATTCCACCAAAGAGACACACTCAATTTCGCCAACCTGACGGAAGCCTTTACAAGGAAGAACTTGTAAGCTCTGAAGGTTTTTCGGGGATCTATTCTAACCTCTACCATATAAATGCTCCTACTCGCATAAAGTCTGTCGGAGACCCGGTGAAGTATGGCCCGAAGATGATCAAAGACTATGCGCTCAAGCAAACACACTTGAATACTTCAAAGGTAGAGCATACTGGTGATGATTACCTAAGTGCGCGGAAGGTGCTGATGATGAACAGCGATTGTTCGATTTCCATTTGCTCTCCTAAGCAGCGGAAAATGGACTACTTCTATAAAAATGCTGAAGGAGATGAGGTGCTTTTCATCCACGATGGAAGTGGAGTGCTCATTTCACAATTTGGCAAGTTGGAAATCAGACAAGGAGATTATGTTGTGATTCCGCGAACTGTTATTTATAAACTGGAATTTAACGAAGGCCCGTTGCGCCTTCAGATAACAGAATCTGCCTCACCTATAGAGACAGTGAAAAGATATAGAAATCAATTGGGTCAATTGCTGGAGCACTCACCGTATTGCGAACGAGACATTCGCCCTCCTCACGATTTGATCACTGAAACGAAGCGCGGTGAGTACCTAATGAAAATAAAGAAGCAAGGCTATCTGCATCAATACCATTATGACTACAGTCCATTAGACCTTGTAGGTTGGGACGGGTTCCTTTGGCCATATGCATTTTCAATTCATGATTTTGAACCCATCACAGGTAGAATTCATCAGCCGCCTCCCGTACACCAAACTTTTCAGGCACACAATTTTGTAATATGTTCCTTCGTGCCACGCCTCTTCGACTATCATCCCCAGGCGATTCCTGCTCCGTATAATCACAGTAACATCGACTCGGATGAGGTTTTGTATTATGCTGAAGGAAATTTCATGAGTCGCAGAGGAATTGAGAGAGGATCATTCACCCTACATCCCGGAGGCTTGCCGCACGGACCTCACCCGGGTACGGTGGAAAAAAGTATCGGAGCAAAGGAAACACATGAACTGGCAGTGATGATTGATACCTTCAGACCTTTGTACCTAACAGAAGATTCATTGGAATTTTTGGATAAAAAATATCCAATGAGCTGGACAGATGAGTCGACTGAACCATTCAACGAAGTCAATACGCCTTAGCCTTTGGATAAATTTATTGTTCCCATTCAGATTCGTTGGTCAGACATAGACCAGAATCGTCATCTCCGTCACTCTGCCTACTACGACTATGGCGCGATGGTGCGGATGAAATATCTCAATCAACACGGGCTAACAACCGAAAAGATGGAGGAACTACAGGTTGGTCCGATCTTATTCCGTGAAGAGGCGAAGTTTCGCAGAGAGTTGAAACTCGAGGACAAACTCACAGTGGATGTGGAGATGGTGTCAGCACGCAATGATTTTTCGCGATGGAGCTTGAGACATAATTTTCTAAAAGATGATCAGACGGCAGCTGCAATTATCAATATGGATGGAGCGTGGCTTGATCTTGTAAAAAGAAAACTTGCTGATCCTCCCGAGTTTGTAAAAGACATATTCAGGTCATTCCCCAGAAGTGCAGAATTTCAATTCATCACGTCAGAAAAATAATGTCGCTAATCGATCTGAGTCATACCATTGAGCACGGTCTGGTTACTTACAAAGGGCTTCCTGCTCCAATTGTCTGTGACTACCTCTCCTTTGACGACTCAAAATCAAGATACGAAGACGCAGAGTTCAACATCAGTAAAATTGAAATGGTGTCGAACACCGGCACTTATATTGATTGTCCGTTTCATAGATATCGTGACGGAAAAGATATTAGTGAAACTGAACTGCAGAAATTCGCCAACCTACCGGGAGTAATTGTCGATGCCCACTTCACTAAAGGCATAGAAATAGGACCGGATCATTTTGAAGGAGTTGAAGTGCTTGACAAAGCTGTTTTAGTAAGAACGCATTGGTGTGATCACTGGAATACTGATGCGTATTACGAGAATCATTCTTTTTTGACTGAAGACGCAGCCAAATTTCTAAGGGACCGCGGAGCGCGCCTGGTTGGAATTGATTCTTATAATATTGACGACACCAGAACAAAAAGAAGGCCCGTGCACTCAATTCTATTAGGCGAGGAGATTTTGATCGTGGAGCACATGTGCAACCTGGACAAGATTCCGAGCGGAGCGAAATTTCTATTCAACGCTGTGCCGCCAAAAGTGAAGGGCATGGGCACATTTCCAGTGAGAGCGTACGCCCAAATTCTCTAGCTACTGTATTCCTAAAATCCATTTCTCAATCACCTCGGGATAATGAGCATATTCAAGCTGATGAACTTTGCTGGCAATTTCATCTGGTGTGTCTGTCGGGCTGATTTCCACTGAAGTCTGAAAAAGAGTTCTTCCTTCGTCATATTTTTCATTGACGAGGTGAATAGTAATTCCAGTTTCTTTTTCTTCAGCCAACTTCACTGCTTCGTGCACTTTCGAACCGTACATGCCCTTGCCTCCATACTTTGGCAATAGGGCCGGATGAATATTTATTATTCGATCGGAATAACTCGAAATCAATTCGCTTGGCACCAGCCAGAGAAAACCGGCCAATACGATGTGAGTTATCTCGGCCTCCTTTAGCCATTGCAACACTGTTCCCTCTCTAAATTCTTGTCTCGAAAAAATTTTTGATGGCACATTGGCGTTGGCAGCTCGCTTTAATGCATATGCCTCAGCATTATTACTCAGCAACAACGCAACTTCTATTGAATCGTGGTTTTTAAAATGCTCAAAAATCCGTTCAGCATTGGTGCCACTGCCACTTGCAAAAACCGCTATCCTGAATTTTTTACTCATTGGTCGTAAAGCTAAATTGTTTCGGCATGTTAAACCAAAGGCATGCTCAAGATGCCCAACAACAAAATCATCTTAGTGAACGTGCTCAAATGAGCAAAGTCCCGAATAGTATCTGCGCGGACGAGCCGAGTAACGAGATAGCCACATGGCACAAACAAGAAAAGAATGAAATAAATAATCGGCAGACCTACGTAGAGGAAATTAATCAGCAACACCAGCAAAATGAATAGAGTCAGCAGTACGTAAAGAAATATCTTGGTCTTTCGTATTCCCCAAACGATCGGCAAAGTCTTGCAGCCAAACGTATTGTCACCTTTCCAGTCCTCCATGTCCTTTATAATCTCTCTGATAACGGTCATGGCCAAAGCAAAGACAGCATAAATCAAAATATAGGGATTGAACGGAGGGTATAGCACATTGACGACCCAAATTGAAACTCCCGTTAGAATTCCAATGCTCAAATTTCCTACAAAAGGTTGCCTCTTGAGATTATTGGAATAAAGCCACAATAAGAATGCCGACAGAAAATTGATTAGTGCTATTTGCCAACTTATTAGCAATCCGGCAAACGAGCCTGTAACTGAAAGTGCGGTGTGAAAAAAAATTGCATATCTGCGGGTGATGCCTTTCCCGATCACTACTCTTTCCGGTTTGTTGATCAGATCAATTTTAACATCGTAGTAATCATTGATGATGTAACCCCCAGCAGCAATCATCATTGTAAATGCTGCTAGTAAATACAATTGCCAGTCAAAAAAAGTATGAGGTCCAACAAGAAAATAGGCAGCAAAGAATTGCGCAAATCCGATAATCACCAGATTCCAGAATCGGGTAAGTCTAAACAGCGCTTTTGCAAGCCCGTAAATCTGCATCGCAAATGACGCCATGACGTAAAGGTAAACAAAAGCACTGCTGAACAATCAGGTCATTGAATACGGAAGGACGCCATGATCATGTAGTTGCGACCAGCCTGCGGATAATAGTAATTCTGACGGTAAGTTTCTCCACCTCCAAGAAATCCGTATGTGTATCCATTGGACTCGTAAGCAACGTCAAAAATATTATTAATCAGAAAACTGAATTTTAATTCTTTGAATACACCAACAGAGGTCTCGTATCCGAATCTCAGATCGTTAATAAAATACGCATCAATTGTCCTGCTTTCGTTTGAAGTGTTATCTAAAAACTGATCGCCCACATATTTCGAAAGCAAACTTGCCTCTAGTCCTTTAACTGGACTGAAAGTAAATGTGGACCCTACAATAACCGATGGCGAGAAGGCAATATCCACATCCTTGAGATTGTTTTGAACTTCAATATTCTGGTCGAAGTTCACACCATAGTCGTAGAGCACCTCGGTAAAGTTCCCAATCTTGCTTTCGCTGAAAGTAGCATTTGCACCCCAGGTAAATTTGCGATTCAACCGGACTGCTCCTTCCAACTCGATTCCTGTTCGATAGCTTTTGTCAACATTCGTTCTTATCGCTGCACCTACATCATTAAGCGCGCCTGTGAGCACGAGCTGATTGTCGTAGTCCATGAGGTAATAATTGGCATTGAAGAAATAGCTGGGCTTCTTAATTCGAATTCCGGCTTCAATATTTTTTAGTTTTTCAGACTTGGGAGCCTGTCCAGGGTTCGCATTAATAAAATCATCTCGCACTGGCTCCCGTCTTCCAATGCTATACGATGCGTACAACTGCCTGTTGTTTCTAAGATCATAAACAAAGCCGACCTTGGGATTGAAGAAATCATGCTTAGTTAGAACATTGAACGGGTTCAAGTCATTTTCGATACCCGCGGCATCGTAGTCAACTCGTCTGTACTGCAAGTCAACGAAACCATTAAGTCTGTTAGTTATCTCATAGCTATTCTTCCAATAGATATTGAAATCCTTTTTATCGCCCTTGTTGAAATAATACCGGTAGTCTTTCGGGGCATTAGCAGCAATTTCAGCCCAAATGATTTCCCCAAAATGATCACCTTCGTATCTGTTCCATGCTCCTCCGACTACACTTTCAAGTTTTCCGAGCTCGTAGTTTGTCGAAAATGTTACCCCATAAAAATCATTATCCAACCACCTTCTTCTGATCAAGTCCATTGTAGAAATGGTTTCCGTCCCGATCGTGAAATCCGGTAAACCGTAATCAGAAAACGCTTGATCTCTTTTATACTCTTCGTAATAGCCTTTGCCGGGCGTATAGTGCAACGAAATGTTTCCTGTAATGCTCTCGCTAAATCGGTTGGATAGATGAAGTTGGAAATGGCTTTGCGAATAATCATCCACCTGATCTTTGTAGTCATAAATATTAAACGTACGGCCTGAGTTAAGCAGATTGGCAGTCTGTTCGGCATCCCAACCTTCTGTTGCCGCAGTTACTTGCATTGCGGCCACATCGTTGTTGAGTCTTGATTCCGGAACTCCCCACCAGCTCTGGTAGGTCGTTTCTTTTCCTCCAAAGGCTATGGCTTTGACAATAGTTTTTTCTCCATAGTAGCCACCAGAAAAATAATATGACTTCAAATCTGAAGATGCACGATCGATATATCCATCAGAATGGATCAATGAAACGCGCCCATCGAAAATAAAACGATCATTGATCAACCCACTTCCAAATCCGGTTGTAAAACGTCTGGTGTTAAATGATCCCGCAGACGTGATCACCTCAGAGTAAGGTGCGTCATTTCTATTCGTTGTTTGCAGGTTGATAGTGGCACCAAATGCACCAGCTCCATTCGTTGACGTGCCAACACCACGTTGCAACTGAATACTCTGAGTCGAGGTAGCAATGTCCGGAATGTCAACCCAGAATACGCCCTGCGATTCACTGTCATTGTACGGAATGCCATTGATGGTGACATTGATCCTTGTCGCATCGCTTCCGCGAATTCGAAGTCCGGTATAGCCAACACCGGCACCAGCATCTGACGTAGTTACCAGTGAAGGTGTCCAGTTGAGCATGTACGGAAGATCTTGCCCGAAATTTTGCTTACGAATCTCCGCCTTATTCAGATTCGTGTAGGTAGTCGGGCTATTCTCCGATGCACGAGTAGCCAGCACGATAACTTCTTCTGCGATCCTTACATCTTCGCGAAGAACAAAATCCAGGTCGAGGTTGCTGTTTACGGTCACATTTTTTTGTGCCTCTTCAAATCCGAGAAAGCGAACAGTGAGAACGTATTCCCCAGGAGAAACATCGTTTATCACAAACTCTCCCAAATCATTGCTAACGGCATAATAGCCGCCCGCATCAGTTTGAACTGTCGCCCCAATCAGGGGCTCCGCTTTTGCATCCTTTACCGTTCCTGAAATAGAAAACTGAGCCTTGCTGAACACAAAGCTTACACAGCCAATTGCCGTGAGTACTAATCTTAACATTTTATTTTTTGGTTTAAACCTGTGTAGCACAGGGGAATGCGACACGTACGTTTAATCCTTGCCTCCCTTCGGCCGCATTATCGGCATCAGGTTCTATGGGTATAATCTCAGCCCGTATTATTGGCACCCCTAATTGATGGCACAAAGGTAACGGCCATGACCACAATTCACAATTTTTGACGTTGAATTGGGCGATGTCGGGAAGACAACTATTTTTGAATGATGTACAAGGTCAAAGTTAAAGATCAGGAGTTCGAAGTGCTTTCTTCTAACGAAGGCCTAACCGTTAATGGCAGCCTGCTGGACTGGGACTTTGCCAAAGTCTCTGACGGCTATTTTCATATCATTTATAAAAACAAAAGTTATCGGGCCGAGATTGTGAAGCAGGATTTGGCCACAAAATCTTTTCACATCAAGGTCAATGGAAAAATTTATCCCATCTCTGTTAAGGACAAGTTTGAATTGTTACTAGAGACAATGGGAATGAATGCAGGTGCCGCAAGCAAGGTCAATTCAGTTAAAGCTCCTATGCCGGGACTAATCATCGACCTGAAAGTAAAAGCTGGCGACAACGTGAAAGCTGGCGATCCGCTCCTCATTCTCGAGGCGATGAAGATGGAGAATATTCTAAAGTCGCCCGGTGACGGCACAGTCAAAAATGTGAAGGTGGAAAAAGGAAATAGTGTAGAGAAAGGTCAAGTGCTCATTGAGTTCTGACTCACTATTTCAAAAGCGACTTTTCACCCAAAACCGATATATTTGCACGGTTTTAGCTCTAAACTGATCTCATGAAATATAAGCGCATTCTACTTAAACTAAGTGGCGAATCTCTCCAGGGTGGTAATAAGAACACAAACATTGATCCGGCTATGCTTGAGCAGTACGCGGCCGAAATTCAAACGGTGAGAGAGCAGGGAGTAGAAATCGCAATTGTCATTGGAGGTGGAAATATTTTCAGAGGTGGTCAGGCTGAGGCACTTGGTATTGATCGGGTGCAAGGTGATTACATGGGCATGCTGGCCACTGTGGTGAACGGCATGGCATTGCAAAGTGCGCTGGAACGACATGGTATGTATACTCGCCTGATGTCGGGAATAAAGATGGAACAGGTATGTGAACCTTTCATCCGAAGAAGAGCAATACGCCACCTCGAAAAGGGACGCATCGTGATATTTGGCGCTGGTATCGGCAACCCCTACTTTACTACGGACTCAACGGCAAGCTTGAGAGCGATTGAAGTGCAGGCAGATGTGGTGCTCAAGGGCACAAGAGTTGACGGTGTTTATTCAAAAGATCCAGAAAAATTCAGCGATGCCGTACGCTACGACAAATTGTCGTTTCAAGAGGCTTATGAGAAGAATCTGAACATTATGGATATGACTGCATTTACCCTCTGCATGGAAAACAAGCTGCCAATCGTGGTATTTGACATGAATAAACAAGGTAACTTGCTAAGGATTGCCAAGGGTGAAGAAACCGGCACTTTGATCAGCTAAATATTTTAAGTACTAAGTCTTACGATTGAACCCTATTTGTCATGGAAGAAATTGAATTGTACCTGCAGGAAGCGAAAGATTTAATGGACAAAGCAGTGAGTCACGTTTCTCACGAGCTTACCAAAATCAGGGCGGGCAAGGCAAGTCCTTCAATGTTGGATGGTTTACAAGTGAGTTACTATGGTGCAATGAGTCCACTCAACCAAGTTTCATCGGTGACCACACCTGATGCACGCAGTATATTCATCAAGCCGTGGGAGAAAACCCTCATCCCGGAAATCGAAAAAGCAATTTTGGCTGCTAATCTTGGCCTCACTCCTCAAAATGATGGACAGCAGGTGATCATCAACGTACCAATGCTTACAGAGGAAAGAAGAAAGCAATTGGTAAAGCAAGTCGGGCAGGAGTGCGAACATGGTCGTGTCAGCGTTCGCAACGTACGCAAAGACATCAACGAACACCTGAAAAAAATCAAGGGGGTGTCAGAAGATGATATTAAAAACGCAGAAGGGTCGGTTCAAAAATTTACCGATGAGCATATTGAGAAGATTGACAGCCTGATGAAGAGAAAAGAGGCTGAGATCATGACTGTGTAGTTCTGTCAGTCGGGCTCTGCAATAATCAGCACATTACACGATGCATCCCATACTTTTCGAAATAGGGCCCGTCACCATTTATTCCTACGGATTTTTTATTGCTATCGGGGCAATTGGCGGTTTAGTCTATATGGCACGCGCTGCGAAAAAACAGTTTGGCGTATCCTACGATCAGAGTAACACCCTTTTTCTTTACATAGTTATTGCCGCATTTATTGGTGGCAAATTTTTCTTTCTCTTTGAAAACCCTTCCTATTACCTCAGTCATCCCGCTAAGCTGATCGGTGGTGGAGGCTTTGTTTTCTTCGGATCTCTTTTGTTCGCCATTCCAACCATGTTGTGGTTTTTTGGCAGGAATAAAATACCCGTGTTGCCGATGTTGGATGTGATGGCAGTGGTTACGTGTATTGTCCACGGATTTGGCAGGATAGGATGCTTCATGGCCGGTTGTTGCCATGGCAAACCGACTGATAGTTTTCTAAGTGTGGTTTTTACCAATCCCGTTTGTCAGGCAGAGCCTTTAAACACACCACTGCACCCCACGCAGCTTTATGAAGCGGGAATGATTTTTTCCATCATGGCTTTCCTACTGATATTTAAATCAAACAAAAAGTTCGATGGCCAAATGTTTCTTATCTATCTAATAGTTTATTCAATAGGCCGATCTGTTCTTGAGGTATTGCGCGGTGACATTGCACGAGGATTTGTAATCGAAGACTGGATTTCTCATTCACAATTCATAGCTATTATAGTGACTGCAGTGTCGATTTACTTCTATGTTAAATTGAAGAGAAAAGGTAAATTGCTTAAGTCCAACTCTCAAGCCAATGGAAGAAGATAATATTTTCAAACGAGCCGGCAGGGCAACGATGAAAATCGTAAAACGCATTTTGCTAATCGCACTGATATTAGGACTTGCGGTTTTGAGTTTTGCCTATTGGGGCGAATATGAAAGTGGAGTGATGGCCGGAAAAGTGTTGAGGGTGACGGAAAAAGGTATTCTTTTCAAAACTCACGAAGGGAAGATAAGCCTCGACTCTTTTGGCGCGCTGAAAGGCGTCAGTCCGGTTGCGGAAACATTTGATTTTTCAATTGAATCTGATCAGACTGAAGTACTGAAAAATCTCCAGGAAGTTTCACTCAGTGGAGAACGTGTCAATCTGTATTTTGTAAAACGTTACATGAGATTCCCCTGGAGAGGCGATACCAAATATTTCGTCACAAAGGTTGAGAGGGTGAAGGCTAACTAGGCTTCTAATTTACTTTCACTACGTAAGGCGACTTTGTTACCAGTTGTCCAAACGCTTGAACGTTCAATCCATTCTCTTTAGCAAGAGATTCAAACTCACCGGCCTTTTCTGCATCTACAGAAACTAACAGTCCACCACTGGTTTGTGGATCAGCTAATATTACCCGTTGCGCATCTGTGATGGGGCTGACCTTGTGACCGTAGCTATCCCAGTTTCTTTGTGTGCCTCCCGGCATACTTTTTTGTTGAATATAATCATCCAGAAAATCGAACGTGGGAACTTTGCCAAACTCAATGTCGGCAGAAAGATTACTTCCTTCACACACTTCGCTCAAGTGCCCCAACAATCCAAAACCGGTAACATCGGTCAGCGCGTTGACGTAAGGTAGTTTTCCCAATACCGCCCCAAAACTGTTTAGCGTCAACATACTTTCAACTGCCTTATTCAGATGCTGCTCTTTTACAATTCCTTTCTTTTGTGCTGTTGTAACTATTCCTATACCGAGTGATTTTGTCAGGTACAATTTCGATCCTGCCTTTGCCTGGTTATTTTGTTTGAGATGCTCTTTTCTAACCTTGCCAGTCACAGCCAATCCAAATACTGGTTCGGGGCAATCGATACTGTGGCCACCGGCCAACGGTATCCCAGCCTTTTTACAAACGTCTCGTGAACCTTCAAGGACTTCTCTCGCGACTTCTGCTGGGATTTTATTTATTGGCCAACCCAAAATCGCAATTGCCATCAAAGGCTCTCCCCCCATCGCATACACATCACTGATCGCATTCACGGAAGCAATACTTCCAAACAAAAATGGATCGTCAACAATCGGCATAAAAAAATCAGTAGTGCTGACAATGCATGTTCCATCTCCCAGGTCATAAACTGCTGCATCATCTTTCGACTCATTGCCCACAAGCAATGAGGGAAAAATTGCCTTCGCTTGCTCGGAATGAAGCATTGTCTCTAAAACGGCTGGTGAAATTTTACAACCGCATCCCGCCCCGTGGCTGAATTGTGTAAGCTTAATATCCATGAGTCAAAATAGTGTCGTTTGTTTAGAGAGTTGTATCAGGTTTTGCGCAGCCTCATCCGCACTCTTGCCGTCCCAATCAATGGCTCCTATGTTCTCAGGATTTCTCCTTTGCATGCTATTTGTATAAGCCTTGTCGTAATAGGTCAGCAATATTTCCATTACTTCTGGCATCTGGTTTTGCACAAGCTTTTCTTTTGCCGCATTAAAGTGCTGTCCACCCAGTTTCTTTGTGATCTTTGTCATCGCTTCAAGGAATTCGTCTCTATCTGCCGGGCCATATTCATCTACTAATCGCTGAATGCGGACGTCTCTATCAAGATTCAACATCATGACCGGGCTTTTTCGCATCGTTGACCAAAATGACGAGGGAATAAAAACTCGCCCGACCGCAATCGACTCATCCTCTACCCACACTGGTTTTTCAACGTCCAAGGGTCTGATCTCCTCGAAAAGTAAATTTTCGAATTGTTCTGTGGTTGGTTGCGGTGGCATCATCAACCCTCCAAAAGCTGAGCCCTTATGGTTGGCAAGTTTCTCAAGATCTAATATTTGTTCACCCTTTTGGCGAAGCGCGCGCAAAACCTCACTCTTGCCACTGCCAGTGCAACCGGAAAGAAGAATAAGCTTGAGCGGTTTTTGAAACTGACTTTGAGCCTCCTGTCTGTAAGCTTTGTATCCGCCTGTGAGCACCCAACTTTTTACGCCAGCCATTCCCACAAATTGTGCAAAGTTCGATGAGCGCATGCCACCTCTCCAACAATGAATCATCAATTCCTTTTTCGGAGTCACAGCTGTTGCTTCGTCAATCATATCACCTAGTCGAGGCCCTACCAATCGAAAACCTGAACGAATTGCCTCCGCCCTACCTCGTTGTTTGTAGTCTGTTCCTACTATCTTCCGCTCCTCATCTCTCAGTAGTGGGATATTAATCGCACCAGGGATATGCCCTGAGTCGAATTCTGACTCTGAGCGAACGTCAATCAACGGAACGTTTTCTCGAAGTTCAAATAACTGACGGCAATCGATCGACTTGATCATGGGGATGTTAGGCACACCACAAAAGTATGGAAAGTGCGAAAGATGTTTTAGTCAAATCCAAGATTGACGCTGGTCGCAACACCAATCCTGAATCCATAGTTTTGATAGGCTCCATTAGTAAACGATACTGCACCTTCAAGCCTAAAGATTCTCAAAATGCCGTCTAGTGAATAGCCAATTTCTGTATAATCAGCAGATAGCGGTGTCGCCAGGTAGTTTACAAACACATTTTCTGTGATCCCTGTTAGGCGAATGATCGGTATCTGTGTAACCAAAAACTTTCTAAAATGATAATGAACATTAGCAGTAAAATATTTGTCACGGGTGCTGTAGATGTAGTAATCCAACAGACGAAAGCTTCCCACTGGATCAGTGGTAATAATTGGCGTTTGGTTACCAAGAAAATGCGCATAATCCATAAAATACATCTTCCGATTGTTCACAAACTTGCCACCTTTTAATGCTACATCAAGTTTTCCGCGTATGCCCAAACGCAGCGAGTGTTTCACTCCAACTTCAATCAAATCATAATCAACATCACTATTTAGTAGGTTGTTGAACCCATGAGTGAAATCTAATGTGAACAACGGTGATGAATTCTCCACCCGGTATTTGCGACCATTTCGCATTCTATACTTCTGCCATGGCCTTGCTTCAAACCCAAGCGAACCAATTACCGCGTTATGTGTTGGAAAGGTGGTTGTAGACAGCAATTGATTTACTGGCTCATTCGAGGTGTAGGCTTCTTTACTCCTATCTACCAGCTGAAAGTCTGACGTATTGAATAATTCTGTTCGCCTGGCAATATCCAACGAAGCTGTCATGGTCAGCTTTGGATTGATCCTCTGTCGATAGTTAATGTCAATGAAATCGCGCTCGTACAATTTCATTAGAGTCTTTTCGAGCAACAGCGTGGTAAAAGTGTTGACAAGTGGATGAATTGGTTCATCTGCATTAAATTGTTGAACATACCTGCCTCCCTCGACAACAAGCTGCGTGTTTGTTGATCGGTAGTTGATATTCAATTTTCCTGATAGCTTCCCTCTGGAAAAAGCATAACGAGCAATTGGCGTGATTTCCAGTCGTGACACTTTGGGTCGTAAGTGTGTGTTCACAGAATCTCGATCTACCCAACGTTTGACATACCCGATTTTATAAATAAGGTTAAATCCCTCAACCGTATTGAAACCACCTCCTGGTGTATGAATTATAAAAGTGGACGTTTTTGACAGTTTGTAATTATCTCCGATCAAAATATCCCAAGGTTGAAATCCCTTATGTTTAGATGACTTCAGTGTATCTCCTTCTTCCTTTTTCCTCTCTATCTCGGCAAGACTATCCGCTTTGTGATAACCCTTGATCTCCTCCGCAGTCAGCGCAGTCGGTCTCATTTCTGTCCAGAATGATGAATCTTTTTTATGCGCAAGAGAATCGACTTTAAAGATCCTTTCGGAAACAACTTCCGGTTCATCTGACTTCTTGAGCTCCTCCTTTTCATACTCCTTCACCAACTTTCGTAGTTCCTTATTAGTAATCTCCTTTCCACTTTCCAATCGTTCCTTCAAATCCTGATCCTTCTTGCTGAACTGCGTTTTTATCTGCTCCGAATATTCTTTTTCCAACTTCTCATCGATCACCTGCATATCCAACTGCAAGTCTGGATTAAGTGTAATCTTGTAATCTTTAACAGTTGCCAAATACTCATACTCGAACTCAAATCCAAAAACCTTTCCCTCCACCTGGAACTGTTGAGAAACTGGTAGCCACGCTTTGTCTTCTACAGGATTATAAATCTGTTTAACCTGAAAATCTATTCCCAGTTTTGTGACTTTGAAGTCAAGGCTATGAATACTCCACCAATCCTCAACAATAAATAATGTGCCTTCAAATACATTGTCGCCTCTCGATCTTGGAGTTACTTTGATTTTGCTAACCTCATAGCTTCGGTCTTTGAAAGTACCCTGGTATTCAAACCGATAGTAGGAGAAGGATTTCGGTGATAGTGGCGAAATGGTTTCGGCAATCTCTGGCTCGTAGAAACTTCCGAAGACATATTCATTAGGCGAGGTTTCATTATCGTTTCCGCTACTGTATACGGCAATCACCTTCTCTTCAAATTTGTTAGGTCGCGTGTAAATAACTTCGCTGACAGACTCAGAAATGAATAATCGATCTTTTGTCACACCCTCTTTCTCCAGTGCTTTTTTTGCGATCCATGGATAGTCTTTAAGTCTACCTTTCCCTTTGATGTAGACCTTCGCAGAATAAGTATCAATTTCCTGCGTGTGAAACTTGGCTTTAGCTATCGCCTTGCGCATGATGGTGTAGGCGGGATCCTCATCAGCTGCTGTGATCGTCACATTCTGCAATACAATTGCCTGACTCTTTAGCGTGATGTCAAGAATTGTCCACGTATCATTTACGGTAACCTCCTTCGATACGGATTCATAACCGAGATATTGGAAGACTAAATCATAACTTCCGCTCGGTAGCGATATCTCGTAGTCCCCTTCCAAACCTGTAACCGCACCCGACCCAGTTTGATTGACAAAAATAGTAGCGTAGGCCAGCGGAGAACCATCTTCAGTGGTAACCTTACCTCTTATGCCTCCTGCGAATGCCGAGAAGGAGAAGGCCAGCATCAGGCCAGTAATTTTAAAAATCCTGAAAAGTGACATTTAGTAACTTAAAGATAGAAACCTCTTGACTCAATCAAGTGTTCCACTGACTCTGGAACGAGGTACTTTATCGACTTGTTGCCCTTTATCTGATTTCTGATAAAAGTTGCAGATATATCCAGCACAGGTGCGTCAACCATCTTCACATTGGCGTGACGTTTCAAATCAGAATTTGTTACACGTGGACGCGGATAAACAAAGAGTTGATAAGACTCGAGTATATGTTCATGGTTTTTCCAACGGCCAAAATTGGCGAGGTTATCCTCACCGATTATCAAAACGAAATTTTTATCCGGGTTTTTTTCTGAAAGATGTGCAAGAGTATATGCGGTGTAGCTAGGCTTAGGCAAATGGAACTCAACATCTGAAACCTCGAACTTGTAGTTATCGGTTATAGCCGCTTTCACCATATCAAACCGATCAAACTCATGCAACAATCCTCTGCTTGGTTTTAATGGATTCTGTGGCGTAACTACGAACCACACCTTGTCCAATGGCCCGTTTTCCAACATGCTGTTGGCGATGATCAAATGCCCGACATGAATGGGGTTAAAGGATCCAAAAAAAAGCCCAATTGTTTTTTTTGAGTCCATGTGTGTCTAATTCTTTCTGCAGAAGTCTTCGTATAAACTTTGCGCTTTCGCCTTTGATGTCTCAAGGTTGTCATTTATCAACACGACATCAAATTTGTCTTCAAAGGTCATCTCAAATTTTACCTTGAATAGTCGTCTTGAAAGGCTTTCCTGAGACTCCGTACCTCTGTCACGGAGGCGTTGTTCGAGGATTTCAAGTGAGGGCACCTTCACAAAAATAGAAATGGCTTTATCACCAAAATACTTTTTCAAATTGATTCCACCTTTTACGTCTACATCGAAGATCACATTTTTACCTGAGTCCCACAGACGTTGGATTTCAGACTTCAGAGTTCCGTAAAAATTTCCCTCATACACCTCTTCCCACTCGATAAACTCATCGTTATCTATTTTCTTTTTGAATTCTGACGGTGTGAGAAAGTAATAATCCTTTCCATCTTGTTCACTACGACCGCGTTTGTCGCGTGTTGATGCTGAAATGGAGAACCCCAGGTCGGGATTATTTTCCAGTAGGTATTTTACCAGCGTAGTCTTACCAGAGCCTGATGGAGCGGAAAAAATGATAGCCTTTCCAGCCATTCAGGAGATCGAATTCACCTGACTCTTGATACGGTCAACAAGGTCTTCAGGTACTTGGCCTCCACAGCATTTTGATTTGATCAGCTGTCGGATTTGCATGTCCAACTCAAACGATTTGTAGCAGGGCATACACGCATCCATGTGTTTCTTAAAATAGAGATGTTGCTCTTCCGTAGCCTCACCGTCTAAAATAACCTGAAGCATTTCCAGGCACGTGACTTTTTCGCCTGATGGTTTTGAAAAGGGATTGTCGAGATGGCTCATAGGCTAAGCGTTTTTGTAACCCATTTTTTTTGCGTATTCGCTCAATTTATCTTTCAATAAGTTTCTTGCTCTATGCAATCTGCTTCTCACCGTTCCAATTGGAATGTCGAGAATTTTCGCCATTTCATCATACTTAAATCCTTCTAGGTCGGCTAGTATGATCACCGTCCTGAAATCGACATCCAGTGCGTTCAATGCATTGGAAATCTCATCTCCAATCATGTTTTGTAAGGCCTCAACCCTGAGATCTGTCGTGATTTGTCGATCCACATCATCCGAGTTGTAATAACTTTCTACCTCTTGATAGTCAACTTTGTTTGGTTCCTTACTTTTCTTGCGATAATCGTTAATGAAACTGTTTTTCAAAATCCGGAACAGCCATGCCTTTGCATTAGTTCCTTTTTGGAATGATTCTATAAAGCGATAAGCCTTCATGTAGGTATCCTGCACGAGGTCTTTCGCGTCATCCTCGTCCAGCGTGAGCCTATACCCAAAGTTGTACATCGAGTTGATGTGGGGCAAAAACTCGTTGTTAAAAACGGTGAGCTTCTCTTTTTCCGAATACTGCGATCTGGAGGAACCTTCCATAAAGGGCCAAAAATACGAAAGAAAACCAGAGATTTATCAGACGATTTTATAATTGCGAAACTCACCAATTCTCCATCCAGTGAGTTTTTCAACTACTCGTTTGAATCTGTCCTTCGTTCTTAAATTGTTTTTGGAAATGTCGTGATCGAATTGCCAATTGATAGCGTGTATTCTCGGCTGCATCACTTTTGGGTGAGTTCCTTCAAACCTTCGTAGTGCGTCTATGCCTGTATAGTCAAATGACTCTGCCTGTCCGATGTGCTTCTCTATCCACTCGTCATCGAAATAAAAGTGATTGAATGACCTTTGCTTTCCTTGCATCGCTCTTGGATCTCGCACCCAGCCATAGTGATACACGTATGCATCAATCAGCTTTCCACGCAACTTGATGTCAGGCCTTTTACGAAAACCCTGCGCATCCTTGTAAGAGGTTATCGACTTATCATTTTTAATAACTCGCACTTCTCTTCTATACCATCGATATGCATCCCCAACGTAATCGTATGATCCATAAAAATGGAGGTAATTAAATATTAGTCCATCGACTGTTGGGTCGTCTTTGTAGCGGAGCATTGCCTCCTTGATCCGATCGTGATATTTTTCATGAACGATCTCATCTCCTTGGATATAAAAAGCCCAATCCGAATCGGATGAGATTTCATTAAACGCCTTATTGGTTTCAATTGCAAACGTTCGCCCCCCTGTACGAAGAGACTCATCCCAAACTGTGTCAATTATTTTAATCTTTGGCGACCCAATCGATTGGATTAGTTTCCGCGTTTCATCTTCAGAGGCTCCCACGGCAATAACGAATTCATCGCAGAGAGGAAGGATAGAAGTGATGGCCTCCACTACGGGATAATCAAACTTCACTGCATTTCTTACAAAGGAGAAGCCGCTAACTTTCATGCGGCAATATACTTGCCGATTCCGTTTTGACAACTAGTGAGTTGTTCAATAATAGCTTGCTCAAGGATGAGATCATTTTTGCGTAGTGCTTCGCGAGAACTTTCTTTATGATAAAGGTGGTACCCAAATCCAGCAAACTTGAGATGTTTTCGCCTAATGCCCATGTTGTTCATTCGAACAGCAAATTCTGAGTCTTCTCTTCCCCACCCTACAAAGTCTTCATTAAACCCATTCACTCGTACTACATCTTGCTTCCAAAATGAGAGGTTAGCTCCTCGAATTCGGTTCGGCTTATTGTTGTAGAAAGAAGCAATTCTGGACAAGAAATTAGAGTAAAGAGTATTAAAGCGATTGCGGATACCGGGTGTAAAAAAATTAAATGAAACACGTTTATTCTCCAAAGTGTTTTTGGTAAGGTCTTGCTGCAAAAGAACTCTAGATCCTTGCAAAAATTGATTCATCTTAGCATTTCGCTTGTGACTTCTTATAAAATGCTTGTGCATGATGATATCTCCGTCAATCATGATCAGATATTCACCTTGAGCTCTTGCAATTGCCTTGTTCCTTATGGTCGCAAGGCGAAATCCCTGATCTTCGTGCCAGCAGTGCACAATTGGAACCGGAAATTTGCTGCGGTACTTATCTATTAGCTTTTTGGTCTCATCTCCAGATCCATCATCAGCAATAATGACTTCGTCTGGTAGCTCAGACTGATGAAGTACTCCTAGCAAAGTTAGCTCGAGAGCATCCTCTCTATTATAAGTTGAAATAATAAGGCTTGCGCTAAGCTGATTGTTGGCTTCACGCAATTTAGAATATTTATAAAAAACAAAATTTGCGTTACAAACTGAAATAAGGAGACCCTTATACCCATCAATAATTCCTTGTTTTAGGAAGAAGCTCTTAATAAAAGCAAAGGTTGTCTTATAAAAAATTTTAAAACCAGACGATTCAAGTTTAAATCTGTGTTCTCGAGCGTAGATATCAGAGTATCTTTGAATTTTTTCCAAAAATTGCGTTATGTTATCATACGCATGATGAAGTAAATCCCCTGAAAGATGTTTAATGGTGTGTTTTCCATTCATCTCAACCCTTTCATGAATACCTTGCCCACGCCAACTGCCTTTGCCTTTTTTCCACAGCCTCAGCTTCGTATCAGGATACCAGCCACAAGTACGCACCCATTCTCCTGCATAGCTTGACAACCGATTCATCGTGTATCCCTCAAATTTCATACTGTTCTTTGCCGCACGAATTGAATCTGTTAGATCGATAGACAAATACTCGTCCGCATCGAGGGAAAGTATATAGTCGTTGGACGCTAGGGATGCCGCATAGTTTTTCTGATTGGCAAAACCCAAAAATTCATTTTGGACAAAAGTGACTCCTTTTGATAAGCAGATCTCCTTGGTGTAGTCGGTTGAAAAACAGTCGACCACGATAATCTCATCTGCAATAGGTCGCAACGAATCGATACAACGACCAATGTTGGCCTCTTCGTTGTAGGTGATGATTACTGCGCTGATTTTATTCGTCATAAATAGAGCGTATGCAAATTTCCTGTTTGGCGGGACATAAAACAAGGTTTAAGAAGCGTAAATAAGCCTATTAGACGGCCCTTTTGCTAAGAAAAAGGCAATTCTAGAGTCTGTTCATTAGATTCTGAGCCTGAATCAGGTTTATGAATTCCTGTCGATATCCTCCCTTGTCATCGCCCTTTATGCGTGGCCAATTCAAGAACTTCGTCAACCTTAAATCAATTTTTGGTGCTCTGACGACTTAAGAATCATCTGGCTATTAACAGCGATGCGAGGTTGGTCGATTTCCTTAAATGTTTACATAATTTTTAACTTGGAAGATGTTCCTTCGAGAAAAGGATTCTGAAAAGTCAGATGAAGAGATTATAGTTGCCTATCAGCAGGCCGGGGAAATAAGTCTCGTTGGGGAACTATTTTCAAGGTATAGCGCAATGATATATGGCGTGTGTCTAAAATATCTGAAGGATCGGGACGATGCGAAAGATGCTGTAATGCAGATATTCGAGAAGCTCCCAAAAAGTCTCATGAATCACGAAATTCAGCATTTTAAGAGTTGGCTGTATACTACCAGCCGAAATCATTGTTTAATGGCTCTAAGAGCCTCCAAAGGGAAAAGTACAGAAGAATTTAGGGAGGTTTTTATGGAAAACACCTTGGAAGTGCATCCTGAAGGTGGAACTGATACAAATGAAGAAGATTTACAAAAATTGGAACGATGCATAGAACAATTGCGTGATGAGCAAAAAGGATGTGTCGAATTGTTCTATCTAAAGTCGGTATGCTACAAAGACATTTCACGGCAGACAGGACTAGATCTCGGAAAGGTGAAAAGCCACATTCAAAACGGAAAAAGGAATTTGAAAAAATGTATGGAAGGTGAATAACCTCAAGGACCAAATTGCAAAATACCTGAAAGGAGAACTTTCTCCAGATGAAATGCACGCGCTCGAAAAGCGGGCCCTAAATGATCCATTTCTTGCGGATGCGTTGGAAGGAGCTGAGTCAATTGATCCGGGACAATTCGAAAAAGACGTTAATGCTATTGAGAAAGACATTCTGCAAAAAAAACACACGATAATATCTTGGCCATTGCGAATTGCCGCTTCCATCATATTAGTTATAGCTGCTACCTATATAGTTGTCGACATCTCTTCCAGAAAAAATGAAAATGGCACTATCGCGTTAAACAAAACTTCAGAATCAAAAGATCAGACTGACGAAATCACAGCACAGCCAAAAGAAGAGACCATATCACTGCATGAAGAGGCTCACGAGGAAGCTGAACAATCGAAACCTATAATCAATTCTAAGCCAAAAACAGAAATACGTGAACGCTTAGCCTCAGAACAGTCAAAGCCAATCGAAACAAAGCCTTCAACTGAAACTACAGGGGCCGGTGCCACTCTCAGTAACGAAAACTTAACTACTGAGCAAACTTTAACTTCCACAGAAGAGAATGAGACGTTTTCAATGGCAGACGATAAAGACCTACGTGTGCGAGATGAAATCACCACAGCTAGGAAGGAAACGGCAAAAGCTGATTTAGCTACAGAGGAAGCAAGAAGTGAAATATCAAAATCCAAAAAGTTAGCGCTACGTGCAGCCGAGCAGGCTTCTCCGGTGCCAGGGCTGGAAGATGAACATCAAGATTATGTGAAAAAAAATGTGATATATCCTCAAAGTGCGATTGAAAATAGAATTGAAGGAGAGGTTGCTTTGTCGTTTAGAATTGCAAATGACGGAACTCCATATGATTTTCAAGTTGAGAGATCATTGGGATATGGTTGTGATGAAGAACTAATCAGGGTGATTACCCAAGGGCCAAAATGGAATCCTCCAGCGAATGCAACACAACGCACCAATTTCAGCTTCACATTTACACTTCCGGAATAATTTTAGTTTGGTTTCATTGAGCAACCCCCTCAATTCTTTTTACTTTTAAGAATTACCAACTCACACTGTTATGCCAAATTCCCTTTTCAAAACGAAGCCGATGGAAGTATTAAAAGCTGAGTCGGGAAGTTCCAGTACTCTTAAACGGACACTAAGTAGAACAAACCTCGTTGCTCTGGGAATTGGTGCCGTGATTGGCGCTGGAATTTTTGTTTTGACCGGACAGGCTGCAGCACAATATGCTGGTCCTGCTGTTGCAATTTCTTTTGTCGTCTCTGCAATGGCCTGTGCATTTGCAGGATTGTGTTACGCGGAATTTGCGGCCATGATTCCCATCGCGGGAAGCGCGTACACTTATGCATATGCAACAATGGGAAGAATAGTAGCATGGATTATTGGTTGGGCATTGATTTTGGAATATCTCTTTTCTGGAGCAACAGTTGCTGTCGGGTGGTCGGGTTACGTTGTTAATTTCTTGTCTTCAACATTTGGAATTGATATTCCTGCCAGTTTTGCTACGGCTCCAATATCAATCAACGAAAACAATGAATTGTTCTTTACGGGATCAATTGTCAATTTACCCGCTGTGATAATTGTTCTTGTTATCACAATACTCCTTTACAGAGGAATTAAAGAATCCGCCAACTTTAACAATTTTGTTGTTGTCCTTAAGCTAACCGTTATCGCGCTATTCATTATCGCGGGATGGTTCTACATCAACAATGATAATTGGGTGCCGTTTATCCCTGAGAATACTGGAAATTTTGGCCAATTCGGCTGGACAGGAATTTTTAGAGCCTCGGCAGTTATTTTCTTTGCCTATATAGGCTTCGATGCTGTGTCTACGGCTGCGCAAGAGGCAAAAAATCCGCAGAAAGATATGCCTTGGGGGATTTTGGGATCACTGCTAATATGCACCGTAGTCTACATCCTGGTGGCCCTTGTGATGACAGGGATTGCACCCTTTAATGAGTTGAATACAGCCGCACCTATAGCTGTTGCAATCGACAAAGCTGGAAGCGGACTGGTTTGGTTAAGTCCGTTTATTAAACTTGGCGCAATTGCGGGACTGAGTTCGGTAATTCTGGTGATGCTCATGGGGCAAACACGCGTGTTTTACTCAATGTCCAATGACGGTTTATTCTTCGCCCCTTTTTCTAAAATTCACGAGAAATTTCAAACACCTTATGTGGCAACAGTAATTACTGGGGTAATCGCCATGATTGCCTGTGGGCTGCTTCCAATTGGTATTCTGGGCGAACTTGTTTCCATTGGCACTTTGCTGGCATTCATGATTGTTTGTCTGGGAATACTTTTATTGAGATACAAGCACCCTGAATTTGAACGACCTTTTAAAACACCATTGTTCCCGTTTGTACCTATTATGGGGATTGTTTGTTGTGGTGGAGTGATGCTATTCCTCAACCCTATCATTTTCGTCATCTGTGGGATTTGGATCCTGATCGGTTTGGGTATCTACTTCTTCTACGGAAGTAAACATGCAAAATACTAATTCAGGATTTCCTCTGTGATGGTGAGGACACCTCCATCAAATTGAGTACGATATTGACGAAGTGGTCGCCACGCAGGTCCGCCACTTGGCATTCCATCCTCAAATGAAAACGAAGATCCACAGCAGGGGTCAATCATAAATAGACCCGAAGAGTGTACCTCAACAGTTGCGCAGGCTTCATTAGGAGTATAAGAACAGTTCTTTTCGAACGCAAAAAACGATGTGGCTGACTTGCGATAAACAATGATTCCCCTTACACCCGCGTCCTTAAGGTTGCTAATGTCTTTGAATCCCCCATCTCTATTTAAGTCTGTGTATTCGGGAAATGATGGATTGATGACCACATCCGAGAATGACGCCAAGGGAATTGGGTCATCCACTAAATTTGGCTCGCATGATGAGATACCCAAAACAGCAAACAGCAAACTAACTCGAGTAATCATAAAATCCTCTACCTGACTTTTTACCTAGCTCTCCGGCACTTACTTTTTGCTCCTGTATTCTGCTGGGTCTGAACTTTGGGTTTTGGTGAAACGCATTATACATCGAAGTAGTTACAGAAAAATTCGTGTCAACGCCTATAAGGTCCATAAGTTTGAAAGGTCCCATTTTGAGTCCAGAACTCTGAAGCAGTTGATCTATTGTTTCAATATCTGCGATTTGTTCCTCAAGTAATTGTAAGGCTTCGACATAATAGTGACGAGCCACCCGATTAACGATAAACCCCGGTGAATCTTTTGCAACCACCGGATCTTTTTTGATTGATCGTGCAAAGTTTTTCATCAGCTCTATCACCTCCGGGGATGTTTTCGCTCCGGCAATCACCTCAACAAGTTTCATGATATGAGCAGGATTGAAAAAATGGAGACCGACACATCGCGAAGGATTGGTTAACGCTCGCGCAATTTGAGTCACCGGAATTGAGGAGGTATTGGTCGATAAGATCGTCTCCTCAGTGTTGATTTTTTCTAACTCGGAAAATATTTGCTGTTTAATATCAAGTCGTTCCACTACAGCCTCCACGATTAAATCAACTTTGAGATCAGAAAGTGATTCGGCTATTGAAACACTAGCCAATGTAGCTTGCTTTTGATCTTGGGTGATCTTCCCCTTCTCAACACCCACATTTAGGTTCCGCTCAATATCTTTCAAAGCTTTTTGCAGAAGGTCCGCATTGACATCAAAAACAAGGGTATCATACCCAGCCATTGCGCAGACCTGCGCGATGCCTGAACCCATGGTCCCAGCTCCTACAACCCCGACTGTTTTAACTTTTTGAAGATTCATACCTGTAAGTTACCCAAAAAAACGGCCAAGGGATGGAGATTGCAGATGTCCTTGGGTGTTTGAGTCCAGAGTACCAACACCCCGGCCGAGCTCGCGAGGGGCTGCCAAAGATTTAAATAACCGATTTAAACTGCTTCAAAAACCGGATGTCGTTTTCTGAGTACAACCTCAGATCATTAACGCGATAGCGAAGTTGTGTAACGCGTTCAATACCCATCCCAAATGCGAAACCCGTATACTCCTCTGGATCGATGCCGCAATTTTTAAGCACATTAGGATGAACCATACCTGAGCCCGCAATCTCTACCCACCCGCTATGCTTACACACCGTACATCCATCGCCATAGCAAATCAGGCATGAGATATCGATCTCTGCGCTCGGCTCAGTGAACGGGAAAAATGAAGGTCTGAATCGAATCTGGATATCCTTGCCATACATTTCTTTAGCAAAATGATAGAGTGTTTGCTTCAAGTCCGCAAAACTCACATTCCTATCAACATACAAACCTTCCACCTGGTGAAAGAAACAATGTGCGCGTGCAGATATTGCTTCGTTGCGATACACTCTGCCCGGCATGATAGACCTTATAGGTGGTTTCTGTTTCCCCATCAACCTGATCTGCACGTTGGAAGTATGGGTACGCAGTAGCATGTCGGGATTCTTCTCGATGAAGAAGGTATCCTGCATTTCGCGGGCGGGATGATTTTCTGGAAAATTCAGCGCAGAGAAGTTGTGCCAGTCATCTTCAATTTCTGGTCCATCGGAAACATTGAAGCCCAGCCGCTCAAAAATTTGAATGATTTTATAACGCGTGAGATTGAGGGGATGAAGATTGCCAATCTGTTCCTCGACCGGAGGCAACGTTAAATCAATATCGATATCGCCCTGCCCCTTCTTTGATTCCAGAGTGTCTTGCAACGACTTGAAACGTTCCTCAGCGGCTTGTTTTAGCTCATTGAGTGCCTTTCCAACTTTCTTCTTTTCCTCACCCGACAGTCCACGAAACTCATCAAAGAGCTGCGAGATCACTCCCTTTTTGCTAATGAACTTAAGGCGGTATGATTCGAGGGAGTCGCGGGTGTCGGCAACAACCTTATCTATTTCTTCAGACAGCTTTTGTATTTGTTCCTGCATTCTTTTGGCGCCATTTAAGCGCAAAATTAATCAATAAACAGAGCACAACAACCAGAGGTATCAATACCAGATCTGATTGTTTGCGAAGTAAAATCGCCAGAACCACAAACGCGATATTAATCGCCCCTATCCTAACAACCGACTGCGCATGATTGTATCCCAACTTCAAGAACTGATGGTGAATATGATTTCTATCTGCCTTGAAAGGAGATAAGCCTTTTCGCAGGCGAAAGATCACCACTCTAGAAGTATCAAACACCGGGATAATGAGCACGCAACACAGTGTACCGATCGAACTTGAGAAGGGGATGTTGAAATCGTCTCCAATATTCTCGTTCACTTCAAGAAAGGTGATGGCAAAAAAGGAAATAATAAATCCAATCAATAGCGCACCCGTATCACCCATAAAAATTTTAGAGGGTTGCCAATTAAATTTTAGAAAGGCCAGGATCGACCCAACAACACTCAATGCTATAAGAGAAAGATAACTTTCGCCTGCGAAAAAAAACCACAATCCAAAAAAAGAAAGTACAATAACACCGGTAACTCCAGCCAAGCCATCTAAACCATCGATCAAATTATATGCATTCGTTGTAAGAACAAAGGCCGATATTACAAGAAGAAAAATTACCCAGCCAGGAAAGGAGATTGAAGGGATCCCAAGTATGGAGGAACCAAAAGATAATTTACCAAAAATTACAATGATTAAAATCGGGAGCAATTGGCCAATTAATTTCTTAATTGGAGTTAGACCAAGGATGTCATCGCGGAGCCCGATAAAAAACATTAGGCTGGTGCCAATAAAAAAATATTTCAATTTGACCCATTCAGAGAATGGCATTGCAATTAGCAATGCCACCAAAACTCCCGCGTAAATCGCGATTCCTCCCATTGAGGGAGTATAAGAGCTATGAATTTTATGGTCCTTCGTAGAGTCATACAATTCGAGTCTAGCCAGCAACCGAATCTGCACGGGGATTAAAAGGAATGTCACGACAAATGCGATAACGGGAACTAAGAATTGAGGGTATAGATTCATGTAACTCCTTAATACCGTTAGTTGCCTTCGCGTAACAGACTAACGACTGTGAGAAAAATAATCTTAATATCAAGCCAAAACGTCCAGGTTTCAATGTAATGTCTATCAAGTCGAACACGGTTTTCCATGTCCTCAAGGCCTTTTATTTCACCTCGAAACCCAAGACATTGTGCTAGCCCAGTTACACCAGGCTTGACGTAATGTCTGCCCATAAAACTCTCGATCAGCTTACTATACTCTTCTCGATGACGAACCATAAACGGTCTTGGACCTACCACTGACATTGAACCCAACAGAACGTTAACAAATTGTGGAAATTCATCAAGGCAAGTTCGTCTCAAGAATTTTCCAACAAAAGTTATTCTGGGATCATTCGATACCGCCTGCTTTGTATCAGCATCCTTGTTAACCACCATCGTTCGAAACTTAATACATCTAAATTGCCTGTCACTCTTGCCAGTTCGCATCTGAATGAAAAACACTGGACCTTTGGAGTCCATTTTAATAAAAAAGGCAACTATCGGAATAAGCCATGAAAGGACAAAAAAGACAATCAATAGCGAAAAGGAGATATCAAAAAATCGCTTAATAGTTCTATAGGCATAATCATCTAGTTTGATCGTGGTCTCACTAGGTAGATTTAAATCCTGCGCTTCGGTTCTGAGAAGTTGATAACTCTTGACAACGCCCATTGCTATAAGCCTAATCTGAATCAGGTGATCCAGGCCAAAATTAATCAGCTGTGTAGTCAGATCTCTGTCCATGTCCTTTTTGCAACAAAATATCTGATCAACCTTATTTAATGAGCAGGTGTGCCTAAGGTGATTGAGGTCGGCAGGACTTGTTAGGTCATAATACCCGTAAAACCGAAAGTTCAGATGGCTATTTAAAAGATAAAATCTTCTAATGTCAGTTGCGACATCGTCACTACCAATAATAATGTACCTGATAAAGGTGGCATTACTTCTCCTTTGGATTACAAGGAAGTAAATTGTTTTGAGTGAAATAATCAGGGGGGTAAAAATGGCATAAATTAGTACGATGTATGAAGGGCTATACGATTTGTGAAAAGAAACAATTAAGAAGGCAACTACAATTGAATGTATAAAAAGAAAAAGAAATTGGTCCTTAATTGCAATCAATAAAGTCCAGGATTTCGGAGATACTTGGTAGCCAGAAACCAAAGCAAGGAAAAGCCATGATAGGTTGCTATAAATTAGCAAGTAAATACTATTGACTTCGGCAATCTGATTGTAGGATCCAAAATAAAAGAAGTGAGCTAAAAAGATGGAAATATTAAGCAGAACCCAATCTAAAAAAGGAAGTAAAGTCCTGTTAATCATCAAAAGAAAACGTAACTCACCAGCAAAATTAGGAATACATTTGAATCAAACACCAAGTTCCTTTTCATACTTAAATGAAATAAATAATTGATGAAACAAAGCAAAGAAAATTACCCCTTGATATCTCCCCAGAAAAACCTCAGTAATTCCATATAAAATGAATGGAAAAAGTACCATAGTACCCAATGCATCCTGTCGTCTCACTGAAACATAGAGCGGGCGCGAAAGCAAAATAGTTAGACCAATCAGGCCTAACAAGCCTCCAGTAAGGTACTGGTGAATAAATTGATTATGAGCGTTGTAACTATCTTCGGCAAACGCGGCCATCCCATGAGAATTGTAATACCCATTAAGTACCTCCTTATAATCACCGGTTCCAACGCCAAAAATTTTATCTGGATTGGCCAAAATTGCTGACTTCCAAAGCACTGATCTCTCCCAGTAATCATGAACAGAGATTTCAGGCATCTCAATTTCAAGAAAACCCACAACAAAAAGACCGCACATCATAAGTGCAACTGATACTGCGGCCACAATTCGCTTTGCTGACTTCTTATCCAAAAGGAACTTGAGCAAGAAAAAAGAGAGTACAAAAAGTAAACTTATCGATGCAGTCCTTCCTCCTGTTAGTGTAAATGTTCCAAACAATAGAATCAACACAACATTCCAGGCGAACACTCTACCTTTCGGCAGGTCTTCAAAATAAAACAAGTATAGGATGAAGGTTATTGCCGTTATTTGATAGTAAGCAAAATAAGTTGGATGTGAATTGATTACATCTACAAACTTGTAGTAAAAAAAAACACTACTATCCCTCGTTTCGAAATAGTTGGCAATGGCATAGATGAGACACATAAAACTTGCGGTCGCGACTCCGAGGATAAACGCATAAAAAATTCTGTAAACATCCGACTTATGGTACATCCTAGAGCCATATAGAATGAATGGTATAGCCAGAAAACTGAAATTTGTTTCCAGCACCTTAAAGGCAGTGGTTACATCATCAGTGTACGTATAGCCAATCAGTATAAGAAGAATTCTCAGGAGGAAGTCCCATCCATTATGAAGTATTTCCCTAAAATCAGAAATTTTACGAAGCGCAAATATTGAAATAACAAATGCAGCGAAAAGTAGCCTTGCACTCAAAACCTGAGAAATCGGTGTTACAGCCACGCACAGTATCAACACTCCTCTTATCAGGCCAGGTATTTTCAATAGGATTTGACTTTGATCACAAAGATAATTAGTAGGCAATAAGATTATATCTAGTATCGATCTTAATATTTTTACCGATAAAAGTGACACTAACTATGGACGCAGACATTACGGTCCTTATTCCTCATTTCAATGATTTAATGGGTCTGGAAAAAGCGATCAAAACGATATCTTTTTCAGGGACAATATTTGTATTGATTATTGATGATGGTTCTGAGTTCCAACAGAAACCAAATAAAGAATGGGCGAAAAATTGGGAGACGTTGATAGGACATCACATTAAAGTAGTTTCATTACCCGTAAACCGAGGAATTGAAGAAGCCCTCAATGTGGGCTTGCATATTATCATGACAAATTATTCAACGAAGTATATCGCTCGGATGGATTGCGGTGACGAAAATTTTCCTTATCGATTTGAACAACAATTTTCCTTCTTAGAAGAAAATACTAACATAGCCCTACTTGGATCAGCCGTTGAGGTCTGGCAAGATGGCCAACACATTTACAATGTTGACTTACCCACCGACCAACGTCTAATCGAACGAAAAATGTACCTGAACAATTGCTTCATTCATCCAGCAATAATGATCAGAACACAAGCCATAGAATCCATCGGATTATACCCTACGTCATTTCCAGCCGCGGAAGACTATGCCTACTTTTTCAAATTTGTCAAACGATACCCGACCGCCAACCTGAGCGATAGACTAGTAAAGATAGAAAAGACACCTGGTGGAATCTCACAGATAAGACGCAAACAACAGCTCTTGAGTCGAATCAGAGTTATTATTGAAAATTTCAATTGGAGTTTTTTTGCACTTTGGGGTCTATTAAGAACATTGATATTGCTAAGCCTTCCCACTACTTGGGTAGAGAATATGAAAAAAACAGTCTGGAAATAAGTCATGAAAGTGCTTCACGTAATCGAACCTTTCGCCTCGGGTATAACCACTTTTCTCGTATACCTCACTAAACATCTCCCCCAACATGATCACATCATACTGCATGGCACAAGGACATCCGTAGACAACATTGTAAATGTCCGGCAGAGATTTGACAAAACAGTTTCATTTATCGAATGGCCGGGTGCTCAAAGGGAAATTTCCTTGGTACGTGATCTCAAAGCTCTGTTTCAACTCGTCCGCGTGATCCGCCAAGTTCCTTGCGAAATCATCCACTTGCATTCCTCCAAAGCCGGATTCCTGGGTGCCATTGCATGTTTAGTGCTTCGAAAAAAAAATGTGGTATACACACCTCATGCGGTGTCATTTTTACGCACCGATATCTCTGTTCGAAAACGAAAACTGTTTCAATCTCTAGAAAAAATTGCATCCAAAATTAACCCTCGCATCATTGCCTGCTGTAAACAGGAATGGTTGGCCTACAAAAAATTAGGTATTGAGACAACTCAAATTAACAATGGTTTCCCATCATATGATATCGAAAAATATTCGAATAGCCGTGTGAATATCGTATTCTCGGGACTGATAACCAGACAAAAGGATCCAGAAACCTTTAATCTAATTGCTAAGGCTTTTGTTGAGAATAGTGAGATATCTTTTACCTGGATCGGTGATGGTGAACTGCGTGATCAGTTGAGCTCTACCAACATCCGTGTCACAGGTTGGATAGAGAAACCTGAGATAAACAAATTATTAGGTAGTGCAGACATTTATCTTGCAACCAGCAGTTGGGAAGGTCTACCCTATGGGGTTCTCGAGGCAATGAACTCACGCTGTTCACTAGTATTATCGAAGGCGGGTGGCCATATCGATTTAGTAAAAATTGGGGTTAACGGATACCTATTTGATTCAACCCAAGAGGCAATAGACCAGATTGCAGGCTTAATTGGTGACAGAAAAAAAATTGACGCAATGGGTATTAGTTCCTACAGTATCTTAAGGCAAAAGTTTTCTATTGACCAAATGACCGAGAGCTATCATAACTACTACAGCCGTATCATTAAGAAATGAAGTTAATTCACGACAATCTCTGGCGAGACAAGATATACAAAGTGTTATTGCAGCTGATCATACTTGGTTTTGTAACGTTGTGGTTAAAGGGAACAAATCTGGTCATCATTCTTACCGGATTGTTTTGGCTAACAGAGCCTGACCTTAGGAACAAACTCAAAAAAGCCTTAACAAACAAGCTTTTTTTGGCCACGATAACTGTGTTTCTAATTCATGTGATCGGGCTTGTTTACACTGATTACTTTAACGATGGCATTAAACAGATCGAAATACGGGCCTCTCTCCTGGTCTTTCCTTTGATTTTTTCGACTGCCCCCATCAGTAGGACCACCCATGATAGCTTACTCAAAACCTTTATTTGGACTTGTTTCTTCGTTGGATTAATTGGTATTGTGAACGCATTGATCTTATTCAACAGAACGTCAAACACGGTTTACTTATACAGTGATAATCTTTTAATCCTTATCAATGGACAAGCCATCTATTTCGCGCTATATCTCAATGTCTGTCTCTTGTTTATCTGGGACCTTCAGCGAAGAAATCAGCTTGGCAAATGGAAACCTGTATATCTGGCCGTAGCCGCCCCAATTTTAGTAACACTTATTTTTCTTTTGGCCAGTCGCATGTCGCTACTAATATTGGCATGCATTGTTTGCCTGGGGATAATTACATTCATTGTAAAGCAAAAAAGATATTTGATGGGGGCTATGTTATGTACGGTCGTGGTGCTAACGGTGATTGTCCTTGCATTTGCTTTTCCAAAAACAATTAACAGATTCAAAAGCCTGACTTACTTTCATTTTGACTACAAAAACTCCGAAGAGGTCTACCACTTCAACGATGAGAACTTCGTAGAGAAATGGAATGGTCTAACCGTGCGGTTAGCAATATGGTCCTGTGCTGTTCAGGAATATATCAAAGTTCCATTTTTTGGAACAGGCACTGGCGGATATATGCCAGCCTTAAGGCAATGCTATCAGGAAAAAGAATTTGTTTTAGGAATCAGGCACGACTACAGTCCACATAATCAATACATCCAGATGCTACTAAGTTTTGGAGCTTTTGGTTTTCTTATTTTTCTCTTCGCACTAATTTATCCGTTGCATTACAGTTATAAAACGGGTGATCTTCTGTACCTGATCTTTTGCATATTCATGCTATTGAATATGACCACAGAGGACGTATTTGGAACTTTTAGAGGAGTGGCTTTTTATGCATTTATCAACTCAATGATATTATTTCAGCCGAGGAAGGAACAGGATAAATCTTAGTCTGTCGCTTCTTCCTCCACATGATTGTCCTCCATGTACATCTGGATAGCCTCTTCAGGAGAACCAAGGAACCTAATTTTCCCCTTTTGCAAGTAAATCACTCTATGGCAGTATTTCTTAATGTTGTCCATTGAATGGCTTACCATCACGACTGTTCTACCGTCTAACCAGCTCTTCTCGAGGACCTCCACTGCCTTTTTCTTGAACACTGCATCACCAACAGCAAATACTTCATCTAAGAACATAATTTCAGCATTGGCGTTGACTGCGATTGAAAATGACAAACGCTGAATCATACCAGAGGAGAAGTACTTAATCTTTGTATTTACAAATTCTCCAAGTTCTGCAAACTCAATAATCTGATTAAACAACGAATCAATTTTTTTCAATGACAGACCCAAGGCCGAGCCGGTAACATAGATATTCTCTGCAGCAGTTAATTCATGACTGAGGCCTATTGACAAACTCATTAGCATTGACGAGCCGTTTCGTATCACCTTACCTCCCGCATCGGGTACAAATGCACCGCTCAATACCTTTACAAGCGTTGATTTCCCGCTTCCATTTCGGCCGATAATTCCGAAGACCTCTCCCTTCGGAACCGAAAACGTTATGTCTTCGAGAGCCTTTAAAATTTTTACTTCCTTCGTTCTCAGGGCCGAGAATAATCTGGCCTTAAGCGTATCCACCAAAAACTGATCTAAATAGAACGTTTTACTAACTCCTTCGACAACAAGCGCGTAGTCCTGATCCATCCTAATTGTAATTACAAAAGTTCGCTGGCACGTGGCCCAAGCCGCTTTAACATCCAAAGCCCCAATAACATAATGAGACTAGCATAAACGAAGTCAAACCCAATCATCGCCCAATCGGGTTGTTGTTCATACAACATCACTGCTCGCGCGTTATCGATTATTCCAGCCATTGGGTTAGCATAGTTCAAAATTGGCATCTTCTCTTCGAAAAGTTTACCGCGATAAAGGATAGGCGACAAAAAAAAGAGGAACCCTACTATTATCCCCCAGACCTGGCTAATATCCTTGAACAACAAAAAGAGTGAAGACAAAAGTAACGCAACTCCAAGGCTAAGCAGAAAGAGATTAATGAAAACTGGAACAAAGAAGATGTAGTGATAACTCGGGTATATTCCGCTAATCAACGATCCAATAACAAAAATCCCTATGTTAATAACCAAACTAATAGAGATACTCATCATATGAGATAAGTAGATTTCCAGCTTATTCATATTAGTATGCGTATACAAATACTTTTTTGTCTGAAGTATCTTAATCATTCCTGTCGATGACTCAGTGAAAAATTGCCAGACTAACAAGCCAGACCATAGGTAGATAGCATAGTTGGGTACTCGCTGTCCAAGGATGACTTGAAACACGAGATAATACATCAGAATCTGACTAGCCGGCTTGATCAGTGCCCATAGCAGCCCGAGCTTATTCTCGTAGTACCTTAGCTTAAATTCGATTTTTGCCAGCATCCACATGCGTTCCCAGCGATGGGCAACTACCGGCTCTCTCTGCACTGATGTCATCACCTGTTAGCTATCTTTTCAAACATTTTCGATGCAATGTTACGTAAAATTCTATTGCGCTTTAACCAGTTTACGACTGTTGAATCCTCAAGAATTTGTCCGAACCGCGCCCCTGTTTTGGCGGGGTTTTTATAGTACATTCCAGGTCCATTTGCATTTAAAATATTTACAATTTCGTCTGCATACCGGGCAAAGAATTCTTTATGCTTCGCGGAGATGATCTGATAAAGATATAGCTGAGAATATCTATTAAACGCCTGAGCCATTGATGATCTTCTTATTCGGTAATACCAAAGGATTTCGGGGAGGACCACGCCTCCGTGGCCGCTCTCAACCATACCTATCACGCTATCGTAGTCTTCCATACCGTACACCATGCGAGGGTCATTGAGCCCAAAACTCAAGCAGCACTCCGTTTTATAAACGAGAGCACTGCTATTGATCATATTGTGTGTTAGTAAGTAGGGTGGTTCAGGATTAAATGTTGGCCAAACATCTCGACTATCACCAAAATATTGTGCCCAGCAACCAACAAAACTGACATTTTCATATTCCTTAAGTACGCGAATAGCCTTTGTGAAATAGGTTCTATTCACTTTGTCATCTGCGTCAAGAAAAGCCAGGTACTCTCCTGTGGCCAAGCTGGCACCATAATTTCTAGCGGCACTCAAGCCTCGATTATCCTGTCGGACAACTCGAACAGGGTATCTGGTTTTGACACCCTCAAGGATTCTCAGACTTTGAGAGTCGCTACTTCCGTCATCAATTATTATTATTTCTTTGTTTGAGTAGTCACTCTGAATAAGGGACACAACACATTCTTCAATGAATTCCCCAAGGTTATAAAAAGGGACAACTATGCTCAATAAATTCTCTACTAGTCCAGCTGGCATTAAAGGAAGTTTCCTCTTCTGAGGTCTTATAAAAGGAAACTTACTCACTCTTTTGGGGCTCCGCTTTACCTCTAATAGTTCCATTTTGGTTTGAAAGACAGTTTTATAAGAACACTCTTCAAGAATCTTCTTTCGTGCCTTCCGGCCAATTTCCTTAGCTCTTTCTTTGCTGAGGTCAAGTATGGCATGTAGAGTATTTGCAAAGGACTGAGGATCATCATGTGAAAACATAAAGCCGTTCTCACCATTCTCTATTAATTCGGAATGCCCACCTTGTGCAGAAGCCAATACGATCTTGCCCATCAACATCACCTCCAAGACGGTATACGGAAGGTTATCAACAACACTTGGCACAATCACAACCTGAGCATTCAGTAATCTTTCATGAAGTTTTTCTGGTAAAATGTGTCCTTCAAACCTGAGCAATCCTCGTTTAATATATGTCTCGTATTTATGACGCAAGTACGCTCCCATATCCATCATCTTCGGATGGAAGAAGTGCTCACCTCCACCGATGATATGAATCGGTCTCTCAAAACCTTTATCCCACAGTTCTTTGAAATATTGCAGCATTTCAATTGGCCCTTTTTGCGGGATTAGTTTTCCAAAGAATACTAATTCTCCAGAATCCCGGCTGTCTGGTTGATCACTTGAACTGAGTGGATTGAAGATAACCGTGCTCTCCAGTTCGGTCAAATCCATACGTTCAGCCAGCTTGTCCAGAAGGTATTGACTTGGTGAAATAACAAAATCAGCACTTCGAAGCACTGATTTCTCCATTTCACCAACCCAATACTCTGGAGCTTTAAATCTCGGTGCTTGGTTAAACTCCTGGTACAAAAATCCAGGAGCATGCGCTGTCACGAAAAAACAGGATTTACCGAGATAGTTTTCCTCCAGCAGTCTTCGTTGTAAAGGATAGTAAGCTATTCCATTATATTCCTGAGCCTCGATAAAATCTGGCTCTCCGTCCTTCTCCTGAAACTCCTTTAACACCTTTGAAAATTGATAGCTAAGTGCTGCTTCGTGCCCTAAAAAAGAGTTCTGCGGATTGCCACTGGCTTTAAAATAGATCAGCCGAATATTCTCTTGCTGCATCACAATCCTGGTTGACTGTGACTGGACTGCTGGAATAAAAACTGTTACCTGAATATTATTCTCAGCGAGCATGCGTGCCGTATGCCAACAATATGTACTGATTCCTCCGCCACTCAGGGGAGGGTACTCTGTCGTCAAAAGCCAGAATTTCATGATTTGATCAACACTTTTTCAGCTCAATGATCAAGTTATCTTTCTAAGAACCACATCGCAAAAAAGATTAGGATGGTAGGCAAAGTATAAAAACTCCCAATTGTGCTCTACGCAAAACTCATTTGTTGCAGGCACGACTCCGTATTTGAAGCCAGCCAAATGATCGTAGAAGATGTAGTCATTCATTACAATATAACCGTCTGGTTTAATTTTCTTATGACTTTGAGCGAGGTCCTTCTTTACGGAATCGTAATCGTGAGCTGCGTCAATGTAGATGATATCAAAATACTCATCATCATAATTAGCAAGCATGTCCCACGACTTTCCTTTTCTCAAAAAGACTTTTCCGCCTTTGATTGAAGACACAAACCTGTTTTCAACAAATCGATAATTATCCTTTTTTTTAAACCGGTTATGATCGGGGAAATCATCGCAATAGAAGACATCAATCAGATGCAGTTCTGAAGGATCCATGTTCTTTAAAATCCATTCGGACAGGTCACCGGCCAGCACGCCTACTTCTGCTATACGACACTTTTTGGGCAATTGTAGGAGCGCTTCGCTGCGACCATGGACAAACTTGCAATTTTGAGTATGCTTTTTAGATAGAAATACCATGAAGGGGCAAAAGTAGATATTTTATGGCTTCCTGCCTCTTAAAATCTTGAACAGCAACTTTCCTAATCTTACAAACCATCTGGGCTGGTGGCCATAGGTGCTTTCATACCACTGCTTTTCATGTTCCAGTGCCTCGAGGCGTGTGATGAGAAGATCCCGTTCCAAATTAGTTGTAAGGGATGGGGGATTATCAAAGAAATCAATATAGACGCGTTTGTTATCCTGGATCAATTCATATTTTCTTTTGCTTTCTTTATCGCTCTCAAGAGCGTTAACGAGATGACGGTTCATAGCCGAAGCATATGGCCCCTTTTGATGACCGATGTAGTCATTGCTAAAACTTACATCAAATGGATGCTCTGGATGATTGTAGCCAGCTCGCGCGGCTCGTATGGTATAATCAACATGACCGACACCTCGAAATCCAAAGTTCTCAGTGTCCATAAAGCCTACGTCCCTTATCACCGGGGGGCTTAGCGTGAAGAATGCACCCTGCACATCCTTAGCTCTGCAATAACTGACCAAGCTCCCCCTAGTAATTGGCTTTTTGAGAATTTTTTCGGGCCGCCATCGAATATCAAAGTGGCAGAGGTGGTCGAAACCAGTTTCTCGTATCGCATCGATATAAAGTTTGTCCCATCCCGGCCGCAGAAACTCAATATCATCATCACACTTAAAACAAAAATCATAAGATTTCTTTTCAAGCGCTTTGACAATCGTGTTGAATTGGTGATGTACCCCTTGACGATTGTTTCGAATGACCTCAACAGACAAATTATCAATTTCGAGCGAATCCAAATAATCGTGTGTGCCATCTGTAGAACCGTCATCGGCTATGATAATTAACCACTGGTTGTTTTTGGTATCGATAGTATTAACAAAAGATCTGATCAAAGATCTAATAAAGTGAAGGCGATTGAATGTAGTTATTGCAAGAATGTTCATTGCCTTTCCAAAAAGTCCGGACCTAATCTAAAAAATTGTTATAAAAAGTGTTTATTAAAAAGAAACAGTTATTCAACCACCCCATTCAAGGTCCTCCGACAAATTGTTCCCTATTTACATGGCCATCGTCTAAAGATTCCTCCAATCTTTAAATACCACTTTGGCAAATGTCCATACGTTCGATCATACCAGGATAGGCCATTTTCAAGTTCAACGACTTGCTTTCTTGCCGACTCAAGCATCTGATCCTTTACTTGATTCCTGACTTTCAATTTCTGCTCGAGTATATTACATCTGCTATTTAGTGCAGCTATTCTATCGTTTGCTAATTCGAGTGGCGTCTTCTCCATTGCGCCAATTTTGGCGTCAAGTTTTGGGTATTCATATTCAATTTCCCCAGATAATCTTGACCTCCACACTCTTCTAAACTCCAGTTTCTCCTCTTGTCTATGGCGATTGGTCACGTTAGCCTCACCCATTTCTGTACTGATGACAAGAACTTCATCGATCCTTTTGTATAATCCCTCTATCGGATCACAGTCCCTAAGAAAAGTGTGTACGTTCTCGTCATCATAAAACCGAACATCCGCCAGATGAAACAGTATGCGTTCACAAAACTCAGCATCTGAGGCAAATCGTTTTTCCCAAAACAAACCAAGTTTTTCAAATAGCGATCTGCTAAACATAGAACTGTTAAGGCCTAATATCTCCCGATCTCGGTACTCAAATTTTCCATCACTATTCGGGATTCTCCTACTCTGCACCATTTGAATCATCTTGTTGTCATCTGAGAGATCAAATTCATCAGCTCGACACCGACTTCGGTAGATCCTTGAAATAACAAATTCCGCCTGACCAGCTACCAACGGAATGAGCTGGCGCTCTATTCTGGTGCTCAGAGAAATGTCGTCAGCATCCTGAATGGCTATGTAACGACCCCTGGATTGTCTAATCGCATCGTTGCGAACAAAATAACATCCACGGTTTTCTTTATTTTCAAGAAGCGTTATTCTGGAATCCCTAGCTTGAATTTTCTTTACAACCTCTACTGTGTTGTCAGTGCTACCATCGTCTGCGACAATAACTTCCAATCTAGGGTAAGTTTGATTGATGACTGACATGAGGCATTTTTCAATCGTCAACTCAGCATTAAATGCCGGAACGATCACACTAACAAGGTCGCGATATTCATCAATATCATACAGTTCCATGTCCCATTTGACTTTCTCCGCTAATTCATATTGATTTCTTCCAATACCGATATTACTGTCAGAAACATCAGCTATCACGAGGTTTGGCTGAGCTACGAAACACTGTTCCTGATACAATTCACAAACGCGTCTCAAAGGGCCGGAATCAAAGGGAGCATTGAACCGTTCAATCTCCTCAATCAGTAGATCATAGATACTGCTATCGATCCCAATAGCAAATGATCCATCTGTTATTAGCGGGTAATAGAAGGGTTCCTGAACATCATACTCTGTTTTACTGGAGTCACGATACCGATTGGTCTTCGGCAAATTCCAGGTGTGTTGAGTAGCTCCGAGATATAGTAGTTTCCAATTCTCGCCAACTTCCCTAATAAATCGATCAAATTCCGCGTGAAAATTTTTATGAAAAAGTACGTCATCATCAAAACACAGGATTCTCCTATATCCGCTTATTTTCGCCTGTTCCAGGATTTTGTGATATGTTTTTAAGTAGCCCCAGGCACCAGGGCTCTGAATTAGTTTTTTATTGTATTTTAATTCAAGTGGATGAGCACCCTTCGCGCCAACTGGAGAGTTGACATATTTATCATACTCGTTCAAATTGGGTTCTGACGAGCCATCAACCGCTTCTGTGACTTCTGCGTGAAATCCATAATAATTTAACTTCTGCAGCATACTAAGCTTGCGGTCTGTTCTCTTAGAGAGATTGATTAGAAATGTCCTATCGAATATTGAAGTTAAACTGTGGCGAGTTTTCATAACCTTGATTATAACCAATTCAAATTAGCCGTTAGATTCCTAAGTGACTATCAACTAAATTATGTTTGCACAACTTGATTGGCAAAATCAAACAAAAGTATCACATTTACGGCCTTCCAATTGCTCTCAAAACAAATTTAAGCTTACAATTACTTCCGATGACAAGTAAGATGATAAAGGACATCGAATTATCCATAGTAATGCCGTGTCTTAACGAGGCTGAAACCCTGGAAATTTGCATCGTAAAAGCGAAGAATTTCCTGCAAAATGCCAACGTGCCTGGCGAAGTTGTCATTTCGGACAATGGAAGTACGGACGGATCCCAGGACATTGCAATAGCACTTGGGGCCAGGGTAGTTCACGCTTCCATAAAAGGATATGGGGCAGCTTTGCAAACAGGTATTGAAAATGCACATGGAAAATATGTCATCATGGGAGATGCTGACGATAGCTATGACTTCAGCGACCTAAAGTTATTTGTCGAGCAACTGAGAGCCGGTAATGGCCTGGTAATGGGAAATCGATTCAAGGGCGGTATAAAACAAGGAGCAATGCCATTTCTGCATAGATACCTGGGCAATCCGGTCCTCTCTTTTATCGGAAGACTTTTCTTTAAAACCCACATTGGAGACTTCCACTGCGGACTGCGAGGATTCAGTAGAGAAGCATATCAAAAGATGAGGTTGAGAACAACCGGGATGGAATTTGCCTCAGAGATGATTGTAAAAGCCGCCCTCCAGAAGATTTCGATAGCCGAAGTTCCAACCACGCTTTCACCTGACGGAAGAAGTAGACCTCCACATCTTCGCACCTGGAGAGACGGCTGGCGACATCTGCGTTTCCTTTTACTATTCTCACCTAGATGGCTTTTTCTTTATCCAGGTTTGCTACTACTCGGACTATCCCTTGGACTAGGGGCTACCATATACCTTAAGCCTGTCAAAATCAGCCACCTGGTTCTAGACATACACTCACTGATTTACCTTTCCTTCATACTTCTAATCAGCTTCCAACTCATCTTCTTTCATTTCTTTACAAGAATCTATGCGATCAGAGCAAAAATGCTACCCGATAGTGTTAAACTCACTAAGCTATTACAACTTTTGAGCTTAGAGAAGGGTCTAATAATTGGAGGACTCATACTGGTGCTTGGTGCTGCGATGATGGTAGGCAATTTCGTTACCTGGAGTCAGGTTAATTTCGGGAATCTGAATCCAACCGATTTCGTCAGACAGGTTTTGGTGGCAACGCTTACATTCACCATTGGAGCTCAGATCATCGTTTATTCATTTGTTTTTAGTTTTCTTAGCATTAGTTATAGTGAATGACTCTACCCGCCTCTATGCAAAAGGCTTTTAGCGCTATTGATCATAAGAAACTAATATTCGTCATTGTTTCTTGTGCAATCCTAACCTTAGGTTTCTATAGAAATTTGTGGCACGGAGCCGACAGCAATTTTCATGGGTTCCAATTAGACTCTGAGTCGCTGGTAATTGGAAGGCTGGCTTTGAGCCAAAACCGCGGAATGTTCACCCAAGGAGCCCTCTTGGGCAGATATCAAAGTCACAAGAGAGAGGAAGTCAATGAATTTCAGTACAAGGTTTATCAAGAGGGATTAAATGTAGATTCTCTGGGTTTTACTACTTACAATAGCCAATCCGCAGGGCAAGCCATGGCGTTTGGGCTTATTCAAAACCTTTCCCCCTTTTCAAACACCACAAATCTAAAATTATTCAAGCTGATAACTTCCCTTCTATCAGCCTTGGTTTTCACTTGTTTCCTTGTCTGGGTGAATAATAATTTCGGGATCTGGCCTGCATGTATTACCCTGATTCTACTGGTGTTGTCACACTGGACAGTTCTATTCGGAAGAAATCTATACTGGAGCCTGTGGGCGTTCTATATCCCTTTTTTGAGCGTATTGGCCCTCACGGCCTATGAACAGAAAAGTGAGAAGAGTCTAACGCTTACCCGAATCGGCTTGATCATCTCTCTTTCGTTATTTCTCAAGTGTTTCTTTACGGGATTTGAATACATGACAACCACCCTGGTCATGATGGTTACCCCGTTAATATTCTATGCAATTCTGAATTCCTGGAGTATTAAAAAGCTTTTTCAAAGGTTTGGCATCTCGGTAGCAGTCTCTTTAGTGGTCACACTTATATCATTTACAATACTTGCCTACCAAATCTCATTTGTGAAAGGTAGCATCGCAGAGGGATTCAAGTTTATTGCTTTCAGTTTTTTTAAAAGAACCTATGGTAATCCAAGCGAGTTTCCGGAAGCCTACAGAGCCTCGCTTAACTCAAATATCCCCGAAGTACTTCAAATCTATTTTAGAGGAGCTGCATTTGATTTCAATCACATTATCCCCAATACGATTTGGAAAAATTTATACATCATAGACTTTGGAGAACTCGTTCTGATCTTCATGATTATTACGGTTCTAAGCCTCATGTCTTCGCAATTCTCGCCCAGGTTAGCAAAGGCAAGGAAGAGGCACATCGCGCTTCTCGCGACATTATGGTTTTCAATAACGGCTCCTCTTTCATGGTTCATCCTATTCAAAGCTCATTCCTATATCCACACGGGCATGAATTACATCACGTGGTATATGCCGTTTGCTCTATTGGGCTTCGCGCTGGCCGGAAGCACCACTTATTTGGGTACTAAAGATTGTCTTGATTACCTTAGAAAAATACCTGTGGTGATACGCAAGGCTATTTTGGTTGCTTTCGGCATTTTATTGCTTCTTCTGGCAGGCCTTTTTGTTGCAACCAAAGTCAAAAAACATGAACTCCTTTCACAAATCGAAACGGCTGAAGCAGATTTTACTGCATCAAACGGCATGAAAATATATTTAGCTGAAGGGAACATCTTTATTCTTAAAGAAAATTTCACAAGTGAGGATATCAATACAAAATTCTTCCTTCACTTGTTTCCTAGTAACAAGAGTGTACTACCAAGCAATCGGCAAAAGGTAGGTTTTGATAATTGGGATTTTATGGCAGAGCAATACAGGGTCACAGCCCCTCGGTGGCTCGATGAGCACAAAGATCTCTTAATTCAAAGAGTCCTCCCTAGCTATGATTTGAGGGCACTTAGGTTGGGGCAATTTAATAAACATGGAAAACTCTGGGAGGAAGAAATTAACATAGCTTCCACTCACCATTAACTAGGAACTATGCCATGAATTATTAACACGATTCTCAGCGGCAACAAACATTTAGCAAATCCATAGAAATCAAATCGTGCCTTAATCACTGACCATAAATCATAATAACGTCTTCCTAGCTAGTTACCTGAAACACATTCTCCCCAAAATAAACCCTTCAGAAAGGCAAATTGAATTAACCAATTCCTGAAATATTATCCCACCCTGTCAATAGACAGCTTCAAATATTTACTTATTAAATATCCCTAAATTTGATACGAAATGGCTAACAGCCAAGGATGTTAATGTCTCAAATTTATTGATATGCAAATAGTAGTTCTAGGAATGCATAGATCGGGAACCTCCGTTGTCTCGAGAATTCTCAACCTAATGGGAATTTATTTTGGAGCCGAAGGATCCTCTACTTCAGCAAATGACGAGAACCCGAAAGGCTTTTGGGAAAGGCAGGACGTCAGAAATCTAAACGACTATATCTTACAGAGCAACGGGCTGGATTGGTACAAGATTTCTGAGTACTCATTGGAAAAATTTTCATCTGAGTCGATACATGAGTTTGAATCGAAGGCCAAAAAACTAATCTTGTCACTTGACGCTCATCGACCTTGGTTCATTAAGGAACCGAGGTTGTGCCTTACGCTTCCATTTTGGCTAAAGCTTCTGGAGGTTCCGGTGTGTGTGTTCGTCTATAGAAACCCACAAGAAATCGCAGCATCTTTGGAAAAACGAAATGGGTTCCCCCTTCATTTTGGAATTGATCTATGGGAGCGTTATACCTACTCTCTCTTGAGGGCTAGTGAAAATCTACCTTTGATCTTTGTTAATTACAATAATCTGCTACAAAACCCGAAGGAAGAAATTGACGCCCTATTTCAGAAGCTCTCATCAGCAGGTATTTCACCCTTACGAAAGATTAGTGACAAGGAACTAAATGCTTTTATAGATTCAAATCTCTACAGAAATAGAAGCACTGGACTCAGCCTATTGAGACCAAATCAGCTAATGCTTTACAACCAGGTGTTAGCCCAAGAAATCAACAATACATTTCTGGACTCTTATACGACAACTAAGCTCTCGGATACCTCTTTAAAAAGAATGGAGGAATTATTTGATTTCAGAATTAGACTCCAAGGGATGTTCAAAGATGCGGATGACGTTCTGAATAGGATTGCAACAGAGCGCGAAAACAGGGAAAAACTTTCTAAAGAAAATAGCGAGAGGGCTTCAGAAATAGCGAGACTGAAACAGAGTCTTTCAATTTCACAACAGGCACACAAAAACAAAGTCCTGGAAGAGGAAATTTTGAAACTCAAATTTGAAAACGAAAGGAGAGAATACGAAAACGAAAGGAAAGAGTACGATCTGAAAATCAAAAATCTAAACCAACGAATTAATCTATTAACAAAAAACATAAATGACAAAGAAGCCTTGATAAGCAAATATTGGTTTCAAATTCAAGATATGAGGTTGTCCAGTAGATTACTGAGATTATTTGGAATCCGAAAAAGAACAGGTTCACTAATTGAAAGTGTCAAAAAAAGTTTTGACGAGCGGTCCGACAGGAAAACGCTCAATCAAAAAAAGACAAAAATTGTACAATCTATCGTCAGCTCTTCAGACCACTCTCTTCCGAGCGAAAAACCTATGGTAAGCATAATCATCATCAATCGAGATGGCCTTGCTCACCTCAAAATACTTTTTAATAAATGGAAAGAAACCACCATCTATCCCAACTACGAAATCATAGTTTTTGACAACGACTCCAAAGACGACTCCGTCAGATACCTCAATAAACTGAACCTCAATCTAAGAGTGATTAGAAACAATACTAATGACTCATTTTCATCCGCCAACAATAAAACCGCATCAGAAGCGAAGGGAGAATTACTTCTTTTTCTGAACAATGACACTGAACCTATTTATGGGTGGTTGAACCAAATGGTAAAAATGTATCTGACCAATAAAGAAAAAATCGGATCAATTGGAGCACGGCTAATTTATCCCATTCAAGAGGGGGAGGAGAAAAGTCTAAGGATCCAGCACAACGGAATTGGATTCAAAATGGATAACGATTTTTTCCGGCCATATAATCTGGACAACAACGAAGAATACTGCGACCTACCTAAAAAGGATGATTTCCATCGAATCTGCACAACAGCTGCATGCCTCTTGGTGCCCAAAAATAGATTTAATGAGGTTGGAGGATTTGATGAACAATATGTTTACGGGTTTGAAGATGTAGACTTGGGTCTCAAATTGCATCAGGGTGGCTATGATAATCTAATCTGCTACAACTCAGTGCTATTCCACTACGAATTCGGCACACAAGGAAATGAGGCTATCGATGTGGTGGCAAGTCGCAGGAATAAGAATAGGGACATTCTGAAAGAAAAATGGCACAAGTACTTACAGACTCAAATTTTCAAAGAAAAGTTGATTTCGAACGGCACCTTGTTGTTTACTCGCACCAAAATGACAGTGGCCTTTGTTGTGACCGAAGCTAAGGATGATACCACGGCTGGTGATTACTTCACTGCTCAAGAGCTAGGGATTCAATTCAGGCAAAAAGAATGGAACGTAGTTTTTCTGGAGAGAAAGAATGGGGACTGGTATGACATCCCGCTCGAGGTTGACATCCTTATTGTTATGTTGCACAATTATGATATTTCTAAAATAAAAACGAAGAGAAATATTGTCAAAATCGTCTGGATGCGAAACTGGTTCAATGCATTTGCTGAAGACTACAGTTTGCATAGATATGATATCACACTTGTTTCAAGCGCAATTGCCCAGAACTATTTGCGTGAGAGGATAGGAATAGCAAGTTATGTTTTCCCAATTGCTGGTAATCATGATCGCTTCAAAAATGAGAACAACAAATATGACCCAAATTTTGAGTGCGACTTCTGTTTCACTGGCAGCTACTGGAATGACCCACGCGAAATCATTGATTTGCTCCATCCAGAGCTTTTGCCAGAATACAAATTTCATTTATATGGGCTTGGGTGGGAATCCGTGAGAAAATTCAAGATCTACCAAAAAGGCTTCGTACCTTATGCAGAGATGCCCGTGGTCTACCAAAACACGAAAATCCTAATTGATGATGCCAATAGAGTAACTAAATCCTGGGGGTCAGTAAATAGCAGAGTTTATGACGCCATTCTTAGTGGCGTCCTGGTGTTAACTAATAATGAAAAGGGATCTGCGGAAATTTTCAATAAAAAGCTTCCCGTGTTTAAAACAACAGAAGAACTAAACCAGCTTATTAGGTTTTACCTTACGAACACCGAGGAGAGAATCCAATTAGTCACTGAACTACAAGAGATTGTAAAACAACATCACACTTATAGCACGAGAGCCAATGAACTCATCTCACTTTTGAACTCATGGGGAACTTCGGAGAAGATTGCCTTAAAGGTACCAGCGCCAGCTTGGGATGTGTGCAAAGAATGGGGGGATTTTCACCTCGCATTAGGGCTCAAAAAGCAATTTGAAAAATTGAAATTTTTAGTGTCAATTCAAATGCTGCGCGAATGGGATGATGATATAGCCGCTGACTACGTTTTGGTATTCCGAGGGCTGAGCAGGTACTACCCCAAAAAATGGCATTTCAATATGATGTGGAATATTTCCCATCCAGATGAGATTCAGCTAGAAGAGTATCAACAATTTGATCACGTTTTTGTGGCCTCGAATAAGCTCACCAAAAAATTAAAACCAATTTTGGGAGCAAAAGTGAGTCCTTTACATCAATGCACTGATCCAGAAATTTTTAGGCCAACAGATGACCCAATCAAAACTGAAGTGTTATTCGTTGGAAACTCGAGAAAGGTTCTTAGGGATGTAGTGAAAAACGTCATATCATTCAGTCAATTTCAATTCAAGGTATACGGTTCATATTGGGATGGGCTCATTGATCCAAAATACATTGGAGGAGAACACATTGAGAACAGAGACCTCTACAAATACTATTCTGGCGCTAAGGCCCTTTTAAATGACCATTGGGAAGACATGAAAGAAGAAGGGTTTGTATCGAATAGACTATTCGATGCTGTGGCCTGTAACGCTAACATCGTCAGCGATTATATGAAAGAGATTGAGGAAATCTTTGGAAACAGAGTCCACACTTATAAAGATAGGGATCAATTGCTCGAACGCCTGTCAGTCTGCACCAATGGCGCAATTAGACACTATAATGATGGGCACGAATTCGTCTCCAAATACCACAGCTTCGAAACAAGAGCAAATCAGATCTTATCAATAATTAACGACCGGAAAAAATCTCATGGAGAAAACGGAAAAACACTCAATTAATAATTTTGATAGTGAAGTTTTCAAGAAACTCAGTGATGAAGATCTGTATTTTATAAAATCTGAATATTTGACCTTGGCTGCTGCAGACGCCCAGGCCTATCGTGAGAATATTGAAGATTACCTTCAATACGATAAGACACTGAGTGTCGGTAAAGAAAAGAACGTCACAATTCTTCTGGAAACATCGTCTATAGGAAGATACCTATTCCACCTGGCATTTTTCTTTCTCGACACGGGACACCGCGTTTTCTTAGTTGCGAAATCCGCAATTATCGCACGGTTAGACGTTTATTCTAAGAAACTCTTTCCGCTGAACAATTTCTTTCTCCTATTTACTGTTAATTCAAAAGGTACCATAGTTTCTGATAGCGAGAAATCTCATTGCGATATCCTATTAAACTTTAACTATTTCAGTAAGACTCAAGCCTCATCCAAGGCCTCATTTCCCTTCCCAATGCACCCGATGCAGTATTTGTTGGGTAGATACAAAGAACTGCATTCCATCAGGGAAAATAAGACCAAGATAAAAATATTATTCGCGGGTAACCTCAATGAGAGTCTTTACGGGCGCCTCTCTCCTAAATTTGGAATACTGCAGCGTCATAGTGTAATAAATAAATTAATAACTGAGCTAACTGATGAGGAGATTCTCGTCTTGGACAGCTCATATACCTCAGAAAAAATTCAAAAAGGGGAATTCATTAATAAGCTAGTAATTCTTGATAGTAGGCTTGGTTTGGTAAAGCCACCAACTTGGTTAAGCTTCTTATCCTGCAGTAGTTTTTACCTTGCTCTGCCAGGAGTTGTAAATCCCCTAAGTCACAACATCATTGAATCTCTGGCCGTAGGTGTAATTCCAATTACACAATATGGGCATTATTTGCGTCCAAAGTTAAGCGATGAAGTTAACTCTTTATCATTCGACCAAAATTCGTTAATACCAACAATAAGAAAGATTCTAAATATGGATTCTGAAGATTTCTCTAGTATGCGTGATAGTTGTATTTCTCAATATGAAAATCATTTTTCAACGCAGCACTTTCGGAACATCATTGAGAACCGTACCACAGCCATTGAATTAATATTCAATACAGGTCACTCTTCCGCTGCGCAATTCATACGAGGAGACTAGACCCCACGTCACATTGCGGTGCATAAAAACTGACTTAAGCAGGCAGAAGACAATCTTGAAATTCTAACTTATCTTTGCCTCAAATAGGGTAATGGGAGACCCCAGAATTATCGCCATTTCTATGAATTCAAGTTTATTAAAAAGATTTACTAACCGGCTAGCCACGCTTCGCACGCGAATAATGATAACAGAAGACGGAAGAATCCACACCATTCTACTCTTCATACTCATTTTTGCATTAGTTGTCAGACTCCTGGGTATTGCAGAAGGGTTGCCCTACATCCATCATTTTGATGAACCTTATATTGCATCAACCGCTCTGCAAATGATGAGGTCAGGTGATTTAAACCCTCATTGGTTTTATTATCCAGGCTTCATGATGTATGCCTGCTTTGGCATAGACATATTACATTACTTGCACTTGGTTGGTCAAAGCGCGGACTCGGTCAACTATATAAATGATTTAAAGGATATTGTTATCAATAAAGATACCGGCTGGAATTGGACCATCTCCCATCCGTCCTTCTATCTGTGGAATCGAGGCTTGATTGCGATATTTGGTACAATTGCGGTTTACTTCACGTTTTTGATTGGCAAAGAAGTTTCTAACAATAGTTACGTTGGCCTTATAGGCGCTTGTTTTGTCGCAGCATCTTCAGAGCTTATAAAGCACTCCCAGGTCATCACCCCCAATATGACAGGCGTACTATTTGTACTTGGGGCAGTCTACTTTTCGTTGAAATTTAACTCAACTAGAAAGAATTCAGATCTGCTTAATTCCCTAATATTTGTTGGGCTGGCTATCGCTACGAAGTATAATTATGCAATCTGCATGATCATCCCCATGTTGAGTTTCTTGGCGAACGCGAAGCACACAAAATTTAATTATGTATACGGCCTTGTGATTTGTTTCACAATTCCGACTTTAGTTTTCTTTCTATTCAACCCATTTACTTTAATCAATTTTAGTGAATTTCTTGGGCATATGAGCCGAATGATTCGGCACTACAAGGTAATGGGACATGGAAGTCATACTATTGAGCCTGGCATCACTCATTTCCTTTTTCAAATTGGAATATTCAAAAAAGAATTTGGAATTGTACTTCTGACCATTTCTGTTTTTGGGATGATATTGTCATTCAAGCTAAAAAATGGATGGCTCCTATTCCTGTTCCCTGCCATATACATGCTATACATGACAAGGCAAAGAGTCGACTTTCATAGAAATTTCATTGCCCTATATCCGTTCATCGGTATATGGATAGGCCTGGCTGTATATTTTTGTCATGAATACCTTAAGAAATGGGTTGACAATCTTAAAACAAGAATTTCAGGCCAAAATCTTCGAACATTTTTAATCAAGACACCCTATACTGCGATTATCTTGGTGTTAGTTTTAACCGCAAAAACGGAACTTGTAAAAGCAGTTAATGTCTACAAACAAAAGGAGACGCGATCACAAGCTATTGATACAATAAATGAACTAGTCAAAAATTACAGGCCGGGAACAACGATTGCTATTGCTAAGGAACTGAGAATTCACGAACAAGATTTGAGGCGTCTTAATGTCAGGTACGACATCATTAATCATTTAGATTTCAAGAAATCTGAAAAGTATAAGTTTTTCGTCACTGCGCTATATAGTCTTCCAGCAAATTTCAAATCAAAAGAAGACTCTATTTATAACGTGGCCTATGCCAACAATGAAGTGATCCGAAAAATTGCGGGGAGGAGTAAAATGCGGCTTAAGGTCTTCACTGGCGACCCTACAATCTATATTTATGAAAGAGGTGAAACAATTTATTCGAATATTTCACCGAGTTCGTTTGATGGGATCAGTAAGACATCAAAATGGGATGAAAATGCGCCACCAGAAACCTACATAGGTACAAGTGGCGGTGAGTATACAACACCTATCTTTCAGCTAGAGCCAGGTATCTACAGGTTATCTGCTGTGTTAAAAGGTACGGCAGTTGCCAATGAATCAGCGAAACTTGAGTTCACATTAGGTGATAGACACCTAGCAGGTATCAACACAACTACCTCATTTTCTGAATTTAGCCATGATTTCGAAGTCGATACATTAACCAAAGCGCGACTTAGACTGTATTTTCTAAACGACCACTGGAATCCCGAAAAAGGAGAAGATCGAAATTTCTACATTAAGGATTTACGAGTACAAAAAGTTAGATGACGCTTACAGTGGGCTTGAATCTCACCTCAACGCAAATTTTGAGCGGTTTCTTTGGATGAAGTGAAACAGATTGACAATTCGAGGGTGAAATAATTTTATTGAAGTTGGTATTTTGATGAATGTTAGATTTATTACTCAAAATAACCATAGTCCGGTTCCATTCATTCTTGTGTAATTAAATATGTACTCGATCGTCATTCCGGTTTACAATAGTTCGAAATCAGTTGCTACACTTGTTACCAAAATTGAGGATGTATTTACCAATCAAGTAAGAGCCGATTTTGAGATCATTCTTGTGGACGATTGTTCGCCAAACCCCAATACATGGTTAACATTGTCACAACTAGCTTTTCATCACCAATTTGTGAAGGCTGTACAGCTCACACGAAATTTCGGACAACAAGCGGCCACCCTATGTGGTTTCGAGTATTCCCAAGGAGATTATATTATCACCATGGATGACGATCTACAGCATCGACCTCAAGATATTCCAAAACTTATTCTTCATAGAAATCACGATGTGGTTATAGCTCAAATGGCTAACAAAAGACACTCAGCTTTCAAACGAATAACAAGCAAGATAAAAAGCTGGTTTGACTCTGTCCTGATCGGCAAACCAAGGCATATTCAACTTTCGTCATTTAGACTCATAAACAGAAACATCGCACTTGGAATGCTGAAAATTCGCACACCAAAACCATTCATTCCAGCTCTGATGTTCTACATTTCAAAAGATATCTTCGGAGTTGAAGTTGAACACGATAAGCGATCAGAAGGGAAAGGCAATTATACATTTTGGAAGATGTTAAGCGTGTTTAGTAACTTGTTAATTAATAACTCGTCCTTTTTGCTACGCGTTTTAGGTTTGTTTGGAATTGTGATTTCACTCATGAGTCTTGCGGGTGCTGTATACTTTATTGCGCGAAAGTTACTTCTTGATGAAACACCTGTTGGCTGGACTTCAGTTATTGTTGCGGTTCTTTTTTTTGGAGGGATACTGCTATTTGCTGTAGGCATAATCGGTGAGTACCTCATTAGAATTATCTCAGGCACTGAACAAAAACCAACTTATATTGTAAGAACCACAATGAATATCTAACACATAAAATTCCCTACTTGCCCTTATGGCAATATCAAAATGGACACCACAAGATCAATTAAATTGCTTTCACTTTCCTAGTTCATGAAAAAGGAAGTCAAAATGAGCATTAAAATAGTATTAGACAGCAACGCAGTAGCGCACAAAAATACACTAGTTTTTTTTCGCTTTGTTAGAAAAAAAAAATGTTACAAAAGGATATAAATGATATATGGCGTGATGGGGCACCGGATAACATTTCCTACCCTAAAACTGCAAACAAATATTGCTTTGCGATTGAAGAGAGTAGCTTTTGGTTTCAGCATCGCAACAACGTCATACTGTCTATAATGAAACGATTCCCTTGTGTCAACAACTTTGCTGACATTGGCGGTGGCAACGGATTTCAAATCAATTTTTTGAGCAAACAAATAAAGGACAAGATTTTCTATTTAATTGAACCTGGCTACGAAGGTTGCCTCAATGCCAAAGAGAGAGGGGTAGAAAATGTTTACAATATTGAATTTCAAAAGTTTCCATTTCAAGAAATGAACATCGGGGGGGTCGGTCTTTTCGATGTATTAGAACACATAGATAGAGACAAAGAATTCTTAGTTCAGCTAAAATCATTCTTGGGCAAAGGGAAATACATTTATCTAACCACGCCTGCACACATGGGGTTGTGGTCTGAAGACGATAAACATGCAGGGCACTTTAGAAGATACACTCTTAGTTCCTTTGAAAATTTAAGCGTAGCCTGTGATATGAAACTAGTTTACTCCAGCTACTTTTTTACCTACCTGCCTATACCTACTTATTTAATCCGATCTCTTCCCTCCAAACTGGGGATACGAAAGAAGTGGAAACAACAAGTTGCCACAAAAGAACACAAATTAGGACCATACGTCAAAAGGCTTCTTAGTCCCTTTAACTCATTCGAGCTAAGGAAGCTAGAAAACTCAAGTAACCGCTTTGGTGCAAGTTGCATCGTTGTCTATCAGACCTAAGAGTCTCCTTATTAAGTTTTCTCTCAATAACTATTTCCGCAAGAGTAATTTTGGCAACTCATTTTTTGAGGCCGAAAAATTCTAAAATGCTATCAATGATAAAACGCTGTTCCTCCTTTGTCAATTCAAAATATAAAGGCAGTCGAACAAGGCAATCAGAAAATCTATCTGCATGCCTTAATTCTCTTCCATCATGTTTGCTCAAATAATAAGGACTTTTATGTAAGGATTGATAGTGAAACACGGCACTTATGTTTTTTGCCTTTAAGTACTTAATAAGAGAAGATCTTTGTTCTTGAGACTTACAAATCATGTAAAACAAATGATAATTGTTAGAGCTATAGCTGGGGATTTTCGGTAGTCCGTATTGCTTTTCCCAACTCCCCGTCATTAACTCACTTTGGTAAAGCTCCCATACCTCCCTCCTTCTTTCTTGGATAATGTCTAAATTCTCAAGTTGCGCCAAAAGAAAGGCTGCAATAATCTCTGATGGCAAAAAGGAACTACCTATATCAACCCAATTATATTTATCGACCTCGCCTCGAAAAAAAGCAGAACGATTTGTGCCTTTCTCCCAAATAATCTCAGCTCTTCTAATAAATTTGGGGTCATTTACCACTAACATCCCACCCTCACCTGAGATCACATTTTTGGTCTCATGGAATGAGAATGTCGACAGGTGACCTATACTACCTAATGGGCGGCTTTTATAATTTCCATCAATCGCCTGCGCAGCATCTTCAATCACGAAAAGATTGTATTTATCCGCCAGCCCCATGATTTTATCCATGTCACAAGCAAAGCCCGCATAATGGACTGGCACAATAGCTTTGGTTCTATTGGTAATTTGCTGCTCGATCAAATTTTCATCTATACCAGGGCAATCCGGATGGCTATCGATGAAAACCACCTTTGCCCCTCTTAAAATAAAAGCATTTGCTGTCGAGACGAATGTGTACGAAGGCATAATTACTTCATCCCCAGGTCCAATTTCAGTTAGAATCGCTGCCATTTCTAAAGCAGCAGTACAAGAAGTAGTTATCAAGCACTTTTTGAAGGAAAATTTATCTTGAAAGAAAGAATGGCAACGCTTGGTAAAACTTCCATCACCGGAAATCCTACCAGAGACCACAGCCTCTCGAATATACTCTACCTCCTTGCCAAGTAGGAACGGCTTGTTGAAGGGAATTTTGTTCAATGGAGTAACTTTTTGAGATTAATTTCGGAATTTGACGAAAATGTTCACATCAGTCACTAACTAAATTAAAGTTGAATTATTCTTGTCATCATCGCTTCGGAGGTTGCCTACCTTAAAGAAGGTTAAGGACAGTGACTCCAAGCGTCTATGAGATTTGATGTGATTACGAATCACTGGAAGATTTGTAAGTTGTGTTGTATTATCAACATAGAATTTTAGTTCAGGTATCCTTGAAAATAAATAGCTCTGCATTGCAAGGTGAGTGGACTTGCCTCTGTAGGATTCGTCAATCACAGTAAGAATACCTTTGTACACCGGAATGTTCTCCTTCAAACCGCGTTTTTCATAAATAAAGTACCCTGCTACCTTTCTCATACGATCAATCAAAACACAAGACAAAGAAGCCTCAGACTTCAGGGCATTGGTAACCCAAGTGGTAAAATACCTATCTACATCCTCATTTTCAAAAAAAAGAGGGTTTTTATAGCGACTAATAAATTCCTTATTGTCAGTGAGGTATTTTTTGGTAAGCGAAATAACCTCCGTCAATAAATCATCTGAAAAATCTGCAATTTGAAGCTGGGGAAAGTCCAGCTTAAAGGCTTGTTTTTTTAATGAAGCCGCATCTAAAAGAGTTAAAAACGAAATTCTCGAATCCGCCAATCTAAATCCAGTGTCCTCCAGCAATGGCACCAGAGTGAACAAATCAGCCGTAGCGTTAAACTCAAGCAATTCATATTGATCTCGACTATCAGCAATAGCCGTGTCTAGTTCAAACTTAATTGATTCTCTACTCTGAAAAATAAGATCATTGACCGAGTTCCCAACCCATTTGAGTTCACCCCATTTTTTTGCAAAAAAATTGGACTCCCAGACTTTTGGCTTGATTGTGAAATTTGCTTTGTCGGACATGCAATTACTCCACCTTCTTGTAAAATTTGGCTGGGCTACCGTACCAAATTTCGTTATCGGGGACGTCATGTCTCACTTGTGAACAGGCTCCTATTTCGGAATTTACTCCAACAGTAACTGACGGCATGATAACAACATTTGCACCATATCTAGATCCTCTTTTAAGCATCCCTGTTTTCTTTTCATTATTCCTCCTCAAATCGGCTGTATCCGTCACGACAAACCCATATTTCATTATTACGTCATCCTCCACAATGGTATTAGCCGATAAAGTACACCTGCTCCCCATTGAAACGGAATTTCCCAGTTTACAATTATCCCTGATTTCACAATACGAAGTAAAGCTGCAATTCTCCCCAATAGATGCTCCTTTACCTACCTTTGTATAAGTCCCAAGTTTAGTTCCACTTCCAATAGTGGCCCCCCTCAGGACCATTGCATATGCCTCAATAATGACATTGTCTCCGATAATTACATCATCCTCAATGATACAGAACGCTCCGATTGTAACATTCTTTCCAATTGTTGCAAGAGGCGAAATTTTATTCATGGTTTCGATTCAAGAAATTTAAGTCTAGCAATATAGCGATTTGAATAATTATGGTTGTTGTTGCTACCACAAATTCGTCAGCTTTGAAATCTGCGCTGAGATATCAAATTTCAGTGAGTAATTAAAAGCCATTTCCCTTTTTTTCATATCAACTGGAGCCTTTAGCAACTCGACTATATCTCTGACATCTTTGTAAACATAACCCGCATCGCCAATGTAATCCTTAATGTCTGGTCGGACTTCCGGCATGTAAACCATGGTCCCCGAGGCCATCGCTTCCATAACCGCCATCGGCCATCCAACGGTTTTCATTTGCATGTTGGCAGTATAAACCAAGCTTCTATGCTTTTTATATTCACGAGGCATTTGTGAGTATAGAGTCGGTTCAATAAAATTCACCCTACCCCCGATTTCTTTGTTCAATGCAGCTATCTTATTTATATCATGACCGAGGCCGTAAAGGTTGAACGTGTCGTTGGGTAAAAGTTTCGATAGACTCACAAACGTCTCCATACTTTTTTTCGGTATGCAAGCACCAGTGTTCATGATCCCGTTACCATTTGGTGTCTTGTCAAAAAAATGCTTTGTGTTGACTACTGGAGGCGCGTCTATTAATTTATTTGGATTGACTTTTCCGATCCTGATCAGCAAGTCTCTAGTGAATGGAAATATTAGAACTCCTTTACACAAATCATGATTTAAAAACTCATGCAGCTGTGATATGTGAGAAGGAAAATCATCAGCCATTTCATTTTTTAACGCGTCAAAAGAATGTGCTCTTATAGTAAATGGGATGTTTGTTTTCTTACTTACGCTACTAATGACTTTGGCCATAAGTAAATAATGTCCATGTATTATATCCGGTTTAAACCGCTCAATATGCTGTATAATTTTCTCTTCGTCTGAAATTTGTTGATATGGTAGGCATTCAACATCTGGCGTGTTAGGTACTGAGGTGGCAATTATTTCAATTTGAAAATCCTTTATAAGACAATTTATTTCTGATTTGATATAGGATTGAGATAGCTGGGGGTAGTTTTTGACGATGTATAAAACTCTCATCTCGTTAGATTAAAGGGTTTAAATGAGGACAAATAATTATCATAAATAAGACTCCCTTGTTCCAGGGCATTCTCTAATTTCTCTTCTGAATAAAAGAACCTGTCAAATTCACCGTGAAGTTCATCTTTCATCAGCAAGTCATACCAGTATCGTTTATGGTAACCTGTGTTTTCACTAAGTTTTTTATTCTGTGCATAGCCGCTCCCTCCATTTTTGACCTTAGATTCGAATTGTTGGTATGATCGAATCGGGAAATGTAAAATTTCTAAATCAGCTCCTTTAATTACTTTTGATAGAATGTCACCGGAAACCGAATGATTCCCCTGAGATACCGCAATGTTAGGAGAACAGCGGTGCACCACCTTTGGCGGCAAAGGCCTCCCGCTTAACGCCAGTGATATTGCTCTACGATATGGGAAGTCCGTGGGTAAAAATTCATCACATTTGGCCATAATTGGAACGTAGTCATGCCGACTAACCGAAATAACCGAAACTTCTAAGGGAACTTCTGTCAGGCAAAGTTTTATGTTATTATGGCTTCGAGAGACGAAAAATTCATCTGCATCGGAATTTATTATCCAGCTAGCCCCATATTTAGACGACAACAAATTGGCCATTTTACTTACGTAAGAGTATTGCGAAAAATCAAATGGAGGTTCTTTAATGATTTCTACAACTCCATGATTAAGGTATTCTTGACATATTTCATAAGTCCCATCAAGAGAACCGTTATCAGTAATAATTATAAAATCAACTCCATTGTTCAAATGGTACTCAATGTTTGCCCGAACGATGTCTGCTTCGTCTCTAACCAGCAAGGTCATTCCAACTTTCATCGGTTCGAATTTGTTAAAGCCAATTCAAAAGGGGATCTTCAATTTGTGTAAAAGCAGAATGGGCTTCATCAAGCTCCATTCTACAAGAAAAAGCCGTCAATTTTTTGTGATTTTGAATCCACCAAAAGGGACTTACAAAAACTACTAGCAATGTTTTTTTCTTGCACCTAATTGTCGGTTTGATTTACGACTAAACTACTTTGTAGGAAATCCCATTTCCCCTACAAAGGAAATATCTTCAGGAGAGAATTCACTAATATCCTCATTCTTATATCTTCCAATAGAGTCCGGTGGTTTTACAAATTGTAAAAGGTGATCAATGATTTCTTTACGAATTTCAAAATTTAAAAACTTGAGCAATTTTTGCAGCCCAATTTCGGGATTGGCGCAGAAGTTATCATAATTAACCAAATAGAAGTTTTCTCCCAGAGTTTTCCCAATGGATAACATTCTCTTATGTACCCAACACCAATAACTTAGTGACGCTTTTGGGTCAAATTTAGGTGCCTTTTCAAAAACTAACCACCACCATCTTCTGAGCTGATTCTGATTGTCGCTAAATGCCATATCAAGCCCATTTCTCATGACATGTATGTATTTTAAGTCTGGAATGCACTTTACAAGACGATCAATTAAGATATGCGTGTTGGGTTCTTTCCAGCCCCATCCTTGAATTCTACCCTGCTCAAGTTGAGATTGACGGCTAATTATTTCAATTCTTTCATCAAGCCAGAGAGGCCTTGTAGTAGCAGGATTATCTTTCATGGAAAATCTTTTTATAAAATCTATTTCCACAGGAGTCAAAATTGAACCCATTTTCATCCTCTTGGCAAATAAAGTGACCGCTTCTTCAAATTCTGAATCAATGCATTTTACACTTGTATCATTCTTAAAAATTAGAGTGAAAAGCAAATTGTCGAGTGAGTCATTCAAATCCTCACCCATCCAGTATCCCAACTCCGAGAGAATTTTGCAGAATAGGCGAGTCCCGCTCCCTCCAACTCCACCTATCGCAACCGGATGTCCTAATTCTGTGTTACCTTGCAGCTCATTTGATATTGGCATACTGTTTCTTTTTTATTTACACCGAGAAAAATTCAATCTTTGACAAAGATAGTTGTCTCCTAATAAAATGATTATCAGAACTGTATTTGATTCGAGAGCTAAGTCGCTAAAATATAAAATTTCTCTTCAGGTTCTTGCGGCTTCATGGCACAGGTATCTAAAGTCCGTCTTCCCTTTGGAAGTTGTTCATATTGGCCTTTTACCGACTCAGCTCAGAGGTTTCTTAGACGATATCGGTGCGCTCCACATGGAGGCCCTACCAAACAAAAATGACCTGATATCTAAAACAAGTAACACTATTCAAGGTCTGGAATTAAATAAGGGCAAAAACGTTCTACTTATTGACAATGATACCTTCTTTGCAAATTCATTTGCCAAAATTCCTATAGATCACAATCATGTAGGGGGATCAATACCAGGTGGCCTACGCGTCACAAGTGATCAATGGGACATAATAACGGGAGAGCTTAAGTCTAAGCTCCTACCCGCTCAAGTCAGTCCATTATCGGAATCGGTCAAAGCCATTATCACAGAATCAAATCCTCAGGTACTTCGGCACGTGTATGTTAACGGAGGAGTTCTATTCATCCCCGGCTCAATTGGTTTCAAGACTATCTGGGAAAACCATGTCGCTAGAATATCCAATCACTTTAGAAATCATCCATTAAAGGACAATAACGTCTATGGCAGCAATATGGCTGGCTTGGCAACCGCGATCGCGGAGTATGGAAAATTCTCCTGGCTGCCAATTGACTTTAATTATCGACCATATTCGTTTGCACTGGGACTAAGTGAATTGGAGAAGATCAAAATTATCCATCTCACAAACAATCCAGCTATAGAATATGCTACATCTGTGACAGCATGGTATCAACACTATTGGGACAAATTTATCCTAAATCGCCTGAATTCACTTAAAACAAAAATTGGAAATGGCGAGTACTTAAAAAGAATGGAAATCATCTCATCGGCTCAAAAAAAAATAAATGAGTTGGTGAATGACTTTGGTATTTCACTATAGCATATGTCTTTTATTTCGTTACGTCACAAGTTGATATTCATTCATATCGCCAAAACCGGTGGAAAAAGCATGAATGTGCTTCTTAAAAATCATTGTAAACCTGAGATTGTCTTTAATACAAAGTCGCTAATTCATAATACTGATCAGCTGGGAAAAAGAATCGCACTAGAAGCAATGAAGTTAACTAGCAATGAGGTGTGGGATTCATGCTTTAAGTTTGCTTTTGTGCGTAATACCTGGGATCGAACCGTTTCTATGTATGAACACCTCAAAGAATCATACCGGAGCCAAATGTCAACGGGAGGCACTCCGAATGACAAAATAGAAATCGTAAACTCGATTCTGGATGTTTTGAATATAAAATTTGAGGATTTCACTTTTGAAGTTTTCGTGAAATCCATCATTAGAGATCAAATGTTTAAAAACTATCATTGGGACTTGCAGCTGAATTGCATCAGTGACGGAGAAGATAGGATTGTAATAGATTACATTGGCCGTTTTGAGTCATTGGAAAAAGATTTTGGTTTTGTTTGCAGCCATGTGGGGCTTCCTAAACTCCATTTACCACATTTTCACAAATCCAACCACTCACATTATGCAATGTACTATACCAACGAATTAGTGAAGATTGTAGGAGATTTTTACAAAAAAGACAATGATTACTTTCAATATAAATTCAATCATTCGATCTGATTCAGAATTCACCTGGATATGCCAAGAACTCCTTTCCGACATCGACAACAGCAGTCTCGTTAATACATGCATACTCATGAACATTACAAACATTAAGACCTATCCTTGTGGGATCATGCCCTGTCTCCCCAGCCACCTCATCAATTATAGCCAAAAACATCGGCAGCGTAGCCCAGTCAACAGAGTTGGAAAGTAAGCCAAACTCACCGCCCGACTCCCTTTGCACGATGTGTTGTTCCTCCAAAAACTGACGCGAGGGTCTTATTATATTAATTTGATTCACCTTACGTTCGGTATCCTCCTCAAGGATTTTTCGAACAGCGTTTTTGAGTATAGCATATTCTGCTGTCTGAATATTGGTGACCCCAAATCGGAGATTATAAAAGCCTGCGCAAACAAACACCGAAGTTATTGCGATTGTAAGTATTAAGGCGATCTTTTTTGAAATGAAAAGGTGATCAATTGCCTTATATAAAAAATATCCATTAAGAACCACCAGGGTTCCCAAACTTCGGTTTGAGGCATGGTTTTCTACTGCTGCCAGGCTTGGGAGATAGGCAAGCAAATAAGCAACCACGATCGCCAAAGCGTAAGTAACGGTTTTCCTATTTGCTCCATTGGTATAGAAATACAGACAGATGCAATAGAGGAATAAAAGAGCAACAGGTACACGGACAAAATTGGCATAACTATTCCTCACAATGATCAAATTAAACTTGAGCGAATTGACGAATGCTGTCTCAACAAACCACTTGATTTTAGCAAAAACATCAAGGCTTACATGGCTCCGGCCAAGAGGTGGAAGCTCCGTATACCACAACATGGCTTTAAAAAGTATGAAATACAAACCAAACACCAACAAGTAAATACCAACACACAATACCAGCAATCGAATGTCTCTATTCTGATCGAAAACAACGAAAATGACGAAGACAAAAAAAGTAAAGGAAGGCTGATACAACATCAGGCTTATTAAGGCGATCAAAACCGCGCTAATCAATTTCAAAATTTTCTGTGAATTCCATACTTGATCGCTAAGTGCCGTGACACACAAATATGCGCTGATGCCAGCCGCCAGCATCGCCCATCCCGCTTGAAACAGCGCAGACCAGCTCATTGCAATACAGATGAATGGTGAACTGGCAAAAAAGAGTGTAAGGGCAAGCACCGCACTCATCTTCCTGACAAGACTCTTCAAATAATAGTAAAACATGATGATAAGCACCGTGTTTCCAAAAAATGATATAATTCTGATATACTTCAGATCATCAATGGATATCGTCCATTGAAACAACTTGGTCAGTATAAAACCAAAAATGGGTCGCCCCCCTTGAATAAATACATGGTGAAAATCCGGATTGCGTTTTGCGTTCCAAAAGAATTCATAAGCATCAGTGTGAGCGTAAGTACCCAGAATTGGATAATAAAGGACCACCAAAAACAAGATGAGTCCGGAAATTGTGTAAGCCAACCTAATTTGCATGCTACTCATATGATTGGAGTAAACTACTCTTTTTCAGCAACTACCATCATTATATCAAAGGTGTTTACAGGAATTTTCAAACCCCCTGGGATTGCTGAATGAACCATACGGTGAAACGAATTCCCTTCTCTTTTCAGTAGAAAGAGGGAATAATAAATCTGCCGAAGGCTTCGGCTAACACTCGGATAACTTATCGAAACTATTTTAAACCCGTACCTTTTGAGGAGTAATGAAATAGTCTTCTTTGAGAAGTAATGAAGATGACTCGGTGGATGAATCATTCTCCAATTCTTGCCTTGAAAGCGCGGGACCAAAGCGGAAATATCACCCGTTGTCAAATAAAGCCTTCCTTGTGCACCAAGGTCTTGATGTATCTTTTGGACAAATAAATCCGGATGTGGCAAATGCTCAATTACATCCCACATGAATATATCTGTTATTGGCTGATCCCTATAGTGCTGGAGGTAATCCTCGCAAACCAAATCGAGGCCGAACTGAGTTGATCCAAAGTGAACGGCCTCCTTCGTAACGTCTATACCTTTATAGTGAGCAGCTGGAAAGTGTTTCCTCAAAGCAAGCCCAAAAAAGCCGTAGGCACAGCCGATCTCAAGCACTGTGCTGAACAATCGCTCTTTGTCCTTTTTTTTAAGGAACTCTATTCTTTGATCATAGTTTTCGAGAAAAACATCTTTGTCCCGCACGTAGTTCTCGTACTCACTTCCGTTAAAGTAAGATTCATCATAGATTTTCTCAGAATCAAAATGATCCATATCGTAGTTGGCAGTGATAAACCCACACGATCCACACTTGAGCAATAAGCCATCGTATAAATCTAAAAAATTCTCATTCCGACACGCCGGACAACTCATATTATCATCTCCTTGATAATGTACGCCTGACGACCTTTACTTTGGATAAAAAGCTTTCCCAGATATTCTCCGATAATACCAATCATGATCAATTGCATGCCACCAATAAAGAGTACAGCCACCAAGACCGAGGTCCATCCCTCAACTACGCGTTCATCGTAAAACTTGGCATAGATGGCATAGATGGCGTACAGGAAAGATAATACTGAAAGAATAAGTCCAGTCAGCATAGATAGTCTCAGCGGCTTGATACTAAATGATGTGATCCCATTAATTGCGAGTCTCACCATTTTTCTAAATGTATACTTCGTCTTTCCTGAGTATCTATCACTGATGGCAAAAAAAACCGTTGATGTTGAGAATCCCATCCAGGGTAGCAAGCCTCTCAAAAAAAGAAAATTATCATTCAATGGCCTGATAAGGTCGATTACTTTTCGATCGATAAGTCTGAAGTCAGCAGCACCCTCCTCAATTTTCACAGCCGCTAGCCATGAGATAATTTTATAAAATAAGTAGGTGAGTATGCGCTTTAGTGGTGCATAGCTGCGGTTATTCTTTCGCCTGGTATACACAATCTGACTTCCTTCCTTCCACTTCTCAATCATCTGATCGATCACCTCTGGAGGGTGTTGCAGGTCAGCATCCATGGTAATCGCAAAATCACCAGTCGCGTGATCCAGTCCAGCTTTGACCGCTGCCTGATGGCCGAAGTTTCTGGAAAGAGAGATGCATTTCACTCGTTGATCATTAGATCTTAGCTGCTTAATTGCAGCTACACTTTCATCTTGACTTCCATCATCCACAATCAGAATTTCAAATTTTTCGTACTTTCCAAGGGTATTGACAAGTGATTGGTACAAGGGACGAATGTTTCCTTCCTCATTAAAACATGGAACTACAATGCTAAATTGAAATCCAGAGTTCATTGATCCTTCTTTATATTATTTTAAGGAGTGTAATTGATCTGACATCTAAAATTTAAATGTTCAAATTAGAAACTGTTTGCGAAATTCATATCCACACGGAGTAATGATAGTTTGAATACATGGCAAATATAGAGTTAAGCAAGTCCTCGGCCCACCTAATACTTATTGGATTTGTTGTACTACTGTTTCATCCAGTATTGCAAACCTATGCCTATACTGATGTTTATGAATTTCTGTATAATTCGCATAACGACAACTTCATAAACGTTTTTATTCAGGGAGGAAGGCCCATCTATGGATTGCTGAATAAGTTTTTCTTCACAAAAGTGTCCGCAGTCAGTCAACTTTTTTGGCTTCGTCTATTTGGAGTATTCGGCATACTTTCCACTGCTCTATTGTTATTTTACATCCTCAATCAACTCCTCTTAAACAGACTCCAAGCTCTACTCTGTAGTTTGTTTTTCTTGTGCTCACCATCAGCCTCAGTGATTGGGATCTGGGCTGGCACTTATCAGGTGGGCTGGGCGCTTAGTTCTTCGCTCCTGGGAGGGTACTTACTCGTCATTGCATTGTCTCAAACTCCCGATAAGTCGAAGTGGGGTCTTGTGGCACTCAGTTTCATCCTGACAATTGCTTCATTACTGGCATATCAGCCTGCGGCTACTGCCTTTGTGGTTCCGGGATTTATCCTATTGATGAAAACCATGGACTTGAAACGACTAAGCTATTTCCTTGCTACTTACTTCACTTCTTTCGTTGTCTACTTTGGAATCCATAAACTGATATTAGTATTTACCAACCTGAGTGCACTTTCCAGAACTAATCTAGCGCTCAATCCGATTGTCAGGCTTGAGTGGTTTTTTACTGAACCGATGGCTGACGTATTGAGTGATAATTTTATTTTTTACTCTTATGGCTGGAGGATCGTAGCCAGAGTCGTTTTTTTGATTTTTGCATTATTATCCTTCTATTTTTTGCCAAAAGGAATGCCTTTGAAGAAAGTCATAATGTTTGTGGGGCTTGTAATCGTTTTTTTTATTTCTGCTTACATGCCCAATTTGATTTCATCAGATACTTGGGTGTCCTATCGAACTTTATCGACTTTATTCATACTTAAGTGGACGTTAGTACTAACAGCTGTGAATAAATGGGAGCAATGGTGGAAGCCCTCTGTAATAATCCCTTACGTTGTTGGTCTCTTTCTGCTCGCAAATGCTGTATACAATATCAATAGTGGCTTTGTTTCAATACAAAGTGAGGAATACCAAAAGGTATCCGCTGAAGTGAATCGGCTTATTCCGTCTCTTCGTAATGAGAAAAAAATGATATTCGTAATGCCAGAAATTGACATGCTCGAAAAACTGGGAACAGTGCGCAGAGTCGTGACTGATGAATTCGGCAGCCTTTCATCTTCTCGAGACTGGGTGCCCATCCCCATGGTAAAACAAATTTTAGTTGAGGCTAATGAACGTCAACTGGCCGATGAATTGGAGATAAAGATTCTCTCTCAAACTGGCTATAACGAAGCTCATTTACCTAACTACCTCCCTGTACTTAACATTGAGGATTTCTACATACAAAAATGATTTCGGGTTTGCTTGTTAGAAAGGCTCCACGTCAGCCAGATGTGGCAGATGCAGATCTTTGTCAGAAATTATTAATTGCTCAGGCTTTAGCTTCCAATCAATTTGCAGGTGTGGATCGTTGTAAAATAAACCTCCTTCTTTCTCCTTACAATAAAAGGCGTCACACTTATAAAACAGATCGGCACTGTCGCTCAGTACCAGGAATCCATGCGCAAAACCCTTTGGAACATATAACTGCCACATGTTGTCAGACGACAATTCCGTACAGAAGTGCTTCCCAAATGTTGGCGAGTGTAGGCGAAGATCAACAACAACATCAAGGATAACTCCGCTTAACACGCGGACCAGTTTGCTCTGAGCGAAAGGTGGCTTTTGAAAATGTAGCCCTCTGAGGACTCCGAAAGATGAACGCGATTGATTGTCCTGTACGAAGAGATCATCGATACCCAACTCCAGCAAGGTCTTAGCATTAAAACTCTCAAAGAAATAGCCTCTTTTGTCAGGAAACACTGTGGGCTTTATCAGAATCAAGCCATCAAATCCTGTTTGCTGTGTCTCGACTCTCATTGATTACCTGATCTTATAAAGTTTACTACCTCTATAGAAGGCCGCGCTTGTTCAAGCATAAATCCTTTGCCTTCCATGATGTCTTTATAGCTTAAACTATGTAAATCTCCAAACCCCTCACTAAATTCAATCTCCTCACCATCAAGTTTTAAAGCTCTAAACGTCTTCTTACCTTCCCTCCTTAGTTCATCAGGAATATCTTCAAAATTTATACTCAAGCTCCACGCTACTCTCGCATGCTTCAACGTAAGATGACCAGATGCTCTTGAGAGGTCAAGTTGATCGACTCCATTCTCCTTCACCTCTCCAAACACCCATATTAGCATATCAAAAAAATGAATGCCAATATTGGTAGCTATGCCGCCAGATTTAGAAACATCGCCCTTCCAGCTGTGATGATACCAACTACCTCGCGAGGTTATATATGTCAATTCAACGTCATACACTTTATCATTGGGGCCATTTCTGATCTTCTCGCGCAGTGCGATAATACTGGGATGCAGCCTTAACTGGAGAATAGTGTAAATTCTCCGACCTGTTTCTTTTTCAATCTCAGCCAACGCATCAATGTTCCACGGATTAAGCACAAGTGGTTTTTCACAAATAGCATCTGCTCCATGCCGTAATGCAAACCGTATATGAGAATCATGTAGATAGTTTGGAGAGCAAATACTCACGTAATCTATTGTGACTCCCTTCCTTTTTAGTTTGTCAAGATGACGATCGAAACGTTCGAACTCGGTAAAAAAATCGCAATCCGGAAAATAAGAATCTAAAATCCCTACACTATCGTGTTTATCCAATGCCGCAACAAGATTACCTCCAACCGCTTTGATCGCCTGCATGTGTCTTGGAGCGATGTATCCAGCTGTCCCTATTAAAGCGAAGTTTTTCATATCCGGCTTACCTTTCCGTTTTCAAGTTTATACTGCTGTCCACTTTCTGGACACTTTGCAAAACCATCGCTGAAATTTAATCTATGCCCGTACTCACTGATCCAACCAGTTTGCTTAGCTGGATTACCAACAACCAATGCATAATCCGGAACTTCTTTTGTTACCACAGCTCCTGCGCCAACGAACGCAAAGCGGCCAATATCATGACCACAAACGATGGTTGCATTCGCACCAATTGACGCTCCCTTCTTTACCAAAGTCTTGGAGTATTGTCCTCTTCGATTAACTGCACTCCTTGGATTAACCACATTGGTAAATACCATGGATGGCCCCAGGAATACATCATCTTCACAAATCACCCCTGTATAGATGGATACGTTGTTTTGAACTTTGACGTTATCTCCCAAAATCACTTCCGGAGAAATCACCACATTCTGTCCAATGTTGCAGTTTCTGCCGATTCTGCATCCCGGCATAATGTGGCTGAAGTGCCATATCTTCGTTCCGTCTCCAATTTGACAGCCCTCATCAATAACTGCTGTTTCATGTGCAAAAAATGGATATCCCATTCCTAATCTTCGTATTCTTTGATTTTAGTGCAAATGTAAGACAATTGCTCTTCGTCCATTTCCGTGTGTATGGGAATTGATACCACAGATTTTGACAACTCCTCACTGATCGGAAATGCTTGGCGGTCCTGTTTCTTGTATGCTTCTTGTAGATGTAAAGGCAGGGGATAATAAATCATCGTTGGAATCTTGTTCGAATCAAGATAGGCGCGAAATTTTTCACGATCAACGTCTTTCAATTTTAATGTGTATTGATGAAATACGTGCGTGGAGTTACCAGCTCGAAACGGAGTTTGGGCAAACTCAATTCCCGATAGTTCTTTGTCATAATAATCAGCGACTTTTTGTCTTGACTGTTCGTAAGATTCAACGTGCTTGATCTTAACATCTAAAATCGCGGCTTGTATTGTGTCCAGTCGACTGTTTACTCCAACCAGCTCATGGTAATATTTTACACGTTGCCCATGGTTGGCAATGACCTTAATCTTTTCAGCCAATGCCTTGTTCCCTGTAATCAAAGCTCCTCCATCTCCATAACACCCTAAGTTTTTAGACGGGAAAAACGAAGTACATCCGATTGCGCCCATGGTACCTGCTTTCATCACACGTCCATCTGAAAACGTATACTTCGCATCAAATGCCTGAGCATAGTCTTCTATTATGTGAAGATTGCGGTCACTCGCTACTTTGAGCAATGGCTCCATATCAGCACATTGGCCAAATAAGTGAACTGGAACAATAGCAACTGTCTTGGAGGTAATCTTTGACTCTACCTGACTAACATCAATATTAAATGTGTCTTCACAAACGTCAACAAACACTGGTTTCAGTCCGAGCAATGCAATCACCTCAGCAGTGGCCACATAGGTAAAGACAGGCAAAATCACCTCGTCACCTGGTTTGAAGTCCAGGGCCATCATGGCAATTTGTAGCGCATCCGTACCATTACCACAGGTGACGGCAAAGGCGCCATCATGAAAATCCGACAGCGACTTTTCAAAAACCGCTACCTGCGGGCCTTTGATAAAGGCAGTAGAATCCAAGACCGACTGGATGGCCTGATCGATTTCTGGCTTTATACGCTGGTACTGGCCCCGAAGGTCAACCATGGAAATTTTCATCTCTTTTTGCTTCACGACAATCTGGCTTATCTATTAATTTAATCTTAGCGCCAAAGCATAAAGAAAACTACCGCAAAGGCGCTGAGACGCAAGGCATCTTCTAATTCAATTTCCTTAACCGCCTCTCCCATTCCCAGGCGTGCTTCAGGGCATCCTTCGTAGAATATTCTGTGGTCCATTCGAGATCTCTTTTGGCTTTAGAGGCATCTGCATAGGTTTTGACTACATCACCAGGTCTTCTCGGACCGAACTCATAGTTCAATTTTACACCAGTCGCTTCGATAAATTCATTTACCAATTGAAGCACTGAAACTCCTTTGCCGGTTCCCAAATTGAAGTATTGATAACCTTCAAGCTTCTCTGCCAATAATTTCTCCACAGCCTTTACATGGGCCTTTGCCAAATCTACAATGTGAATGAAGTCGCGAATGCAGGTTCCATCTAGCGTATCGTAGTCATTTCCAAATATGGTCAGCTTCTCGCGAATGCCAGCTGCTGTCTGCGTAATGTAGGGCACCAGATTATTAGGTCTATCTATTGGCAATTCACCAATAAGCGCTGACGGATGTGCACCAATTGGGTTGAAATACCGAAGCGAAGTAACATTAAGTTGTTGGTCCGCATTAACAGCATCTTCCAAAATCCTTTCTCCCATTTGTTTGGTAGCGCCATAGGGTGATTCGGCTTTCTTAAATGGGGCCGTTTCGTTCACGGGAATTTGATCTGGCTCACCATAAACAGTGCAGCTCGAAGAAAACACAAAATTTTTTACGCCAAAACTTGACATCACTTCCAGCAAAGACAGCAGTGAGTTGATATTGTTGTTGTAATACAGCAGGGGTTTTTCGACCGATTCTCCAACTGATTTGTAGGCCGCGAAGTGCATCACGGCTTCAATGCCTTGCTCTTTTTCAAAAACCGAGCGAAGGAATTCACGATCACAACAATTCCCCTGATAAAAGACGTTTTTAGCTTTCGTTATCTGTTCGATTCCATCAAGTAACGTTTTATCGGATTTTGAAAGATCGTCAATGATAACTGGCTGAAACCCAGATTCTAAAAGTTCGACTGCCGTATGTGCTCCGATGTAACCCGCTCCTCCTGTAACTAATATCTTTCTCATGACTACAAACGAGCGTTTACAAATGATCTGTCCAGAAATCCTTTCACATCATAAATCACTGTCTTCCCATCTCTAATTTTCTTCCAGTCCAGGCTTCTAAATTCCTCATGCCCAACTGCAAGGACAATAGCGTGATAAGTTGCTGCCAAAGCTGTAATGAGTGAGAGGCCATACTCATGTTGAACTTCGTTGGCGTCAGCATGTGGATCATAAATATCGACTTTTGCTCCATACGTTTGAAGTTCTCGCACCACATCAGCCACCTTGCTATTGCGAATGTCGGGGCAATTCTCCTTGAAAGTTATTCCCAACACCAAAATTTTGCTCTTATTAATGGGTAAGTCACTTTTCGCCATCAACTTTACTACCGAGTTGGCGATATAAACCGGCATGTTGTCGTTGATCCTTCTACCAGAGAGGATCACTTCGGGACGATATCCAAGTCCTTCTGCCTTGTAGGTAAGGTAATAGGGATCAACCCCGATACAATGTCCACCGACCAGGCCCGGTTTGAACGGTAGAAAGTTCCACTTCGTGCCTGCAGCTTCGAGCACCTCATGCGTGTCAATTCCCACCTTCTCAAAAATCAGTGCCAGTTCATTAACGAAGGCAATATTCAAATCCCTCTGCGAATTCTCAATCACTTTAGCTGCTTCAGCCACTTTGATGGAAGATGCTTTGTGAGTCCCTGCCTTAATGATTTTTTTATACAGTTGGTCTACTTTTTCAGCCACCTCGGGAGTACTTCCGCTCGTTACTTTCTTAATCGTAGTTACGCGATGTTGTTTGTCACCCGGATTGATACGCTCAGGGGAGTAACCAGCAAAAAAATCAATATTGAACGTCAGTCCACTCTCGCTTTCAACGATCGGAATACAGGCCTCCTCGGTACAACCAGGATAAACCGTTGACTCATAAATTACGGTATCCCCTTTTTTAATAACCTTGCCAACTGTTTTGCTTGCACTTACCAGTGGACGCAGATCAGGCTTTTTAAACTCATCGACTGGAGTCGGTACAGTTACGATGAAATAGTTTACGCTTTTTAAGTCATCAAGATTTGACGAATAAGTTAGATGACTTGCCTGCTTCAACTCTTCAGGCTCCACTTCCCGTGTTCGATCGTGACCCTTCTTTAATTCATCAATACGACCTTCGTCAATATCAAAGCCAATAACCTCAATCACCTTTCCGAATTCCACCGCCAACGGAAGTCCCACGTAACCCAATCCGATAATTCCAATTTTGTCGCTCATCTGAATTTCAAAAAGCTCTTATGATATTAATTAGACCTGATAATAATCCCGATACCAATCCACAAATTTACCAATACCCTCATCAATAGAAGTGGTAGGTCGAAATCCAACTGCCTTTTCCAGGGCATCGATGTCAGCAAATGTTTCCGGTACATCCCCGGGTTGAATCGGAAGCAAATTCTTGATTGCCTTCTTACCAAGCTTTTCCTCAAGTACCTCAATAAAATGTATCAACTCAACCGGCTTGTTATTGCCAATGTTGAACACACGGTAAGGCGCGAAACTTGAAGCAGGATCAGGTTCCATTCCGTTCCAGGCTGGATCACCCTCAGGAACTGCCGGAAGCAGCCGTACAATGCCCTCCACAATGTCATCGACATAGGTAAAGTCTCTTCTCATTTTACCATGATTGTAAACATCAATGGCCTTGCCTTCCAAAATTGCCTTCGTAAAGAGGAACAAAGCCATGTCCGGTCGGCCGTAAGGACCGTAGACCGTAAAAAACCTTAGTCCAGTTGTGGGTATCTGGTAAAGACTCGAATAGGTATGGGCCATCAACTCATTTGCTTTTTTGGTCGCAGCATATAGCGAAATAGGATGGTCAACATTATGATGCACAGAGAAGGGCATTTTCTTGTTCGCCCCGTAGACAGAACTGGATGATGCATAGATCAAATGCTCAGTCTTATTATGTCTACAAGCTTCTAGTACATTTAAGAAACCCGCTAAGTTGCTGTCGAGATAAGCATACGGATTTTGAATCGAGTACCTGACTCCCGCCTGGGCAGCAAGGTTGACAACATAGTTAAACTTCTCCTTTTGAAATATTGCTTCAACCCCTGACTTGTCCTCAAGTCCAACCTTGTGAAAGCCGAAATTTGGAATTTGCTTGAGAATGTCAAGCCGAGCTTGTTTTAGCGTCACCTCATAATAGTCATTGAGATTATCAATCCCGATAACTTTAAAACCTGACTCAAGAAGTTTTTTGGACAAATGAAACCCTATGAATCCGGCTGCCCCTGTTACCAATACTGATTTTTGCGGCATCTGCTAAAAGCTAAGTAGCAAAAATATGACATTGATCCTACTTTATCATTTATGAGCGTATTTTTGGAGTATTAATCCACATAACTTGCTCCTAGTTGATACTAACCTTGTTTCAAAAAGAGTTCACCCTTGAGCTTAGACAAAAGTCCGTTGCTTCTGGTCTGGTAATTTATCTTTTCAGTACCGCTTTCATTTGCTATCTCACGTTTCGTCTCAGGGAAAATCTGGTTACCCCTTTGGTATGGGCTGCGTTGTTTTGGATAACCATCCTCTTTACAGTGATCAATTCAATTGCGAAAAGTTTTATTGGGGAAAGGCGTGGGCGAGAAATCTATTACTATTCCATTGCTAATCCAGCCGATATCATCCTCTCCAAAATCGCATACAACTTTGTCTTGGCAACTGTCTTGTCGTTCTCCGGGCTTCTGCTCTTCTATGTCTTTCTCGGAATGCCCATCGAAGATGTATCAATTTTTTCACTCAGCATCCTTTTGACTTCCTTGGGGTTTGCTGCGTCTCTCACCTTGCTTTCCAGCATCAGTTCCAAGGCCAACAACAGTTCCATTCTCATGGCCGTGCTCAGTTTCCCAGTAGTAATTTCGATCTTACTGCTCGCCATTAAAGTTTCTAAAAATTGCATTGACGGGCTGGGATGGGATGCCAGTTGGGATGAGCTGCTCACGCTCGCTGCCATAAATTGTTTGGTCAGCGCCATGTCCTACCTGCTGTTCCCGTATATTTGGCGCAGTTAAGAAGCCACATGTTTGGAGCCCGGAAATTTTGGTGGAAATTGACCGCTGTTTTACTGCTTGCCTACACCGTTATTGGCGGACTTTTGTTTCAGGTCCCGCGCCTCTCCATCGTCAATGAGACCATTCGCGCTCTCTATTTCCATGTCCCCATGTGGTTTGGAATGGTGTTCCTGTTTTCGGTTTCATTGGTCTATTCTATCCGTTACCTCAGAAATCCACTAAAGGGTAACGACACCATTGCCGTTGAGTTTGCCAATACAGGTCTGGCTTATGGTCTCCTCGGGATTTTTACTGGAATGATCTGGGCCAACTACACTTGGGGTACCCCATGGCATGGCGATCCGAAGCAGAATGGAGCCGCAATTGCTACTTTGGTGTATCTCGCCTATTTCGTTCTACGAGGTTCGCTAAGCAACGAAGAACAAAAAGCGCGAATAAGCGCTGTCTATAACATCTTCGCCTTTGCGGCCATGATCCCACTCATTTTCATTATCCCTCGCATGACCAGTTCTATGCATCCTGGAAGCGGTGGGAATCCAGGTTTCAATATGTACGACCTCGACAGCAAGATGAGAATGGTCTTTTATCCGGCCGTGATAGGCTGGATTTTGCTGGGTGTTTGGATCGCTACTTTGAGAATTCGAATTAGAAATGTTGAAGAAAAAATTCTTGATCTTGAAGACAATGTATAAGGCTATTTTGCTCATCATCTTATCGCTTTTTTCTCAGGTCATTTTGGCGCAGGAAGTGGAAATGGCGGACACGATGCGTTCTGAAGGAAAGATTTATGTCGTGGTAGCTATTCTTGTCCTCATTCTTGCTGGTTTGATTGGCTACCTGATAACTATAGACAAAAAAGTATCTAACCTGGAGAAACGGATACCGAAAAAATAAACAGGCTATGGCCTGATGCCGATCATAAACTGCCAGGCCCTCAATAGATATTTTTGGCGTACCTTTGTGTGTCGAAATTAAAGGGTAGAAATATGAAAAAATCTCACATTTTCGCCATTGTCATCATTGCAATTGCCATCGGTATCATTGTTACCACCGCTGGCGATGCGAGCACGTATGTGAACTTCGATCAGGCCTACCAAATGGCCTCAACTGGAAATTCCACCAGCATACATGTGGTGGGGCAATTGAAAAAAGATTCAAACGGAGAGATTGTAGGACTGCGAAATGCCCCCGACAACCTGTCCTTTACCTTCGTGTTAGTGGATGAAAATGGCAAGGAGCAAAAGGTTTTCTATAACGAACCTATGCCGCCAGACTTTACGCGATCAGAAAATGTGGTAATCATTGGCAACTACCAGGGCGAGAATTTTGTCGCAAACAAAATTCTGTTGAAGTGTCCGTCCAAATACCAGGAACAAAGTGTAAATGCCGGAGTTTAGAGTACTGAAGGAAGTCCGCAGAAATCACAATTCATGATTCATTATTTCATCGGTGACCTGGGTCACTTTTTTATTATCCTTTCTTTCGTCACATCCCTTGTGGCCGCTTTCGCTTATTGGAAAACCAAATATTCGGTTGATGGCGCCCTGCAGGAATCGTGGAGGCAAAACGCGCGGGTTGCATTTTATGTACATACAGTCGCTGTCATCGGAGTTTTTGTTTCACTGTTCACCATTATCTACAATCACTATTTCGAATACCACTACGCATACAGTCACTCTTCGCGGCATTTGCCTGCGCACTACATGGTCTCATGCTTTTGGGAGGGGCAAGAGGGAAGCTTTTTGCTTTGGATATTCTGGCAAGCGATTTTAGGACTCTTCGTCATTCACACACAAAAGAATTGGGAGGCACCTGTAATGATCGTGTTCTCGCTCGTTCAAGCCTTCCTGGTGTCCATGATCCTAGGGATAGTCTTCCCGGTATTTGATTTCAAACTAGGCAGCTCTCCGTTCATACTTTTGCGGGACGCCTTAAGCGATCCCATTTTCAAAATTCAACCTGATTTTATACCTGCAGATGGCAGCGGGCTTAACCCGCTGCTCCAAAACTATTGGATGGTCATTCATCCCCCTACCCTCTTTTTGGGATTCGCACTTACGTTGGTCCCATTCGCTTTTTGCATTGCCGGACTCTGGGAGCGGAAGTACAAGGAATGGATTAAACCTGCGCTTCCGTGGGCCCTGCTAGGCGGAGCCATTTTAGGATTGGGCATCCTAATGGGCGGATATTGGGCCTATGAGACATTGAATTTTGGGGGATACTGGAATTGGGACCCGGTCGAAAATGCCGTGTACGTGCCTTGGTTGGTCTTAATAGCGGCCATCCACACGATGATCGTTTACAAAAACAGCAAAACGGCCCTAAAGACGTCCGTGATCCTGGTAATCAGTGTATTTGTTTTAATTCTTTACTCCACTTTCCTTACCAGAAGTGGAATTCTCGGTGATGCCTCCGTACATTCTTTCACGGATCTAGGCCTTTCGGGGCAATTGTTGATTTACCTTTTATTCTTCACCGTGATATCGATCTTACTCGCAGCTGTGAGATGGAAAGAAATACCAAGCTCCAGCGAAGAGGTGTCGACCTACTCTCGTGAGTTCTGGATTTTTCTTGGCGCGACTACGCTTTGCCTCATGGGCTTCCAGGTGCTGATTCCGACCTCTATACCGGTTTATAATCAAATCGTTTCCCTCTTCGGTGGAACAAGTAACCTTGCTCCTCCCGCAGACCAGATCGCGTTTTACTCCAAATTTCAACTCTGGTTTGGAGTCGCAATTGCCATACTTTCCGGCACGGGGCAATTCTTTTGGTGGAAACGGATCGACAAAAGCAGACTAAAAAAAGAACTCCTTGGTCCTCTTCTTATTTCGCTGGTTGTTTTTGCCATCATCATATCACTTGCACGCGTGGCAGAACCTGCGTATGTCATCCTGACACTTGCGGGGGTCTACATTATTGTTTCCAACATCAAAGTACTCACAAGCGTATTTAAAGTGAATCCTTCTTTTTCTGGAGGGGCCCTTACTCATGTGGGGGTGGGTATGTCTTTGTTAGGGATCATGTTCTCAGCCGGATATTCAAATGTTGTGTCATTGAACAACACGGGTATGTTGATCTCTTCCGAACTAAGTACAGAGTTCAACCGGGATAATCTTTTGCTTTTTGTAAATGAACCACGATCGATGGCCGGGTATGACATTGAATACCTTGGAGAAAGATTTGAATTCAAAAACCAATCAGGTTATGTAAAGAAAAGTGACGTTGAACTTACAGCGGATCCTTACAAAGTAGTTGCAAAACGAGACATCATCTTCGAAGACAAGACAATCTATTCCGCCAAGGACACGTTTGAAATCTATCCTGAGAACACCTACTACGAAATCGAACTTAGGAAGGGAGATGATGTGGCGGCCATTCTCTATCCCCGAGTACAAATCAATGAGGCTATGGGTGGATTTATTGCCTCACCAGATATTAGTAGAGGGCTGGGTAGAGATCTTTATACTCACGTGTCTGCCCCGATGAATCGCGAAGCTGAAGCAGACTGGAGTGAGATGGAAGAAATTCGGATCCGCCCCGGGCAACAATTTTTTGTGAATGACTATGTAGCTACTTTAGAGGAAGTGCATCGAGTAGAAGAAATTCAGGGAGTGGAATTGCTCAATGAAGATGTGGCCGTGCAAGCGACCATTGTAGTGAACGCGGAAAGAGACCCATACTATGCTGAACCGATTTTTCTGATCAAAGACAAAACACAGGTTGGCAGAATATCATCGGAGATTGGTGAACTTGGAATAAAAATAACTTTGCTCAACATTCATCCTGAAACCGGAGAGTTCACACTCGGGCTCAACACGCGGCAAAAAGACTGGGTGATTATTAAAGCAATGGAGAAACCATACATCAACTTGCTTTGGCTTGGCACGGGTGTGATTATGGTTGGATTTTCGGTCGCCATGGTAAGGCGATTCCGTGAGAGAGGATAATTAATCCTTCGTCAGCCGATCGATAATTCCATCAACCGTTACGCCCTCGGCTTCTGCCTTAAAGTTTCGCACGATACGATGACGAAGCACCGGCTTGGCAATCGCCTGAACATCCTCGATGTCTGGCGAATATTTGCCCTGAAGTAAGGCATTACACTTAGCGCCCAACACAAGGAACTGCGAAGCTCTAGGTCCAGCTCCCCACTCAAGAAACTCATTGGCTGTTGTCGAACCATTGACGCCTGGTCGAGTGAGATGACTTAGCTTAACGGCATACTCGACTACATTGTCGGCAATGGGCACCCTTCTTACAAGGTGCTGGAAGGCGATGATCTCTTCAGCTGTCAAAACCTTGTCAACTTTCTGAATATCGTCTACCGTGGTGTTCTTTACAATCGACACCTCCTGATCGTAGGTCGGATAATCAAGCAACACATTAAACATAAACCGATCCAACTGTGCCTCGGGCAGAGGATAAGTTCCTTCCTGCTCAATCGGGTTTTGCGTGGCCAGTACAAAGAACGGCTTTGGAAGTTCGTATTGTTGGCCCGCAATGGTAACAGCATATTCTTGCATGGCCTCCAGAAGTGCGGCTTGTGTTTTCGGTGGTGTCCTGTTTATCTCATCGGCCAAAACAATATTGGCAAACACTGGCCCCTTCACAAAATGGAAATTTCTTTCTTTATCCATCGTCTCAGCTCCAACGATGTCTGAAGGCATCAGGTCGGGCGTAAACTGGACACGCTTAAACTGCAAGTCAAGTGATGTAGCAATGGTATGAACCAATAAAGTCTTGGCTAATCCCGGAACTCCAACCAAAAGACTGTGTCCCTGACAGAAAATAGAAGTCAACAGCAGCCGTACTACTTCGTCCTGTCCCACCACCACCTTGGCAATCTCCTCTTTTAGTTTTTTGTGGGCTGTCGACAGAGCATCTGCTGCCTCTACATCATTTGAAAACTGAACCGCCATTGATTAAACTATTAACAATACGAAAATAAATCTGTTGGTTATTCCAACAGATGGCAAAGGTCATATTCAGGATCAATGTTGATGAACACATCTCCTCTTGCCTTAAGGAACCACTTGTCCAACGCTCTATCTTTTTTCTCTGCAAGTGCTGCAGCTTGAATCCGATGCCAGTCATCTTTCAAATTTGCCTGATGAGGTAACAACTTTGTTTTAAAATAGATGATACGCACTGCGTCCTTTCCATCGTCCGTTCTGTATTTGATAGGTTCACTCACATCACCTGCTTTCATTGCATCAATCTTGAAATACACTACCGGGTCGATCTCTTTGATTGAAATTTTTGTTCCTCCATCTGCATCTGTGAAGAATCCGCCTTGCCCTTTGGTCTGTTGATCATCTGAATACTCCTTGGCTGCTTTTTCGAAGGTGATGCTATCATTTACGATGGCAAGCCTCAAGCTGTCCATAAATTTCTCTGTGCGGCTAATGTCCTCCTCAGAAGGTGTAGACGACATCAGGATGTGCCTTGAGTTATACTCATTGCCTCTTCTCTCAATCAATTGCATGATATGAAAACCAAATGGCGACTCGAATGGCTGCGATATCTCACCTGGCCTCAATTTAAAAGCGGTAGCCTCATAGGTCGGTACCATCGCGCCACGTCCCACGTAGCCCATGTCACCCCCGTTGTATTGCGCGCTGGGGTCCTCAGAATATTTTCGAGCAAGTTCTTTAAAATCTTCCCCCTTGATAAGTCTGTCTCGTATGTCGCTGAGTTTTTGTCTGGTTTCGTTTTTCTGTTCCTCACTCACTTTTACTATACGCACAATTTGCGCTACTTCCACATCAGATGAATAATAAGGAAGACTATCTTGAGGTATCTTATTGAAAAATCTCCTTACCTCTGCTGGTGTCACAGCTATGTCCTTGGTTATCTCTTGAGTCATTTCATTGCCCAATAGCTGCTCACGGATCTGATCTCTCAGGTCAAGCCTTATCTCGTCCATCGTCTTTCCGTACGCGCGTTCAAGTTCTTCGGGAGAGTTGCCTGAGTTCTGAAGAATCAATTGCATCCTTCGAGTCGTGTTTTGATCAACCTCATCATCCGTTACCACCACTGAGTCGATCTCTGCTTTTGCAACCATGAGCTTATTGATGATGATGCGGTTGAGGAGCTCACATTTGGCCTCCCTTGACTGCGGGTTTCCATCCGCCAGATAATTTTGATACGCCACCTCCAGGTCAGATTTCAACACGATGTAGTTATCAACCTTGGCGATGATCTTGTCAACCACAAAGCCAGGGTTGTCCTGTGCCCCCAATTTGGGTGACAACAACACTGCAACCAGTACGATCAGGCTAGTTAAATATCTCGAAATCCTTACTTTCCGCTGCGTTTTCATACACTTCTTCTTCCAATTTGCGCGCAAGTTCTACTTTTCTTTTGTTAATAATAATATTTTTTATGTCCTCTTTAACGAATTCAAGAGGCGACACATTATCCGAAATTTTATAAGCATCTATCTTCAGGTAGTACAAGAATCCGGCATCGCTGGTTTCATAATACGGATAGCTTTTCAAAAACTGAATCTTGTTTGGGATTTCAGCCAAAGGAGAATTAACAACCAGTTTATCAAATTCAATCCAACTTGAGTCAGACAAATGATAGGCAGATGAAAAACTAAGACAATATGACCGCAGGTCATCTCTGTCTTTCTGCTTATTAGAGAAAATCAGATCCTTGACTCTATTCACACGAGGCGCACCTTGCGGCACTTTGATAAACGTCCCTTTAATGATGTTCTGCTTAAGAATGAAGTTGTCGATATTTTGAGTGTAATATGTTTCGATCTCCTGATCAGAGACACTGTCGGTGAGATTTTGCTGGATATATAATTTTTGAAATTGGTAGCCGATCAAACTGTATCGATAGTCGAGTATTTTTCTCTCAACTTCTGCCTCGTTAATATCTATCCTCTTCAGCGCCTCGTTGATCAACAACTGTTTTCTGATCCAACTATTTACATAGGCCGTCATACGTCCTGCGCTATCTTCCTTAGGAGTATTTGCTGTCACTATACCCTCTAATTCATCAAGGTACAGGTAGGTGTCATTCACACGAGCTACTGCCTTTCGAGTGGCATCTTCACCAGCCTGGTCTTTTTTCATTCTGATTAGCTCGCAGCCCGACAAGAGCAACACAATGACAGTGATTGCAACTACGGGGGAAAAAGTTTTATTTGATAATTGATTCAAATGATACTGAAATTGATTCAACCTTTCGAAGTGAGAATGGAGAGCGCCTTCTTCTTTCCCTTTTTATTCACCTTCACAGGATATTTGGCCCGCAATGCTTCAATCCATTTCTTTTCTAACGCATCCTGGAAATCAGAAATTACACTTGCCCTTACTTCCTCAAACTTTTTAGTACCGGGCGCCACCAGGCTACTAATCTCCACAAGATAATACATTCCGTCTGCTTCAGCCTCCTGCAGTCCTATCACCCAATTGACCCGATCGATTGCCGGGTGCTCACCCTTTTCATAAGCACGTGAATTGGTGATGGATTTAAATTTCTTCAGATCTTCAGGTTTCAAAGTATCCCCTTTCGCAATAGTTTCTTTGACCTGGTCGCTGAACTCTTTGTCGTGTGTTGCAAAGATCCTGGCTTCTACCCTGTCTCCCGCTTTATACTTATCGAGGTGCGATTGATAGTAGGCTACCTGACCAAGAGAGTCGTTCGATGCCTTATTCCAAACTTCCTGTTCCATAATTGAAAACAGCAAGATGCCCTCCCGATATTCATTCACCAGACTTTTGTATTCCGGGTTTTCTCGCTGAAGCTGGATGTCCTCTTCATTGCTCAACACGCTATTGACATATGTTTCATACAGTCTGTTTACATATGTTGTAGGTGACTCCTTTGTAGCTGTGTGACCTTTTTGAATAAATGTTGCGAAATCTGCCAATGAATATTTTTTTGAATTCACCTCAAACAATTCGGCACTCATGTCTAAACCATTCGCAGGCTTCCACCCTTCTTTGGTGATGGTTGAATCCATCAATTGGTTTAGTTTGTTGCGCAGCTCTTCCGATTCATGAAAATTCAATTTCTTTTTCCGCCTTTCGTCTTCCTTCGCCTTTGATATCGCCATCCGCTCATCTCTGGCAACCCTTCTTTTCAACGCAGGCTCCAATTCACTGAATGGCGGAACAGGTATTTTCTTTTCCAACTTCACTATGTGCCAACCAAAAGAGGTTTGAAAGGGAGAAGAAACGGCTCCCGGGTCTCTTAGAGAAAATGCGACCTCCTCAAATTTTGGTGCCGAAGCAAGAGCACCTTTCCCGAATGGGCGCAATCTTCCTCCATTGTCTTTGGTGCCGGGATCTTCAGAGTATTCTTTGCACACTTTTGTCCAATCTTCACCTCTCAAAATTTTCTGATAGGCCTCATCGATTCGGTTTTTGTTTTCATTTCCACGCACCAAAATATGAGACACTTCGATCTCCCCACTAGAAGGTCTTCGATCAACTACTTTTATGATGTGATAGCCAAATCGTGTCCTCACAGGATTCGAAACTTTTCCGACTTCTGTTTTAAACGCTGCATCCTCAAAAGGATAAACCATCTGAAGTGCTGTAAAGTATCCTAGGTCCCCACTATTTGACTTCGCAGAAGGATCACTAGAAAACTCCTGCGCCAGCATTCCAAAATCCTCTCCCTTCATTACCCGCTCCCGAATCTCTATCGCCTTGTTGTAAGCCTCCAATGTGTCTTTTGGCGATGCATCTCCGTTGATAGAAATTAGAATATGAGACGCCTTGACTTCCTCATTCATCCGGTCATAAACTTCCTTCACAAGTTTATCCAGTGCATCCCCTTCAGCTACGAACGGCTTTCTCAACTCGGCCTTATAACCATTCAGCTCTGTCTTAAAGCTTTCCGTATTCCCCATTCCTCTCGATTCCGCCTCGGTCACCTTCAATTTGAAGTTGATAAAAAGTGTAAGGTACTCTTCAATTTTCTCTTTGGTGAATTCCTCTTCTCGGCCTTGATGATTCTTTTTGTACAGATATACAAACTCATCCACATCAACGGGCTTGTTATCAACACTGAACAACTCAAGCGGCCTGTCTTTCTGCTGACTGAAAACATATCCAGCAGGTAGAAAAACTGCTAACAGAAAAAAGCGAACGAATTTCATTCCTAACTCCGAAGACAAAGTATTCTAGTTCTTTGCTTTAGACATTATTTTTTCCACGGACGTGGTAGTTGAAAAATCCTCAATGGGATTAATGTCCTTATCATACAACCTCATATGAGGGAGATAGGACGCATTGAGAACCTTATAAGTGGCCACGGGACTGGCGTACAAAAATTTTACATTCCTGAAGTTGTTGAGCTCATATCGCTCAGAAAATTTTTTTACTTCAGCCATTGTTTCAGAACTGATCATCAGCACAGTCACATCCTTCAGCTTACTAATGTTGTTTCTAATCTCCACCGCTTCATCCTGACAATGCTCACAAAATGGATTGAACACCACCGCCAGGTATGAATTGCGCTTGTCGGCTACTGTCAATGTAAACGCTGTGCTATCAAGCGTGAGTAAATTGAGACTATCCAGCTCACCCATAGGGATAGGTGTTGTGTCTTCAAAAGAACATCTGCTGGTGACCAGACCAGTCGCGATTACGATCAATGAGAGAACTATTAAACCAAAACTTCTTTTCATTTTATATAACTAGCTTTTTTAAGAATTAATTTGAATTGCTTTGCTCAGTACACAAACGTTTTTGCCATCGCGATTTACGTACTCCACCTTATCCATGATAGACTTCACCAATCTTATACCCAAGCCTCCCTTTCTCTTTTCATGAATCAGATTGTCCATTTGAGGTTCACTGAATTTATTGATGTCAAATACATTGCCGTCATCAATAATCTCAAAAACGAGTTCACCGCGGTTTGGCTCGTTTATTCTCAGCTCAATCGTGTGCTCCGGATTGCAGTGGTGAGCGTGTATCATCAGGTTAGAACACATTTCGTCAATGGCAAGTATGATCGCACTCAACTCCAATTCGGGGATGCTGTGATCCTTTAGTGAAGTTCGAATGAACTCCCGAATGCCCTTTAGATTGCTGAGGCTACACCCTATGTTATACTGATAGCTCATTGATCAATTGCTTTGCCTCTTCCTTCGTGTTTCTGATATGTAGCAAGTCTGCCAGTCCAAGAATGTTAAAATTGTTTTCTACTTTTTCGTTCAGTCCAAACATCACCATACAAATGCCTTTATCGCTAAACTCTTCGATATAGGACATAAAAACACCCAATCCAGCTGAGGAGATGTATTCAAGAGAACCACAATCCACCAGAATTTTTTTATACCCCTCTCCGACACTTTTGGCAATCGAGAGATCCAGCTCAATGGATGAACTGGCGTCAATTTCACCGATTATCGCCAGGGTGTCTATTCCTTCTTCTTGTAGCCTTTTGATCTGAACCATTGTTATTAACGATTTTAATTTTTATTAGTTCTAACTAGCCAAACTTCACAATCATGGTCGTGTAGTCGTCATTTATGTCCTTTGTTCCCGAATATTCGTACAGTTTTGTAATGAGGTGCTCCTGTATCTCTTTCGCACCCTTTTGGCGCACTTCCATTAGGGTCTGTTGCAGCCTGTCGTAGCCAAATTCTTCTCCTTTGTTATCATTGGCCTCGGTGATTCCGTCAGTGTACAGCACCATGATGTCGCCAGTTTTATACCCAAAGGAATTCACCTCAATCATCTTGCAGTAGCTCTTGTTCTTTACCATGCCAAGTGCTGCTCCTTTGTCTTTGAAGTATTCAGACGAGTCAGTGTCACCATGATAGTAAAGCACAGGACAGTGACCAGCCCTACAATAGGTGACTGTTTTATTGGCTGTGTCAACAACGAAATAAATTGCTGAAATAAATGAGCCTCTTTCTAAACAAAAAACGAGAGCCTGATTAGCACGCACCATAAACTCGGTTGGCTCCAGCTCCTGCTGCGCCAAACTGTGAAAGATCCCCTTCATCTGCGACATGTGAAATGCAGCCGTTGTTCCTTTTCCGGACACGTCAGCTATAATCAACGCAACCTTGTTCTCGTTGATTCGGATCGTGTCGTAATAATCGCCACCTACCTCATCTGCGGATTGTGAGAATGCAGCAATATCAAAGTCTCCATCAGATTCGAGGTTCTCCGGCAAGAGGCTCTTCTGCACCATCTTGGCAATTTTCAACTCCTCTTTGTAGCGCTCGTTTTGGAATGCCTCCTCGAGAAGTCTAAAGTTCTCAATTGAGATCCCTGCCTGGTTGGCAAAAGTGGAGACCACCCGAGTCATCTCTTTGTTGAATCCTTCCGGCAATTCTTTTAAAATCGCGAGCGTACCAATCGAATCGCCCTTCACCATGATGGGAAAAGAAAGAATCGAACGGAAACGCGCACCCTTAAGAGATCCTAGATGCTTGGAAAGATTTTTTGTTTTATCAACACTTTGATCGAGTACACCTTTGACCTTGTTGGTGCTCAGGTGATCCTTGATCGCTCGCGCTTCTGGTTCCGAGATTCCGTAGGTGTAAAGTTTGTCTTCCTCAGAGGCACTCTTGATCTCCAGCCATGCTGCATCAGCAAATACTGAACTGACGGAACTCTCCAACAAAATATTGTAAACGCTCTCTTCGTTTTGCTCCGTTTGAATGGACTGACTGATCCGCTGGAAGTTTACCACCTCCTCCAGTTTCTGCTCAAATACTGACGATGTAGGCAGGTTGAATAGGATTACCAGAAAAGAGAATAAGCTGTAAACGATAACAAATCCAAAAATTGAAAGACTAAAAGTGTGCGCCCTGAAATCAAGAAAGGATGTCGATTGAATACTGATAAAGTCAGAGAGACGAGTAACCGTGTACAAGAAATATCCGAGATAGAAAAACGCCAACAGAAGCAACAATAAGCTCGTCCACTTCTGCTTGAAGTTGAGATAAGCCACCCACTTCATATTTGCTGAAAGGATCAGCCCAACTACTCCAAGGGCCACCGCGATCACAGTGCCGAGCGTTCCATTAAGCGATGTATTGATGCTGTCATACAGCAGAGCAAATAGCAGCGTGAATTCGAACACTCTCCAAATCCGAATCAGCCACTTTGACTTTTGATAGAGTATAAGTCGCTTCCACGAAGTGTAGGCAGCAATCAAAAAGCTGATAAATAGCGCCAGATTGATTTGGTACACCACATCCACGAAGAGGACGTTAGTGGCCAGCGCAGTTTCGCCAAGCAAAAAGAGCACGAGTCGAAGTGCTAAGGAAATGACTGTGGCAACGAGACCGGTGGCAAATACTTGCCAGAGGATATCTGTGAAGTTGAGGTTCTCCTCCTTCTCAATTTTGAATTTATAGTAATAGAAGAGGCAAAGGACGTACAGGTCGAACATGACCCTCGGTAACCAAACCGGCACGTCTGGCCGAAGCCCACGGATGTCGCTGAACAAAACAGTAACATCTGAAAAGACCAATACAACCCAGGCAATAAAAGAGCCTAAAAAAGTAAGTCGTATGAGGGCCTTAGCTCGCAAAATGGACGGAATTGATAAAAAAATAAGCCAATCGGAAAATTGGCTTTACAATAATAGGAAAAGGAGTTTAGCTCCGGAAATGCCGTTTTACCGGCCTTATCCCCCATTAAAGACTAATTTCGGCTATAGTTTGGCGCTTCCTGAGTGATGGACACATCGTGAGGATGGCTTTCATGTACTCCAGCAGCAGTAATTTTAACGAATCTGGCTCCCTTTAGCTTCTGAATGTTCTTGGCTCCACAGTAGCCCATACCCGCTCTCAGACCCCCAACAAGCTGATAAAGCACCTCTGACACATTGCCTTTGTAGGGCACCCTTCCAGAAATACCTTCCGGTACAAGCTTTTTAATATCGTCCTCGGTGTCCTGGAAGTAGCGGTCCTTCGACCCTTTGTCCATTGCTTCCATCGAGCCCATGCCACGGTAAGACTTGAACTTCCTTCCCTCGTACAAGATCATGTCACCCGGAGCTTCAACGGTTCCCGCAAGAAGCGATCCGATCATTACACTATCCGCTCCAGCGGCAATCGCTTTTGCTATATCTCCAGAAAAACGAATACCTCCATCAGCAATAACTTTCACGCCCGAGCCCTTCAATGCCTTTGCTGCTTCGTATACTGCTGAGAGTTGGGGCAACCCTACACCAGCAACAATACGAGTTGTACAGATGCTACCAGGTCCGACACCAACTTTCACCGTATCGGCACCGGCTTGGGCCAACATTTTCGCCCCATCGCCAGTTGCCACGTTGCCTACCACAAGTTCAACTTCAGGGAATTTCTTTTTCACTTTTTTGGCATTCTCGATCACAAACTTGTGATGACCGTGTGCTGTGTCAATGCTCACCACATCAACTCCTGAATTTTTCAATGCTGTGATGCGATCGAAAATATCGGGGGTAACACCAACTGCAGCACCAACCCGCAAACGACCAAAGCTATCCTGGCAGGCATTGGGTTTGTTCTTCTTCTTTTGAATGTCTTTGAATGTGATAAGACCGGTCAGCTTCCCTTTCTTATTGACGATCGGCAGCTTCTCAATTTTATGTTTTTGAAGAATGACTTCAGCCTTTTCCAGTGTGATACCTTCCTGAGCGGTGATCAAATTCTCTTTGGTCATCAGCTCCTCCACTGGTTTGTTCATGTTTTTTTGGAAGCGAAGGTCACGATTGGTAATGATGCCCAATAGCTTTCCGTTTCCATCCACCACAGGGATCCCTCCAATCTTGAATTCACGCATAATATTTTCGGCATCGCGAAGGGTTGAATTTACCTGAAGCGTGATCGGGTCGAGGATCATCCCGCTCTGAGATCTCTTCACCTTGCGCACCTGCTCGGCCTGCTGCTCGATAGTCATGTTCTTGTGAATGAAGCCAAGGCCACCCTCTAGTGCCATGGCAATCGCCAGGTCGGCCTCTGTGACCGTGTCCATGGCAGCCGAGATAATGGGGATGTTGAGCTTAATTTTTGCCGTCAGATTAGCCGAAATGTCAGTCTCCCGGGGAAGCACCTCGGAATACGCGGGAACCAACAGCACGTCATCGTAGGTAAGCGCCTCGTAAAGAAATTTGGAAGAATTCAGGGGGGTCATAGCAAATAATTTAGGAACCATTATTTGCCGGGCAAAGGTAGCCTAATTTGCTGATATGGCAATTTCCGGTCTCTGATTTATCTGGTTAACTTTACCATCATTTTTTAAACTTAAAACATCCACCATGAAAAAAGCGTGGTCAATACTGCTCGGCCTTTCCGTTTTGTCATTTTCATTAACAGCGCAGACCCAGAGTGGAAAAGCTTCGTTTTATGCTGATAAGTTCGAAGGTCGTACGACCGCCAGTGGTGACAAGTACAAACACAACAAGCTGACAGCTGCACACAAAACCCTTCCGTTTGGAACCAAAATAAGAGTGACCAATGTAGCCAACGCCAAATCAGTAGAGGTAGTGGTGAATGATCGGGGCCCCTACGTGGATGGAAGAGTGGTGGATTTGTCGAAATCAGCGGCAGAGGCACTGGATTTTATCAATCTGGGACTGGCTGATGTTACTGTTGAAGTTATTGACGCAGGTGATGGAAAAGGTAAAACGCAGCCCGTTTCAATTGAACGTGTTTCAGTAGATGAAAAAGAGTTCTACGACATGTCAATCTCGCGACTGAAACCCAATGGTTTTGGAGTTCAAATTGGCACCTATCAGGAATTGGTGAACCTGATGCGACTCTCAGAGAACTTGAAAAATTCCTATAAGAAGGAGGTAACAGTTCAGGTGAAAATTCTAAATGGTATCAAGTATTACAGCATCATTTTAGGCCAATTTTCAAAAAGAACAAAGGCTACTTCGTTCCTTACTGAATTGAAGAAAAAATTTCCAGACGCATTCATCGTAGACTTCAGCAAACTTTGATCAGTGGAAATCAGCCACTCCTCTCTGGCATCGCATAAATTCTCGCATTGGAACTAGTCGGCTACTTTGCAGCAGTACTAATCGGTATCACCTTGGGACTGCTTGGAGGCGGGGGATCTATCCTCACGATTCCGTTGCTTGTCTATTTATTCCACCTTGACCCAGTTCCTGCTACAGCCTATTCACTTTTTCTTGTAGGCACCACAAGTCTCGCTGCATTTGCTTCAAGTCAAAAAAGAAATCTTGTCAACTATCGAGCTGGGATTCTCTTCGGTTTGCCGGCCATGCTAGCCATTTTCGTTACGCGTCACTGGATTGTTCACGCGTTGCCGGAGCAATTCATCACTCTTGGAGATTTCACTTTGTCTAAGAGGCTGTTTCTGCTTGGCTTGTTTGCCATGATGATGATAGTGACTTCTTACTCAATGATCCGTGGTCGTGATGATGCGGAAGCTTCTGAGCCTCATTTGAGCCTCATCTCGATGGTGGCACTTGGCGCGGCCATTGGCGTGCTCACCGGGTTGGTCGGGGCAGGCGGTGGCTTCTTGATTATACCTGCACTCATTTTCCTGGCCGGTCTTTCAATGAAAGCAGCAACCGCTACTTCTCTTTTTGTGGTGGGCACCAATTCGCTCATCGGGTTTATTGGTGATGTCTTTAATATGGAAATTGATTGGCGATTTTTGATTACGTTGACTGTTTTGGCTGTCGTAGGTATTGCTATCGGCAACTGGCTTTCAGCTAGAATAAAAGGTCAACATTTGCGCAAGGCCTTTGGTTGGGTAACGCTGGTAATGGGATTTTGGATACTGATTAAGGAACTCACCTAAGCGATATCAGAGTGACGGAAGTCACAGTTCTTTTCCACTCTTATGTCGATCTTTGTGTTTAAAATAGTACACAAAGTGGCTGAAAGGAAGACCTTCAACGATTTGATCAATGACGATAAACCTGTCCTAGTAGATTTCTACGCAGATTGGTGTGGCCCATGTAAAATGATGGCGCCTGTTCTTCAGGAGTTTTCCAGTGAGATGACCGGAAAGGTGAAAGTTATCAAAGTAGACGTTGACAGGAATCCAACCGCGGCCATGAACTACCAAATACAAGGGGTTCCCACACTTATTCTTTTCAAAAAAGGGCAAGTCATTTGGCGACAATCCGGAGTCGTGCCTGCTCACCAACTACGTTCGGTGGTGAGCAGTCACATCTAGGCATTCCGTCAACCTGTTAATCTTTCGCTCCACTTGGCGCAAAAGTATCCTCATTGGATTTCAAAACGATGGATGCTAACACAGCGACAGATAGTGTCATCACAATGAACGCAAGAGATATCTCTACCGGAATCTTATAGATATCTGACAAACACATTTTTATGCCCACAAAAACGAGAATCACCGAAAGGCCATACTTCAAGTAGGCGAAGTACTTCTCTATCCCCGACAAAGCAAAATACAGAGACCTCAATCCCAAAATCGCGAACACATTGGACGTGTAAACGATGAAAGTGTCGTCTGTTACTGCCAGGATTGCAGGAATAGAGTCCACTGCGAAAACCAAATCGGTCGCTTCAATTACCAGAACAACCAGAAATAGTGGTGTGCCCCAAATAAGATTATCTCTCCTTACAAAAAATGAATCGTTCTCAAAGTTGGGAGTGATTCGAAAAACACGCCTTGCGAACCGCACCACTGGGTTTTTCTCCAGGTCTGGTTTCGAATCCTTCCCAAAAATTATTTTTATACCTGTGCCAATCAAAAAAAGACCAAATAGGTAAATCAGCCAGTGAAATCGGTGAATCAATTCTACTCCGGAGAAAATAAAAATTACTCTCATCACCAACGCACCAAGTATTCCCCAAAACAAAACTTTGTGCTGATATTGTCTGGGTACATTGAAAAATGAGAAGATCAACACCATCACGAAGATGTTATCCACGCTGAGCGATTTTTCAATGACGTAACCAGTCAAAAATTCAAACGCGCTCCGTTCACCAAAGTGATAATAAACAAACACGTTGAACAGGAAGGCCATCATCACCCAAACCCCTGTCCATGTGAGTGCTTCTTTGACAGACACCTCGTGAGATTTTCGATGAAAGATGCCCAAATCCACGGCAAGCATGATCAGCACGAAGGTGTTGAAAGCTGCCCAAAGTAATGTCTGATTCATTTACTTGTTCGATTTGTATTCCATTTATTGTCTCTCACATACGCTGGCAGGATTTTATTTTTTCGGAGCCAGAATTTCAGTTCGCGTATTTCATTTTCACTAAGCCAGTTTTTTGATTTTCTGTATTCTTTAAAAAATATTCTTCTATCAAATGACACTTTACTTAATATCAGCTTTACATATTCTAACATGGGCGTTTTCATACGATCATGATTTTAATCGATTGGTAATAAGAAATTATTTGATGAATCATAGCTCAATGCTTATCAACACTGCGCGTTGAGGGGTAGCCGACAAGTCCTCAGATCTGCTCCCCAGGAAATCCTATCAAATGAGGAATGACCTGAAAAGAATATACCTCTGGGTAGTAGGCGCAGCAGAATCGCTGACATCAAGTAAGCTTGATCTCGTGGGTTGAATCCGGAACTGATGATTGAGGGAGTAAGCAACCTTAGGATCGTGACTAATTCGTTTTACTCTTACGTCAAGAACCCTATTTTCTTCAATGGATACCTCTTCAGCAGGGATTTCTTGCTGGACGGTAGGAATTAGTGCCGCGCAGGAATCTCCAACTCCAATTGAAAGAGCTATTAAAAGGAAGGTTGCCCGAGTCAATACCAACATAATAGTATTACTTTTCTAATTCAATGTAATGCTATGAACGTTATTACACTGAAATTGTTGCCCAGGATCAATTTTCGGCAGGTAAAATAGACCATTATGATGTTGTTTTTCAGAGAATTACGAGCAAAATAGTCAAAAAATAAGTCTAACTATCAAACAATATTATTCTACTAGTGTTTATGATAGTATTACTATTATATTTGTGGAAATATTCAGACCATGGCAGTTCTAAGCTTTCAGTTGAACAACCACCTTTTTGTTAGGGATCCCCAGCATACGCAGTTGGGGCAAAACATTATTAGTAAGAGCGTGGAGATGATAGACCGTTTAGGTTTTGAACAATTCACTTTTAAAAAATTGGCAGAGGAAATCGAGTCTACCGAGGCGTCTGTATACCGCTATTTCGAAAACAAGCACAGATTGCTCCTATATCTGGTGGCCTGGTATTGGAGCTGGATTGAATACAGAATTGACCTGGCTACCAACGCAAGTCAGCCAGCAGAAGAGAGGCTGAAGACTGCGATTGACGTAATTGTTGAGGAAAAGAAATTCGATCCCTCCTTTGCTTTCGTTGATGAGGTAGCACTTCATCGCATCGTTGTGTCAGAGCTAGACAAAACTTATTTGACAAAATGGGTAGACAAGGATAACCAGGAAGGGTTGTTTGGCGGATTCAAGTCTTTGTGCAAAAAAATTGCTGGCATCGTCACAGAAATCAACCCGAAATACCCTTATCCAAATTCCCTGATCAGTACCGTTCTGCTTGCCGCCAAGCAACAAGCATTTTTTTCTGTTCATCTGCCTTCACTTACCAACGTATCCCAAGACACAAACGGAGCGGAGCAGATTCACAGTTTCATCAAACGGTTGGTGTTTGACACAATTAAATCTTAAGTACAAATGCTAAGTACGGATCAACTCCTGAGAATTCTTCAAGAAGCGGCATTGCTATTGAAACATGATATCGGTGTGGCCGAGTTGAGAGGTCGTGACTTATCCAACCGTGACTATAACGCTGATGAGCTGGATGAATTCAAGAGAGATTTAGTTGAAACCGGTAACAATGTGAGAATACTCATGCTGGAGTATTCGCTGGAAACTGCTGACTTCAAGAAATTTCTGAACGAGCTTGAGTTCCCGGTATTGATTTTCAGACATCGCAAGGAGGACAACAAAATTCAACCTGAAATCCTTCATCGAACGAGCAACAAGATTCGAAAACTCGTAGTTGAAGAGGACAAGACGATTGAGATTAGCTACTCTCCTGACGATTTCGATATGGAAGGAAGTGAAATCACTTTCCTTGCCATTACTGAATATGATCATCTCGTAAGTGACTCAGAGTTTAGTCAAACAATTGACAAACCTATTTCTCCAGTGCGCAGATTGCTTAAGCTATTACGCGCTGAAAAGAGAGATATCTACTTCGTATTTTTCTACGCGATCATCGTGGGATTGATCAGTTTGGTGATTCCTCTTGGTATACAAACAACAACCGAGCTGATCTCAGGAGGTGTATTCTTCAGCTCAATTTACTTGCTGATTGGTCTGATTATCGTTGGTGTTCTCTTTGGTGGTATTCTTCAAATTTTTCAGCTCAGCATTGTCGAGCACTTGCAGAGGAGGATATTTACGAAAGCAGCCTATGAATTCGCCTTCAGGCTCCCGAGGATTAAGAACGAATCACTAACCGGGAAATATGCGCCCGAGTTAGTCAATCGATTCTTCGATGTACTCACACTTCAGAAAGGACTGCCCAAGCTGCTTATTGATCTTTCAGCTGCCACTATCCAAATTTTGTTCGGCCTTTTACTGATCTCGTTGTATCACCCCTTCTTCGTGTTCTTTGGTATTTTCTTGCTTACCACACTCGTATCCATTTTCTACTTCACAGGGCCCAAGGGGCTGCAAACTTCCATTGAAGAATCCAAATACAAATACAAGGTAGTCTACTGGCTTCAGGAATTGGGCCGGGCTTTGAATTCATTCAAGGTTACGGGCAACTCTAATCTACCTATTCGAAAAACAGACTTCAACCTCAATAAATATTTGAAGTATAGAAAGAGTCATTTTGGGGTATTGGTGCTCCAGTACTCGTATATCGTAATTTTTAAAACAGGGATAACGGCAGCCTTGCTTGTATTGGGAGCCATGCTTGTGATCGACAGACAGATTACGCTAGGCCAATTCGTTGCTGCTGAAGTCGTGATCATCCTTATCCTGAATTCGGTAGAAAAAGTAATCACCTATATGGATGTGGTATACGATATGCTGACGGCTGTAGATAAGATTGCAAACGTTACGGATCTTCCCCTCGAAAAAAATGGAGGTGTGGATTTTCGCAAGACTCCCGTGCGCCTTCCATTCGCAGTTGATATCTCGAACGTACGCTATAGATATGCAGAAGGAAACGACTATATCTTGAAAGGCGTGAGCTTCCATGTGAAACCCGGAGAACGCATTTGCATTTCTGGCCCCGGTGGTGGTGGCAAAACTACTTTAACTCAGCTCCTTTCAGGACTTCAAGGTGACTTTGAAGGATCTATCAAAATAAACCAATACTCCATTCGCGACCTGGATCTCACTAATCTCCGCGACCACCTCGCCAAAAACATTTCGATGGAGGATATTTTCGATGGTTCCGTCTTAGAAAATGTAATTGTGGGCAAACCACACCTCACCGTGCAGGATGCCATTGAGGCGATGCAAAAAACCAGTGTATACGATTGGGCTGTGGAGCAAGCCGAAGGACTGAACACACACCTCGTAAGCGGAGGGAAAGGGCTTCCTAGATCAGTAGTTCTCAAATTGATTTTGGCGCGATGCATTGCAAAGAAGCCGAGCCTGATCGTTTTGAATGATTATTTCTCCAGCCTCTCAAGAAAGGACAAAATTCAGTTGATCAACATGCTTACTGATCATAAAAATAAGTGGACACTGATCGCTGTTTCGAATGATCCTTTGATCATGGAAGCTTGTGATCGGGTAATTGTCCTTGAAGACGGCCTGAAACGTGTAGAGGGGACTTACAACGAGTTGTTGAAAAACAATATGTTGAACGAATTCATTGCATAGACATGCTGAAAATATCAAAGGAAAGTATTGATGACAGACTGCCAAAGGACAGGCTTTACTCGCTTCGAACTTTGCAAACCCCGAGGGCTGGTAGAGTTCTTGCAAGATGGCTCTTCGCGTTGGGATTAATTTTTTTCGTGTTGCTCTTTCTGCCATGGCAACAGAACATCAGAGGCCGCGGTGAGGTAACTGCTCTGAACCCGGCTCATCGCCCGCAAACCGTGCAGACAGCGATTGCTGGCAGGATACAACAATGGCGCGTGAGGGAAGGTCAACTCGTGAGCAAAGGTGACACCATACTTTCTCTGGCTGAGATCAAAGAAAAATACTTTGATCCCCAACTGTTGTTGCGCTTGAGCCAACAGATCGATGCAAAGGAAAAGAGTATTCAATCCAAGGATCAAAAAGCCAACTCTCTGAAAGATCAAATAAGTGCGCTGAGACTACAACAAAAGGTGAAGTATGAACAGGCACAAGCTAAACTAGAGGCACAGCGAGTAAGATTTCAAAATGCGGAAAACCAATTTCAACGCAACAAAAGCCTCTTTGAAGCTGGCAACATCCCGCTTACCAAGTTTCAAGACTTCGAGTACAAGTACCAGGGAAGTAAGGCAGATTACAACAACGCAGAAATTGAACTTGATCAGGTGAACGCTGAATACCTGGACAAAATCAACAAAGCTGAGTCTGAACTCAATAACACGCTTGCCGAACTTTTTGACTCACAAGGATCACTGGCCAAGCTCAAAAACGAATATGCCAACATGAGCATTCGAAACGAACAATACCAGGTCATTGCTCCGCAGGATGGAATTGTTGTTCGCGCGTTGAAAGCTGGAATTGGTGAAACGATCAAAGAAGGTGAGGCGGTATGCACGATAATGCCAGAGTCATCTGACTTGGCGGTAGCCATGTATGTAAAGGCGATGGACGTCCCTCTGATTTCAAAAGGGAGGAGAGTACGAATTCAGTTTGACGGCTGGCCCGCATTGCAGTTTTCAGGTTGGCCCAGTGTTTCGGTAGGAACATTTGGTGGCGTAGTTGAGGTCATCGACTATGTCAATTCAAAACCCGGAGAGTTTAGAATATTGGTAACGCCTGATCAGACTGACGAAAAATGGCCTCCACAACTTCGTATGGGTTCAGGAACCAAAGGATGGGTGATGCTCAACGATGTTCCGGTGTGGTTTGAAATCTGGCGACAACTGAATGGCTTCCCTGCGAGTGTGTATCAGGCACCGGAAGAACCGGTTGCTGATAAAAAAGGAAGTAGTGCCGGAGAAGAAGATGAGAAATAACAAATCGATGAAGCGTAGCCTATCTGCTTTTTCATTTGTCCTATTGCTGGTGCTATCTGCCAGGCCCATCCATGCACAAAAAAGCCTGGACGAGGTCTTCTTATTACCGGATACCGTTTCTTCTTTCACGCTGGATGAGTTCTATGGCATCATCCTGAAATATCACCCGGTAGTAAAACAGGCCGGCCTACTCAGCACTATGGCACAGCAGCAACTGCGCCTCGCCCGGGGATCCTTTGACCCGAAATTAAATGTATCGCTTGACCGGAAAGATTTTCAGGACAAAACCTACTACGACAGATTGAATGGATATCTGGAGTTCCCAAGTTGGTTTCCGGTGAATCCCAAGATAGGATTGGAGCAAAACCGGGGAGAATTTCTTGACGCCTCCGAAACGATTCCCGGCAATCAACTTTGGTATGCAGGGGTCTCTGTGCCCATTGGCCGCGGATTGTTCACCGATGAACGAAGAGCGATGGTAAAACAAGCTCAACTGATGCAAACCATGGCTGAAGCTGAGAAAATAAAACTGATCAACAAAGTATTGTTATCGGCTGCTAAAGACTACTGGGAGTGGTACAAAGCGTATTACAATTTCAGGCTACTTGACAGGGCTTCTGCCATTGCGTCAGAATTGTTTTCAAGGGTAAAACTAGATCAGCAATTTGGAGAGGCAGCTGTCATTGATACCGTTCAGGCAAAAATAACACTTCAATCACGATTAGTCGAAAGGCAGGAAGCTCTCCTTCTATTTCAAAACACAGGAGTATTTCTATCCAACTACCTTTGGAGTGAAGAAAGTATCCCCCTCCAATTGTCGAGCGCTGTAGCACCAGTGCTTTCCTCTGATGATCTTTCGCTACTCGACCTACAAACTGCCAGCACGTTGGCGGAACAGGCGAGACAAAACCATCCCGAGCTTATTAAGATCAGAACAAAAATTGACCAGCTTGAGGTTGACAGACGATTGGCACAGGAGTTTTTGAAACCACGGCTCGATTTGTCCTATTCGATGCTGTCGTTACCTGATCCCCTGGAGGTAAACCCGCAACGTGATTACAAATTCGGAGTTGATTTTTCTATACCCGTATTCCTAAGAAAAGAAAGATCAAAGCTTGCATTGACAAAATTGAAGGTACAAGACGCTCAATTCATGCAAAGCCAGACGGAACGTGAGATCTTCAATGAAATAAATACAACATTTAATACCCTCGTAAACTCCAACACTATCCTTTCTCAGCTCCGAGAAATGGTAAACCTGTATGACAGAATGCTAGAGGCTGAGTTACTCAATCTGGAATATGGGGAAAGTGACTTGTTTAAGATCAACATCCAGCAGGAGAAACTCATCCAGTCGCAAACCAAGCTGGTGAAACTGATGGCCGAATATCAAAAGCAGAAAGCGACCTTATATTGGGCAGCTGGTCTGACAAATCTGAACGTTACGGTAGACTAGTTATTCCCACCCTGGCGGAGGATTGCGTGATGCAGTAAATGATGACAACTCTTCGCACGCGTGCCAGAGCGTGCAATTGTCTTCAGGCTTGATGTTATATTCAGGCACTGCAACAGGCGCGTCCTTTCCTGTCAAAAAGCTGACCTGCGCACTCACTGAAGAAGCATAAAAAATACCCATTACCGGTAGATTTGAATTTACCGAAAAAAAATTGGTAATGGTTTTTCCAACTGCTGGTTGAAACAAACTCCCCGTTCCCTCTTTTTGGTCTTTGATCAACTTCCAAAACTTGAAGGCTTGTTCGGTCAAACTCATCTGCTCTACCTTTACCATATATTTTCCTCGACCAAAGGTCCACTGGTCGAATGGAATAAATCCAATCTCTATATTTTGGTAGGTGCCATCAGTTGAGATGATGTCTTCATTCAAGCTAGGCCGCGTTTCGTTCATTGACACCCAACAAAGACAACAGGTACAATCTCCAAATTCCTCCAGAGTGCCTCCGGCATAAGGATTGAATCGGCTGATGAAATTATATCTCCAGCCACTACATTCTGGTGGATCTGGTGGAGGTGGTGGCGGTCCATTAGCACAACTTGCTCCATTGAGGCGTCTGAGTTTAGGAAATGCTTCCAACATATATGAGCCAGTGAATTTCCATCTAACGAACGAATCGCTCGATCGCGAATCCATTAGTACCCGAAACCCATTCTTGGGAGGTCCATTCAACTGCTGAACTGACTCCCATTGAAATTTTACGGCATCAATCTGACCGGTTGCCTTGAGCTCATCAGGTATTGATTCAAATATCGTCCCGTCCAGCATCTGTATACGAACTGAATATTTTCTGCCGACCTGACCGCGGATTCCATTCGGATCCGTTTCGTATACGCCCAGCTTATCAGGCTTCAATTCCTCCGATTCACCAGCATCACTGAATATTATAACGCTTTTAGCAAGGAGGTAATTAACGCTCTTGAGGTTATCGACATTGGTTGTTGTGCGAAAGAGCTTAATCTGATATGGTCCTGGTGCATCTGTAATCTGACCTTCGACTACAAGGGTTCCTGTCTGCTGATCAACATTATCAATTTCAAGCCGACTAACGCAAGCGTCAATCACTAGAATCAATATGACAAATATCAAGGACCACTTCATTTTTCAAGCTCCGATTCAATATCAAAACCAAGCAAGGTCGCTATTCCCACTCTGGCGGAGGATAGGCCAGTCCATTAGGGAAAGCAGCCAGTCTTTCACAGTCCGACCACAAAACACAATTTTCTTTAGGCTCGATGTCGTAAGGTGGCACTACCACTTTAGCATCATCAGCGGTTAGAAACATTACCTTGGTTCGGATCGCTGCCGCATAAAAGATTCCCATCACGGTATTATTACTATTAGTTGAATAAAGATTAGTAGTGGTTCTTCCAAAAGCTGGTTGAAACAAACTAGAAGAACCTTCTTTCTGATCCTTAAACACCTGCCAAAAATCATAGGCCGCAGGAGATAAACTCATTTGTTCAACTTTGACCATGTATTTTTTCTTGCCAAAAGTCCATTGATCAAATGAGACATAGCCAACCTCAATATTAGCAAATGTACCATCCGTAACCACGACATCTTCACTTAGTGTAGGCTTTTTCTCTTGTTGGGTCACCCAACAGATACAACAGGTACACTCTCCAACATATTCGAGTGATCCGCCTGCAAACCGGTTTCCGGGTACAGCCAAATTGTAAACCCATCCGCTGCATGGGGGAGGATCTGGCGGTGGGGGCGTTGAACCACAGTTGGCATCATTCAGTCTTCTGAACTGCGGGAATGTTTCAAGAACATAGGTCCCGGAAAACCGCCATCTCAGATGCGCACCTGGATTGTTACCTCTTGTATTTGAAAATATACGGAACCCATACTCTGGCGGACCTTTTAATGGTTTGTATGCCTCCCATTCATAGTAAAGAGAATCAATTGAGCCAACCGGATTCATTTCATCAAGTTGAGACTCATAGTCTGTACCATCAAGAAGTTTAATTCTTACTCCATATTTCCTTCCGGGCCGCCCTCTGATTCCATCTGGAGCTGTTTCATAGAGGCCGTCCTCCTTATAGCTGAGAACTTCTGTATTTCCCAAGTCGTCAAATATCAAGACTTCTTTTGCAAAAACCGGCTTTGCATTGTTTAGGATCGCATCGCTAACTGAAGCACGGAAAAGACGTACTTGATATGGCCCGGGTGCATCTGTGATCAGTCCATCTACTACTAGTGTTCCCTCCTCCTGGGCAACACCATCAATGGCTAGTCGATCCACACACGCAGCGACTAGTAGCATTACCAAAAAAAGAAGCGAAGCTTTCTTCATGAGTACGTGAAGTTACCCAAAATCAATGCCTTCAGTATCCCCCTTACTTGGGTATAGCCAGAGCTTAGAATTTTCTAATTACTCGCCAGTAATAGATTTGATCACCTGTTCGGTAACACGTTCAGCAGAAGCTAATGCACCATTAATGGTACCGGCATCTCCCGAAACATCAGTGGCCTCCCCGGCAAAAAATAATTTGTCACCTACAGGCACACCTAGCGCCTCCCGATCGGAAAGACTACCAGATGCCAAGGGATAAGAGTAACCTCCTTGAATATATTCTTCTTTTCCCCAGTCTAGGATTAATGACAAAACCTGGTCAGTATTTAAATCTCTTCTTACAAACTGTGTAGCCTGACCTCCATAAATCGTATCCAGTTCCGCAAGGATCGTATTGACCATATCGGCACCCTGTGCTGAGAGTTCAACGGCCTTGGGCCCATTAATGGTGATGGACATCGTTTGATTGAATTCACTTCTACCCACGCCTGCACTTATACATGTAGGGAATGATGATCCACCCCAAATAAATCCAGATGTCTCTCCCCAAAAATTTTTCTTAAAGTCAATAACTACTTTGATGCTATGGTCCATTCCAAGGTTTCCCATGGCCCCGCTCATTGCACTTGGCAAGCCAGGGGAAAATGAAATCAAATTTTTCTTAAGTATTGACAGTGGCACTGTCACAATCACTTTGCTCGCCTCGATTTGTCCACCATTAGCATCCGTGATTACAATTGGGTTGCTTGTGTAGTTAATCGAAGTCACCGGTGTATTCAGTTGAATCAACTCTCTCACCTGATCAAACCTAAAGATGAGAAAGTCCTGCATTGGATTTGTTTTCAGCGTGAAGCGTTTGCCATCGTGGGCACGTGTTTGCAACGCTTCGGCCACGCCTGCGATACCAAGATTCGCATTGGATGATCCATAAAAATTTCCAATCTGTGAATTCACAAGATTAGAAACCCTAGCCGGCAGACCCGCAGCGGCTGTCGCAGCAGTGACAGCTGGACCGGAATAGCCCATAAGGTTATCTACAAAATTCTGAGCACTTGCAAAATCTCCATCGGACTCCCATTCGTCTCTTGTTTTGGCAAGGTTGTCGAGTATGAATTGATCTGATGAAACAGATTCAAGGTCATTAGTCGCTACTCTAAAGTTTTGAATATTGGTTCCCCAAATAGAATCCGTACCATACACGACCTCAGCTCCCAACTCTACAGGAAAATCAGCAGCGGAAATATTGATCAAATCAGGTTGATTGCGCAACGATCGAATTCTTCCACCCACCTGACTGCCGGCTTCAAGTATCTTGACATTGATTCCTTTAGCATTCAGAATATCTGCGGCATACAGTCCTGCAGCGCCAGCACCGATGATCACCACGTTTCCATCGAAAGGAATTTCTGGTCCCGGATCGTCCTTACTACACGATGTCAACAAATGTGGCATTACCCACCCTGCAGACAGGCCCAATCCCAATTGCTTTAATGCTTTTCTTCTCTTCACTCTTCTTACTTTGGCTGAAAGATAAATATATAGCAGGATTTATTGAAAATTGAGGCAGTAATGCTGTATTTGAGCTGAAATCGAGAGCTAATCTTATACTCTGATAAAACGGCCTAAAACCCAGATGAATGCGTGCGGTTGAAAGAAAATCTCATATCCACAAAGTAGCTATTGTCGGACCCGAATGTACTGGCAAAACGGACCTATCATCATTTTTGGCAGAACACTATAGGACTGCCTGGGTGAAAGAGTACGCCAGGGCCTATCTTGACAATTTGAATCGGCCATATGACGAAACGGATCTGCTCAAAATAGCGCATGGCCAACTACGAATGGAAGATGAATGGAGTTCTGAGGCAAATAGAGTCTTGATTTGTGATACCAATCTTATCGTCATCAAAATCTGGAGTGAATTCAAATATGGTAGATGCGATCAAGAGATAATCGACCTTATGCAATCCAGAACTTACGACCTAACGCTGTTAACCTTTATTGACATTCCCTGGCAAGATGATCCTCAGCGTGAACATCCTGAAGAAAGACAAAAACTTTGGGACAGATACGTGGCAGAACTGCAAAATCAAAATCTCCCGTTCGCTGAAGTGAAGGGAGAAAGGGATCAACGAAGATTAACAGCAACCGCAGCAATCGATAAGCTTTTAAGCAAAAATGTAGATGGCTGAAAAAGTTGGTCCTTACGCGGCCTTCGGCATACGTGACTTCCGTCAATTTATTCTCGCTCGCCAATGCGCAACTTTAGCAATTCACATTCAAGCAACAATCGTTGGATGGCAGTTATATGACATCACTCATGATCCTCTTGCGCTTGGATTAATTGGTCTGACGGAGGCTGTTCCCGCTATTACAGTCTCGTTATACGCAGGACACATCGCAGACGTAGTTCCAAGAAAGAACATTATTCTCACAACCATCAGCGTGTTATTTCTTTGTGCGTCTTCACTACTCTTCTTCACGCTGAAGCCCGGTGCTTTCATACTGGCATTTGGTGCCTTCCCGATTTACATCGTAATATTTATCAGTGGGCTGGCTCGAGGATTTTTATCTCCCGCCAACTTCTCCTTTATGCCGCAGTTGATTCCCAGACATTTGTATGCCAATGCAATTTCACTAAACACAACATTTTGGCTGATTGCCTCGATTGTAGGCCCTATGTTGGCCGGCTTCATTTATGCGTTGTTAGGAATTTCTGCTACCTATTTTGCGGATGTCATTCTGTTGGTAGGCGCACTCCTTTTCTACTTCTCTATTCCCGGCCGTCCTGTTCCGCCAGCTTCTGACGAGCAAGGTGTTCGACAAAAAATAAAATCAGGTTTGAAGTTTGTGATGAAGACGCAGGTAATCCTGGGAGCAATTAGTCTGGATATGTTTGCGGTCTTGTTTGGAGGAGCTGTGGCTTTACTTCCAATTTTTGCAGCCGAAATACTAAAGGTAGGCCCACAAGGACTTGGAATGCTTCGATCAGCCCCTGCCATCGGAGCAGTCGTCATGGCATTCTACGTCACACACAATCCCATCAGGCGCAATGCAGGCAAGGTAATGTTGGTTTGTGTCGCAGGTTTTGGCGCAAGCATGATCGGCTTTGGGCTCTCTACCAGTTTTATCTTTTCACTACTGATGCTCATGCTAAGTGGAATGTTTGACAGCATCAGCATGATCATTCGAAGCACCCTTATTCACACGCGCACTCCTGAAAACATGAAGGGCCGAGTATCCGCAGTCAATAGCATCTTTGTCGGCTCGTCAAATGAAATCGGAGCTTTCGAATCAGGTGCTACTGCTAAGCTGATGGGCGCAGTCGCGTCAGTTGTCTTTGGTGGTTTCATGACTTTGGTCGTTGTGGGTGTCACTGGTTGGAAAGCCAAAAAACTCAGAAATCTTGATCAGCTCGAAGGCGATCATTGACAGACCTCAACCCCCTTCCACTTATCACTTTCTGTTTTTATTTCCTTGTTTATAGTGGTACTTTTTGATACCGAACCTAAAATTCCAATACATGAAATCGCTGTTATTTGCCCTGGTACTCACTCCCTCCATTGTCTTTTCACAAAATACGCTCAATGTTCCCGGACTGAAGGAAAGCGTGGAAGTGATTAGAGATAACTACGGTGTCAATCACATCTATGCAAAAAATCAACACGACCTTTTCTTCGCACAAGGATATTGTGCCGCAAAGGATCGTCTTTTCCAGTTTGAGTTGTGGAGGAGACAGGCAACCGGTACTGTTGCCGAACTGCTAGGGTCACGGGAAATAAAGCGCGACATCGGAACTCGACTTTTTCGTTTCAGAGGCAATTTGAAGCAAGAGATGAACCATTACCACAATGATGGTGAAGAGATTATAACAGCATATACAGAAGGGGTGAATGCGTACATCGCAGAGGCAGAAAAGAACCCAAGTCTCCTTCCTATAGAATTCAAACTACTCGATACCAAACCTCAAAAGTGGACGCCCGATGTTGTCATCTCCAGACATCAAGGCTTGGTGATGAACCTGACTGAAGAAATTCATGTGGGTCGCATGGTGGCAAAAATGGGAGCGGAAAAAGTTCGCGAGTTAGGCAACTATGGTCCTGGAGAGCCAGTTCTCGAACTCGATCCAGCCATTAACGGTGATAGACTCTCAGATGACGTAATTGGTGTTTACAATGCCTTCAGGAGGCCTGTGGTATTTGCACCAGAAGATGTTGTCGCCTCAGCAAATACAAACTTTGATGAATATCGATACCTCGTTCAATTGGATGAGGACGCACGGCAAAGTGTGCTTGATAAAGAGAGGCAAGTAATCGGAAGTAATAACTGGATTGTGAGCGGTCGCTATTCGCAAAGCGGGTACCCGATGCTGGCCAACGATCCACATCGCGCCATCTCTGCACCCTCACTTCGCTACATGGTTCATTTGAATGCACCCGGCTGGAATGTTGTTGGAGGTGGTGAACCTTCTATTCCAGGAATCTCCATCGGTCACAACGATTACGGTGCGTGGGGTCTTACTGTTTTCGAAATCGATAGTGAAGATCTGTATGTCTACGAATTAAATCCTGCCAACAAAAATCAATACAAGTATAAAGGTGGGTGGGAAGACATGCGTGTCGAAAAAGATGTGATCAAAGTAAAAGGTGGGCCTGACGTAGATGTTGAACATCGTTATACCAGACACGGACCGGTCACTTTCATGGATGAAAAGAATAACATCGCTTATGCTGTGAGAGCAGGATGGATGGAAATTGGGGGTTCACCTTATCTGGCTAGTTTGAGAATGGACCAAGCCACCACGTGGGAAGAGTTCAGAGAGGCATGTTCATACAGTCACCTTCCAGGGGAAAATATGATTTGGGCTGACAAGAAAGGAAACATTGGTTGGCAAGTAGTAGGGATTGCACCGATGCGCAAGAACTGGAGTGGCATGGTACCCGTACCGGGCGATGGACGATATGAATGGGCTGGTTATCTCCCTATCAAATCGCTGCCACATATTTTCAATCCAGACAAAGGGTTTTGGGCTACGGCCAATGAGAATCTCGTACCTCAAAATTATGAACATCGTAACGCGGTCGGCTGGAGTTGGGCAGAGAGCTATCGGGCCGATCGTATCAACGAAGTATTGGCAAAGAATCAAAAGTTCTCCATCGGTGATATGATGAGATTGCAGGCCGACTATCTTTCAATCCCCGCGCGCACGCTTATCCCTCTCCTTTCCGAACTTAAGTCCAGTGATAAGAACACAGAAACGGCCCGTCAAATGTTGACGAAATGGGATTTTATAATGGATAAAAATTCTGTAGAAGCAGCGATCTACAAGGCATGGGAAGATAGGTTAGAGCAAAACTGCAAAACACTGTTTGTGCCCGAAAATGGTAAAGACCTCGTGCGCTACATTCCTCTGAGCAACGTGATTGATTGGATACTTACGGCACGGCCTGAATTTGGTGCGAATTCTGTTGTGGGTCGTGATGAGTTTCTCATCAAATCACTGAAAGATGCTATCGGAGACTTAACTAAGAGGCTTGGATCAGACATGCGGAAGTGGCAATACGGCCAGCCTTCTTATCATCACGTGCTAATCAAGCACCCGATGAGTAATGCCGTTGATGCCGCTACAAGAAAGAAAATCGAAGTCGGTCCTCTGCCACGCGGAGGCTACGGTTCCACTCCGGGCATGACTGGCGATGGTGATAATCAAACTCATGGTGCTACTTTCAGAATTGTAGCTGACGTAGAGGATTGGGACAAAACGATGTTTACCAATTCACCTGGTCAAAGTGGTGATCCGGAAAGCAAGTTTTATGGAAATCTATTCCCGCTTTGGGCCAACGACAAACATTTCCCGGTCTACTTCAGCCGAAACTTGGTGGAGAAATCAGCCTACGAGAAGACTGTTCTAAAGCCTTGAGGAAAGATTTTTAAAGATCAATCCGTAATGTGACGAAAGTCACTGTTTGTTTTGTGGCATTGAAATATACTTGTTGCAACATTGAACAGATGAGTAACAAAGTCCTGAAACTGCTGGTTATTTGTGTGATCTGCATTTCGCTGGTCTATGGGCTTGTCTGGCTTTTTCAATGAATTAGTTAACTCAAAACAATATTGATATGAAAAAGAACATGGGAAATGCTGACAGAATGATCAGAATTATTCTTGCTGTTGTGTTTGCTGCATTGTATTTCACCGGCACTGTACAGGGTACGCTCGGCCTCGTGTTAGTGATTTTAGGAGGAGTATTTCTGTTAACCAGCTTTGTAAGCTTTTGTCCTCTTTACGCGATTGTAGGGCTGAACACTTGCCCCACAAAAAAGACTACTTGAAGTAGTTATTTTCTTAAGGGTAAACCATCGCTTTGAAAAGGGCGGTGGTTTTTTTATCCGTTAAAGTAATTGGGAAAGCTCCACACCATCCAACCGTACACTGCAAAGCGCAGTACGCGAGCAATTGAAATTAATAAAAAGGAGCGCAAAGGAAAGTTGATGGAGCCAGCCAACATGCACATAGCCGAAAAAGGAATCGGTGTAATTGCTCCTACCAAAACAAGATAACCGCCATACTTACGAAGATTGTTCTGATATTGCCCCAAATATTTCTCGCTCACCTTTTCAAAGAAACCGGTTTTAGAAAAATTGCGTCCCACATAGTAGCCAACTACACCTGCACCATAGGAAATGATAGTTAAGGCTGAGAGGTCAATTACGTAATTGTGTAGCGGAATGTGATTCAGCACATACACGTACATAAAAAACTCTGGAGGTATCAGGCCAAAAATTATTTCGGACAGTGTGAATACTCCGTAAAACAAAAACAGGCTATCGTAAATCTGTTCTACCCTTGCCTGAAAATTTTCCTGGATGTACTCCTCAAGCAGGATAAATACAGTAATGATTACCGCGAACCACATCAGCCCTCTCGCAAGATTTCTGAAAAGAAATCTTGAGCGTGTCTCTTCCTCAACCGGCTCCATTACAGCTAATTTAAAATAGGATGGCGTTTAAATGGCTTCTGCTCATCAAATAGTTTGCGGTAGGTGTGATGAACCTTGCAAATATGGGCTCCTACTTGCTCAACCACAATAATCATCTTGGGATTAAAATCTCCGATCCAGTTCATTTCGTACTCATCGTATCTCTTGTATTTCACCTGAAGCACAGCGCGCGCGCTGAGTACCATCGCTCCATCGAGGCCCTTCCCTTGATGTTGTGGAACAATCCCAAACAGAATTCCAAAAGCCTTTTTGTTAGTCTTCAGCAAAGTATGCCACAAGAATTTCAGTTTACCCAACCAGTTCAGTTTACCATTGACGTACTTAAAAATCTGGTTGATCTCCGGTAGCGAAAGAAAAAATGACACAGGTTCACCTTTAAAAAATCCAAAATAAAGCAACCTGTGATCCATGATAGGTTTCATCTGCTTCACAATCAGATTCGCCTGCTGTTGCGTCAGCTCTGGTGTCTCAGCGCGATTTGCCCAGGCGTTATTATAAACAGTGCGAAGATATTCCGCCAGCTTACCAATTTCATTTTTTCGTAAGTGACGAAACTCGTAGTCTGGATCCTCGGCAAGTCGAAGCGCCTTGGCTTCAAGTTTTTCAGAGAGGGGATCCATTATCTTCCGGGCAAAGGTGAACTGTTTGAAGTACACCTGAAATCCATAGTCTTCGAAAAAGCCCTGATAGTACGGGGGATTGTAGTTGCATTGATAATTCGGATCGCGATCAAACCCATCAACCAACAAACCCCACCACCGGTCCCTATTGCCAAAATTAATAGGTCCATCCATCGCTTCCATGCCTCTCTCCTTCAACCAGTTTTTACATTGATCCAAGAGCATGAAGGCTGCTTCCTTATTATTAACACACTCAAAAAAACCCATGCCTCCGGTCGGCTGATCATTGCCCTTGTGCACGATCTTTTGATTTACAAAGGCTGCGACTCTGCCAATTGTTTCACCCTTGTCGTCTTTCAACAGCCAGCGGCAACATTCCCCATGACGAAATGTTTTGTTCTTGTTTTTGTCAAATACCGATTCGATGTCATTGTCCAAAGGTCGAATCCATCTGGGTTCATTTGCATATAACCGAACCGGTAAGAGCAAAAACCCCTTAACATCATCACTCGACACTACTTCTTTAATAGTCATCTCAGTCAAGTTGTTGATTGGGCAGCATTATTTTAAATGTCGTGCCTTTTTCCGGTTGGCTTTCGACCTCAATAGTTCCATTAAGTTTTTCTATTGCATTCTTTACAATATAAAGCCCAAGGCCGGAGCCCTCAGAGACTTCGCTAGCACGATAAAACATTTCGAAAATATTTGTGATTTGATCCTCACTTATGCCCACACCATTGTCCGAAAACACAACGGTGGCTTGAGCAGGAGTGACGTCAATTTTTATCCCAATCAAAGACCTACTAAGTTTTTGATTTCTGTATTTGATTGCATTCGAAATTAAATTTCGAAAAATCTCTTTTATACGCCATAGGTCGCTATTGAAGTCAACCCCGGACACGGAGATCTCCTTTGAAGTTACATCAGATCCCTTAAGATAAGTCAACTCTGAAAAGGCCTCTTCGATAACAGAATTGAAATCAACTCTACCAATCCTAACCTGCATCTTCAGATTTTTGGAATGGCTTAACACATCCCCAATGAAATGATCAAGTTGATTAGCTTTCTTTCCGATAATTTGAAGGTAATCTTCAAGGCTGTCGTTGTTGCCTTCAAGTCCTGCCAGGTTGACCAACCCCAGAATTGAAGATAACGGAGCTCGTAAGTCATGTGAAACTTTATACACAAAGTTGTCTAATTCTGTATTTCGAACCTTAAGTTCCTCCTCCACTCTCTTGCCTTCTGTAATGTCAACATAGGCACCAAAAATCCCGATCGTTTCATTTTCCATCTTCACCGGCATTCCATAAATAATCACAGATAACATGCCGCGGTCTTTTGACATCCGCACCGTTTCCAGCCGAATAACCTTTTTGGAAGAAATCAAGGAATTCAAATCACTACCTTGATCGGTCAGTTCCTTCGGCACAATAAATTGTTCCAAATTCCTGCCCTTAAGTTCATCACGGGAGTACCCAAACATCTCTTCGAAACCATGATTGACATCAGCCACGCATCCTCCTGGATCTAAAAGCACGATAGCGAGTGGAGTATTTTGAAACAACTGAGTAAATAGGGTTTCACTCTTCTTAATGGCTGCTGCGGCTTCCTTTTGTTCAGTTACATTAATAAAAATATTGAGAACCGCTGGCGCGCCTGCAAATCGTGCTGGCAATGCGCTCGAGAGAACATCGATTTCACTACCGTCTAGCCGAACGTATTTCTCCTCTATTTGCGGGGCCGGTATTCCATTTAGAACATTTTTGATTCGTTCAAACACCATCGGTCGAATTTTCTCCGCAATAAAATCAATCACTGGCCTTCCAATTAATTCATCAGGATTCTTTGCACCAACAGTATCTGCTGCGTATCGATTAGCATAGATAATTTTTCCCCCAGTGTGTATGGCAATTCCCAGCGGGAGAAACTCGAGCAATTTTTTGTAGTCTGTCTCAAGCTGCCGTTCTCGTTCTTCAGCACGCTTGCGATGACTAATGTTCGACATGATGCCACTGCAAACAATCGAATTGTTTTCCAGCATAATTGGCGTGCCCTTGGCCTCAATCCAAATCAATTCATCCTCAGAATAAACACGTCCTTCCCAAGCAAACTCCTGAAGTGTTTTAATGCTCTGTTCTACACTCCGTTCCAGGCTTTGCCAATCATCTTCATGAATGAATTCTTTCATGGGAATTACCCCACTAAGAAGAACTTCTCTTTTCAGGCCCAGAAGCTCATCACACCGAGGGCTGAGATACGTGAAATCCCTTGAGCCGTCAGGAAAAATGGTGTACTCAAATACGACCGCAGGCAGATTGTCAATTATCTGCTGCAGTACTCCTTTTTGAGACAGTCCAAGGCTCTGATTCATAATTCTTTATAGACCATAAAAGGCAATATAATGGATTGAGCCTAAATGAAAGCTTGCTGGTAAGGAATTGACAGAAATAGGAGAATTTAGCTACCGATTCGCTTCTACATGGCTGACACCAGCTAAATTCCAGTCGATCACCAGACCCTTGGCTATGCCATCAGCCACTTCTTTACCATAGAGGTGCTCCACTAAAAATAAAGCAGGGTCGTAAGATTTAGCTCCTCCAGCTGAGGTAATCGCCTTTCGATCATGAACAAAGCTGACTCCCTCATGAACCGCTAGCTGAGGAAACATTTCACGGAAGCGACCAATGTCGCCAGGAAATGTTGTGCACTGATAGGTGTCTAGCAAGCCGGCATTGGCTAATACAAAAGCTCCATCACACAGCGACATAAGGTAAGACGACTCCTTGGCTGCCTTTTTTACAAATGTTGTTAACTCTTCATTTTGCAAATCTGTATCCATGCTATGTTCTGCACTTGGCACGACCAAAATATCAATACGCGGGATTTCATCATTAAAAGCATAGTCCGGCAAGAGGCGTAGTCCTTCAAAGGTTGTGACTGTATCCTTACTTGGCGCAACAGTGAAAACTTTAATGAAGGGCGTAGTGTGAAACTTCGTGTGATGAAGCACATCCATCGGAGCGATTAGTTCTGAGTTGTAAACACCATTCACAATCAAAAGCGCAGCATTCAGCTCTTGTGTCGGGAGAACAGGTACAGCCTCAGTGTCTTGCGGCTTTTGATTCCCTGAACATGATATCAGACTAATGAATGTGAGAGCAAGTATTGATGATCGCATCTGGGTCAGGCTTTTTGAGAGAGTAATTTATAATAAAGATTTTAGGATGAAACCTTGAAGGATTGACAACTAATGAAACCCCCAAAGAAATGTTTAGACTGAACCACAAAAAAACCACAGTCCTTAATTGCCGATTGCCACCCTGGTAACTTCATGGCATCAATTGCCCCAACCAGTCTGAAGAAAGAATACATTACTAGAAGGAGCAGGTTAAGCCACCATCTCCCGTTTACAAAGTCTGCAACCAGCCAAATCCCATTTTCTCGCATCCGTTGTTTTATTTGTGCAATTAGATCGATCATATTGTCATCGGAAAACATGTCAAGGAAAAAGTGAGTGACGACTACATCGAATTGAACTACTGGAATGTCAAGGTGAGTGCCGTGAATGAACTCTATTTGCTGGCTATGTTTCGAGTTATTTTTTTTTGCTAAGGTCAGCATCCGAGACGAGGCTTCAATAAAACACACAGTGCACCCGGGGTTCAACTGAAACATTCTCCCCATCCATTTCCCGGAGCCGCCACCTAAAACCAACACCTTTGCGTTCGCGGGAATCTCATTCAGATGTGTTTCCTGCGCTCTTCTAATCGCACCACAAAAAACAATACTCGCAATGAAGTCATAAACAGGTGCAATCTTATCGAATCGATTCAGATATCTTTCCATCAAACGATCAGGTAGGCCAGCGGCAGAAAAAAAACAAAGTCACCTACCACACGATATCGCTCATCCTTTTTGTGCCACTCAGGAAAAATAAAGACAATGAGCAGCAACAAGTACATTGCAATGAACGTAAACCACAGCCTCTGAGAAATTACGGCATAGAAACCAGTCGACAGATATAAACCAGTAATCGCATATAATACACCAAGTAGCAAGCGAGTACCCTTGCTTCCCAATTGAGTGGCCACCGTTTTGTGTTCATGCTCAGCGTCAGCATCAAGATCGAACCAGGAAAAAAGAATGAGATTAATGAGCACTAACAAAAAAAACAGAATACCTGACATGGTGAGAAAATCCCCTTCAGGACGCGTGGCAATAACTGGTATCATCACTCCAGAAAAATAAAGCACAGCGCCAAATACTTCTTTGGCAACTGAAAGTCTCTTAAGTAAGAGGAAATAAATCATTACAAAAGCTGTAAGAACGACTCCAACGATTAAAATCCCAGTTTCAATGGCAAGCAGGAGAAATGCAGCAACGGCAGCACCTGCTATTGCGAGCCACAACATTATCTTAAAATTTCTGGAATGGAATTGATGCCTTGGCGTTGTTGCTCCTCCTTTCATTCTTTTTGCGTCAAGCAGATGATCAACAGTATAGATAAGCCATACCGCCAACCCCAGACACAAAACAGTCTGCCACGAAACAGACACACCAAACGCTGAACAAAGAAAAAGACATGACACCATCGCGCCCAGCGCTACATCCACACTCAAAGTATTTAGGAATCGATAGCCGTTGAGGATTGCACGCATGAGAAAAAAGAAAAAGCCCTCGATGAGAGGGCTTTCAATTTATGAAAAATAAATCCGTTGGTCGATTAAGATGCTTTGAGCGCCTCAGCACCGCCCACAATTTCCAAGATCTCCTTGGTAATAGCCGCCTGACGAGTTCTGTTGTAGGTTAACTTCAACTCTTTCAACAGCTCTCCAGCATTATCTGTGGCCTTATCCATGGCAGTCATACGGGCACCATTCTCAGCTGCATTTGAATCCAGGACTGCTTTGAACAGTTGCACCTTCAAAGACTTTGGAATCATACCTGTCACAATCTCCTCTCTATCTGGTTGGAAGATGTAATCAACATCAGTTGACTTGGTCTCATTCTCTGACGGTAAAATTGGAAGATAGTTTTCCACGCGAAGAATTTGAGTAGCAACGTTTTTAAACTCGTTGTAAATCACTTCAGCCTTATCGATTCTTCCCGCTTTGAACTCGTCCATGACATACTGAGCGGCTTGAGACACGCTCTCGAAAGAGATATCACTCAACAATGCCCAGTACTTATCCATTACTTTATAATTCCTCTTTTTGAAGTACTCAAATCCTTTCTTACCAATTGGAAGAATCGTTACCCCACCTTGAGCATGTTGCCTTGAGTATTTCTCCTGGATCAAACGCACAGTCGCCTTAAAGACGCTTGTGTTAAACGATCCACACAATCCACGATCTGCACTCACCACCACGATCACCACATTGTTAGGCTCACGCACTGCGCTATACCAGCTTTGCCCGTCATCACTTGCACCTGACACATTTCTCAAAACCTCTGAAAGCTTTTCAGCAAAAGGTCTCATTTGGAGAATTCTGTCCTGTGACTTCCTCAACTTCGCAGCCGCCACCATTTTCATGGCTTTAGTAATCTGCTGGGTAGAGATAATCGATGATATCCTGCTCTTTACTTCTTTTAAGCTGGCCATTAACGTTTACGTCTTAGTACTTCGAAGCTAGCTCCGTAGCTGTTTTCTTTATTGTGTCAATATCTGCGTCTTCCATCTTTCCTGCTCTGAAGTTATCCAGAACAGTCTTGTGTTGCGCTTTCAATAGACCGATGAATTCCTTTTCGAATTCCTTCACCTTATCTACTGGCACTTTATCTATGAATCCACGGGTAGAAGCAAGAATCATTGCAACCTGCTCCTCTACAGGCACTGGCGCATATTGTGGCTGCTTCAACACTTCTGTGTTGCGTCTACCTCTTTCAATTGTAAGCTTAGTCGCTGCATCAAGGTCTGATCCGAACTTGGCGAACGCTTCCAATTCGCGGAACTGCGCCTGATCCAATTTCAATGTACCGGCAACTTTCTTCATCGACTTGATCTGTGCCGAACCTCCCACACGCGATACGGAAATACCCACGTTGATGGCAGGACGGATACCTGAGTTGAACAAGTTCGTTTCGAGGAATATCTGGCCGTCAGTAATCGAGATTACGTTGGTCGGGATGTAAGCCGATACGTCATTGGCTTGCGTTTCAATCACAGGAAGAGCAGTTAAAGATCCACCACCTTTCACCTTACTTTTCAATGAAGGTGGTAGGTCGTTCATCTTCGCAGCAATCTCATCGTTGTTGATGATTTTAGCCGCACGCTCTAGCAAGCGAGAGTGAAGATAGAATACGTCTCCAGGATATGCTTCGCGTCCAGGAGGTCTTCTCAGTAGCAATGACACTTCGCGGTAAGCAACAGCTTGTTTTGAAAGGTCATCGTAAATAACCAATGCAGGACGGCCTGTGTCGCGGAAATACTCTCCAATAGCAGCACCTGTAAACGGAGCAAAGAACTGCATTGGTGCAGGATCGGATGCAGATGCTGACACCACTACAGTGTAAGCCATCGCTCCTGCTTTCTCCAAAGTACTCACTATGCCAGCTACTGTTGACGCCTTCTGACCAATAGCAACATAGATACAGAAAACAGGCTGTCCTTTTTCGTAAAATTCTTTTTGGTTGATGATCGTGTCGATCGCTACAGCAGTCTTACCAGTCTGGCGGTCACCAATGATCAACTCTCGCTGACCTCTTCCTATCGGAATCATGGAGTCGATCGCCTTGATACCTGTTTGCAGAGGCTCGTTTACCGGTTGACGGAAAATCACACCAGGCGCTTTACGCTCCAGTGGCATTTCAAAAAGTTCACCTGATACGGGGCCTTTTCCATCGATCGGCTCGGCCAAAGTATCTACTACTCTTCCCAGCAATCCGTCACCAACTTTAATTGAGGCGATCAGGCCGGTACGCTTAACAGTGTCACCTTCTTTGATGCCTTTTGACTCTCCCAACAATACCGCACCCACGTTATCTTCCTCCAGGTTGAGTACCATGGCGCGTAAGCCATTTTCAAATTGCAGCAACTCACCGGCTTGTGCTTTGGTAAGTCCATAGATGCGGGCCACCCCGTCACCAATAGTTAGCACAGTACCTATTTCTTCCAGCTCAGCACTGGTGCGTGCATTCGAAAGTTGCTCGCGGAGGATTGCTGATATTTCTTCGGGTTTAATCTCTGCCATGATTTATGATTTCAATTACTTGTTTCTCTTTTATTAATATTCTTTAACGTAAGGATTGTGACTGAATGAAAGCTTCAGCTCCTTCAGTTTGTTGCTGATGGAGGCGTCTATTTGCTTGTCACCAACATTCAGAACAAAACCACCAATCAAATCCTTCTCTACTTTCTCCTCTAGTTCAATCAAATTCTTGTGGGACAACTCCTGAACGATCTTTTTGATTTCAGATCTCAGCGCTTCGTCCAACTCGATGGTTGTTGTGACTGTCGCCTTCTGAATTCCTTTGAAGTTGTTGTAGGCATTGTGAAACTCGCTGGCAATTTCCGGAAGTAGCGACTCCCTGTTTTTTCTAGTGACGATGTCAATGATGGCCATGGTCAGCTTGGTCACTTTACCTTCAAAAATCTTGGTAAGGATAGCGCGTTTCTTGTCATGCTTGATGATAGGACTTCTCATCAGCATCACGAGTTCGTAGTTAGTGTCGCAGGCATTAGAAATCATTTGCATGTCTTTGTGCACATCTTCCAATGCGCCCTGCTCCTGAGCCAGGCTCAGCAATGACTTTACGTACCGCGATGCAACCTTGTAATTGGCCATCCTTAGTTAATCTTTAGGTCGTTGATAAAGCGGTCAACCAAATCTTTTTGGTCTTTGTCTTTTTCGAGATTCTTCTTGATTAGTTTTTCAGCTACTTCCAATGAGAACATGGCTACTTGCGCTTTCACGTCTCTCAAAGCTGCTTGCTTTTCTGTTTGAATAACAGATTTAGCATCCTCAATCATCTTATCAGCCGCTTTCTTCGCATCAGTTTGCGCCTGATCATGCAGACGGTTAGCGGCATCCCGGGCATCACGTAAAATCTTGTCTCTCTCCTCACGGGCTTCCTTTAACAATTTCTCGTTGTCTGCCTTTAATGCAGCCATTTCATCTTTAGCCCTCTCTGCAGAGTCGAGAGAGTTCTGGATAGATGCTTCTCGCTCTTTAAGAGAAGAAAGGATAGGCTTCCACGCCATTTTCGCCAGCAGGAAGAATAGCAGCAAAAACACCACTATTTGCCAGAAGATCAGTCCGTATCCCGGGGTTAGTAATTCCATAGTTGACCGTTGTTAATAATTAAGTTGTTGTTTGAAAAAGGAACCTGCCCAGGCCCATCGCCAAAGGCAGGTTTCTCTGTTCATCTTACGCTGTTCTGGTTGAAATCAAGAAACAGATCACAATTGCGAACAGCGCGATTACCTCTACAAGAGCAGCGATGATCAACATAGAACCCTGCAATTTATTTGCAGACTCTGGTTGACGTGCCATAGCTTCCATGGCTGAGCCACCAATGCGACCCACACCAATTCCTGCGCCTATTGCAGCAAGACCAGCTCCGATACCAGCACCCATCACCGCGTAGCTAATGTCCAATAACAAGGCAAACAACATACAAGTATTTATTTTAGGTTAAACAACACCGGGAATTTCCCGGATATCTTTAGCGTGTCAAACGACACGCGTAAAATCATTAATGATGCTCGTGCTCTTCGGTCGCCATCCCTATGTAAAGAGATGAGAACAACGTGAACACATAAGCCTGAATCCCCGCTACCAACAACTCAATAAGGTTAATCAACGTCACAAAGATCGAAGCTCCCACTCCCACCATATAACTGTGGAAGATGAAGCCCATACACAAAAGACTTAGCACAACAATATGTCCTGCCGTGATCGCTGCAAACAAACGAATCATTAGCGCGAAGGGCTTTGTAAATATTCCAATAATCTCAACCGGAAGAATTATCAACCTCAATGGGAGGGGAACGCCTGGAGTCCAGAAGATGTGGCCCCAGTAGCCTTTGTTACCACTGAAGTTCGTGATCAGAAAAGTGAATAGCGCCAGCACCGAAGTAACCGCGATGTTTCCGGTCATATTTGCTGCTCCCGGCAGAAGCCCAAGAATATTTCCAAAAAGAATGAAGAAGAACAAAGTCAACAAATAAGGTGTGTACTTGTCAGCCTTAGGACCAGCGTTGGGCTTGATCACCTCGTCCTTAACAAAAAGAATGATGGGCTCCATAAAAGATTGAATGCCCTTAGGTGCCTGACCCTGATTTCGTTTGTAGCCGTTAGCTACTGACTTCATCACCCAGAACACGAGGATGGCGGTAAGAAAGAGCATCGCAACGTTCTTGGTGATAGAAAGATCCAGAACTTCTGTCTCTCCAAGGTAGATATGACTGTGCTCCAACCGATAGCCATTATACTCTATCACATTGTGGTGTTCGTCATAGAAGTTTGACGAAGAAAAGAACTCCAATCCCCGCTCTTGAGAATACACGATTACTGGCAAGTAAAGCGTACCATAATGACCATCAAAAAAGTGCCAAATATGGTCGTCCAAAACGTGGTGCATAATGACCTCACTCACGTTGAATTCCTCACCCTCCTCAGCAGCCTCAGACGCCTGTGAGGGCACGGCAAAACCAACAAAAAATATAAGGATTAGTAGGTATCGAAAAAGGCCGTTTTTGAGGGGAAGAGCGATCATTTTAACTCTCTGAAAGGGGTTAAATTTTAGACCGCAAAGGTATAAATTAAAGCTCCAGAAAAAAATATTTCGATTTTTTTTTAGCCCCTGAAAACGAGGCTGTTAGCTGTTCACTTTTCGATACAAAAAAATGATTTCCACAGCCGTAAAAATGAAGTAAGTCACCATAAAAAATAGAGCATTGTTGGCTGCCCCTTCCTTGTCTTCCCATACCACGAAAAACATGTAAGCTCCATAGGCGAGAATCTTGGCGAACAGTGTGGCAATATAAATCTGGACGAAGTAGTCAGGCTTCTCCTGCTTGATGTCTACCAAGTAGAAATAAATTCCGCCCGTTCCGACCAGCAGGAGCGCCAGCGATTGATAAAAGAAAGAGGGCAACGGTGCCATAGCGTAGCCAAAGACGACTGCAATCACAACCGCTGCGGCAATGAGGGTAAAGACGAACTTCACTTGAACTATTTGTTGAGAGAGCGATACAACTGGTAGATAACCCCAGCGAATGTTCCCATGGTAAATAATAGAATAAACAGCGGGAACTTCAATCCAAGGTACTTGTCAAGCCAGTAACCGAGCCAGCCTGCTACACCAATGGTGACTACCAGCTGTACGGCAAGGCCGCTATACTTGAGGTAGCTATTAAACTGACTTGGCTTCTTCTGGTCTGAAGGATCTGGATCCTTGTCCATTTTCTCCCATTTTGATATCCCTAATGGAAGCCCCCATTTTACAGGTGCCATTGAACACTGCTCCAGGCTCTACCACCAGCTTGCCGGTAACGATGTCACCATTTACAACCGCTGTTGCCTTTAGGATCAACATCTCAGAAATTTCTATTTTCCCTTTCACTTCCCCTTCAAGGTCGGCATTCTGTGCAATGATGTTTCCCTGCACATTGCTGCTGTTACCAAGGGCAATTTTTGATTTGGACTTAATGTTGCCAATCACTTTGCCCTCAATACGGATATTGCCATAGGTTTCAATGTTACCTTCCAGAACGGTACCCTTACCGATCGTGTTTGTTGAGTTACTAATTTCTTCTGCCACTTTTTTTTGCTCTTTAGATGTAAACATGATTCACCATTTAAAAGGTTACAAACTCTTCCGGGTTAAGAGAGTTTCCGTTGTACCACAGTTCAAAATGCAAGTGCGGGCCATCGGTCATTTCTCCACTGTTGCCAACTATAGAGATAATGTCTCCGGCATTTACAAAATTACCAACTTTTTTCAAGAGTTCAGCATTGTGCTTATATACCGAGATCAGGTTGCTGCGATGCTGGAGGGCGATCACGTAGCCACTATCCTGAGTCCATGAGGCCATGATCACCGTGCCATCGGCAATTGCCTTTACCGGCTCATTGGTCTTCGCCACGATGTCGATTCCATAGTGGCTTTTCTTGAGATCATACGGATCAGAAATAAAACCAGTGATCGGTGAGAAGAAAAACATTTCTTGCAACTCGCGATACTTTCCGCTAGTCAATGCTACCAATGACATCTCAGTTTGCTCGAACTCTTGTCTGAATTGAGAATCAGATGCCGCCAGTTTCATGTCGCTGACTGACGGTATAATTCTATTTTCGTTTCCCAACGCCTCTACCGGATCAACAAATCCACTTGCAGTATCTCCGCTCAGTATGCGCTGAAAATTCATGATGAACCGATCCTTGTTGTCTACCTCAATAGCCAGCGAATCAACCTTGATCGCTAACTCATACAATTTTTTGTTCGCCTCCATCTGCGCGTACTTCGGATCAAACCATTTAGCGAGAACCGTCTTTGCCAGGAACATACTCAACGAAAACGCCACAATAAAAAAAGTGATGATGATCACAAGCAACTTGGCGTAGGTGAATCCAAAGTTGGACTTCTCCGCCAGGTTCTCCTCGTTTCGGATCACCAGTTGGTACTTGGTTGTAAGCCGCTCAGAAAGGGTCTTTTTAGGCTTCAAAAAGCGTTAAATTTTGCACAAAAATAGATATAATAGCCGATTATAATATTGATTATCTGTTTTTTACGTTTGTAAACTGTAATTAACTCTTTTACCGCTTTTGCGCACTTTTTTACTTCTGATTGTGGCTTTAACTCTCGCGAGCTGTTCTATCGAACAGAACTCCGTGACAAGCAATTTTTATCACAATCTCACCGCGCACTACAATGGCTACTATTATGCACGAGAAAAAGTAAATGAGGTTGAGCAACTTGTTTTAAAGAGTCTGGATGACGACCACAACCAGGTACTACGACTGTATCCTAAGCTTGATACTACTCTTGCAAAAACCTATTCGAAGGACACTGAAGAAGCAATCAAGATGGCTTCTATTTCAATTCAACGTCACCCCAACAGCAGGTGGCTTGACGACAACTACCTGATGGTAGGACTTGCCCGAATGTATGACTGCGATTTTGTGAACGCGATCCAGACTTTCAAATTTGTCAATACGAAAAGTCGAGATATCAATACGCGTCATGAAGCTTTGATTCACCTCATCAGAACTTTCACAGAAAACGAAGAGTACGAGAAAGCAGAAGAAGCTTTTCGATTTTTAGAAAAGGAACCCTTGAATAAGGAGAATGCCAAGAAACTATATCTGGAGAAGGCCTACTACTATCAGGTGCTTGACGATTATGACAATATGGTGAGAAGCCTGACGATGGCTGACTCACTTCTGAGTCGGGGAGATCAAAAAGGACGGATTTACTTTATTGTCGGGCAGGTCTATCAGAAGCTGGGATTTGGATCGGAAGCATACAACTACTATCGCAAGTGCATTGGCACCAATCCTGACTACGAAATTGATTTCTATGCGCGACTTAATATGGCGCAGGTAGCCAGACTTGATGACTCGAGGGACGTAAAAACCGTGCGAAATCAGTTTGAGAAAATGCTTACAGATGCAAAGAATCAGGAGTTTCGCGATAAGATATATTTTGAACTGGCGGAGTTTGAGCGTAAGCAGAGTAATCTGGATGAAGCCATGACAAACTATACTTATTCTGCTCACGCAGGCACCAACAAAAGAATTCAGGGTACCGCGTACTTACGACTCGGGCAAATCAATTTCGATTCGCTCCAGAAGTACAGTGTTGCAAAAAATTATTACGACTCTGCTGTCAGATCTCTTCCTCCTGATTTTGAAAATCTTGAGAACATCAAGAAACGCCAGGAAGTATTGGGTGAATTTGCCAAATACACTGAAACAATCACCTGGCAAGATAGCCTGCTGAATATGGCTGCTCTTGATTCCATTACACTTCGTACGCAACTTGATTCTGTGATTGCCAGTCGAAAAAAGGCCGAGGAAGGATCAAAAAAGAAAAGGCGAAGGTCAACCGGGGGAAATGCCAATCAAAGCAATCCATTCTTTCTTGAAGATTCAAACACCACTGGCGACTGGTACTTTGGGAATCTTTCGGCTGTCGCTACGGGTGAAACAGAGTTTCAAAGAATCTGGGGCGACATCGCTTTGGAAGATGACTGGAGGCGTTCTAATAAATCAGCAATAAACAACATCAGCATTGGTGAGGAGACTGTGGCCTCCGCTGATCAGGAAGAACAACCTAATGATAATACTGCGGCTAAAGAAGTGGATGAGGCTGCCAAAATATTTGCACAACTTCCAAAGACCGAAGCAGACAAAGAAAAGGCACTGGCAAAAATTGAAGAGGCATATTTTCATCTAGGTGACCTCTACTACCTGGAACTTCAGGAAAAGGCGAATGCTACGACTTCTTATACCACTCTTCTAAGCCGATTTCCGGAAACTGAGTATAAACCTGAAGTACTCTACAAACTTTATTTGATCGCATCCGAGCAAAAGAATGACATAGCAAGCTCCTATTATGATCAGTTGGTGCAAAATCATCCAAACTCAAATTTCACAAAGGTGCTTCTGAATCCGAACTACCTGAAGGAAACAAGCGAGGCAGCCGAGAAGCAAAAAGCGATTTATAAAGTCGCTTATCAGGAATTTGAAGCAGGTCACTCCAAGACCTCGCAGGAAAAAATTAATGAAGCACTGGCCCTTGGTGAGACCAATTTCACGCCACAATTGGAATTATTAAACATACTGATCACAGGAAAAACCGAAGACATCTCTCATTATCAATCAGAGTTGGAAACCTTTCTGGAGAAACATCCTGATGATCCTCTCAAACCCTATGCACAGTCTCTTCTTTCCTCCTCTAAGAGTGTGAAGGAAAAAATGGACAACGCAAGTTCTATCCGTTATTCCGACATGCTGGACGCACCTCACTACTTTGTCGTTTCGCATCTGCAGCAAAGTCGCATTTCTGATCTGCTGGCGTTGAAGTTGGACAAGTTCATTCAACAAAATTATCGCAACAGCAAACTGAAGACCAGCAAACTGATACTTAACGAGACATATTTCCTAACGATGGTTACCGAGTTCCCCGACCCGCAATCAGCGGTCGAATTTCTCGACAGATTCACACGCCAAACTTCGACCGACAACGAACTTTCCAGCCATAATTTCAATACTTTTGTTATGACAAAAGAGAACTCGGACATTCTCTATAGAACTAAGGCACTGGATGAGTACCTCACCTTCTTTGATCGAAACTATAAAGGCAAAAATCAATAAGCTTTTGCAAGTCAAAAGCCACTGGTTCCGTACTGTCACCAAGTGGGTGTGGATTGTCTTGCTTGCTTTCATTGTTGGGCTGCCACTCTACGTGTTTACAGTCAGCATTAATCTCTTTGGCCTGTATGGAGAAATGCCCAGCATTAAAGAGATCGAAAATCCTGAGAACGATCTTTCTTCCGAAATCATATCCGCTGACGGAGTATCGCTGGGCCGCTACTTCCGCTATAACAGAAGTCAGGTTCCTTACGAAGAGCTCTCAGAAGATCTCGTCAACACCCTGATCATCTCAGAAGATCATAGATTTTATAATCACTCGGGCCTCGATTTCCCCGCCTACATTCGCGTGATGATCGGCCTTCTCACTTTTAATCAACAAGGAGGAGGAAGTACTATTACGCAGCAACTTGCCAAGAACCTCTACACCATGAACCCGGATAAGAGTCTTGATGGGTCGCTCAGCAGGCTTGGCAGAATACCCAACCGGGTTATACAAAAAACCAAAGAGTGGATTATCTCTATCAACCTTGAACGCAATTTTACAAAGGAAGAGATCCTCGCCATGTATCTGAACACGGTGACGTTCAGTAGCAACTCATACGGAATCAAAGTAGCAGCAGAAACATATTTCAACAAAGCGCCTGATAGTCTTAATCTACAGGAATCGGCAGTCTTGGTAGGCATGTTGCAGGCGGCTACCTTATTCAATCCTCAGCGCAATCCTGAAAATTCTCTACGCAAGCGAAACGAAGTTCTTTACAAAGTCTACCGGCACGGCTACAAGCTAAAAACCCGGGCGGACTATGATTCCATTGCCGCACTTCCAATCGATCTTAGTTTCAATATTCAAAACCAAAATGAGGGATTGGCAACCTACTTCAGAACCGTGATGAGCAATTACCTCATGAAGTTTTGCAAGGAAAGAGGCATTGATCTTTGGAACTCCGGGCTGAGGATTTATACCACCTTAGACAGCAAACTGCAGGCTTATGCTGAGCAGTCCATGGCCGAACATATGGCTGTGCTGCAGGAGCAATTCAATGAGGAATGGAAGGGTCGCAGCCCGTGGATCGATGACAACGGAAGAGAAATATCAGGATTTCTAAACTCAAGAATAAAGAGAACTGATGCCTATAAATCTTTGGTAGAACGCTATGGCGAAAATTCTGATTCCCTGAAGATCGCCCTCAAGATGAAACGTCCAATGACTGTGTTTACCTGGAAGGGAGAGCGAGACACGTTGTTCAGCTACATGGACTCTCTGAATCATTATCTGAGATTTTTGCAATCTGGAATGATGTCCATGGATCCGAACACCGGCCACATCAAAGCCTGGGTCGGGGGTATTAATCACAAATATTTCAAATATGATCACGTGAAGCAGGGCACTCGCCAGCCGGGGTCGACTTTTAAATCTTTCGTTTATGGACTGGCAATGGAGTCCGGGTATTCACCTTGTCACCCAATGAAAGACATTTCACCAAGCTTTAAAGTGCCAGGTGGTGTGTGGTGGCCACCCAATGCAGACGGCAAACGAGGAACAGGTGAACAAATGACGATACGCCAGGCGATGGCTCGTTCTGTTAACTCAATCACTGCCCAAATGATGCAGGCATTAGGTGCGGAAAACGTAGTTGAGTTTGCACACCGTGTGGGGATTAGTAGTCAATTAGACCCGGTGCCTTCATTATGTCTGGGCACAAGTGATGTATCACTTTACGAACTGGTGGGTGCCTACAGCACATTTGTGAACAGTGGGATCTACACCGAACCTTTCTTCATCACACGAATAGAAGATAAACACGGAAACGTGATTGAGAACTTTGTACCCAAAACAAGGCAGGCAATCAATGAGCAAACGGCTTACAAGATGATCTATATGCTTATGGGTGGAGTTGAAGAAACCGGTGGAACTTCTGGTGGTCTAAGTCGCGAGCTTAAGATTGACAACGAAATTGGCGGCAAAACAGGAACTACAAACAATGCATCCGATGGATGGTACATGGGAGTAACGCATGATCTCGTCACTGGTGTTTGGGTAGGAGGTGATGAGCGCTCAATCCATTTCCCGTCATGGCTTTTTGGACAAGGTGGAAGAACCGCGAGACCAATATGGGATAAGTACATGATGAAAGTGTACTCAGACCCTGAAAGTGGAATTACAAAAGGTCAATTCAAGCGCCCTGCATCGGGACTAGACATTACGCTCGACTGCATGAAGGTGAGCGAAAATCCTGACTCGACTATTGTCGAAGTTCAGCCCTGGGACATCAGCAACTAAAAAATGAAAGACGCGATCAAAGCACAGGTGGCATCTCTTCCTGACGCTCCAGGTATTTACAAATTCTTTGACAGCGACAGCACTGTCATCTATGTTGGCAAAGCCAAAAGCCTGAAGAAACGCGTAAGCAGCTATTTCAACAAGCAATCTCAATACAACAGAAAGACCGAAAAACTTGTCTCAGAGATTCGCAACATCGAGTACACCATCACCAATTCCGAATTTGACGCGCTACTCCTTGAGAACAACTTTATCAAACAAAACCAACCCAAGTACAACATCCTCCTCAAGGATGATAAGACCTTCCCTTACCTATGCATTCTAAACGAGAGGTTCCCTCGTATTATCTCCACGCGCAAATACCAGCAGAAAAAAGGAGAATACTTCGGCCCTTACACCAGTGTGGTGTCAATGAAAAGCGTGCTCGATTTGATCCGGCAACTGTATTCTATAAGAACTTGCAACCTGCAATTGACCGAAGAGAATATCGAGCAAAAAAAATTTAAGGTATGTCTCGAGTACCATATCGGCAACTGCAAAGGTCCATGTGAAAATCTTCAAACAGAAGAAGACTACAATGAAGACATCAACCAGGCTAGAAGTATTCTAAAAGGGAACTTGAGCGTTGTTATCGACTACTTTACTGGTCAAATGAAGAATGCCTCCACTCAGCTCGAGTACGAAAGGGCAGAACACTTCAAACATAAATTATATCTGCTTGAAAAATTCCAGACCAAATCCCTGATTGTAAATAAGAAGATAACTGACGTTGACGTCTTTAGCATTACCAGTTCCGAGCAGTATGCCTTTATCAATTATCTACAAATCAAAGAGGGTTCAGTGGTGTTCTCAGATAATGTGGAGGTGAAAAAGAAAATCGAGGAATCTGATGACGACATCCTCACTTATGTCACCCACGAACTCCGGCTCAAACATCGAAGCTCAAACTCCGTAATCTATACTAACCTGCCACTCACCACCAACTCCGAAAATATTGAAAATGTTGTGCCCCAGATCGGGGACAAAAGGAAGCTGGTAGCGCTATCGCTGAAAAACGCCCTGTACCTCCGAAACCAACGAGAGATTCTCAAAGAGGATAAGAAAGCCAAGAAGAACAAAGTCTTGACCATCTTGCAGAGCGACCTGAGATTGCAAAAGCTCCCAACTGTAATCGAGTGTTTTGACAACTCCAACTTTCAGGGTTCTTATCCCGTTGCTTCAATGGTAAGATTTGTTGATGGCAAGCCGGATAAATCTGGTTACAGACATTTCAACATCAAGACAGTACAAGGCCCTGACGACTTTGCTTCGATGCACGAAATTGTCACCCGCAGATATTCCAGACTAATTGAAGAAAACAAACCGCTACCTGATCTCATCATTGTAGATGGAGGAAAAGGTCAGCTCAGCAGCGCTACCGATGCATTAAAGAACCTCAGTCTTTATGGTAGGATTCCAATTGTTGGCATCGCGAAAAAGCTGGAAGAAATCTACTACCCTGAGGATTCTCTACCTCTGCACATCAGCAAGAAATCCCCTGGCCTATTGCTGATTCAGAAAATCAGGGATGAGGCACACAGGTTTGCGATTACCTTTCATCGTCAAAAAAGAGCAAAGGGCTCCTTGTCAACAGAGTTAGAATCCATTCCTGGAATAGGTCCGAAGACAATGGATAAGCTACTGGCCAAATACAGGTCACTTAAAAAAATACGAGAAGCACCAATCCATGAATTGACAGAGATGGTTGGCAAAAAGAAAGCAGACTTGATAGTTGGTCAACAAAAAAGGGAGCCTTAGCTCCCTTTCGTTCTCTTTTTAAGATATTAATATTCCCAGAGGTTGTGCTCCCTCTCCATCAGCTTCATCTCCTCCCACTCACGAGCCCAAACTGACTCTTTGTAAGGGCGGCCATTTGCTGCGTAAGTATCATAGATACTTTCGTTGTCTGGGTTCTCTACTTTCTCAATGGTACCATGGAATAACCTCAACAAGAAGGCATCACCATAGTTTTTATTCTCCGCGCTGTTGTAGCGGTTAAACCAGATCGCCTCGTCAGGATGATTTCTGAATACCTTTTCCAAATCCTTGTATTTGAACCAACCCAGATCCTTGAAAGTACCAGTGTTGATATCAAATGCCGACATCTGAATGGCTTGAATATCGTAGTACAGACGTGATCTTCTTTTGTCGAAGATGATATCCTCCTGCATCGTCATCTTGTAAATTTCAAAGGGAAGGAACTCCACGGCTTTACCCGCAGAAGTCTGCTGCCAATCCTGAGATGACTCAGGGTTCTGTCCGCGGCTATCAACAATAGCTTCGTAGTTCTTTCCATTATACGTTACCCGGTCTCCAGAGTACCAGTCTTGTCCTGGATCCCAGTTAGGAAACGTTTGCCCCTGCTGAGCTACCAGAGATCCAAGGAACTCATCCTTCGGCATCTTACGAGTAACTGAATCTTTATAATAGATGTCAGCCAATTCGCCTGACTTTACAGCATCAAGAATGAGCTTGGTTATTTCATTGCCTCTCGCGAAGAACCCCTTGTTTTGCTTTTCGCGTAAGTCAATATTTCTCCATACTCTCACTTTGTAGAGCTGCTCATATCTTGGAATCGGGATTAAAGAATTTGGGTTGATCTGCCCCTCATACTCCTGAGCAAAAGCCAGGGAGCTTATTCCAACCAATGCCAACACCGACAGAATCCATTTCATCTGCATTTCTCTATTTTAATTATTGGATAGGGATGTTGAGAACTTCAGAGCGGATTGCCACTCTTTCATCCTCTCCCTGGAATGTTCTTCTTGTTACAGTTTTAATGTCAACTATAATTCTATCGCCAGGTCTGAATTGTGATCTCCACGCGCCCATGTCAAGAATCTCTGAGTTGGCGTTGATAGTGGCAACACGCTGAGTTCCACGGGCAAGGATCACCTCCATGCTGCGAATTCTGTAATTAGCATCCTGAGGTACTTCCTGCTTGAAGTTCTCTTCAGCTTCTGCAGAGATTCTCAATCCGGTCAACGAAGCACCACGAACACCATTCTTCATATCGATTGGTCTCCTGTTGTTATCCATTGCCACATATTTTGGCGATGGGATAGGCTTAACATCAAAGTTTTCAGTTCCCAAAGTAGCACCACCATTAGCTACGGTCACTGCCATCTTTCTCTCTTTTGGAACCAGCGTTACGCGACCAGGCTTGTCACCTTTGATCACTGAACCTCCTCTTGCACTAAATGAAGGGTTGTAATCTGTACCCAAAGCAGGCACTTCAATGTTCACAAGGTTACCGCAGTTCATATAAAGTGTAGGAGCATTACCAGTTGTTACACGGATAACGGGCTTTGCTACGAAATATTCTATCGACTGCTTATAGATCTGATCTTCACTATCTCCGATTCTAATCTCAGCCTCGAATGTCTTTCTTGCCAATCCAGTGGCATCATATGCTCCGGCTGACGCAGGGAAAGATACCTTACCCATCATGACGCCATAAGATGGGTCAAGTTGTACATCTAGTTTCTTGCCGTCCATAAACATCTCAGGTGTAAGGCCTTCAGCGGAAGCTGTAATGAACATATCCGCCTCATACTTAGCACCAGCCGCCACGATTGATGACTTAGGCTTCACCATAGGCACAATCTTGTCGAACTTCACAACACCAGCTTCAGCATCAACTGCAAGCTTACCCAAGGCTAGCGCCTCAGTTGCCATCATCTCAGTTTGAAACTGGCTGATGGTAGTGAGTGCCGCAATCGGAGGAGTGTTCTCAAATGTAAATGTGAGGAAGTCTTTTTTGTTGTGATCAGGATCGTCCTTAAAGAAGTCGATATCTTTCGGAGCTTTTGCAATTTTATTGTATTGCTCTCCGGTAAGTTGATTTAGAGTTGTTACATAATCGTTTAGCATTTTTTCAAATGCTTTACCTCTTGTATTCCGAGGGTCGATCATCATAGTTGCTACCTGAGATCCGTGGTTGTTAATAAACACACCATCTACCTTGTCAGTACCAGAGACCTTCATCATCTCGCCTTTCAACTTCTCAATCTCTTGCATGGCATTAGCAGTAGCTTCTCTCACCTTCTCGGCATTTGCCAATGCTGTTACCACTTTAGGATTGGTTTTTCCCTGAGCAGACTCTCGAATAGCAGCAAGTATGGCTGCATTCTTCTTATTATCCTCTGCAACTAACTCTTCCAGCGTCACATTAATGATCGCAAATTTTTCCAGAACGGCACTACTTACCTGGAGGGCCAACAAAGCAGTTAGCACCAGGTACATCATACCGATCATCTTCTGTCTCGGTGTTTCCTTACCACCTGCCATGATCTAAGGGGTTATAGTTAATTGAGTAATAATCAAATTAGTTTCCTGAACCTTTCATTGCAGTTAGCATACTTCCGTATACTTTATTCAATGACGTGAGGTTATCAGTCAGCTTGGCCATTTCGCCAGTGAACTTGGTCGTGTTTTCACCAACCTTAGTCAACCCTTGCATTGCACCTGTTAGACTCTCGTAGAACTTGTTCATGTTCTTCACGTGAGAATCTGCATCCTTCAGTTCCATTTCATAGATAGAGTTCAATGCAGCCAGGTTCTTAGTTACCTTCTGAACTTGGTTGTGGTATTCGCCAGTATCCTTAGAGGCGTCTGCCATTGCAGAAACGGCTTTCATAGCAGTACCGTAAGACTTGTTCATTTCAGTAAGTGCTGAAGAAGCAGATTGAACGTTCTTCGCATATTCGTTAGTTGCAACTGCTGCATTAGAAAGGCTATTCATTTGAGAAGCTGAAGTGGCAAGGTTATTCAATCCTTTACCAAGGTTGTCGAGCAAGTTTTGATCAACTTTGGCAGTCTTCAGCATTTCATCAATTTTCAACAATGGCGAATCTCCAGCTGCAGGCTTATTGCTGATTCTGGTTGCAGTTGGATTAACCGGACCTTCAAATTCTTCGCTCAGTTCAGGATAAACCTTTGACCAATCTGGCTCAGCATGAGGCGGTTCAAATGCACTTAGAAAGAAGATAATGGCTTCAGTGGAAAGACCAATCATTAGCATCTCATCGGCACCTGTTAAGTGAAGGATTTTAAATAACGCACCAACGATTACTACTGCGGCTCCAATACCATATACCTTGGGCATAATGGTCTTGTATAGTAGTTCCATGAATCCGCCTTTTTTCTTGCTCATTGTTGTATAGATTTAAGTTTTTGCCAATTAGTTTCTAAATATAACGAGAGTTTTCAATTATTAAAATTCAGTTCCAGACGACCTGCCGAGGTGAGTAACGGCACATCTGAAACCGATATATGCTCTTGAAGAATCCTTGAATTCGTAGGTACGAGTACCCGTCTCAAGGAAGTATGCAACGTCCTTCCACGATCCTCCGCGAACAACCTTCTTAGGCGCTACATTGGCATTGTATTTTGCATTCTCTGGATCAGTGCGAGGGTCGATGTACTGAGGGTTCAAATCCCAAACTGTTGGTACAGATGCTGGGTTGAAATCATCAAGACACCACTCAGAAACATTTCCAGAAGTATCGAATATTCCGTAGTCGTTAGGGAAGTATGATGACACTGGCGAAGTGTACGCAAATCCATCATCATAGAAGTTACCACGACCTGGCTTAAAGTTAGCCAGCATACATCCTTTTGAGTTTCTTATGTAAGGATTTCCCCATGGGTACTTTGCCATGTCACGACCACCCCTGGCCGCATATTCCCACTCTGCCTCAGACGGCAGGCGGAAGTCAGGCATCGGAAATTCTCCAACTGTTTTTCTGTAATCATTCAAGTAAGCTGTTCTCCAGTTACCGAAGAATACTGCTGCATCCCAATTGATACCCACCACCGGATAGTCATCATATCCTGGGTGCCAGTAGTAATAATCTTGAATTGGATCTCCCATGTGATGCGCAAAGTCGCGAACCCATGAAGTAGTGTCAGGATAGTAGTTCTGGCGAAACTCAGCCTCGCTTACCGTTGGAAATCCTTCGATGGTTCCATTGTCAACGAGGAAGAAGTTTGTGAACTGACGGTATTCATTGTTTGTGATTTCGGTATCGTCCATAAAGAACGGACCGATAGTTACCTGCTTATTGTAGTTAATCTGGGTAGAAGCAGGATCTTCATCAGCCTGACCCATGTGGAATGTTCCCGCGGGCACTGGCACCATACCATAAGGTATTGTCATGACCCATCCTTGACGGTTAGGTACTCCAACCAATTCACCCTGGTCGCCACCTTTGCTACCACCGATTCCCAATAGTCCGCAGCTACCGAGCACAGCTGCCACCACGACTAAAGCCACGTAGCCCAAACTCTTTGGAGAAACCATGTTATTCATATTCATTCTATGATTTTAAACAATCAATTCTTTAGGTCAAGCCAACCTAAACCGACCCGAAAGTTATCGTTTTTAGCGTTTATTCTTAAAAAATGTAGCTCCCAAATTCTATAAAATCCCAAAAAAAGCAAAATAAATCTCCGATTAGTGCCTGTATCTTGGCGTGCGAACCACCTTTTTACCACTACCCGGATTGACTGGTAATTCGTATGTAAGCATAAATTCGTGCGAAGTGGGCTGCTTAGCTGCCTGATCCTTAATAATATAGTCCAATCCATAGCCAAGCTTGAGTGACTTATCTTTAAGTACACTGTATCCCAACATTAATATAGCTGCTTCTGACTGACGAAACGACAAACCTCCCCACATAGTATCTTTGAAATACGCTAATCCACCAATATCAAAGGTGGTCTTGGTGAAATCAGACTTCACCAATCCGGTAAACTGGAATTTCAAGTCAAAATTGACGTCATAAAAATAGCCCCCCGTAACATATACATGGCTGGCCAGCGCATTGCGCTGATTGAGTCCGAAGTCAAATTCAGATTTAATGATGTGATTGAAACTTACACCGGCATAATACTTTTCCTTTCGAAGGAAGGCACCCACAGCCAGGTCAGGCCGAACCTGTGACTGCTTACCGGTTGCATTCAGCAACGGGTCATTTGGATCGGTCGCACGGTATTGATCAAAGTTGATGGTTTGAGAATAGACTCCCACTCTGATCCCCAGACTCAATTTGCTTTCTTTAATACCAAGATGATAAGCGTAGCTCGCCTGAGCCTCCAGATTATTCTGGGGACCTAACTTATCGTTCACGATATACGCGCCAAAACCACTATTGAACTTATATATAGGTGTGGTCATGCTTACAATCTGAGTAGTCGGTGCTGTGCCTCCACCAAAGCTGGGTTGATATCCCAACCATTGGCTGCGATGAATGGCTGTCAACTTAGTGACACCATCCACTCCGGCATATCCGGGATTGTAATAAAGTGTGTTGAACATGAATTGGGTGAACTGTGGATCCTGCTGAGCATGCACATGCCAGGAAATCGCAATCAGGAAAGCACCAAGGACAATTCTTTTACTCACGTTTACCCCAAAAAGTAGAGGGTAAATATACTGGATTTATAATTACACTATCAACACGATGTAATTAAAGTGTAATAAAATCAAACCGAAAGTAAAAACTTAACCCTTAATGAGTTACTTCACCCCGTTTGCCTTCACAATGTAGAGCTCAAGAGCTCCCGTCATTGACGGGGCGTTGGGCTGTGGCGCCTCGATATCGAGGATCAATCCCGCGTCTCTTACTGCCTGTGCAGTTGTCGACCCAAACGCTGCGATGCGCGTGTTGTTCTGCTTGAAATCAGGAAAGTTTAGAAGCAAAGAATTGATTCCAGAAGGGCTGAAGAAAGCGAGGATATCATAGTACACATTGGTGAGGTCGCTCAGGTTTGAGGCTACCGTATGATAGATCACCGCTTCAGAAAAGTTGTATCCGTTTTCACGAAGGAAGTCAGGGATATCGCTCTTGCGGATATCGGAGCAAGGGAATAAAAACTTTTCGTTCTTGTGTTTCTTGATAATCTCAAGCAACTCACTTGTATCTCTCGACCCAGAAAATATTTTTCTTTTTCTAATGACGATATATTTCTGCAGGTAGTTCGATGTCTGCTCATTGATGCAGAAATATTTCATATCTGCAGGCATTTCGATTTTTAGCTCCGCACAGATTTGAAAAAAATGATCCACCGCATTGCGGCTATTGAATATGATAGCAGAGTGTTCCAGTATGTCTACTTTCTGCTTACGAAACTCTTTGATATCTACTGGCTCGACTTGAATAAATGGGCGAAAGTCAATCTTAAGATTGTATTTCTCAGCGAGTTTTAAGTATGGAGAGTTGGGATCAGCAGGTGCTTCTTGAGATACCAGGATGCTTTTTACCTTGTTCATCCTGTCATTCATGGTTTCAGTCATATCAACACTAAATCGGTTCTGGCTTAAGAATTTAAGACCTTAACAAGAATAATAACCGGAATTAATTCCGATGCGCAAAGGTAGGAAAATAAATGAAAAAATCGGAAG
>JAGQYM010000050.1 GCA_020436085.1 Cyclobacteriaceae bacterium
TGAATCGATAGATGTAGAATTCAAGCCTTGTTATCGCACCCAGCACAATCTCCCAATCTCGCGTGGAAAGGTCTTCGTCCTTACATAAGTATTCTACGATGTTGATCGCTCTATCGTCCTGTGACGGCTGAGCAATCTGCGAAAGTGTGGTCAAAAGAAACTCACGGTATCCTTGATGCTGAACTTTGTATCGCGTGAAGTGATACATTACCTCGTAGTGAACCTTGTCGCAGCTATTGTCAAATGGAATCTTCATCGCTTCATTGGCGATAGCATCTACTCTCTCCTTCGTGGACAGATCGCTAAAAAGGGGCTTGAACTCTTCCAGTCTTTTCCGGCAGATTTCTTCGGGAGTAGGAGTGTACTCCGGAGTGGCAGTCACAACTTGTATTGTTGTAATCTGCTGACTTGGGTTGGTCGTGACGGGTTCAACCGTTGTTCCTCCACCTTCTGGAAATAGAGTTTGAAGATTCTTTGACATCTTGATTCTTCCCGAATAGGAAGTCAGAATTTCACCTGATGTTACATCAATCAGTCGTCCGCTTACGTCTACGTATGATTTCAATTTGGTGTAAGTCCCGGAGAATAAAGCATCAATCGGAAGTAGTTCTCCGATCTTGATCGCTTCGCTGGGCTTCATCATTCCAGACAGCATCAACTCATTTTCTTTAAAAATCGCGTCCAGGCGACTGCGTTCGAATAACTTAAACTTACCTGTGTTTTCGGAGACCTTTCCGATCATCAGCTCGGTCAGGTATTCCCCAAATGTATTCTTGGGATCATTGCTTGGTACGGCCGAAGTAAATGGTACCACCGCCAGGCTGATGGGCTGTTTGTTCAGTTTTGCGGCTCCCAGGTTTTCCACCAGATCGCCTACAACTTTGGCCTGCGTCTTTGATTTCTGCGCAAGGGAGGCACTAGACAGCAGAAGTGAGATGGTAAGCAGTGGAAGTAATGACCTCATACGGATATTTGATTCTAAATATAAAACATTAATAGCCGCTACGGGACAAGACTTTGAACCAGGGACACGAGTTGTTCGCCCTCCCAATGAACACCTGGAACAGGATTGGGATAGAACGTACTTGATTTCATTGAAGCTAAGGTTGTCTGACTATTCTCATTCCACAACAGTCCAGCGTTTTGATTCACTACGTCTTGCGCGAAATATTGGTCCGCTGAGGTGAGAATGGGCAAGCCAGCGGCCATGTATTCGTAGAGTTTTGTGGGCATGGACCGATAGGTATGAAGAGACGTTGGATAATGAACTATGCCAAAATTAGAATGTTTGATAGCTTTAACGATCTCGCCATGCGGTACCAGTTCTGTAGTTCCGATGAGGGAAATGAACGGTTTGTCTTTTACTGCATATTCGAGTTCCTTTCGTACATCATTCAATGCGCAGAACCCAATTATCGTCAGGCGAATATTTTCATCGAACTGATGGAGAAGATGTGCCCATCTAATGGCTTCGAATACTCCCGTGCTTCTTGATATAGTTCCCGAAAAGAGGAGTTGAATGTATTTCGGATCAGGCGTTCGCATAAAGTGAGTATGGAGGGCAGCCTTGTTCTCAATTGTGGTTTGTTTATTGGATAAGAAAGTGAGCTCCTCCTGGTATACTTTTTCGGCAAGGATGAAGTGATTTATCAACGGAGAAGTCAGCTTCTCTTTCAGCCTGACACTAGCAGCAATTGCAAATCTGAGTGGAGCAATAAACGCTTCACTGTACCTGATGTTCCGGTAATAATTTTCACGAATATCATAGATGATCTTGACACCAAATAAAATTCTGATTGCAGAGCTAACTATCAGTAATTCATGGGTATTAACTATCAGTAGTTGAGGTTTTAATTTTAGCACTTTGAACGCAACCTGAAGTGGAAGAAATATTCTACCTAAGCTAAGCCGCCTTGTCTCCGGCAACGTAATAAATTGAATATTTGCATGAGCGGGTATGGACTTTGATGGCTGCCCAATGATTGTGATGGAAGTGTCCGGGATTTCAGAGAGACTGATAGCCATTTTTTCAAACATCCTCGTATCATCAATTGCGTTGAGTGTTGAAGCGAGTATTATCCTTCGTTTTTCCAAAATAGACAGCGCTTGCGTTTGTTATGCCTTATTATTGCAAATAGTTCACAAAATAGCATTTATGGAATTGCAAGTACAGATCGAACAAGCATGGAATGATCGTTCACTTCTTCAATCGGCAGAAACACAAGAGGCGGTACGCGAAGTTGTCGACCGACTTGACAAGGGGAAACTGAGAGTGGCCGAGCCCGAGGGAGAAAGATGGAGGGTGAACGAGTGGGTGAAAAAGGCTGTGATTCTTTACTTCCCAATTCAGCAAATGGAAACAATTGAGGTAGGGCCATTTGAATTTCATGATAAGATTGCTTTAAAAAAGAACTACAAAGAATTGGGAGTGAGAGTGGTACCTCACGCGATTGCCAGGTATGGAAGTTTTGTAAGCAAAGGAGTGATCATGATGCCGTCTTATGTGAATATTGGAGCGTATGTGGATGAGGGTACTATGGTCGATACATGGGCTACAGTTGGAAGTTGCGCTCAGATAGGTAAACACGTTCACTTGAGTGGGGGTGTAGGCATCGGAGGAGTTCTCGAGCCAGTTCAGGCAGCACCTGTGATCATTGAGGATGGAGCCTTTATCGGATCCAGATGTATTATCGTAGAGGGAGTTCATGTGGGTAAGGAAGCGGTGCTTGGTGCTAATGTCGTGCTAACAGGCAGTTCGAAGATTATTGATGTAACGGGTGAAAAACCCGTTGAGTATAAGGGTGTTGTTCCTCCACGTTCCGTTGTTATTCCGGGGTCCATTACAAAGGATTTTCCTGCCGGTAAATACAATGTTTCTTGCGCGTTAATTATTGGTAAACGAAAGGAGAGTACAGACAAAAAAACCTCGTTAAATGACGCGTTAAGGGAGAATAATGTCTCTGTTTAGTAGTTGGCACAGGCTTTGACTGTTATACCATAACAACTAATTTTGTTTTATGGACAGGCTATTTTTTGGCATTGTGATTCTGCTTGGCCTTACAGCCTTTACAGTTCGCCAGCAATACGATTTGCCGGTAATCGACAATACCAGCTTTGGGCTTGGTGAAGAGATTACCTACCGTGTGAACTTTGGAATTTTTACTGTTGGGAGCGCGATTACTAAAGTTGACAAGCGGGTCTTTAACATCAACGCCAGACCCTGTTACAAAGTCGATGCTTTTGGGGCTACAAGTGGAATGGTGGCCTGGATTACGAAAGTGGATGATCAGTGGGGCGCTTATATTGATACGTCCGCGCTTGTAACGCATGTCAGCTATCGCAAAATTAAAGAAGGTCGCTATCGCAAAGACGAGTTGACCACCTATGACCACGCCACGGACAAAGCGGAGGTGAAGGTGAAGGATAAGGAAACGGGTGTTTATGGTGAAGCGAAGGTGTATGACACGCCTGATAATGTGCGTGACCTGGTTGGTGGTTTCCTTTACCTCCGGGTGATTGAATTCAGCAAATTGCATAAAGGTGACACGGTAACCATTGCGGGTTTTTTTGAAGACACGTCCTACAAACTGGATATCATCTACGAGGGTAGGGAAGTAATCGATACCAAAGTGGGCAGAATCCCATGCCTCAAATTGGTGCCAATTATGCCTGACAATAAGCTCTTTGACGGTGAGAATTCTATCACTTGCTGGATTTCCGATGACGGGAATAAAATTCCCGTTAAGATTCAGGCCAAGATGTTTATCGGAAGCACAGGTATTGAAATGGTGGGATTCCGTGGACTGCGTAATCAGCTCAGAATTCTTTTTTAGACTGGGGTTTCGTCATTGTTTTAAAGCCTGATAATGCTGATATTTCTATCAGTCTAAACCTAAACTCTTTTTTTACATGTTAAAAGAATTCAAAGCTTTTGCCATGCGAGGCAATGTGATTGACCTCGCTGTCGGTGTTGTGATTGGTGGTGCCTTTGGTGCTATCGTAAAGTCCGTGGTTGCCGATATTTTCATGCCGATCATCGGTGTACTAACAGGGGGACTTGATTTTTCCGGATTGTCTTACACTTTTGGAGAAGCAGTAATCGCTTACGGAAGTTTTCTTCAGGCAACCTTTGTTTTCCTGATCACTGCATTTGCTTTGTTCCTTTTGGTGAAAGGGATTAACAGAATGAAGAAGAAAGAAGAAGAGAAGCCTGCAGAACCGGCAGCTCCGCCTGCAGATATTGTGTTGCTAACCGAGATCAGAGATCTACTGAAGAAATAAACTCAATCCTTGATTCTGGATGCTTGATGCACGATTCAAGTATCCAGAATCCAGTTCCACAATCTATTTCGCGAACTGGTCAGCGACCACTAGATCTTTGCTGCCCTTGGTGTATTTGTAAAAGCCACTTCCGGATTTGACTCCTAGGTGTCCCGCTTGTACCATGTTCACGAGCAACGGACAAGGTGCATATTTTGGGTTGCCAAAGCCATCGTGTAGCACACGCAGAATCGAAAGACAGACATCCAGTCCAATAAAGTCGGCTAATTGGAGAGGACCCATAGGATGGGCCATACCCAGTTTCATCACTGTGTCGATTTCGTTTACACCACCCACGCCTTCAAATAAGCTGTAGATAGCTTCATTGATCATGGGCATCAAGATTCTGTTTGCAACAAAGCCAGGATAGTCGTTCACCTCCACTGGCACTTTGCCTAATTGTACCGACAGATCCATGATCTGCTTTGTCACCTGATCTGTAGTGTTGTATCCTCTGATGATCTCAACCAACTTCATTATCGGTACGGGATTCATGAAGTGCATTCCAATTACCTTGTCAGGACGGGCGGTAGCTGCTGCAATTTTAGTGATGGAAATAGAGGAGGTATTGGACGCAAGAATGGCGTTAGCCTTGGTGTGCTGATCAAGGTCACGGAATATTTTCAGTTTGAGCTCGGTGTTCTCTATGGCAGCCTCAACGACAAGATCAGCCTCAGCGACTCCCGATTTTAGATCATTGAAAGTGGTAAGATTTTCAAGAGCCTTCTTTTTGGCATTTTCATCGATGGCACCTTTCTCCACTTGCCTGCTAAGGTTTTTTTCTATGGTTGCGATCGCTTTTTTTAAACTTTCTTCTGAGATATCAACCAGTGAGACTTTGAAACCTGCAAGTGCGAAAACGTGAGCAATACCGTTGCCCATAGTTCCTGAACCAATTACTGAAATGTGCTGCATTTGAATATTGAAATTAAGTGACTCCTCGTTGAGGCTGGCAAATATAAAGGGATAAAGCTGATTAGCTTGCGCAGAAAATGCAACTGTTACTTGATGAGCGTTTCTTTAGCCAATCCCATGGCATTTATTCGCAAGATTAGCTGTCGAGGTTCTGATTTTGAACTGTCGCATGCAGGGCCAGGCTCAAGATAGTAGGCGTAGATTTTCTGGTTGCGATCAAGTAATTGATTCTCGTCAGGGCGACCTAGCAACTCTACCAAGTCCATTTCTGAAAGCGCCTTAAGTTCTTCTTTTTGCTGAGTAATTGCGTCAATCATAGGCGCACGATATCCCAGGCATCCGTACCTATCTTCCTTCCACATTTTAAGGTCAACCCCTTCAAGGGTTGGTAAAGGCTTTCCGCACGATAGGGCTAGCAAAATGAAGATGAGGCTAAGCTGGCTGAAGTTTGACATTTCTTGAAATGGAGTAAAACCAAGTTGCAGAGATCGCCAGATACCCGAGTGCCACACCAAATAGTATTGGAGGCCAGAAATAAATGACAGTAAACGCGATTAACATCACCGGGTATACGATAATCCTGATCCACTCGGCCCATCGGACCCATGTCTTATTTTCAAACAGCACGCCACAGTTTACCACCACAATGGAAATGATAACGGTGAAGAATACTTTTTCACCAATCAGGAACTTACTTTGATTGAACAGAAATAGCGCGGTGCCGACTAGGCAAAGCACATACTGAAATAGCACATAGTAGTTGAGAGAAACAGGAGCGGGGGTTTCATATTTGTGGTACGTGGTGCGGTCGATGGATGGCGCAGCACGGTAGCCACCTAAATCTTCAGGCAACCACCCTGGTTTCTTAAATAGGTATTTGATCTTGTCGCTCCATTTGGTGATCCGCTTCAGATCTTTACCCATCTCGGCATAGTGACTGAAGTTGGCCCATACTGCATTCCAACTGTTGATGGGCTTTGTAATTCCATAGGTCGGCTTTTCTTCCTCTTCCTGAAATGTACCGAACATTCTGTCCCAGATGATTAGTGTTCCAGCGTGGTTCTTGTCAATGTACTTTGGATCACGACCATGATGCACGCGGTGGTGGGAGGGAGTGTTTAAAAAATATTCCAGGAATCCCATTTTATTAATCGTCTCTGTGTGAATCCAGAATTGATAAAGCGTGTTCAGTGCAGACATCAATGCAAAGTCAAGTGTATCAAATCCGATAAAGGCCAATGGAAGGTTGAACGCGAACGTCCAAACTACCTGGAAGCTACTTTGTCTTAATGCGACAGAGAGATTATAATCTTCACTTTGATGGTGTACGACATGACCTCCCCAGAAGAGATTGATTTCATGACTCATCCGGTGTGCCCAGTAGTAGGCAAGGTCTACCAGAAAGAATAGCGCGACCCAGTATAGCCAGTTTTTCTCTAGTTGGAAGAGTGCGAAGTTGGAATACAGAATTTCATAAACACCGATGGCAAGTATTCTCAAAAACAAACCAGAAAGCTGAGACGTAATTCCACAGCTTAGATTGGCAATAGCATCTGGTAGCCTATATAACTTGCGATGAGACAAACGCTCAACAACCAGTTCAATTCCTATCAAAAGGAAAAAAATAGGGATGGACAGAACGATAGGGTTAAGATTCAAGCGTTTTAGGGTTAACTTGCAACACCAAATTTAACAACATGATCCCAAAGATATTTAAGGCGGTGTGGTTTCTTTCTCTGATCGGGTTTATGATGATCTTCATGTACGTCTATGCCTCATTGCCTGAGAATGTGGTTTTTAGCGATGCAACGGACGCTGTAGTCGCAAGTCGTGATTTGGTGTTCTATTTGTCAGTCACCGTGGTGGCCGTGGTCAATGCCCTGGTGTTCGTGGTATCCAAACTGTATAAGCGCTCGGATGGAACTTTTAGCGCCTGGTTCTACGGGCAAATTATCCTGCTCAATTTCTTTTTTTGCACGGTAGTAGGCTTTGTGTACCTGCTCAACAGTGGAGAAAAGTTTTCATACGACAGACTCGGTATCGTCATCTATGGAAGCATCAGCCTTATCGTTTTATGGTCAATCGGACTGCCGATTTACCAGATTTCACGTAGATTCTCCAGTAAACAAGCGATTTGATCATTGTATTTTCATCAGTTGAAAATCAGCGAGTTAACATCAATCACTTAGTGAATAATTGTAGTTCAATGTTTTCTTCAACTGCTTGTCGTGAGCCTAAAATTCACTTTATTAGCCTCAAGCATTTTTTTAACTGTTTAGTACTATTGGGAAATTTTTGAAACGCGATTGCGCTTGACGAGATAAAGCCCACTATTCAACACTATGGCGAAAGACCTTTTTCAGTATGATGAATCGAGCATTAAGTCGCTCGACTGGAGAGAGCATATCCGGCTAAGACCTGGTATGTACATTGGGAAGCTGGGAGACGGCTCTTCCAAAGACGATGGAATTTATGTGCTTGTAAAGGAGGTGATCGACAACTCCATTGATGAGCACATGATGGGATATGGCAAAGTGATCGATGTGAAGATTACCGAACACGGTGTTTCCGTGCGCGACTATGGCCGCGGCATTCCTCTAGGCAAGGTTATAGATTGTGTTTCGAAAATCAACACAGGTGCTAAGTACGACTCTAATGCATTTCAAAAGTCTGTCGGACTAAACGGAGTAGGTACCAAGGCGGTTAACGCGCTGTCCAACTACTTCAAGGTACAGGCATTTCGTGAAGGCAAAACCAAGCTTGCTGAATTCAAGAAAGGTAAGATTACCAACGATGCCAACATTGGTAAAAGCAAAGACAAGGACGGAACGCTGATAGAGTTTGAACCCGATGACTCCATGTTCAAAAACTATCATTTCATACCAGAGTATCTGGATGATCTGATGTGGAACTATGCATTTCTCAATGCAGGATTAACTATCAACTACAACGGCAGAAAGTTTTACAGCAAAGACGGCCTGCTGGATCTTCTCAGGCAGAAAGTGGAAGCGGAGGAGATGCGCTACCCGATTATTCACCTGAAGGGAAAAGATATCGAAGTCGCCATGACTCATGGTAGCCAATACGGTGAAGAATATTATTCATTTGTCAATGGGCAGAACACAACCCAAGGAGGTACGCATCTGGCGGCCTTTCGCGAGGGCGTGGTAAAGGGGGCGCGAGCCTATTTTAAGAAAGACTTTGATGCAGCGGATATTCGCGGCAGCGTAGTGGCCGCTATAGCAGTTCGCGTTCAAGAGCCGGTTTTCGAATCTCAAACCAAGACCAAGTTGGGTTCGCTCAACATGGCACCCGAAGGTCAAACGATTAGAAGCTATGTTGGAGATTTTATTGCAAAGGAGCTTGAGATCTATCTCCATAGTAATCCAACTGCGGCCGATGCGATGCTTAAACGCATCCAACAATCGGAGAGGGAAAGGAAAGAGATTGCCGGAATAAAGAAGCTGGCAAACGAAAGAGCCAAGAAGGCTAACCTGCACAACAAGAAGCTGCGCGACTGTCGCGTACACTTTGACGATGAGAAGGGTGTAAAAGGGCAGGAGTCGATGATCTTTATCACTGAAGGTGATTCTGCCAGCGGTTCGATAACCAAATCGAGGGATGTGGAGACCCAGGCGGTGTTTAGCCTTAGAGGTAAGCCCCTCAACTGTTTTGGCTTGACCAAGAAAGTAGTGTATGAAAATGAGGAGTTTAACCTATTACAACATGCACTAAATATTGAGGATGGGCTTGAGGGCTTGCGATACAACAAAGTCATTGTGGCGACTGATGCGGATGTTGACGGCATGCACATCAGACTCCTGTTGTTGACGTTCTTTCTTCAGTTCTTTCCTGAGCTTGTGAAGGCAGGTCATGTTTTCATTCTGGAAACTCCATTGTTCCGGGTGAGAAATAAGAAAGAGACTATCTATTGTTACAACGAGGAGGAGAAGCAAGCAGCTGTAAGTAAACTGGGAGCCAAACCGGAGATTACAAGGTTCAAAGGATTGGGTGAGATATCACCTGATGAGTTTGGTGGATTTATTGGGGAGAATATACGCCTACAGCCAGTCATTCTCGGCAAAGACAGTCACCTCACCAAGATATTAGAGTTCTACATGGGCAAGAACACCCCCAACAGGCAGGAGTTCATCATTGAAAATCTTCGCATTGAGATGGATATCGTGAAGGAAGACTTGCCGGTAGAAGAAATTGAAGCATAACCAGAATTGAAAATTGGGTTCACCCCATGAGCAAGAAGAAGAAAGTAGTAACAAGACCTAAGAGTTCAAAATCCTCAAAGTCTGCCGCTAAGGATAGTCATGAGGATGTAATTCATGATGTATCTGGGGTAGACGATTTATACGAGAATTGGTTTCTCGATTATGCCTCGTATGTAATCCTTGAGCGCGCGGTGCCGCGGATTGAAGACGGACTCAAGCCAGTACAAAGGAGAATAGCCCACTCCATTAAGGAGATGGATGACGGTCGCTTTAATAAAGTCGCGAACGTAATTGGTCAAACCATGCAATATCACCCTCACGGTGATGCAGCGATAGGTGAGGCCATTGTGAATATCGGACAAAAAGACCTTTTGCTGGAGACGCAGGGTAACTGGGGAGATGTTCGAACTGGTGACAGCGCTGCAGCACCGCGATACATTGAAGCAAGGCTCTCAAAATTTGCACTTGAGGTGGTTTATAATCCTCAAACGACTGAGTGGCAGCTATCATATGACGGTCGCAAGAAGGAGCCCGTGACTTTACCTGTGAAGTTTCCACTGCTACTTGCCCAGGGAGTAGAGGGTATCGCAGTTGGACTTTCAACCAAAATCCTTCCTCACAACTTTTGCGAGTTGATCAAGGCATCAATTGATGTTCTTAAAGGAAAGAATCCAAAGATATTTCCTGACTTCCCTACCGGTGGCTATGCTGACTTTACAGAGTACGATCAAGGGCTGAGAGGAGGTAGAATTAAGGTAAGAGCCAAGATTGAAATAGTAGACAAAAAGACGCTGGCTATCAAGGAGATACCGTTTGGCACTACAACTACATCATTAATAGAGTCCATCGTAAAAGCCAGCGAGAAAGGGAAGATCAAAGTGCGACAAGTGGTGGATAACACTGCCAAGGATGTGGAGGTACTTGTACACCTTCAGCCAGGCCATTCGCCTGAGATCGTGATGGATGCTCTGTATGCTTTTACAGATTGTGAAGTATCGATATCTCCCAATGCTTGTGTGATAGTCGAGGACAAGCCACGCTTCATGCGGGTAAACGAGATCCTCAAATACAATACCGAGCAGACCGTTGCCCTGCTCAAGCGTGAACTTGAGATCAAGCGTGATGAGCTAATGGAGAAGATTCTGTTCTCTTCTCTTGAGAAAATCTTCATCGAAAACCGAATCTACCGCAATATCGAGGAGTGCGAGACATTTGAAGAGGTGATCAGTACTATCGATAAGGGACTCAAGCCGTTTAAGAAACAATTCTATCGTGAGATTACTCAGGAAGATATCATCCGGCTGACAGAGATTCGTATTAAGCGTATTTCGAAATACGATTCGTTCAAAGCCGATGAATTGCTGAAGAATCTGGAAAACGACTTGAAGCAAACAAAGCATAATCTCAAGCACCTTACCGAGTTTGCGATTGACTACTTCCAGAATCTGCTGACCAAATTCGGAAAAGGTAGGGAGCGCAAAACGGAGATCAAGAGCTTCCAGACAGTAACCGCGATTGAGGTAATCGCAAATAACCAGAAGCTGTACGTGAATCGCGCTGATGGTTTTATTGGATGGGGACTTCGCAGAGACGAATACATTTGCGATTGCTCTGAGATTGATGACATCATCGCTATTCGCAAAGACGGCAAGGCGATCGTTTCCCGAATTTCCGAGAAAGTCTTTATGGGCAAGGACATATTATACGCAGGAGTTTGGAAGAAGGGAGACGAGCGAATGGTATACAATGCGATTTACTCTGATGGTAAGTCGGGTAAGTCGTTTGTCAAGCGCTTCACCATGCCTGGCATAATTCGCGACAAGGAGTATGACCTCACTCAGGGCAATCCGAATAGCAAACTTCACTACCTGAGTGCCAACCCTAACGGAGAAGCCGAAGTAGTGCAGGTGAAATTGACTGCTGCCAGTACTGCCCGTAAAAAGATTTTCGATTTCGACTTTGCAGAACTCGAAGTGAAAGGCAGGGGGGCAAGAGGAAATACACTCACTAAATACCCCGTTCGCAAAGTTGATTTGTTACAAGCTGGAGTTTCAACACTCAGTGGGCTTGATCTCTGGTTTGATCCAATTGCCGGAAGACTCAACAAAGAGAAGAGGGGAAAGCATGTGGGTAAGTTTGATGGCGATGATTTGATACTGTCGATCACCAGAAGCGGAAACTATAAGCTAACAAGCTTCGACCTCAACACGCGATTTGAACCTGAGGAGAAAACACTTTTGGTTGAAAAGTTCAATGCCAAGAAGCCTGTAACAGCTGTTTATGTTGATGGAGAAAGCAAACAGTACTTTGTAAAACGCTTCCTGATTGAAACTAATACCCCGGACAAAGATTTTGGCTTTATCTCCGAGTCAATCGGCTCAAGGCTGGAATTTGCGTCTACTGCTGACAGCCCTGAGGTAGAATTAGAATTGATAAAGGGTAAAAGCAAGACAAAAGAAAAAGAGGTCGTTGCTCTGGATGAGTTGATTGACGTGAAAGGATGGAAGGCAATGGGTAATAGATTATCTCCTCATAAGGTGTCGAAACTGAGGCCGGTTGAAGAGGAAGGTGAGTCAACTGAAGCTCAGGAAGATGAAGTGATGGAATCCAAGAATACAAAGGAATCTCCATCACAAAAAAAAAAATCGGAAAAGCCAGAAACAGCAGGGCAGGAAAAGCAAGTCAGTCGGCCGCAAAAGGGAGAAGCCCCAGAAAGCAGCCAAAACAAAAAAGAGCAGCAAGCAAGCCTCTTCGAGGAAAGCCAGCCCCAAAAGGAAAGCAAAAAGGAAAAAGTAAAAGCAAACGGTAAGGGGAAGAAGGCTCCTGCGGGTAAGGATCCGCGTGCATTTGGTGTGGGTGAGACGATCGAATTGGAACTTTGAGCGAGACTGTTTAGTTTGAAAGATATATTTAATACTTAAATGAATCCTCCGTTCAGCTTTGAAGTAGAAAAAGATGGGAAAGAGTTTCATGCCTGGTGCCCCGAATTCCCTGGTTGTCATACTCACGGAAAGACAGTTCATGCAGCGTTAGAGAATCTAAAAGACGCAATACAACTTTATCTCGATACAATGATGGAGGAAGAAATAGCGAAACAGACTGCGCGTGCTTTAGATGAAACCGCGTGAGTTAATTTCCTTGCTTGAAAAGGAAGGATTTGTGTTTGTCCGACAGTCTGGAAGCCATGCTATTTATAGGAAAGCCGGATTTAAATTATTGTTGTTCCGATCCACAGCAAGGATATTCCTACGGGTACCTTGAATTCAATCCTTAGAGACGCTGGGCTTAAAACTAAATAATGCCTTAAGCGAGTATTTCGCTTTCTCTCTCATCAAGCTTTAGTTCAAAAGATTTGTAGTGCGCTAGCCTACTGAACGTATCTGCGCTCTTTCGCTTAGTGCGATCTTTGGTCTCCAGATCACAAGCGTAAAGTCCAAATCTCTTGGTTGGTCCGAGATGCCATTCAAAATTGTCCCAGGTGCTCCACCAATAGTAACCACGAATATCAATACCATCTTTCAAAGCTTCGTGTAACACTTTGGCATAGTCGAGTATAGCGCGTTGGCGTAAGTCATCGCTGGCGTCACAAACTCCATTCTCTGTAATGATGATGGGCTTTTTGTATTTTTTCCAGTAGCGATCGATACACGTACGCAGACCTTCGGGGTGGTATTCCCACATATCATCGTGAGGTACACCAAGTTTTTTGATCTTCTCAGGCGTTTGGATGTATGTGATCGGCATGGGGTCGTGTGTTACACGCGCATAATAACTCATGCCGAAGAAATCTGATTTTTCGAAGTGGCTTGGCACATACTCCATAAACCACCAGTCGCTGAGGTTGGCCGGAAACCAACCCAATACATTTTCAGAGTCAAACACTACCGCGTTGTGAGATATGCCAACTGGGTGTGGGGGAAACTTAGACTTGATGATATCATAAACCTGATTGTGAGCCTTTCCCATATTCTTTACAGCCTTGCCCGCCAGATAAGGATTGTTTTTGAAAGGAGGGAAGAACCCTGTTATCCAACCATAACTTGCATAAACATTCGGTTCGTTGAACGTATTCCAGAACGTAACGTGCTCACCAAACTCATCGATCACCTTAGTGCAGTAGTCAACGAATACCGGAATGTTTTCTTCTTTCTCCCAACTTCCCATTTCGGCAAACCATGTCGGGTTTGTGAAGTGATGCAGCACCATCATGATCTCTACACCGCGCGAGCGAAGGTCAAGAATGAACTGCATGTAGTGTGCCACGGTTTCCTCATCGAGTTTGTCGAAGGGTTTGCGTTGAAGTTTGCTCCACAGAAAGCCCATACGGTAGTGAGGCGCCAATGACGCAATTATTCCTGCATCTTCACGAACACGAAGCTCGTGGTCTGTCGTTCGGTCGAATATGTATCCATCCAATGACTTTACACCTTGCCAATCGTGTTCGAAGGCTGTCTCTATTTGTGCAGCAGCGGTGCTGGTGCCAAATGCAAAATCGTTGGGGAAGACGTAAACCATGTTTTAAAAATCGCGACAAAAATAATCAATAGAACCAGCAAAAAAATAAGGGAAGCTGGATGCTTCCCTTATCAAGGTAATGTTAACGGAATGTTACTTGCCTCCGTCTTCCGTATCTTCTTTGCTAAGTTCCTCCATCATAGCAGTGTACTTCGCTTTCAGATCGGCATCGTCCTTCAGTGCCTTCTTCACCGCATTGTAAGTCTTGGCGCCAATGTAGTCCCTTGCGAGAGATTGGAACGCTTCGTTAATTTTTGCAGTTTCTTCTTCTTTCTTGGCCGCTACTGATTTCACAAAATCGATTTCTTCCTGTGTAGCTTCTGCTTCCTGCAATTTAGCTTCGTCATCAACGATCTTAGACAAATCGTTGTAACGTGAAGCTGAAACGTTTTCGTTGCTCTTCACCATGTCAGAAATTGTTTCAATGAGCGTTGATTTCATATTTTCAATCGAATCCATTGCCACCGCATACTTCTTCAGGTCTTCATCGCTAATCCCTTCGTCATCCTGCGCGCGCGCAACATTACCCACAAAGCAGGCAGTGAGAAATAGAACGAGTAATTTGATTTTCATCTTTCGGTTGTTTAGGTCAGACATCAAAAATTTATAACCTGAATTATACGACTTTTTGATTTTTATCTCAAAACTTAATAATGAAAATGGCTGAGATATCACGTAATACGGGAGAGTATTTTGCCTTACAACTGTTCGCACAGCATTTAATATCAATGTTGTCAAAGCAGCATAATCGGATTATCTTATCCTGCAGTACGGTAATGTTTGACCGTAATTGACGTTGCATAAACCACTATCTTCATGAGATTACTGATTACATCTTTGTTACTGATTATGACTACGCTCAACTCGATTGCTCAAGACCAATACATATTTCCATTTGGAGGCGGACTAAACAAATTATTTATAAAAGAGATAATTAAGCTTACGGGCAAGGAGCGACCCCGTATTTGCTATTTACCTACAGCATCAGGTGACAGCGAGCAGGGGATCATTAGATGGTACGATTTGGTAAGTGATCTATCTGTTGAACCACATGTTCAGAAAGTGTGGATTAGCTCCTACAACATGGACAAGTCTTTTGAAGATGTGTTGTTGAGTATGGATGCTATCATGGTTGGTGGAGGAAATACGCTTAATATGATTGCCATCTGGAAGGCTCAAGGAATCGATGTGGTGTTGAAGAAGGCGTTGGAGAAAGGAATCGTTCTTGCTGGTGGTAGTGCAGGTTCATTATGTTGGTTTGTGAATGGCACTACAGACTCACGTCCGAAAGAACTGAGCGTGGTCGAGGGACTTGGCTTTTTGCCGTTTAGTCATTCACCTCATTATCATAGCGAAGAGTATCGCAGGCCATTATATCATAAGAACATTGAGAATGGAATATTCAAAGAGGGATACGCTATGGATGACTATTCGGGTATCATTTTCAAGAATGGAAAGCCATTTAAAGTGGTGTCACTTGGAGATGAATACAATTGTTATTTCGTGAGTGTAAAAAATGGCAAAGCTGTTGAAGAGAAGTTGAAGGCGATAATTCTGAGCAACAACTGACCTTGCAAAAGAGGAAATTTGTGAGGAAATTGCAGAATTGTTAAAATGCGGCCTGCTTTAAGTTTTCTTATTCTGCTGATTTTCGTTGGGTGCTACGACCCGGGCGGTGAGAATTTTGTCGAGCATGCCAGTCCCAATCTAAGTGGGGTTGAAATATCGATTAAACCATCCGATCTTTTAGTTTTTCAGAAGACCAATCTGAACGTAAAATTCACAACTAATGGACCAACTCTCGAGAAGTTGGAAGGATTTATTAATGATGTTTCACTTTTTGTTCCGGAGTCTCCAAAACAGGTAATAATAGACCCAGCTATGTTCGGAAGTGGTAAATTCAAGTTACATCTGGTTGCAACAGTAAAGGTCAAAACGGAGTCAGTGGCCGGGCAGTTTGGATTAGAGGTCAGTTCTTTTGCTCGCGATTTTGATTTAGTTATAGATCTCACTCCTCCGGAATCAATAAATAAACTTAATTATAGAATTGAAGACGGAAGATTTATTCTGGAGTGGGATAAACCCACTAAATTGAATTTTTCAAACTACCTACTTAAGAAGTACCTCAAAAATGGCGATACATGGTCAACTTTTGCAGAGCGCCAAATGCTCATCAATAGACAAAAAAGCTCGTTTAGAGACTCAACATATCTAGGCGGACCAGTCCGTTATAAAATGGAATTAGTGAGTGATGATATTACGGTAATAGGCTCAAATAACGATTTTGATGTGCCATCGATCAAGTTTTCATTTGAGCAGGAAAGCGGACTTAATTACAGATTATTTTGGGAGACGACCTTTTACAACAGTGCCGAGGGCGTGATATTGGGAAACCTTGGCCCTGATATGCATTTTGATTCTCAACCCCATTCTATAACAAAAGAGATCGAATTTGGTGATTACTATTATCCTGCTTTTTCAGTATTCTCCAATTCAACTAGGTCTTCCACTTGGGGCAACGAAAAACTTTATGCGGGTAGGGAGCTAGTCTTTGAGGACAACTTAACGGAGGTTCAAGGAGCGCCAATCAAATTGGGTAATAAAAGTTATGTCGTTGAGCAAAGGGATGTCTTTATCGTCAATGAGGTAGACGAAGTAACAATGTCAATCCAGCGAAGGCAAAGTTATTCGCATTTGTTGGGCTTGAATCCTGTAACCGAGTCTGGATATGCCAATAGGCAGCTAATCGTCAATAGTTCTAAAACGGACGCCTACCTGTTTGTTGGGCAGTATGCATATAGGTTTGATGACAATTTTCAACACATCCAAACAGTTAACCTGACACCTATTGTGCAAACCGGCAGCCGTTCATTTGTTTATGGAACACAGATTTATGGTAATGTTCTAGCTGGTTTTGTTGACTATTCTGATTTCGAAACAAAACTGATTAACTTAAATAATCTAACGGTAATATTTCAACCAGACAATAACGATCCGTTCCTTTTGACCTCGGATGGACATCATTACATACATAGTGATAATGTATATGAGATCATCGACAATAATTCAGTAGTTAAGATTTGGACATTGCCAACCAAGAGCGGCCAACTTGTTGGTACGAATAATTCTAACCAGTTTGTTCAGTCGAGCGGTGGATTCGTTTATCTATATGATATTGCTACTAAGTCAGAAATAATGAGATATGACAACAAATCCTTTTTTGGAGAATTAAGCTATGATATGGGATCAAACAAAGTTGGTGGCCATAATCGGGAGATATATAATGTTATTGATCTTTCGTCACATGTAGTGAATAACTATAAAGTTTTTACAAATGCTACTTATTTTCTGAGGAATAATAAATTGTATTCGACCAACGGTTTCGTTCTAGATTTATGAAGCATTGGTGCATTATCATTGTAGCAAGCTTAAGTTTCTTCAGAGGGTTTTCTCAGGAGTTGAGGGTGATGGGAGAGGTCAATCTTGGCCGCTACAAAATGGAGTCACTTCGAGAGATGGTGCATCCGAGTCCGCTTCAAATTTCGGTTCCAGTCAAATTAGTGCGAGATTTTCCATCCTTTCCAGGGTTTAGATTAGCTGTTTTTAGAGGTGTAACGGAGGAGTTTTCAGCAGGCATCCAAGTAGGAGTGAATTCAACAGGTAGAAGATTTAGTTATTCCGACTATACCGCAAGCGTTAATTACGACACCAAATTACATTGTGTCAGCATCGGGCTCTTTACCGAGTTCAAAATCTTCGAAAAAAATAATTGGCAATTAGTAGCCAACTTACCTGTTACGACAATCTACAATGTTGTTCATATTTCTACGGTCGTGGACTCTCAATATTTGCAAGTTAACAATGCGTTTAAAGTTGGTTCCTTTAATGTTGGTGTGCAACCTGGGATCTCCGTTGGTAGAAAGATTGGATCAATTTTCTTAAGGGGTAATTGTTACTATGAGTACAATAGTCCTGGGCAATTGCAGTATTATAATAGCGATGTATCGTTTACCAACAGCAATTATGAACCTGTGATAGTGGAGTGGGATGGCTTAAGGGCTGGGATAGCTGTGGTATACACTTTTCAGTTTGGTGACTAAGATATTGAGGATCGAGCGACCGAAACCATTATAGGACAATGAAACGCAAGGACTTCCTTAAACAGATAACAGCAGCCGGGGCCGCAACTGCATTGATGGGATTTGATTCCTTGGAATATAGATTGTTGCCATCATTTCAAACCTCACCCGTTATTATAGATCTTCATGCTCACCCCGGTGCATTTTATCTCAGAGGCTTGAAAGAATTCCAGGGTGATTCTGGAGTCAGGAAAACTGTGAACGAAATGAATGAGGGTGGACTTACTGCCGCTTTCGTAAGCACTGTCGTAGACATGTTAGTCAATAAGCGCACTGACACAGGTATTGTGCCAGCAAGAGAATTTGAAAAAGGAGAGGCATGGAGAGAGTACAAGCGCCAGGTGAGGCAACTGGAAGAGTTGTGTACGATCATGCCTATGAGGAAGGCCACAACACTAAAAGAGATTACTGCCCGCAGTACCAGTAAGGCAGCCATTGTTTTCACTTGCGAGGGAGGAGATTTTCTGGAGAGTACAGATCAGCTCGATGAGATATATCATGACGGAGTGCGTGCGGTACAACTCGTTCATTATGCTCCTAATCCTTTGGGCGATTTGCAGACCTATGAAAGTCAACACAACGGACTTTCAGCAACTGGTAAGAGTGTTGTCAAAAAAATGAACCAGTTAGGCATGTTGGTCGATGTTGCGCATGCTGCTTACGAAACCGTAAAAGGTGTAGTGGACACAACGGATAAACCCATAGTCTTATCGCACAGCATTTTGAAATTATCAGAGGAGAGACCCATCTCAATTCGGGCGATTACGCCAGAGCATGCAAAACTGGTTGCCTCAACGGGTGGAGTTATTGGTGCGTGGCCTTCCGGCTTCAGCACGAGCTTTGACGACTATGTCAATAACATCATGAGACTTATAGACGTTGTCGGAGTTGATCACGTGGGTCTCGGTACCGATATGGATAGTAACTATAAGCCTGTATTCGATAGTTACCTTCAGTTGCCCGAATGGCTAAGGGCACTGCAAGACAAAGGCCTTTCAAAGGAAGAGGTCGCAAAAGTAGCAGGTGGCAATGTTGTTCGAGTGCTATCCTCAGTCCTCAAGTAGAGCGCAGCAACTCAAAACTTATAACTAAAAACTCAAAACTGCTGGGCCTACCACCCAATGCCGTAATCCTCACCGTGGTTGCTCGATCCGCCCCAGAAGCTTCCATGTTTCCAATCGAAGAAGATCGCATTGATAGGTCCACTAGTTCGGTCTTCGAATGACAGGTGATAGCCCATTTCTCGTAAGTCTTTTCTCGTCCACACTGGCGTTTGTGAATTTAACGTAAGTGCTCCCGCCTTGCGCTCGTGATCGCCAAAGCTGGAATACATTTGGTAGGTCTTGAAGTTCGCGGCCTCTGCTGATTCTTGCACGTTCATGCCAAACTCCACAACATTTAAGAAGAACTGAATAAGGTTCTGGTCTTGTTCATCACCTGCTTGCTTTGCAAACGACAAGAATGGTTTTCCATCTTTCAGGGCCATACTGGGAGTGAGCGTCACGCGGGGACGCTTGCCTGGTTCCACCACATTGAACGGATTTTCTTTTGCATCCAATACAAATGATTGCATGCGTTGGCTCATACCGACACCAGTGTTCCCTGCAATGCACGCTGGCACCCAACCGCCACTTGGCGTGATTGACACTACCCATCCTGCTTCATCCGTTGCTTCAATAGAGGTTGTACCTGCAGTGAAGTCGGTGATGTACTGTTCGTCAAGTGCGGGGATGTGTGATTTATAATCATTTACTGAAGCTTGATTCTTACCCCAGTCTTTTAGCAGATCGAGATAAGGATTCTTCTTGCCTTCGAAAGGATAGGGGTCACCAGGACCAATGTTTGGATCGTTCTTATCCGCATTGATGAGTTTCATTCTTTCTTTCGCGTAAGCCTTTGAAAGAAGTCCCTGCATCGGCTCTTCTGGGGCAAACGCAGGATCACCATAGTAGAAATCACGATCAGCGAACGCAAGATTCATCGCTTGATATACAGTGTGGATATATCTGCTGGTATTATATCCCATGCTCTTGAGATCAAAATTCTCCAGGATGTTTAACGTTTGAAGCATTACCGGACCTTGTGTCCACGGTTGCAATTTGTAAACATCAATGCCTCTGTAGTTGGTCATCATTGGTTCTTCAATCTTCACCTTCCAGTTGGCGAGATCTTCTTCGGTGAATAACCCGCCCTGCTCACGAGCACCACGCACAATTTCTTTGGCGATATCACCTTTGTAAAAGCGATCATATGCCGCGTAGATTGCTTCCTTACGGCTCTTCTTTTTCTTCAATGCTTGTTGCTCTGCCTCAACCAGTTTAGTTAATGTGTTCAGTAAATCTTGTTGTACGAATATCTCACCAGCCTCAGGAGCTTCCCGACCTTCTCCCAGGTGCGGAAGAAAAACTTTCTTCGAATAAGGCCACTCTTTAATTCTTTCTTTAGATCGCTCAATAGAGTTGGCAGTTTGCGCCTCGATCGGATAACCAGCTGCCATTTGCATTGCAGGTGCCAATACTTCTTTCAAACTCATCGTACCATATTCAGCAAGCATCGTCATCAGTCCGCCCGGTGTACCAGGTGTTACGGCAGCTAATGGGCCGAACTGCGGAGGATATTTCATTCCTTTTTCTTTGAAGAAGTCTGCCGTTGCTCCGGTAGGTGCCACTCCAAGGGCATTGATGGCAATCACTTTCTTAGTGTTGGGATTGTAGATCAACGCTTGCGTTTCTCCACCCCAGCTCAACACATCCCACATCGTGCATCCGGCAGCGAGCATTGCACAAGCTGCATCTACAGCATTGCCACCTTTTTGAAACGTAATAGCTCCTGCTGTCGCAGAAAGCGGTTTACCCGTAATGGCCATCCAGTGTTTGCCGTGCAAAACAGGTTTCTGGGTTTGCTGTGCAACAAGGGTTACTGAAATACTTAGCGTAAAGAGTAGGGTGGTCAGATTCGTCATGATAGTTCAGGGTGTTTCATGTCAATATAGGGCGAAAACATCCATTGTGAAACGAGAATCGGCTAAACGGCCAAATTTTCAACCGTTCGTGTGATGCAGTGGCCTTCAACCCAACATGGTTGGGATAATGACTCCTGAGCCGTACCTTTGTAGCAATTTTATTGCTGTGACTCAGGCCCAAACCATAGCGCTCTATCATCCCATGCTTCATGGCATCGCCATGCGGTTTGTGAAGTGCAAAGCAGATGCAGAGGACATCGTTCAGGACACTTTTCTGAAGTGGCTATCGATAGACACCGAGAAGATCAGAAACACGAAGGCATACCTGATCAAATCGGTGACCAATAACTGCCTCAATCACCTTGAAGCATTAAAAAGAAAGAAGGAGGAGTACCTTGAAAATATTCGTCTTCCGGAACTCATTACTAAATTCAAAGAGCTGGATTTCAGCGAGATAGACCTTCACGTGGACCTACAAGCTGCTCTCAATGTGATCCATCACAAGCTAGAACCCCTCGAAAGGGCTGTTTTTGTGCTCAGAGAGGTGTTTAATGTCGATTATGAGGCCTTGCAAGTTGTACTTGAGAAAAAGAAAGACCACTGCCGGCAATTGCTAAGCAGGGCCAAAAAGAAGCTGAGTGATGAAACCAGCAAGATTAATATCGATTTCAGCCTTAAGCCGGCATGGATCGAAAACTTCAAAAAAGCCTGCGAAACAGGCCTTTCCAACGATCTTATTGTGGCCTTGAAGCCATAAAATCAAAAATAATTCCCCATTTCTGTCACAAATCCCACTCAAGACTGTCTTCACTAATAAGCAGCCGGGTAGGACCGCCTGCCTGAACCTAACTATAACCTAAACTGAGATGACAACCATTCTCTTATTCTTTGTGGCACATTGGTACCTGTCACTGTTTTTTCAGACGTTCTTTCTCCATCGTTATGCCTCACACAAAGCATTCACGATGAACAAATTCACAGAGAAAGTATTTTTTGTACTAACCTGGATATTTCAGGGTTCAAACTACCTGAGTCCCTATGGATACGGGGTGATGCATCGAATGCATCATGCATTTGCCGATACTGAAGACGATCCACATTCTCCTAAATATGATGAGAGCATCTGGAAGATGATGTGGAAGACAAAGACCATTTATTCTTCTATTGCGAATGGAAAATTTGTTCCTGAGAAGAGATTTACTGAAGGCGTACCGAAGTGGGATGCTTTTGACAAGATAGCGCGCTCATGGCCTTCGCGTTTGTTTTGGGGAGCGCTTTATGTAGGCGTTTACTGGCAGTTTGCAGAATACTGGTGGCTGTGGTTGTTGTTGCCACTGCAATTCTTACTCAGCCCGATTCATGGCGCCATCATCAACTGGTTTGCGCACAAATATGGTTACCGCAACTTCGAAGTAGGAGACACCTCGCGCAATTTTCTTCCGGTTGACTTCCTCATGATGGGAGAGAGCTACCATAACAATCACCATAAGAATGGTTCGCGCCCTAACTTTGGAGGTATTCGTTGGCATGAAATTGACCCGACTTATCTTGTTATCAAGGTGTTGAACAAATTGGGTATTATTCAAATTACCCGTTCCCGTGAGTTAAAGGTGGAACAGGTAAGCAAGGCCGCCTAATCAATCAAATTTCATTAAATACCGCTATTTGCAATTTGGAATTGCCAAATTCTGGCTACCTTGCAGGATTATTTAATATCAAAATCACAAATGAAACAAGGAACAGTTAAGTTTTTCAACCGGACCAAAGGGTTTGGTTTTGTGCGGGAGGACGAGTCGAATGAGGAGTATTTCGTTCACGTTACCGGGCTGGTTGACGAAGTTCGTGAAAACGACAAAATCACCTTCGAATTGAAAGAAGGTAAGAAAGGCTTGAATGCCATTAATGTACGAATAGCAGACTAAGAATCTATATGAGTGCAAGTGAGGCCCTCCGATGATCTCGGGGGGCTTTTTTTTGAGTTCCGGTTTCCTATTTTTGATGCCCGGAATGAACATGTTTACAATCCCTAAGTGAGATTCGAAGAGTTTAGTTTTAGTTCAACCCTGCTTGACGGGTTGAACGCCATGGGTTTCAACAAACCCACACCCATTCAAGAGCAAGCCATTCCGGTGATCATGCAGTCGCGTGATATCATCGCATCAGCGCAGACGGGTACAGGAAAAACTGCAGCCTATTTGTTGCCTATTCTGGAGAAGATCAGCCAGAACCCCAATCAACATATCAATACATTGATACTCGTCCCCACGCGCGAGTTGGCCCTGCAAATCGATCAGCAAGTCGAAGGCTTTGGCTATTTCGTGGGAGTAAGTTCCATTGCCGTGTATGGCGGTGGTGACGGAGCCACATGGGATCAGCAACGTAAAGCAATGGAATCTGGTGCTGACATTGTGATTGCGACACCGGGCCGACTAATCGCATTACTTGCAACAGGTGCTGTCAACTTCAATCAACTTCAACACCTTGTTCTTGATGAGGCGGACCGCATGCTCGATATGGGCTTTTATGAAGATCTCATCAAGATCGTAAACCAACTGCCTAAAGAGCGACAGACATTGTTGTTCTCAGCTACAATGCCACCACGCATTCTTACGCTGGCACATAAGATTCTGAAGAACCCGGAACAGATATCAATTGCGATTTCGAAGCCTGCAGAAGGTATTCTGCAAAAAGCTTTCATGCTGTACGATACGCAAAAAGTGGAAGCATTGTCGTACCTACTCAATCAGGCTGATTACGGGAGCATCATCATCTTTGCTTCTACAAAAGACAGCGTGAAGAAGCTTGAGTCCATATTGAAACGACATGGAATCACAGCAAAGGCTTTTCACTCAGATCTTGAGCAACAAGAGCGAGAGCACATCATGCGCGAGTTCAAGGCCAAGAAGATTACGACCATCATCGGTACAGATATTCTCTCGAGAGGCATTGATGTGGAAGGTATTGATCTGGTAGTGAACTATGATGCCCCACCAGATCCAGAGGACTATGTGCATCGCATTGGCCGAACAGCCAGAGCAGAACGTACGGGCACGGCAGTTACTTTCATCAACGAGCGCGACCAGCAGAAATTCCAAAGCATAGAGCGATTGATAGGGCGCGAGATACCCAAAGATCGTTTGCCACTGGAACTTGGTGAAACGCCTACCTACGAGCCGCTCGATAAACGAGGCAAGAAACGTCCCTTCAGAAGAAACTTCAAAAGAAAGCCTTCATCAGGAAACCGTTTCAAAAAGAAATAGCCACTTAGGTTAACTGCCTACTTAGTTCTTCCTTCCTGGTGTATATGGTGCACCGACCTTTTCAAGTTCCGCCTCATATGCTTCAAGCTCTTTCGCAAATGCCGCTGCATCAATCACAAATTGTTTGTATGCATTTTCTGCGATTTCCAAACTGTGCTTCTGTGTTTCCGTTGGCATTTGCGTTGTGCTCCAGTGACTGTTGGCCACACTGTTTACACGTCCAAGTATAGAAGGAGAGGTGGACTCATTTTTTTCAGAGCGAATTGGGTCACCCGCAAGCTGCTCATTCAATCCTGCAAGTTTATCTTTTAGTGACTTCAATGTCTTGAACAATTCCGGATTGGCTTGCGAAGTTCTCATCAGCGCCTCATCAATGTGACGTAGTTTTCTATCAGCCTCTCCAAGGCTGCTACGCGATCCAGCAGCATCTCTTGCAAGATCAGCCGTGCGTTTCGTTAGTGATGCAAACTCCTGATAGTTGATATTCGATTTTACGTTTGGAGTTGGCTTTACATTAAACGCCTGTGCAGGACCTTGTGATTTCAGTGTGCCATTGTCAACTATGAAAAGTTCTGCGCTGTATTTACCTGGTGCGACAAGCGGGCCTTCGGGAGCACCTGCCCAAGGTGGCACAAATGTAGGTCTGGTTAAGTTTACCGGATTTGGAGCAGGCAATCTCAAATCCCACGTTGTACGGTGTACTCCTTTCTTTGCCACGCCTTCAATCCAGCGAACTCCATTTCCGCTTTCGTCACGGACGAGAATCAGTACTTTTGGTTCCGTTTCAAGAGACTCAGCTTTTAATTGATCCCATCCGGGAAACGGAATGTTGGCGCCTTGCGTTTCTAAACTCTTCTCCTTGGTCCCACGCACATCTTTTGCCGTTTGTGGTAAATCATTAATGTAATAAGTAAACATCGCGCCAAAGTCTGGGTTGGCAACTCTAAAGCTGGTGGTACCCAGTGTCGGCATGCCTTGTGCCTGCATCGGCACGCTTGGAATATACCACCAGGCATCGCGAACAGTGAATAGCGAATTTTTCTTGTTTGTGATTTTGCTGATCTCTCTTAAAGAAGAGTAGTCATCCAGTACATAGATACCCCTTCCAAAAGAAGCTCCAGCGATGTCATTATCTCTTTCATGCAATTCCAGATCACGGAATGGAATTGTTGGCGAGCCGCCAAACTTCATCCAGTTCACGCCACGATTAGGCGAGAAGTAAATACCATGCTCCGTTCCGATAAACAAAAGATTTTTGTCAACATGGTCCTGCTTGATCACCCACACTATTGTATTCGCAGGTAAATCACCTTGAATGGGTTGCCATGACTTACCACGATCGCTACTTACAAATAGGAATGTAGTATAGTCTCCAACCTTGTGTGCATCAGCCACCGCAAACACCACATTGGCATCATGCTTTGAGGCTTCTACATCATTGATAAAAGAAAGTGCTGGGACTTTAGGTAAACTTTGTGCTCGTCTCCAATTCTTGCCTCCATCTTCACTTACGTGGATAAGGCCATCATCAGAACCTGTGTAAAGTAATCCCTCGACCAAAGGCGACTCCGACACAGAAGTCAGGGTCGAAAATTGTGACATCGCTCCGTTGTCATACAAGTCATCCACACTCGGCACCGTATTGAACATTTTCAGCGTGTACCGATTTTGATTCGTAGTAAGGTCGCCACTCACCGGTGTCCAGGAACTTCCTTGATCGTTACTTCTCCAAAGTCGTTGTGATCCATAGTACAACGTCTTATTGTTGTGTGGACTGACAATGATAGGGCTATCCCAGTTGAATCGCTCCGGAGGATCATTGGGCTCTGGTTGCGGCTTGATGCTAATCACCTCTTCGGTAGCTCTGTCAAGCCTCACAAGATTTCCCTCCTGAATTTCCATGTAGACCGTGTTTGGATCTTTAGGATCGAATGCAACGTCATACCCATCCGCGCCAAGCGGCACGTACCAATCTTGATTTCGAACGCCTTCAGCATTCAGCGTTCTCGATGGACCAATCAACGTGCCGAGGTCCTGCGCGCCTGCCACCACATTGTAAAATGGCAACGCATTGTCGAGAGAGAGTTTGTAAAACTGGGAGACGGGCAAATTTTCAAAATGCCGCCATGTAGTCCCTTCATCAAAAGATTCGTACAATCCGGCATCAGTACCGGCCAACATATGCTGGCCATTGTCTCGATCAATCCACATCGCATGGTTATCGCTGTGCTTTTCCCGACCTGTGCCGAGGTAATCGAAACTCTTTCCTCCGTCCCGTGTTACATGAAGAAATACGTCCATCTGATAAATCAAGTCAGGGTTTGTTTGCGATGCTTCGATCTCCTGGTAATAATGAGGTCCGGTTCCTCCGGAGATGTAGCTGTTGCGTTTCTGCCAACTTTCACCCTTATCTGTCGAGCGATAGAAACCTCTGTTTTTCTCATCTGCTTCAATGGTGGCAAATACCAGATTAGGATTTGCAGCCGTTACAGCTAATCCGATTTTGCCTATGCTACCTGATGGCAAACCTGTTTTTACTTGTCGCCATGTGTCACCGTTGTCAGTAGACTTGTATATTCCTGATTGTGGACCTCCTGCCATCAATGACCAGGTATGTCTTCTGCGCTGGTAAGCAGCAGCATAGATCACATCCGGGTTTGATGGATCAAACTCGATATCTGTGACACCTGTATTCTCATCAATTTTCAATGCAAGCTTCCATGTCTTACCACCATCAGTTGTTCTATACAAACCACGATCTCCACCTGCCGACCACAGCGGTCCCTCAGCCGCTACCAATACCACGTTGCTGTTTCTCGGATCAATTAAAATCTTACCAATGTGCTCTGATTTCTCCAATCCCATACGTTGCCACGTTTGGCCTGCGTCCATACTCTTATATATGCCATCACCCCATCCGACATGGCGCCCGCTAACATTCTCACCAGTTCCCACCCACACTACATTGGGCTGATTCGGATCAATGGCGACAGTACCAATGGAGTATGATGCCTGACGCTCAAAAACCGGAGTCCATGTCGTTCCAGCGTTAATAGTTTTCCACACTCCACCGGACCCGACCGCCACGTACCAGTTGGTCTTGTCTTTTGGATTCACTGCCACATCGGCAATACGCCCACCCATTAGCGCTGGACCGATACTACGGAGTTTTAAACCCTTGGCGGCATCAGCATAAATGTCTTTGTCAATCGTCTGAGCAAAGGAAAGTGAGTGGCACAAAATGGCCAGGAAAAGAGTGATTGAAAAACTGGTCTGGATATTTCTCATGGTGAGTGGTGTTAGCGAATAGATTTAAACGAATAGGAAATCAAAGTAAGGCTATTTTCGGATTTACGGAACCACTTATCCATTGGTGCATAATCTCGTGTCATGGATGGGTTAAAATTGTAACTTGTTTCCTTGACAAAACTTCAAGCTATGTTGAATCGCCTGATTGCCTCCGTACTAATCATATTGTCTTTTGTGCTGTGTACGCAAATTTCATATAGCCAGAACAATACCCCATTGGCAATCACTGGCGTCACGGTGATAGATGGTAATGGTGGTGATCCTGTCCACAATCAGACAGTCCTTATTACCAACGGACGCATTGAAAAAATAGGAAGTAGCACATCGGTGAAAGTACCCAAGGGGGCTAAGGTGATCGATGGAAGAGGGAAGTTTCTTACACCGGGGTTTGTTGACAGTAACGTTCACGCTTCCATTTATGGTGGTATCAACAGACCGGAAACCATTATCAAATATGAAAAGCAAAATGAAGCACTCGTCACAGAGTTTGCACAAATACAATTGAAGTACGGAGTGACAACCATTCGTGATAGCTTTGGTGCGCTGTTGCCTTTGGTTGCTGTTCGTGATCGTATCAACAAAGGTGAAGTGATTGGACCTCGTATGCTGGTGGCAGGTAACATCGTGGGATGGGGTGGTCCGTTTTCAATTAGTTGGGGATTGATCAAGCCTTCTGATATCAATGTGTTTCAGGAACAATGGAATGACTTCATAACACAGGGAGCAGGCGAGGAGTTGATGGACATGCTGCCCGATGAACTGAGCGTGGCGATAAACAAGTATCTCGATAAGGGCCCTGACTTTATCAAGTTCGGAGGCACCTCGCATTTCGATGATCCCGTGATGATTGGCTTCTCACCACGCGCACAAAAGGTGATGGTGGATGAAACACACAAGAGAGGATTGTCTGCCGAAACACACTCTACCAACCTCGAAGGACTGAGATTATCCATCGAAGCGGGCATTGATTTGATCCAACACCCGGAACACACGTCAAGAGTATTGCCAGATGAACTGGTGCAGATGATCAAAGATAAGAACATCGTGTGTGCGATGCTCAGCAACACGATTACAGGAGACGTATGGGAAAAACATGTGGCGAAGAGAAAGGCTGCCATTGAAAGCATAAAAGCCACTGATGAAGCTTTTGGTCCCGGGCGAATGAAGACCTCAACGCAACACAGAAGAGAAGCCGATCAAACGGAAGAGTACATGGAGATTGCCCGGACAAATGCCATGAAGTTGATTGCAGCGGGTTGCCTGGTGACGATAGGCACAGACAACTATCAGGGGTCAGCACCCGAGTTTCAACGCACACCCAAGCCTGCCAACCAGGAGCCCGGTCTTGGTAGCATCATCGCTATTGAGGGACTTGTGGAACTAGGTATGACTCCAGCTCAAGCAATTGTTGCAGTTACACGAACAGGAGCGATTGCCACCAAGGGCCTCAAAGACTATGGCACGATAGAAGATGGCAAGATTGCAGATCTGGTTTTACTGACTGCGGATCCTCATCAAAACATAGGCAACATCCGAAAGGTAGATACCGTG